>CAYUSA010000017.1:0-52327 GCA_964447335.1 uncultured Actinomycetes bacterium
GCCGTCCGCATGATCAGCATGGCCAGGTCGCCGTCGGTGATCCCCGCCTTCCGGACAATCCGGTTCCAGTCGCCTCCTGCCGCCCAATCGTAGATCACCGCAGCCGGCCAGAGAAAGAGGGGGGCAACAGGGAACCCCCCGGCCTTCAGGCGTGCGGCCAGCGGTGACAGGGTTTTGAGCATGCGGTCGTGCGCGCGGGTCCGCCGGGCGGGAAGCTCCTACCGGAGGACCGTCAGCTCTTGATCCACATCCTAACTGACCGGGGCGACCGCGGCCGCATGCGCCGGCGCGCTCGTCTCGGGCGGCGCGCCGGCCGTCTTCGTGCTCACGGCCGCCCGAGCGCTCTCCGGGCGCGTGGGCGCCGATATACTCGGCGACGGGCTCGGGTTCGGGTCTGTGGTTGCCCGGGGAGTCGCTCCCCGGTAGTCGATGCCAGCCGCGGGCCAAACGACCCACGTAAGGCGACCCTTGGTCGCTGAGCATGGCGCGGTTTAGATGTAAGTCCCGCCCCGGAGGGGGAGACCTCGCCGGGAGAGGGTGGCGAAGTCGTCCGATAGGCCGGCGATCCCTCCAGCGGGCGAGTGTGGGGACAAAGACCAGGTCAGCCGGACGCGAGCCCGTCGGCCCGCCGGCCCGAGCTTCGTGCTCCACGGCCGGCGGGCCGATACGTTATGCACAGGACGGAGGAAGGAGCGTCGATGGATCTCGTGCTGAAGGGTCGGGGCGCCCGCATCACCGACCGCGTCCGCGAGGTGACCGAGCACAAGCTCGCGCGCCTCGAGCGGATGGAGCCGAAGGTCACGCGCCTCGAGGTCGAGATCATCTCCGAGAAGAACCCGAGGCAAGGCGGCGCGCATCGCGTCGAGGTGTCGCTCGGCACGCCGAGGAAGACCTACCGCGCCGCGGCCGACGCGAAGGACGTGGAGTCGGCCCTCGACGTGGTGGCCGAGAAGCTGGAGCGGCAGATCCGCGACCAGCACAAGAAGAAGCGAACCAAGCTCATCGCCGGTGCAAGCCGCGTAAAATCGGCCAACACCGCAAGGAAACAGGAGCAGGCGACGCCGGACGAGTGACGGCGCGCCGGGGGGATCCGGTGGCTGACAAGCCGAACGAGGAGACGGGCGGATCCGAGCGGCTCCGCGTGTTGGTCTGCGACGACCACGCGCTGTTCCGCCGGGGGTTGGAGATGGTCCTCGGGCTCGAGGAGGACCTGGATCTCGTCGGAGAGGCCTCCGACGGCGTCGAGGTCGTCGCGAAGGCCCAGGAGCTCATGCCGGACGTGATCTTGATGGACATCCGGATGCCGAAGAGGTCGGGCATCGAGGCGGCGGCGGAGATCCGAGACCTGCTGCCGCACGTGAAGATCCTCATGCTCACGATCAGCGACGAGGAGGCCGACCTCTACGAGGCGATCAAGGCCGGGGCATCGGGGTACCTGCTGAAGGAGATCCCGATCGAGGAGGTCGCCGACGCGGTCCGCTCGGTCTGGGCCGGGCAGTCGCGCATCTCTCCGTCGATGGCGAGCAAGCTCCTCACCGAGTTCGCCGCGATCAGCAAGGCCTCGGACGAGAAGCCGCAGATGCCGGTGCCCAGACTCACCGATCGCGAGATGGAGGTGCTGAAGCTCGTCGCCCAGGGCATGAACAACCGCGACATCGCGAAGGAGCTCTTCATCTCCGAGAACACGGTCAAGAACCACATCCGCAACATCCTGGAGAAGCTCCACCTGCACTCGCGCATGGAGGCGGTCGTCTACGCCGTGCGCGAGAAGATGATCGAGATCAGCTGACCCCGCCGGCGGCACAGGCCGTCGCGGCGTGACCCGGGTGGAGAACCTCGCGCTCGGCGGTGCCGAACCACGTTCGGAGGCACGCCGAAGGCCGGTACCATGAAGGGCTGAACCCCCCACCCCGAAGGGACCACGTTGGTCATCGAGAAGCTCGGTCAGATCGGCGAGGGCCGGAAGGTCAAGCGCCTCGAGCAGCTCGCGGCGCTCGTGAACACGTTCGAGCCCGAGGTCGAGGTGCTCACCGACGAGCAGCTCCGCGGCAAGACCGCCGAGTTCCGCCGGCGCACCGCGGATGGCGGGTCGCTCGACGACCTGCTCCCCGAGGCCTTCGCGTGTGTGCGCGAGGCCGCCCGGCGCACCATCGGGCAGCGGCACTTCGACGTCCAGGTCGTCGGCGCCGCGGCGCTCCACCAGGGCGAGATCGCGGAGATGAAGACCGGCGAGGGCAAGACGCTGACCTCCACGATGCCCGCCTACCTGAACTCGCTCGCCGGGGCCGGGGTGCACGTGGTCACCGTGAACGACTACCTCGCGAAGCGCGACTCGGAGTGGATGGGGCCGGTGTTCCGCGCGCTCGGCGCAAACGTCGGGCTCATCCAGGCGCAGATGACGCCGCAGCAGCGGCGCCCCGCGTACGGCGCCGACATCACGTACGGGACGAACAACGAGTTCGGCTTCGACTACCTCCGCGACAACATGGCGATGCGCGCCGAGGACATGGTCCAGCGCGGCCACGAGTACGCGATCGTGGACGAGGTGGACTCGATCCTCATCGACGAGGCGCGGACCCCGCTCATCATCAGCGGCATGGTGGCCGACTCGGCGAAGTGGTACCAGACGTTCGCCCGGCTCGTGCCGAGGCTGCGGCGCGACGACGACTACGAGGTCGACGAGGCCAAGCGCACGGTCGCCATCACCGAGTCAGGCGTCGCGAAGGTCGAGGAGGCGCTCGGCCTCGACAACCTGTATGAGCACGTGCACACACCGCTCGTGCATCACCTCCAGAACGCGTTGCGGGCCAAGGACCTCTACAAGCGGGACGTCGACTACATCGTGACGAACGGCGAGGTGAAGATCGTCGACGAGTTCACCGGTCGCGTGCTCGAGGGCCGGCGTTACTCCGAGGGTCTGCACCAGGCGATCGAGGCCAAGGAGGGTGTCCGGGTCAAGGAGGAGAACCAGACGCTCGCCACGATCACCGTCCAGAACTACTTCAAGATGTACGAGAAGCTCGCCGGCATGACGGGCACCGCGAAGACCCAGCTCGCCGAGTTCGAGCAGGTCTACAAGCTCGGCGTGGCTGAGGTTCCCACGAACGCCCCGATGGTTCGCGAGGACGAGCAGGACCTGATCTACAAGGGCGAGGACGCGAAGTGGCAGGCCGTCGTCGAGGACATCGTCGAGCGGCACGCCGAGGGGCAGCCGATCCTCGTCGGCACGGTGTCGATCGAGAAGTCCGAGAAGCTGTCGGGACTCCTGAACCGTCGGGGCGTCCCGCACCACGTGCTGAACGCCAAGAACCACGAGAAGGAGGCGATGATCGTCGCCCAGGCCGGGCGGAAGGGCTCGGTCACGGTGGCGACGAACATGGCCGGCCGAGGGGTCGACATCCTGCTCGGCGGCAACCCCGAGTACCTCGCGCGCCAGGAGATGGCCGCGCGCGACTTCGACAACGACCGCTACCTGCTGTTCGAGATGGACGAGGAGGGGCGGGCCGAGTACGAAGCCGAGTACGAGCCGATCTACCGCAAGTTCAAGCAGCAGACCGACGCCGAGCACGAGGAGGTCGTCGCGCTCGGCGGCCTGTACGTCCTGGGGACCGAGCGGCATGAGTCCCGGCGTATCGACAACCAGCTCCGGGGCCGGTCCGGCCGTCAGGGAGACCCGGGTGAGTCGCGGTTCTACCTCTCGCTCGAGGACGACCTCATGCGGATGTTCGCGAGCGACCGCGTGGGTTCGATCATGGAGCGCCTGAAGTGGCCGGACGACGAGCCGATCACCGCGAAGATGGTCACCCGCGCCGTCGAGAGCGCCCAGCGCCAGATCGAGGACCTCAACTTCGAGCGACGCAAGAACATCCTGAAGTACGACGACGTGATGAACACCCAGCGCCAGGTGATCTACGCCGAGCGGCAGAAGATCCTCGAGGGCGCCGACTTCAAGGACGAGGCGATCGACATGGTCGAGGACGTCGTTCGGCGCACGGTCGCACGCGTCGCGCCGCCCGAGGCCTTCACCGAGGAGTGGGACCACGACGTCGTGCTCGCCGGCATCGCCGAGGTCTACCCGACGAAGATGACGACGGGCGACCTCGACGAGGTCGTGCACTCCGCCGAGCTCGAGGAGCGAGCGGTCGACGAGGCGCTCGAGCTGTACGAGGAGAAGGAGCGCGCGGTCGGCTCGGAGACGATGCGCGAGCTCGAGCGCATGGTGCTCCTCAACATCACCGACACGAAGTGGCGCGAGCACCTGTACGAGATGGACTACCTCCAGGAGGGCATCCACCTGCGCGCGTACGCGCAGAAGGACCCGCTCACCGAGTACCGGCGCGAGGCCTACACCATGTTCGAGGAGCTCACGGACTCGATCCGGGACGACTTCGTGAGGTACATCTACCGCGTCGAGCTGGTCCGCCAGGACGAGACCGGTCGCGCGCGGACGCAGCGGGTCTCGGAGAACCGCGGCGAAGAGCCCGTGCCGACCAGCTCCGGCGCCGCCCCGCAGGCCGTGAGCGACAAGGTGCCGCGGAACGCGCCCTGCCCCTGCGGCAGCGGCAAGAAGTACAAGAAGTGCCACGGGGCGACGGTGTGAGCGAGCACACCGAGCGCCTGCGGGACCTCGCCGAGCGCATCGCGGCCGCGAAGGAGTTCCTTTGACGTCGACGCGAGGCGCGCGCGGGCGGTCGAGCTCGAACAGCAAGCCGCCGACCCGTCGCTCTGGGACGACCCGGCCCGCGGCCAACGGCTGACGACGAAGCTCGCGCGCCTGCGCGCGGAGATCGAGCGGTTCGACACGTTCCAGCGGCGGCTCGACGACGCGCTCGCGATGGACGAGCTCCTCGAGGCCGAGGCCGACGCGCAGATGCGGGCCGAGCTCGCGCGCGCCGTTGCTGCCCTGCAGGCCGATCTCGACAGGCTGGAGCTCGCGACACTCCTCGCGGGGGAGTTCGACGGCAACGACGCGGTCGTCATGCTCCACCCCGGGACCGGCGGGACCGAGTCACAGGACTGGGCCGAGATGCTCCTGCGCATGTACCTGCGCTGGGCCGAGCGCACCGGTCTGGACGTCGAGGTCGACGAGGTCCTCTACGGCGACGAGGCCGGCATCAAGCGCGCGACGTTCATAGTGCACGGCACGAACGCGTACGGCCTGCTCTCGGCCGAGCGCGGGGTGCATCGCCTCGTCCGCATCAGCCCGTTCGACGCCGCCAAGCGCCGCCACACGTCGTTCGCCTCGCTCGACGTCATCCCGCTCCTCGAGGAGTCGCAGGAGGAGGATCTCGAGATCCCCGAGGACGACCTGCGGATCGACGTCTACCGCTCGAGCGGGCCGGGCGGGCAGTCGGTCAACACGACGGATTCGGCCGTGAGGATCACCCACCTGCCGACCGGCCTCGCCGTGGCGTGCCAGAACGAGCGCTCGCAGCTCCAGAACCGCGCGGTCGCGATGCGCATCCTCAAGGCCCGCCTGGCCGAGCGCATGCGCGAGGAGCAGCAGGAGCGGCTCGAGAACCTCCGCGGGGAGCGCAAGGGCATCGACTTCGGCTCGCAGATCCGCTCCTACGTGCTCGCGCCGTATCGCCTCGTGAAGGACCACCGGACGAACCTCGAGATCGGGGACGTGGACCGGGTGCTCGACGGCGATCTGGAGCCGCTCATCGAGGCCGAGCTCCGGCGCCGAGCTCAGCCCCCGGGCGCCTGAGAGGCGGCCTCGGCCGACGAGAGCGCCTCGGCCGAGCCCGAGCCCGCCGGCTGAGCCTCGGGCGACCGTCGTCCCCGGCGGGCGCGGAGCACCGCGCCGAGCGCGAGCGCGAGGAACCCGAGCCACACGAGCACGGAGAGCGCGACGCCCCGCCCGATCGACGGCTCGCGATAGGTCAGCTGGATCTCGTGCCGTCCTGCGGGGACCGGGACGCCCTGGAGCAGGTAGTCGGCTCGCAGCACCGGTGCCGGCCGACCGTCGACCGTGGCGGACCACCCCTTGTCCCAGCTGTTGCGCACGACGACGATCGACGGCGCCGAGGCCTCCACGGAGATCCGCACGTCCTCGGGGAGGAGCTCATCGTAGACGGCGGTCCCCGGTGCGGCCGAGGGCGCGGGCGCGCCGAGGTGCGGGTCGCCCTCGACGATCGCCTGGGCGGCCGGGTCGAACCCCCTCGTGAGCACCGTTTGCAACGCCGGCACCCCGCTGCGGACGAAGCGCCAGTCGGGTACGACCGAGACGCGCGGCTGCCACCCCTGGACCTCGTAGAGGTCGTAGCCGGCCTCGGTGGCGAGGGCCTCGCCTGCGAGCGGCGGCGGCACGCCCTCGGGCACGATGAGGTAGCGGATCCCGAGGAGGCGCACGTCCTCGATCTCAGGGAGCTGGAGCACGGACGCGTTGTAGAAGACGGGGAGCCGGTTCGTCGCGCGGATGTAGGACCAGTACCGGTTGAGCTGGATCGGCGAGTAGCCGAGCGCGTCGCGGAGCCCGAACACGATCGCCCGTCCGAGCAGCAGCGCCGGCCAGTCACCCCGGTCCTGCGTGAACAGATAGCCCTTGTTGAAGACCGCGGCGGGCGGGATCCACGCCACGTAGCGACCGTCGTTGCGACCGGTCCGCTGGATCGCCCGCGCGATGGGTCCGGGGTCGAGGTACGCGTCGAGCGGCGTGTTCGGCCATCGGAGGGCACCGTAGGGGAGTGCCGGGTGGTCTGTCCCCTCGAGCCCGAAGTAGACGGTCCCGCCCTCGTACGCCGAGGACCACAGCGCGCCGGCGAGGAGCTCGAGCGCGAGGGCCCCGACGATCGCGATCGCGCCCCACCGCTTGGCCCGCAGGAGGAACCGGACGGCGAGCACGAGCGCGAGCCCACCGAGCGCGAACACCAGCAGGCGCTCCCGGCTCGCGCCGAGAGCGACCGGCAGCGCGAGGAACACCACGGCACCTCCGCCGATCCACCACATCGCCTCGCGGAACGAGGGCAGCCGGTCGAGGAGTCCCTGCACGCCGATCGCCCCGAGCACCGGTGCCACGAGGAGCGCGAGGTACCGCAGCCGCCCGGGGTTGTGCAGGTACACGTCGCCGAAGGGCAGCGCGAGGATCACGCGGCGGAACCATCCGGCGCCCACGAACAGCGAGAGCGTGAGCGCGTACCCGACCGCCCCGGTCGCCGCGACGGCAGCCGTCAGGTACCGGAGCCGGACGTCGCGGAAGGCGGTCGGCAGGAGCAGGAGGATCGTCGCGCCCACGTATGCGCCCGGCGCGCTCGCGAGCGTGAACGGCCAGCCGCTCCAGATCCCGGTCGTGGGGATCGGGCGGTCCTCGATGCCCGCCGCGCGCGCGAGGGTGCCCTCGAGCGCGCCGTAGCCCGCCCGCAGGCTCGATCGCGAGATGAGCGAGAAGCGCGGGACCAGGATCGCCAGGCTCGCGAGCGGCAGGAACGCGAGGAACCCGGCGACGAGCGTGAGCGCGACCCACCCCCGCATCCGGCCTGAGCGCACCTCGTGGACGCCACGCGAGACGAGGTAGGCGAACGTGAGTCCGGTGCACATCACGAGCCCATGCGACAGGTGCGACGTCGCGACCTGCCCCCACGCGAACGCCCCGAGCGCGAGCCAGGGCAACCGCCGCGCGAAGCGCTCCGCGGACAGGTAGCCCGACGCGCCGACGAGCACGAGCGGCGTCCACGCGAGCGTGCCCGCGAACGGGAGCGAGATCGCGACGCTCGAGGCCGCCATCGCCATCGCGAGCGACAGTCCGCCGGCCGTCGCCGCGACCCTCCCCAGGCGCTCGCGCCGCAGGAACCAGTGCAAGCCGAGGCCCGCGAGGATCGGGTTCAGCACGATGAGCGCCCGCAGGCCGCCCCCGCACCCGAAGGCCCACGAGAGCACCATGCTCGGCAGCGAGAGCCATCCGCTCTGGGCGTCGGCCGCGAACGGCGTGCCGGCCATCTCGAAGGGGTTCCACAGCGGCACATGGCCGGCCGACAGGCTCCGCCCCATCAGGCACGACCGGGGGAGCCAGAACGACAGGATGTCGGGGTGCTGGTTCGTGAGGAGGTTCTCGAACGCGAAACCACGGAGCGCGATCAGCACCCACACGACGATGAGCGCCGGCCCCGCCGAAGCGGCGAGCAGACGTCGCGCGGTCGGCCGGGGCTCCGCCCGCGCCCCGGACGGGGCGACGGCGACCGATGAGGGCTCGTCCAGCTCCGCCGTCCGCATCGAGGGAAGGGTAGTAGAAGGTTCGTTCCTTCGGCCGGGGTCCTCTGTTAGACTCGCCCGCGGTCCGAACCCCCGCCGAATCCCCCGCGAGAAACCGAGCATGATCAGTCTTCAGCGCGTCACCAAGGTCTACAAGAACGGGACGACCGCCCTCGACGACGTCACGGTCGAGATCGAGAAGGGCGAGTTCGTCTTCGTCGTCGGCGCATCGGGTTCTGGGAAGTCGACCTTCATCCGCCTGGTCATGAAGGAGGAGGAAGCGTCGAAGGGCGAGATCTACGTGGCCGGCAAGCACCTCGCGAAGCTCACCACGTGGAAGGTGCCCCACCTGCGCCGCAACATCGGCACGGTGTTCCAGGACTTCAAGCTGCTCTCGGACAAGACCGTGTTCGAGAACGTCGCGTTCGCGCTCGAGGTCATCGGCAAGCAGAAGCACGTGATCGACCAGCGCGTGCCCGAGATCCTCGAGTACGTCGGCCTGTCGGACAAGCTCAACAACTTCCCCGACGAGCTCTCGGGCGGCGAGCAGCAGCGCGTGTCGATCGCGCGGGCCTGCGTGAACCGGCCGCTCGTGCTCCTGGCCGACGAGCCGACGGGCAACCTCGACCCCAGCACCTCGGTCGACATCATGCGGCTGCTCGACAAGGTGAACCGCATCGGCACGACCGTGGTGATGGCCACCCACGACCAGGCGATCGTGGACGCGATGCGCCGCCGCGTGATCGAGCTCGACAATGGCAGGGTCATCCGCGACCAGGCTCGGGGGGTGTACAGCTGATGGCGCGCTTCGAATCCCTCTTCCGCGAGACGACCTCGGGCCTGCGCCGCAACGGTCTCGTCGCGTTCGCCGCGATCTCGACCACGTTCATCGCGCTCCTGCTCTTCGGTCTCGCGCTGCTGATCAGCCGCCAGGTGGGCCTCATGATCGAGGCAACGACCGGGAACGTCGAGGTGGCGGTCTACCTCTCGGACCCGGTGAACCCCGACACCGTCGAGTCGCTCACGAACAAGCTGACCGAGCTCCCGGCGGTCGCCAACGTCGACTACGAGACGAAGGAGGAGGCCTGCAAGCGGTTCGGAGAGCTGTTCTCGAACCAGCGAGCCTTGGTCAACAACGTTGACTGCGACGCGCTGCCGGCGTCGCTCCGCGTGAAGCTCAACGACCCGGAGCAGTACGAGCAGGTCGCAGCCGTGCTGAAGGGCCAGCCGGGCATCGACCGCATCGTGGACCAGAGCGGGCTCCTGGACCGGTTGTTCGCCGTGACGCGCGTGTTCCGCGTGGGCGTGCTGCTCGTGTCGTTCATCATGCTCATCTCGGCCGCCGTGCTGATCGCGAACACCGTGCGGATGGGGTTGTTCGCGCGGCGTAAGGAGATCGGCATCATGAAGCTCGTCGGCGCGACGAACTGGCGCATCCGCTTCCCGTTCCTCGTCGAGGGGCTGGTGGAGAGCCTCATCGGGGCCGTCGCCGCGGTCTTCTTCCTCTTCGGGATGAAGGTGGCGTTCATCAACCCGCTGTACGACACGATCGAGTTCGTCCCGTGGGTGACGAACGCCGACGTCGTCGCGCTCATCCCGTGGCTGCTGATCGCCGGAGCGGTCGTCGCGATCCTCGCGAGTCTCGTGGGGATGCGCCGGTTCCTCGACGTCTGAACGGGGGCCGGGCAGATGAGCCCGCAGAAGGCCGACCACCCCGGACAGAAGACCGTCGTCTCGAACCGGCGCGCGCTCCACGACTACGAGGTCCTCGAGCGCTTCGAGACCGGCATCGTGCTCTCCGGCGCCGAGGTGAAGTCGCTCCGCGGCGGTCACGGGTCGCTCCGTGAGGCGTTCGCGCGCGCGCGGAACGGCGAGGTCTGGATCGAAGGCTTCCACATCCCGCCGTACGAGCAGGCGATGGACAAGACGCGCTGGGACCCGATCCGCGCGCGCAAGCTCCTGCTCCACCGCAAGGAGATCGAGCGCCTGATCGGCAAGAGCGCCGAGAAGGGGCTGGCGCTCGTCCCGCTCCGGGTCTACTTCGTCCACGGCCTGGCGAAGATGGAGCTCGGGCTCGCGCGGGGGAAGCGGCAGTTCGAGAAGCGTCAGGCGATCGCCGAGCGCGAGCACCAGCGCGAGATGGAGCGCGAGCTCGGCCGCCGTCGCTGAGCCCTCCGTCGGGGAGGCGCCGTATACTTGCCGGACAACCGCATATGGGGGTGTACTGGCTTCGATCTGAGCGGATACCGCGCAGGAGAAGCGGGCCGAGGTCCCCGGATGCCTCGATAAAAGCCGGGACAACACAAGCGCCGATACTGAATACGCGCTCGCTGCCTAGGTAGCTAGGTAGCCGTCCGCCGCGGGTCGCCTGCGACCGCGGGTCGGGCGTCGTGAGCAGGCTCACGGAGACGGTTCCGCCTGGGGGCCGCCGCCGGACATCGAACCCGGGCTGGCTAAGAGGTGCTCCGCCGGTGGGAGCCTCGAGGCGAGAACCAACCGCCGGCTGCGCCCGGAGAAGTCCTGATCGGTCGCCCAGAGACAGGGGTTCAACTCCCCTCACCTCCACGAGCTCTCAGTCCTCGCGCCTGAGCGTTGTTGGGTGCCAACTCGTCCGGGCGGTCATCAGCCACGCGTGGACCGGCTCGGGGAGTCGGCTCTCGTAGACGGCGGACTCGATGGAGCACACGGTCCACCCCCGCTCGAACGTGCCGAGGAGCTCCATCTGCGTGACGCGCCGGGGGCCGCGGCCCCACGGGTTCCGCTCGCTCCAACACAGCAGGAAGCACCGGCCATCGGGAACGAGCGCCCGGCGGAGCGCATCGGCGTAGACCGGCCGCTCTTCATCGGCGAGCGTGTGGAACATGCCGATGTCGATCACGGTGTCGAACGCGCGTCCGAGATCGTGCGCCCGGAGCGCGTCCCACACCCGGAACCCGGCGTCGCTGCCCCGCTCGACGGCCTTCGCGCGAGCGAGCTCGACCGCGCGTTCCGCCGAGTCGATACCGAGCACCTCGTGGCCGCGCTCGGCGAGGTACAGAGCGTGCTCGCCAGTGCCGCACCCGACATCGAGGACCGAGCCCACGATCTCGCCTGTCTCGGCGAGCTCGACCACCGCACGCTGCGGCCGCCCGATGTCCCACGGCGGCGAGCCCCCGTAGGCGGTGTCGAAGAAGCTCATCGCGTCATCGTATGGGTCCGCGGCACCATCGCGGCTTGCTCCTCACCGCGACGGAGCGCACACTCGGGTCAGGAGGCACGTCGTGACCGTCCACGTGGCCGACCCGAAACGGTTCCTCTCCCTGATCCTCACGGTCGTGCTCGTCGCCGTCGTGGCGCTGGTGTTGTACGCGCTCGCCGGCTCGACCGAGTCCGTGCCGGTCGGCCGCTCGTAGCGGCTACCAGGTGATCGGGGGCACCCCGCCGGGGTCGCTCTCGAACACGCCCGATCCGTACCCGGACAGGTCGGCCGTCGCGAGCTCCTTCAGGTACGAGGTCGGGAACACCGCGGCGAAGATCCGGCGGTCGAGCCGGTCGCGGTCGATCGCGGTCTCGGGAACGTACGGCCCGATGTTCTCGCCGTAGCAGTAGTCGCGGAGCCACGCCGCGATGTCGGCATCACGGACGCCGGTGTCGAGCATCGCGCGGCTCGAGAGGTAGATCTCCGAGGGCACGACGCTCTGCACGATGCCGAAGACCGAGCGGCCGAACTCGCGCTCGAGGTCGCCCTGGATCTGGACCGGGTCCAAGCGCACGCCGCCCGCGAGATTCACCGTCGGGCACTGCCCGTGGTCGGCCGTCACGATGAGGGCGAACTCGCCGGGCGCGAACCGCTCCTCCAGGATCCGGGCCACGCGTCCGATCTGGCGGTCGGTCTCGAGCAGGGCGAACTTCTGGCGCAGCGATAGGTAGTTGTAGACGTGGCCGGCGTAGTCGGGCGCCTTCACGTTGATGTAGAGCAGGCTGGTGTTCGGGCCCTCGCCGATCGGCTCGGAGTCGAACGTCGCCTCGATGATGTCGCCCTGATACTCGATGATCGGCGGGGTGCAGCACACGGCCTTCTTGCCCTCGAGCGTGAACCGGTCGTCCACGCCCGGGTCGGCGTAGGCCGCGGTCAGCGCGCCGAGGCGATCGACCTGCGGCCACGAGCGCGGCATCCGGTACAGGTCCGGGTTCTGCGCGATCCACCCGCCGCCGCCGTCCTCGTTCCACAGGACGGCGACCGGCTTGTCGCCGAGCGGGCGGTTCCCGCCCCGCCCGAGCATCCCGAGGTGCCAGATCTGGTAGCCGATCTCGCCCACCCACGCACCGTCGCCGGTCTCCTCGTTCCACGCCTCGGCGAGCGTGGGCACGAGCAGGAACGACGGGTCGGCCCGGCCGGCCGTGCCCCAGGCCTTCACCGGCCGGCCCTCGTACCGGAGGTTGTGGCCGGTGATGCCGTGAACGCGGGGGAACGCCCCGGTGCCGATCGTGGCGTGGGCGCACGCGGTGACGGCCGGGAACGTACCGACGATCGCATCCCGGTAGTTCGCGCTCTGCCGCATGAGGCGCTTCATCTCGGGCCAAGCGGTCTTCGTCTCGTCGGGGTCGTCCCAGTGCTGCAGGACGTTCCACCCGCCGCCGTCGATCACGAACGTGACGACCACCTTCGGCGGCGTCGTCGGGCGCTCGATGCCGGGGAGCACCGCCCCCTCCGGCGCGCGGAAGGCGTCGAACCCCATGAGGTGCGCGGTCGTCGGCGCCAGGTCCGCGAGCGTGACGCGCTCCGTGCTGTCGGAGGGCTCGACGATCCCCGGGCCGTAGACGAACAGCGGGATGCGCTCAAGGTACATCCACACCGAGGCGTGGCTGCTCCGCGGGTCATCCTTGACGAGGGAGGTCGACTCGTTCGAGTAGTTCGAGGAGTTGTAGGGCGCGAGCACCAGTTGGAGGTCGCCCGAGCGCTCCGGGTGGAACTGCCGACGCACGAGCTCGAGGTGCTCGGCCCCCAGGTCCCGCGCCATCGCCTCGAGGTCGGGTCGCGGGTCCGGCCGCAGCAGGTCCTTCGCCGCCCGCCCGGCGGCCGCACCCCCGGCCACCGCCGCGAGTCCGACCCCGCCGAGCGCGGCGAGGAACCGCCGCCGGCCGGGGTCGGAAGCTCCCTCACCCGTCGCGGAGGCCCTCGACCCGACGATGACCGCCGTCCCCGCGACGAGCAGTCCGCCGACTAGTCCGGCGATCAGGCTGCCGGTGGCCGCGATGACGAGGGCGACGAGGCCCCCAGCCAGCGAGAGCACGACGAGGGCCCGCTGAGAACGATGCACGCTGCCGATTCTCGCAGAGCCTGCTACGAGCGCCAGGGAGCGGCTACGAGCGCTTGCGGGGCAGATCCAGGAAGGGGAGCTCGATGACGGTGGCAGGCACCTTGCCGCGCTCGCCCTCGACGGTCCACTCGATCGCCAGGCGTTCACCGGGGGTCGCCATCGAGGGCGGCACCGAGCCGAACGCCACCATCTTCTTGATCGTGATGCCCCAGGCGACGCTCGTCGCGCGACCGATCTGCCGGCCCTGCTTGGAGAGCGGCACGGGGTCGCGCTGCACGAAGGGCGAGACCCCCGGCGCGAGGCCGTGCTTCGCGAACATCGCCTCGATGCCCGACCAGTCCACGTGCAGGCCGACCAGGCGGCGCTTCGGGCCGCCCTTGGCCTGCTCCTGCTCGAGCGCGCGCTTGCCGATGAAGTTGGCCTTGCCGAAGTCGACGAGCCGACCGAGGCCGAGCTCGAAGGGGGAGTAGAACTCCTCGGGCGAGGTGCTCGTCGCGTGATGGGCGCCCGTGTACTCGGCGTCCATCATGATGAGACCGGCCTCGACCCGCGCGACGTCGAGCGCGCGGATGCCGATCGGGCGGATCCGGTAGTCGTGCCCGGCCTCCCAGACCGCGTCCCAGACCGCGACGGCGCCGTCGGCCGGCACCCACAGCTCGTAGCCGAGGTCGCCCGTGAAGCCGGTGCGTGTGACGTCGATCTCGACGCCGGCGATCTCGGTCCGGCGGTGGCCGAAGTAGCGCACGTCCTTCCAGTCCTGGCCCGTGGCCTTCTCGAGCACGTCGCGCGAGAGCGGCCCCTGCAGCCCGAGTCCCGCGACGTCCTCGGAGACGTCCTCGACCTGGACGTCCAGGCCGGCGGCGTTCATCCGGAGCCACCGCAGCGTCTGGTCGGCCGCGGTGAGGAGGTAGCGGTCCTCGGCGATGCGCGCGATGTTGCCGTCGTCGAGCACCTTGCCGTGCTCGTCGCACCACGGCGAGTAGAGCACGCGTCCGACCGCGAGCTTGGTCACGTCGCGCGTGATGACGCGGTCCACGAGCCGTGCGGCATCGGGGCCGGAGATCACGAACTTGTAGAGCGGCGAGGTGTCGAACATCGCCGCAGCCTCGCGGATCGCGTTGTACTCGATGTCGTGGAAGTCGGCGTAGACGGCGGCCGACCAGTACCCGGCCCACTCGCCCCAGGCCATCTTCGTGTTGAGCTCAGACGTACGCGGGTGGAACGCGGTGCCGACGCTCACGGGAACCTCCTGGCGATCGTTCTCGAGGAACCGTCCGACCCTCAGTATCTCCCCGCGGCAGGCCCCCTGACCTGCCCCGACGCACCCGGGAGCTGACCTGAGGTCAAGAGGCCCATGGTCGGCCTCCCCGGCCCCATCTAGCATGGCGAAGGCGCGGTTGCGCCGTCTGACATGAGCGTGCCTTGACCCCCGGTCAAGCGACTGAGGAGGCGAACGGTGACGCAGCGATACGACGTCGTGATCATCGGTGGAGGCCACAACGGGCTCATCGCGGCCGGGTACCTCGCGAAGGCCGGCAAGCGGGTCTTGGTCCTCGAGAAGCGGTACGTGCTCGGCGGCGCCGCGGTCACCGAGGAGATCGTCCCCGGCTTCCGGTTCAGCGTGATGTCCTACGTGGTCTCGCTCCTCCGGCCCGAGATCATCCGCGAGCTCGAGCTCCCGAAGCACGGCCTGGAGATCCTGCCGCTCGACGGCACGATCACGCCGCTCGAGGACGACTACCTGTGGCGCGTGAACGACCACGGCAAGAACATCCGCGAGATCCGGCGCTGGAACAAGGCCGACGCCGAGGCCTACGAGGAGTACGGCAAGCTCATGGCCGAGATCGCGCGGTTCGTGAAGCCGTTCCTTTCGATGGTCCCTCCGGACCCGGGCAAGGTGAAGCCGCTCGAGTGGACCTCGGTCGCGAGCTTCGCGAAGGACTTCCACGACCTGCCCGAGCGCATGCAGCACTCCTTCGTCCAGCTCATGACGATGAGCGCGACCGAGTTCCTGCGCCAGTGGTTCACGATCGACCCGCTCATCGCGACGATGTCGGCCTCGGGCATCATCGGGACCTACCAGGGCATCCAGTCGCCCGGCACCGCGTACGTGCTGCTCCACCACTACATGGGCGAGATCGACGGCGCCTTCCGCGCGTGGGGCATCCCGCGCGGCGGTACCGGCGGCATCTCGGAGTCGTGCGGTCGCGCGGCGCAGGCCTTCGGGGCCGAGGTTCGCACCGAGGCGCCCGTGGCGCGCATCGACGTCAAGAACGGCCGCGCGGTCGGCGTCACGCTCGAGTCCGGCGAGGAGATCGCGGCTGACGTCGTGATGTCGAGCGTGGACTCGAACCTCACGTTCCTGAAGCTAATCGAGCCGAGCCACCTCGACGCCTCGTTCCGCGAGGACGTGGGCCGGTACAAGTACCGCGGCTCGAGCGGCAAGGTGAACATCGCGCTCGCCGGCCTGCCCGAGCTCGCGTGCAAGCCCGGCGTGGGCGAGTGGCTCCGCGGCGCGATCAGCTTCAGCCCCGGCGTCGACTACATGGAGCAGGCGTACGACGACGCGAAGTACGGCCGCTTCAGCCGCCGCCCGTACGTGGATTGCATCATCCCCACGCTCGTCGACCCCTCGATGGCTCCGCCCGGCAAGCACACGATGTCGTGCTTCGTGCAGTACGCGCCGTACAAGCTCGCGGACGGCAAGGTCTGGGACGACGAGATGCGGACCGCCTTCGGCGAGACCGTCATCGACACGCTCGAGGAGCGGTTCCCGAACATCCGCAGCCTCATCATCGACAAGCAGGTGCTCAGCCCGTTCGACATGGAGCAGATCACGGGCCTCACCGAGGGCAACATCTTCCAGGGCGAGCTCTCGCTCGAGCAGCTCTTCTTCAACCGGCCGGTGCCGGGGTGGGCGCGCTACCGCACGCCGATCAAGGACCTGTGGATGTGCGGCTCGGCCGTGCACCCCGCGGGCGGCATCATGGGCGCGAACGGGCGCATCGCCGCGCTCGAGCTGCTGAAGGAACAGAAGGCCGGCAGGAAGGCGGTGGCGTGATGGCGACCTACGACGCGATCGTCATCGGCGGCGGGCACAACGGGCTCGTCGCCGCCGCGTACCTCGGCAAGGCCGGCAAGCGCGTGCTCGTGCTCGAGAAGCGCGAGAAGGTCGGCGGGATCCTCGACACGGTGGAGGTCGCGCCCGGCGTGAAGGCGCCCGGCATCGTGCACACGGTCGGCCGGCTCCGCAAGTCGGTCATCGACGAGCTCGGTCTCATCCGCCACGGGCTCGTCCTCATCGAGCCCGCGGTCCGGGTGTTCGCGCCGCAGCCGGACGGCCCGGCGATCACGCTGTGGTCCGACGTCCACAAGACCGCGTCGGGCCTCCGGGAGCGGAGCGCCGCCGACGCGCAGGCATACCCGCTGTTCGAGAAGAAGGTGCGCTCGCTCTCGAGCTTCCTCGCGCACATCAACGCGGTGACGCCGCCCGACGTGAAGTCGCCGACGTTCGCCGACGCGATCGCCGGGTTGAAGCTCGGCAAGGCGTTCAAGGGCCTCGGCTCGAGGGCCGGTCGCGAGATCACCCGCGCGCTCCCGATGGCGCTCGCGGACTTCATCGCCGAGTCCTTCGAGGACGACGCCCTCCAGGCCGCGATCGTCTCCCGCGGCGTGCTCTACACCGCGCAGGGCCCGTGGTCGGCGGGGAGCACGACGAACTTCCTGAACGACTCGGCCGGCAACGACGGCGGCGCGGCGGGCCAGTCGACGTTCGCGAAGGGCGGACCGGGCGCGCTCGCCGAGGCGCTCGCCTCCGCGGCGAAGTCCTTCGGCGTCGAGATCCGCACCGGCGCCGAGGTCGTCGCGATCATCACGCGGAACGGCCGCGCCACGGGTGTCGTTCTCGCCGACGGCTCCGAGATCTCGGCGACACGCGTGGTCTCGGCCGCCGACCCGAAGCACACGCTCGTCGATCTCCTGGACCCGGTCGTCCTCGGCCCGCACCTGCGCTGGCGCGGCGGCAACATCCGTCAGCCCGGCCGGGCCTCGAAGGTGAACCTCGCGCTCTCGGGCCTGCCGCGGTTCAACGGCGCCGAGGAGGAGCACCTGCGCGGCCGCATCGTGATCGGTCCCGGCATCGACTACCTGGAGCACGCGTACGACCACTCGAAGTACGGCCGGATCAGCGAGGAGCCGTTCCTCGAGGCGACGATCCCGTCGCTCTCGGACCCGAGCCTCTCGCCCGAGGGCCAGCACGTGATGAGCATCGTCGCGCAGTGGACCCCCCGCGACCTCCGCGAGGGCGACTGGACCGCCGAGCGCGACAACCTGGCCGACCTCGTCGTGAAGACGATGGAGATGTACGCGCCGGGCCTCGGCGACCTCGTCACCGCGCGGCAGGTCATCACGCCGGTGGACCTCGAGGCCGAGTACGGGCTCTCGGGCGGTCACGTCCTGCACGCCGAGCCCGCGCTGGACTCCTGGTTCGCGTGGCGGCCGCTGATCGGCCACGCGCGCTACCGCTTCGGGGTCCCGGGCCTGTGGCTCGCCGGCTCGGGCGCGCACCCGGGCGGCGGCGTGACGGGCGCGCCCGGAGCGAACGCGGCCCGCGAGATGCTCGGGAGCGGCAAGAAGCAGTAGCGGCTCAGCCGGTCGTCGAGACGCGCTCCCGCTGGAGCTCGTTGCCGGCCGCGTCGTACGCGATGACCGTGCCGGTGACCGCGTCGAGCGGCGCGAGGACGAGGAAGGCCTGCGGCGCGTCGATCGAGCCGGGCGGGATCGGATACAGCGCGCCCTCGAAGGTCTGGCCGTCCTGGGTCTGTAGCTCGATGCGCGCAACCCGGTCCGAGGCGAGCCCGTAGACGGAGGTCGGGAGCCCCGCGACCGGCGGTGCGTCCTGCCGGGTAGCGCTCGGCGGGACCGCGGCGATGGAGCCGATGTCGTCCTGCCCGAGCGGCTCCAGTGGCATGCTCGCCCCGATCGTCGAGATGAGGTACTCGAGCTCGAGGTCCCTCCCGATATCCAGGAGCGCTAGGCTCCAGAGGTTGCCGTTCGGGTCGGCGCCGGTGGCGATCGGAACGGTGCCGGTCTCGAACGGCGGCCCGGACGGATCCAGCCACCCGTTCGTGCACGCGTAGGGATCGCTCGTGTCGTTTCGGCCTTCGATGATCCCCGACCAGCTGGTGGAGCAAGCGGCGTAGACCTCACCGCTCGGTGTGGCCGAGGCGAGGACGATGCCCTGCGGACCGCTCAGGCGGATGCTGACCTCGCCCGGGATCGCGACGGCCGAGGTGTTGAACGTGACCTCGGCCGAGATCGCGGACGCGGCCGCCGGGTCGAGCCCCGAGAATGACCCATGCGTGTCGAAGTACCGTCCCACGATGGCTCCCGCCAGCTGGAGCCGCTTCATGACCTCCAGGGCCTCGGGCGAAGCCTCTTTGAGCACCTCGGGGAACAGCGAGACCGGGGAGCTGTTGAGGTACTCGCGGCCGATCTCGGTCCCCGATGCGTCGAAGGCGACCAGGTCGCCGGCAACGAGGAGGGTGTCACCGGGGACGAACAGGAGGAACACCTTCGCGGGGCCGATCAGCTCGTCGGGGAGGGCGTAGACGGAAGCCTCCATCACCGGGCCTCCCTCGAGCCGCAGCTCGACCCGGGCGGCGTCGGACCGGACCTGGCCGGCGATCTCGCGTGGCAACGGCGCTCGCGTGGTGTCGTTGTCCGGATACTCGGCCGAGGAACTCCCGCCATAGCCCTGGAAGATTCGCGAGCCGTTCATGGGGGCGAGCCCCCCGCCCCCGCCGCCGAGCCCCTCCCATTCGAACGAGAGGACCGGGTCGCCGGCGTTCGCGTCCGTTACCCGCAGGTTCCATCGCTCACCGTCGACCACGCCGGTGGCGATCAGGAGCGAGTGCTCGTCCGGGGCCGGTCCCTGGGTAGGGAGCACCGGCCCCTCATCCACGAACGATGGGCCCGGCTCGTGACGCAGCAGCGCCCGGACGCCGCCGAACGCTCCGAGGACGAGGACGACGGCGGTCGCCGCCGCGAGCACGACGGTTCCGACCTCGCGACGCCGGGCACGATGCAGCACCTTGCGCGGTGCGACGGGGGACGTGCGAGCGATGGCGTGCCGCTCGGCGAGGGTCTCGCGGAGGTCGCGTTCCAGGTCGGTGCTCATGCGTCGTCACCTCGGATGTCGGCTCGAAGGGTCTCCAGGGCACGGGCGGTGAGCGACTTCACGGCCGCGATGGAGCAGTGCAGGAGGTCGGCGGTCTCGCGCTCGGACCGATCCTCGTAATAGCGGAGCACGATCGCGGCGCGCTGGCGCGACGGGAGCTTGTGGAGCGCCCTCCACACCTCGTCTCGCTCGCCGATGTCGTGAGGCGCCACGGCCGGGGCGGAGCGCGGTCCCTCACGCTCGACGTATGCGCGCTCGACCCGAAGGTGGCGTAGGCGCGACGTGTGCAGATTCACGACCGTGCGTTTCAGGTAGGCGTCGAAGGCGTCCGGGACCCGGAGGTGCCGAAGGCGACCGACGACTCGGATGAAGGCCTCCTGGACCAGGTCCTCGGCCTCGGCGTGATCCCCGGTGAGGAGGTAGGCGAAACCGATCGTCGCGGGGACGTGCCGAGCGTAGAGCTCCTCGAGCCGCCCCGCATGCTCCGGCTCTCGCCTCGCGGATTCGCTCGCCGTGTGATCCTCCGTGTCCAAGGGCTGGAGGCCGCGCATCTCGATCCCATGACGCCTGAGAGACCCAAGAAGTATCGCTGGTCGGCTCGCCCTCTCGGGCTCTAGGTGAAGCGAATCTCGGCCGAGTCGCACACGCGCCGGTAGCCGATTCGCGCGTAGATCGCGTTCGAGGTCGGGTTCGCGAGGTCCGTGTACAGGAAGCAGGCGCGGTGCCCTCGGCCGAGGAGCCACCGGCTGAGCTCGGCGACGAGAGCCGTCCCGTAGCCGCGGCGGCGGTGCTCGGGCGGCGTGTAGACCGGGCCGATGCGGATACCGCCGGGCGTGGGGCTCGAGAAGCCGGCCA
Organism: uncultured Actinomycetes bacterium; assembly: GCA_964447335.1. Lineage (GTDB taxonomy): Bacteria > Actinomycetota > UBA4738 > UBA4738 > HRBIN12 > HRBIN12. Next base: position 20,524 of record CAYUSA010000017.1, read on the forward strand.
GCGACACCGGTCGACCCCCGTCCTCCCACAGCCAGTACCCGGCGTCGTCGGCGCCGATGCGCGCGTCGAGCATGCGCTCCACGTGACCCGGGTCACGGCTCGGCCCGAGGGTCGCCTCCTCGACGAACGCGACCAGCCAGTCGAGCAGGAGACCGCGGTCGGCCTCGACCGCTCGACGAGCGATCCCGCCCGTGCCCGGGACGTCGAGCACCTCGGTGAGCGCGTACACGCCCTGGCGCTGGGCGACCTCGGTCCGCACGTGGGGCGCGCTCGGCCCAACGCTCGGCCGCCCGATGCACGTGGGGCACGTTGCCGACGAGTCCGGGTGTCTCGGGATCGTCGCGGGTCACGGCGTCGATCACCGCCTCGAGGGCCCCGGGCGTCGCGGGGTCGGCGAGGATCGCGTTGAACGGCGGCGTCCGCGAGGCGGCCGCGACGGGCCGGCCGTCCTCGACCGCGAGCCAGGCGAGGAAGGTCGGATACAGGTCCGGGTGATCCGTCACGGTCCCCGCGATCCCGAGCATGAGGTTGTGCCGCGCCTCGGCGTCGGGATCCGGCGCCAGGAGCGACGCCGCGAGCTCGAGGAACGCGCGCGCGCTGTCGGGACGGAGGATCTGCATCCCGCGATGGTACCGACGCTCAGTCGGCCGAGAACAGATCGGCGAGGAGGACGTCGACGCCCTCGGTCGTGCCGGCGGTCGCGGCGACGACCCCATCCTCGGTCCGGTCGGCGTACGTCGCCTCCTGTCGGAAGTGCGCGCGGACGTCCGGGGGCAGGAAGCGCGTGAGCTGGGCGTACCAGTGGCGGTCCTCGCGACCGCCGCCGCGCCGGTGGTACCGGAGCGGGAACGAGACCTCCAGGTGGTGTCGCGCCCGCGTGAGCGCGACGTAGAACAGGCGGCGCTCCTCCTCGATCTGCTCGTCGTCGCCGGTCGCCATGTCCGAGGGGAACATCCCGTCGGCCGCGTGGATCACGTGCACGACATCCCACTCGCCGCCCTTGGCCGAGTGCACCGTGGAGAGCACCAGGTAGTCCTCGTCGAGGAGCGGCGGCCCGGCGAGGTCCGAGGTCGACACCGGCGGGTCGAGCGTGAGGTCGGTGACGAACCGCTCGCGCGTGGGGAAGCCGCCCGCGAGCTGCTCGAGCTGCTCGAGGTCGCGCAGTCGCGGCTCGGGAGCGTCGTACCGGCGGCGGAGGATCGGCTCGAGCCACCGGCGAACGTGCTCGAGCTGAACGGCCGGCGGCGGCGCCTGCTCGACCGCGCACACCGCGACGACCTCGCGGAGCGCGTCGAGCTCGGGGCGGGCCGCGAGCGGTGCGTCGAGCTCGCCCTCGGCGAGACGCCGAAGCGCCGAGCCCTCCTCGACGCCGAGCGCCGAGAGCAGCCGTCGCGCGCTCGCCGGACCGACGCCGCTAGGGAGCTGGAGCACACGGAACCAGCTCACCTCGTCGAGCGGGTTGTCCATCACGCGGAGCACCGCGAGCGCGTCCTTCACGTGGGCGCTCTCGAGGAACTTCAGCCCGCCGTACTTCACGAACGGGATGTTCCGGCGACCGAGCTCGACCTCGAGCAGGTCGGAGTGGTGCGCGGCGCGGAACAGCACCGCCTGCTCCTTGAGCGCGGTGCCGCGCTCGCGATGCTCGAGCACCGAGCGGCACACCGCGTCGGCCTGATCGGCGTCGTCGAGGCACGTACGGAGCAGCGGCCGCGAGCCGTCCGTGCGGTCGGTCCACAGCGTCTTCTCGTGCCGCTGCGGGCTGAGCGCGATCACCGCGTTCGAGGCGTCGAGGATTGGCTGGCTCGACCGGTAGTTGCGCTCGAGCCGCACGATCGTCGTGCCGGGGAAGCGCTCGGGGAACTCGAGGATGTTGCGCACGGTCGCCGCGCGGAACCCGTAGATCGCCTGCGCGTCGTCGCCGACGACCGTGAGCCCGTGCCCCTCGGGCTGCATCGCGGCGAGGATGTCCGCCTGCAGCGCGTTCGTGTCCTGGTACTCGTCGACGAGGACATGCTCGAACATCGCGTTCGCGGTCGCGCCCGCCGGAGAGGTGGCGAGCGCGCGCCAGTACAGGAGCAGGTCGTCGTAGTCGAGCGCGTTCGCCGCGCGCTTGCGCTCGGTGTAGGCCCGCACGATCTGGCGGATGCCCTCGAACTCCTCGGCGCACCACGGGTAGTCGCGCTCGAGCACGTCGCGGAGCTTCTCCTGCGCGTTCACCGTGCGCGAGTACACGTCGGCGAGCGTCTCCTTGCGGGGGAACCGCCGCTCGCCCTGCCCGAGCCCGAGCTCGCCCCGGATCAGGTCCATGAGGTCGGCGGTGTCGGAGCGGTCGAGGACGGTGAAGTCCGGCGAGAGCGCGAGTGCCCGCCCGTGGAGCCGCAGCAGGCGGTTGCCCATCGCGTGGAACGTGCCGCCCCAGACCCGGCCGACGCCGCGCTCGCCCGCTAGGCGCTCGGCGCGGCGCAGCATCTCGTGCGCCGCTCGGCGGGTGAAGGTGAGGAGCAGGATGCGCTCGGGCCGCACGCCGCGGTCCACGAGGCTCGCCACCCGGCACGCCAGGGTCCACGTCTTCCCGCTCCCGGCGCCGGCCACGACGAGCAGGGGCCCGCCGTCGTGCTCGACCGCCTCGCGCTGGGCGTGGTTCAGGGATTCGTTCGCATCGAACATGCGTTCGAAGCTTATGGGGCGGCGGCCCGCGGGGCAAGAAACATCTCCACCTCAGCACCTCGGCGGGGGGATACTGCCCGACGGTGTCTGCACACGAGGATGCGGTCGGGGAGGTGCGGAGAGGACTCGCCAGCCTCGCGAACGAAACGGCTCTCGTCCGCATTGACTTGGTGCTCCCCGGCTGGCAAGGACCGCTGCATGGACTGCATCGAACGCTCTACGGGTACGTCATGAACTGCTTCGCCTAGCTCGATCTCCTGTCCCTCTACCGGAGTCGCACCCACAAGCTCGGCGGCGAGCAGACAGAGCGGATGGTGAGCTTCATGGAAGACGAGATGGGATACGGGCACCTGCCGAGCCAGGTGGCCGTCCTCATCTGGCGGCACAAGCTCATGCATACGGCGAAGCCTCGTGCTCTCAAGGGAAGGAACACGGGCGAGTCATACAAGTGGCTACTTCAATGGGGGAGTGAACACCTGCCGCGGGAGTACCACATGCAGCTTCAGCAGTCGAAGGGCGCCCGGATCCTGAACATCGGCCTGGAGTTCCTTGTCGATGACTTGGTCCGGGGAGCCGAGAGCTACTTCGGGAAGGTCGAGGGTTCACCCGATGCCGAGGCTCGCTTGGCGGCCACCTACAATGAGGTTCTCCGGCCCCGGTTGTTCGATGACTGACCGGTGAGCCGCGAGCCGAGGTCTTGAAGCCGGGCGATGCTCGTTTAGGTTGCGATGCATGGCCCACGGTGGGTCAGCCGACCCATCGACAGGTCGATGGGTCGGTATCGAAGCGGATAGGCCCCTTGCTCGAAGGATGCGGTAGGTAGCTGGGGACGAGGATGGACCTCAGCTGGTCACGAGCAGTTTGCTCAGGGGTTGTCACGCCCGATCCGAGGCGGAGTCCGCGATCGAGTCCGCCCAGCGCTCCACGTCGCTCCAGTCGCGGAAGTCGCCGAGCGGTGTCTTGGCCGTCTTCACGATCCTGCGCTCGAGGAAGCCCAGGTCCTTCGGGTCGAGCGCCCCGCGGAACACACGGTGATCGCGGGCACCGATGGCGTCGAGGCGCCGCTTCTGCTTGTCCAAGAGAGCCTCGGCGTTCGCGTCGGTCCCCGTCGGCCCGCTGCTGAACAGCCAGACCGGGACGCGACGCAGGTCCTCCGCGTGGCGATCGAGGAACCTCTGAGCCTCCTTCATCCACGACCCGATGTACACGGCGCTCCCGACGACGACCGCGTCGTAGCGCTCGAGGCCGTCCACCTCCAGGACCGGCCGCACCTCCGCGTCCACCCCGCGCTCGCGGAGCCGGCGGCCGATCGCCTCGGCGATCCCCTGCGTCGAACCGTGCTTGCTCGCGTATGTCACCAGCACCGTCATGATCCTCACCTCACCGACACTCGACTATGCGGGGAGCCACGCGAGGGGGGTCGGTCGCCCCGGGCTCGACGGGACGGCCGCTGTGGCGCCTGAACTGCTGTCGGGGGCGCACTACCATCCGCCGCATGTGTCGGAGCATCAAGAAGCTGCGCACGCCCGAGGGGCCGGCGACCGAGGGCGAGATCCGGGAGGCCGCGCTGCAGTTCGTGCGCAAGGTGAGCGGCTACCGGGCGCCGTCGAAGCGCAACGCCGAGGCGTTCGATGAAGCCGTCGACGAGGTGGCCGAGGTCTCGCGGCGACTGCTCGAGGCGATCACCTAGTCCTCGGCGAAGAGCCGGCAGCTCTCGAGGCCGAGCCGGCTCGCGACGTGGTCGGCGTCGGCCCACGCGAGGGTGGCGTCCTCGGAGGGCCGGGACATGCCGTCGGCGTCGCCCTCCTCGGCCGCGGTGCGCACCTCCTCGAGCGCTCGAAGGGCCCGGTCGTACGCGGCGAGGAGCGCGCCGAAGCCCTCGGTATCGAGGGGCGGCGGGTCGAGGGATCGCAGGTCGTCCGCCATGCCCTCGAGGATCGGGATCGTCCGGCCGAGCGCATCGGCCCATCGCTCGACCGAGGCGGCATCCGGCTCGGGCAGGTCCGCTCCGATCTCGCGGACCCGCGCGAAGGCGTCGGTGCAGATCGCGTCGGCGCGTTCGACGAGCTCGGCGTGCGTGAGCGGGCCCTCCGCGCCGCAGGCGCCGAGCACTAGCGCCGAGAGCACGAACACGGTGATGCGGGCACGCATGCGTGATACCTCCTCGCCCAGCATCGACCCGAGCACGCTGCCGTAGCATGGGCCGGATGTACCCCCTAGACCCGGGTCCCGAGCAGATGCGCGAGATGGGCGAGGCCGCCCTCTCGTACCTGATCGACTTCCTGCACGGGCTCGAGGATGCGCCGGCCTCGAACCTCGAGGGCGGCCTCGAGGTCGCTCGGCGGTTGCGCTCGGCGCCACCCGAGGACGGCGGGCCGTTCGAGGAGGTCCTCGCCGAGGTCCGCGAGGCCGCAGCGCACGCCTATGAGCCCGCCGGCCCCGGCTACCTGGCGTACATCCCGGGCGGCGGGCTGTTCGCGGCGGCTCTCGGAGACTTCCTCGCGCTCGGCGTGAACCGGTACGTCGGGCTGTGGGCGCCGAGCCCCGCGGTCGTGCAGATCGAGGAGAACGTCGCGCGGTGGCTCTGCTCGCTGTTCGGCTGGGACGGCACGTCGCAGGGCCTGCTGACGAGCGGTGGCTCGATGGCGAACTTCTCCGCGATGGTCGCGGCGCGCCACGCGAAGCTGGACGAGGACTTCCTCGACGGCACGTACTACGTGAGCGAGCAGGCGCACGCGTCGGTCACGAAGGCGGCGACCCTCGCGGGGTTCTCGAAGCGGAACGTGCGGCTCGTGCCGACCGACGCGGAGCTGCGGATGGATCCCGACGCGCTGCGCCGGATGGTCGAGGCTGACCGCGCCGCCGGCCATCGCCCGTTCCTCGTCGCGCCGAGCGCGGGGACCACGAACACCGGTGCGATCGACCCGCTCGACGCGGTCGCCGACGTCGCCGAGGAGCACGGGCTGTGGATGCACGTCGACGGCGCGTACGGTGGGTTCTTCGTCCTCACCGAGCGCGGCGCTGAGCGCTTCCGCGGCATCGAGCGCGCCGACAGCATCACGCTCGACCCGCACAAGGGGATGTTCCTGCCGTACGGCACCGGCGCGCTCGTCGTGCGCGACGGCGAGAACCTACGCCAGGCGCACTACGAGGGAGCGGCGTACCTCCAGGACCTGGCGCCGGCGGGCGAGCTGCCGAACTACAGCGAGTACTCGGCCGAGCTCTCGCGCGAGTGGCGAGGCCTGCGCGTGTGGCTGCCGCTGAAGCTGCACGGCGTCTCGGCGTTCCGCGAGGCGCTGGACGAGAAGCTCGACCTGACCGAGGCGCTGTACGAGGGCTTGAAGGCCATCCCCGAGCTCGAGCTGAGGTGGGCGCCCCAGCTCACCGTGGTGCCGTTCCGCCTGCGCGACCGCGACGCCGAGACGAACCGGCGCTTCCTGGAGCGGATCAACGCGAGCAAGCGCGTGTTCCTGTCGAGCACGCTCGTGCACGGCGGGTACACGCTCCGCGCGTGCATCGTGAGCCACCGCACGCACCGTGACCGGATCGACGAGTGCATCGACATCGTGCGGTCCTCGGCGGCCGGGGTCGCGTGAGGCCGTGCCCGAGCTCCCCGAGGTGCAGGCGCTCGCCGAGCGGCTGGACGCCGTCCTCGCGGGCGCGCCGCTCGAGCGGTTCGATCTCCTGCAGTTCTCGTCGCTGAAGACCGTGACGCCGCGGCCGTCGGAGCTCGTCGGCACCAAGCTCGAGCGGGTGAGGCGTCGCGGCAAGTACCTGGTGCTCGAGCTCGGGGGGCCGAGGCTGTTCGTGCACCTCTCGCAGGGCGGGCGCGTGGACGTGGAGGACCCGCCGAAGGCGACGAAGCCGCGCGGTGCCGTGGCCCGCCTCCGGTTCGCAGGCCGGCCGTCGATCCTCGTCAAGGAGTTCGGGCGCGAGCGCAAGGCGGGCGTGTGGGCGTTCGCCGAGGGCGACGACGGGCCGCTCGCGCTCCTTGGCCCCGAGCCGGACTCCGAGGCGTTCGAGCTGCTCGTGGCGGAGGGCGACGACGCACGGCGCGTGCACACGATCCTCCGCGACCAGCGCACGGTCGCCGGCATCGGCCGCGGGTACTCCGACGACGTGCTGCATCGCGCGCGCTTGTCGCCGACCGCCGTGCTCGCGAAGCTCTCGGCCGAGCAGCGGCGCGCGCTCCTGGACGCGGTGCGCGAGGTGCTCGCCGAGGCGCTCGAGGTCGAGCGCCGGCGCACCGGCGGACTGCCGACCAAGCTCGGCGACCACTTCACGGTCCACGGGCGGTACGGCACGCCGTGCCCTCGGTGCGGGGCGGACCTGCGGCGCATCTCGTACGGGTCGCACGAGATCACGTACTGCCCGGCATGCCAGACCGGCGGCAAGGTGCTCGCCGACCGGCGGCTGTCGCGGCTCGTCCGATAGCCTGCTCGCCGTGCGCGATCTGACGGCGCTGCCGAAGGTGGACCTGCACATCCATCTGGAGGGCTCGATGCGGCCCTCCACCGTGGTCGAGCTCGCCGGCCGCCACGGTGTCGAGCTGCCCGAGGGCCTGCGCGAGGGCCGCTACGCGTTCCGCGACTTCCGCCACTTCATCGACCAGTGGGTCGCCGGGCTCGAGTGCCTGCGCCGGCCGGCCGACTTCCGGCGGATCGCGCTCGAGCTCTGCGAGGACCAGGCGGCGCAGGGCGTCCGGTACGCCGAGGTCTCGTTCTCGTTGCCGGAGCACGCCTCGCGCGTGGGGGACTGGGACGGCCCGGTGCTCGCGGTGCTGGAGGGGTTCGCCGAGGGCGAGCGCGCGTTCGGGATCACGTGCCGTCCGTACGTCGACGTCGTGCGCGGGCTGCCGATGGAGCTCTCGCGCCTGGCGCTGTCCTCGGCGATCCGGCATCGCGACGACGGCGTGTTCGCCGTCGGCCTCGGCGGGGACGAACGGCACCCGCCCGAGGACTACGCCGAGCTCTTCCGCGAGGCGCGCGAGCACGGCCTGCGCTCGCTCCCGCACGCGGGTGAGACGGCCGGACCGAAGAGCGTCCGAGGCGCGATCGACGCGCTCGGCGCCGACCGGCTCGGCCACGGCTTCCGCGTGCTCGAGGATCCGGACCTGGTGGCCGAGGTCCGTGAGCGCGGGATCCCGCTCGACGTGTGCGTGACCTCCAACGTCATGACCCGGGTCGTGCCGTCGGTGCAGGAGCATCCGCTCCCGCGCCTGCTCGAGGCCGGCCTCCACGTCACCGTGAACGACGACGACCCGTCGATGTTCTCCTCGCGCCTCGCCGATGAGTACGAGATCCTGCGCCGCGACCTCGAGCTCCCGGACGAGATGCTCGCGGGCCTCGCGATGGCCGGCGTGCGCGCCTCGTTCGCCGATGAGCGGCTGAAGACCGACCTCGAGCGCGGCATCCGCGCGTGGCTCGCGGGATGAGCGGGCCGGCTCGCCTGTTCGGTACGCAGGAGCCGGCGCGACTACGACGCGCGCGACCAACACGCGTGAACCGGGAAGGGTTCGAGGCGGGCCGAGGTTGGACCCTGCGGCGATGAGCGAGACGGCGACCGAGGACCGCAGGCCCACCCGCACGGCTGCGGCCCGCCCAGCGGCGCTGGCCGGCGTGCTCGGCGGCCTGATCGGGGCGACGTGCTGCATCGGCCCGGCGGTCGGCGTCGCCGTGGGCGCCGGGAGCGGCTCGGTCCTCCTGGCGATGTCGGACTACCGGTTCCACGTCTTCGCGCTCGGCGCGGTGGTCGCGTTCGCCGTTGCTGCGGTGCTGTTCGCGCGGCGGCGCCGTACCTGCCCGACCGAGCCCGAGCGACGGATGCTCCGCTCGCGGTGGACCGACGCCGCGATCATCGCGTTCGGCCTCACCTATGCGCTCGGCCGCTTCGTCGTGCCGAGGGTGATCGACGCGCTCACCTAGAACGCGAGCGAGCGGTACCCCGGCTCCTCGCGCACGGCCTGCTTGCTCTTCACGAGCTCGTCGAGGGCGGTTCTCGCGGCGTCGGCACCCCAACCGAAGGCGTTGCCGAGCTCGTGCGCTCGGACGAGGAGCATCGTGTCGAGGTATCGCCGAGCCGCTCGGAGCCGTGCCGCGCGCTCGCTCCGCCGGGCCGGGATGCGGAAAGCGCGAGCGGTGAGCTCGAGCACGGGGACGGGCCAGCGGTCGCCCTCGTCCTCCACGCCGAAGTGCGTGATCACGAGGGCACGGCCGAGCTCGGCCACCGTGCGGTAGAAGGCGTCGTTGGCCTTCTTGCCCTCGACGTCGAGCGCCTCGCGGAGCGCGGCCGTCGACTGCGGGCCGCTGCGGAGCAGGATCCGCGCGATGCGGTAGGCGGCGGGGGACAGGCCGGCATCCTCGAAGTCCTCGGGACGGCCCCGCCTCGGGTAGACGTCGGCGAGGAGCGAGGGCGCGAGCAGCGAGGGTCGCCCACGCACGAACTTGCCGTACCAGGCCAGGCCGCGGCGGGGCATCTCGTCCTTCCAACCCCAGACCAGGTCGGCGTCCGGACCCCAGTCCGCGCCCGGAGCCCACAGGGGCTTGTCGCTCGCGGCTTCGTACAGCGACGGCAGGGCCACGCCCTTGTTCGGGAACAGGAGCGCGAACCCGACGTCCTCGACGAACGCCCCGGCTCGCGCGATCCGGCTGACCTTGGCCCGGTGCAGCCACCACCGGCGTGCTCGCGCCGCCTCGAGATCCCGCATCGCCGAGAGCGTAGCGCGAGCCGATGGCGCCGACGGCGCCGGGAACTAATGGGAGAAGGCGCGATATGCATGTGTCCCATCCATGCTTGCTAATGGAGACAAGCCGAGATAGCGTGTGCATCGAGGTGTGGTCGGAACCAACCACGGGGGAGCAGGCGCTCGCGCTGGCGGCGACGCTGCTCGTCGTGCGCCCGGGGGAGGAGATCGACCTGCTGGACGGGCCCGGGGCCCTCGCTCGCTGGCTCGAGGAGCACGCCGCCCTACTCGGCGACCCGGGACCCGACACTTCCCTGCGGGTCGCCGAGTTCCGGGCGTTGCGGGACGCCGTCCGCGGGCTCCTCGCCGCGCGCGCCTCAGGTGAACCCCTGTCCCCGGACGCGGTGCGACGCGTGAACGAGGCGAGCGCCTCGGTGCCGAGATGGCCGGTGCTCGACACCGCCGGCACGGACCCGCCGAGGATCCTCGCGGGAGCGCAGGCGGGCAGTCGCACCGGCGAGATCCTCGCGACGATCGCGCGCTCGGCGATCCAGCTCCTCGGAGGCCCCGAGCGCGAACGGCTCCGCGTGTGTCCGGCCCCTCGCTGCGGCCGCATCTTCGTGAGCGCCCGGCCGGGCGCGGTGTGGTGCAGCCCCGCGCACGGCAACCGGGTCCGCGTCGCCCGCTTCCACGCGAAGCGCCGCGACGTGCACGGCGTCACGCCTTCTGCGTCCGGGCCTCCGAGCGGCCCGAGCACGCCCTAGACTCGTCGCCGTGGAGACCGTCTGCCCGTCCTGCGGGACCGAGAACCCGGCCGTCGCGCGGTTCTGCATGGCGTGCGCGGCGCCGCTCGCGCCGAGGACGTGCCCGTCGTGCGGGACCCCGGTGCCCGCCTCGGCGCACTTCTGCCCGACGTGCGGCGGTGCCCTGGCCGAGGAGGAGGCGCCGAGCGGTCCGGCCGAGGAGCGGCGGATCGTCACGGTCCTGTTCGCCGACATCGTGGGCTTCACCACGCGCTCGGACGGCGCCGATCCCGAGGACGTGCGCCGGACGCTCCTTCCCTTCCACGCCCGCGTGAAGGAAGACATCGAGCGCTTGGGCGGCACGCTCGACAAGTTCATCGGCGACGCCGCGATGGGCGTGTTCGGCGCCCCGGTCGCCCACGAGGACGACCCCGAGCGCGCCGTGCATGCGGCCCTGCGCATCCTCGACACGATCGTCGCGCTGAACGAGGAGGACCCGTCGCGGCGGCTCAACGTGCGGGTCGGGATCAACACGGGCGAGGCGTTCGTGACGTTCGCCTCGGGCCCGGTCGTCGGGGAGAACGTGGCCGGCGACGTCGTCAACACCGCCTCGCGCCTGCAGGGCATCGCGCCGCCGGGGGCGATCGTGATCGGTGAGACCACGCACCGCGCCACCCGCGGCCGGTTCGAGGTCGAGGAGCTCGAGCCCGTCTCGGTGAAGGGCAAGGCAGAGGCGCTGCGCCTGTGGAAGGTGCTCGGCCGGCGCGAGGCGCCGTCGGACACCGCGCCCTCGACCGCCTTCGTGGGCCGCGAGCGCGAGCTCGGCTTCCTGTCGGAGACCTACGACTGGACGCTGCTCCACTCGTCGCTGCGCGTCGTGGCGGTCGTCGGCGAGCCGGGCATCGGCAAGACGCGCGTCCTCGAGGAGTTCCACCGCCGCCTCTCCGAGCGGGCCGGGCCGCCGACCTGGCTCCGGGGCCGGTGCCTGCCGTTCGGCGAGGCGATCACGTTCCTGCCGCTCCGCACGATCGTGCGGCAGCACGCCGGGATCGCCGATGCCGACTCGCCGCAGGACGCGACGACGCGCCTGTCGCTCTCGCTCGACGCGCTCGGGGCCGAGCCCGTCGAGCACGAGTGGCTCCTCGCGCGGCTCGGGCCGCTCGTCGGCGCCGAGGGGGGCGAGAGCGTGAGCCGCGAGGAGGTCTTCGGGGCGTGGTCGCGCTACCTCGAGCTCGTCGCCTCGCGCCCGCTCGTGCTGATCTTCGAGGACGTGGGGTGGGCCGACCCCGCGCTCCTGGACTTCCTGCGACACGCCGCCGAGCGGCTGGCCGGACTCCCGGTCCTGCTCGCGATCTCGGGCAGGCCGGAGTTCCTCGAGCAGGACCCCTCGTGGACGTCGCGACCGGACACGGCCGTGCTGGAGCTGCCGAGGCTCTCCGACGACGAGACGGACCGGCTCCTGTCCGACCTGCTCCCCGACGACGAGCTGCCCGAGGCCACCCGGGCCGCCCTGCGCGAGGGCGCCGGCGGCAGCCCGCTGTTCGCGATTGAGTTCGCCCAGATCGTCGCGGAGAACGCCGGGCGCGGGAGCCCCGGACCCGAGGGCCTCCAGGTCCCCGACACGCTCCAGGGTCTCGTCGCGGCGCGCCTGGACGGGCTGTCGAGCGCGCAGCGCGCGGCCGCGCACGACGCGGCCGTGCTCGGCGACCGGTTCTGGCCCGGGGCGATCGCCGCGCTCGGCGGCACGTCGCCGGCGGCTGCCGAGGACGCGGTCCAGGAGCTCGTGCGTCGAGGGCTCGCCGCGATCGCGGTGGACCCGACGATCCCGGAGCACCCCGAGTACTCGTTCTCGAACGTGCTCGTCCGCGAGGTCGCGTACCGGCAGATCCCGAAAGCCGCGCGGGTCCGCAAGCACCGCGCCGCGGGGGAGTGGCTCGAGTCCCAGCTCGGCGACCGCGCCCCCGAGCGTGCCGAGCTCCTCGCCTTCCACTTCTCCATCGCGGTCGAGCTCGCGCGCTCGACGGCCGAGGACGTCCCGGTCGCGCTCCAGGACCAGGCGCGTCGCTACCTCGGGCTCGCCGGCGATCGCGCGAAGCGCCTGGACGTCGGCCGGGCATTCGACTACTTCCGCCGGGCGCTCGAGCTCACGGCAACCGGCCACCCGGAGCGGCCGGAGATCATCACGAAGGTCGTCCAGACCGGGCGCCGGGCCGGGATGATGGCCTCGGAGGAGGCCGAGGGCCTCATGGTCGAGGCCGTCGAGCAGCTCCGGACCGCCGGAGATCTCCGGCGTGCCGGGCAGGCGATGGTGCGCCGGAGCCGGCAGCTCGCGATGCTCGGCGAGGCCGCTACTGCGCGCGCCGTTCTCGCCGAGGCGATCGGGATCCTCGAGCACGAGCAACGGGGGGTCGAGCTCGCGGACGCCTACACCGCGCGGGCCGAGGAGGAGATGCTCGCCGGATGGCCGCGCGAGTGCCTCGCGTGGGCCGACCGAGCGATCGGGCTCCTCGGCGGCGTCGGCGGCTCGGCCGAGGTGCGGGTCGTCGCCTACCAGCTGCGCGGGATGGCCCGGTGCGAGCTCGGCGAGGCGGGCGGGCTCGAGGACCTCGGCGAGGCGCTCCAGATCTCCTACCACCTCGGCCTCGCGATGGAGGCGGCGCAGTCGCGGACCTATCTTGGCGAGGCGACCTGGCAGCTCGAGGGCCCGGAGAAGGGGCTCGCGTTCCACGAGCGCGCCGCCGAGGAGTGCCTCCAGCGAGGACTGTCGAGCGAGGCGATGTGGGCGCGTGCGGAAACGGTGTGGATGCTCTACGACCTCGGCGAGTGGGACCGGCTCCTCGTACGCGCCGAGGAGGTCTCCGCGTGGGACCGCGAGCACGCGAGCGGCTACATCTCCGCGCTCGTCGCGCCGTACCGCTTCCGGGTGCTCGCCCACCGCGGCAAGGCCGCCGAGGCCGGGCCGGATGCCGTCGAGGAGTTCCTGCGGCTCGCGCGCCAGTTCAAGGACCTGCAGACCCTCGCGCCGGCGCTCGCGACCGCCGCCGCGGCGGCCGCCGGAGCAGGCGACACCGACCGCGCGACCGCGCTCTTGGAGGAGTATCACGCTGCGACGCGCGGGCGCTCGGGCGTGTACCGGGAGGCGCACCTCCCCGAGCTCGTGCAGGCGTGCGTCGCGATCGACCGGCTCGACCTCGCGCAGCGGCTCCTCGAGGGTGCCGAGGGCATCGCGCCGCGTCAGCGCCACTGCGTGACCTCGGCGCGCGCGCTCCTCGCGGCCGCGCGACAGGAGCACGCGGAGTCACTCGACCTGTTCCGCCGGGCGAGCGAGGGATGGGCGGGGTTCGGCGCGCCGTTCGAGCGCGCCCGAGCGGATCTCGGCGCGGGCCTCGCGCTCCGGGCGCTGGATCGGAGCGAGGAGTCGCTCGAGCCGCTCGCCGCGGCGAAGGAGACCTTCGAGGAGCTCCACGCCGCGGCGTGGACGCCGGGCGCCGCCGCGCCCACCGCCGGCGACTGACCGCGACCGCCTCGCCGCGGCTCCGCTGCATAGGATGTCCGGCGTGATCGCGATCCTCGGGGGCCTCGGCGCCGCCGTGATGTGGGCGACGTCGACGCTCTCGACGAGCCGCTCGAGCAAGCTCGTCCCGCCCGCGTCGGTGCTCGCGTGCGTCATGCTCGTCGGCACGGTCGTCACGGCGCCGATCGCGCTCGCGTCCGGCGTGCCGCAGAGCCTCGGCGGCCAGCTCGGGTGGCTCGCGGTGTCGGGCCTCGCGAACCTGAGCGGCCTGTTCCTTGCCTACACCAGCCTGCGGACGGGCAAGGTCGGCGTGGTCGCACCGATCACCTCCGCGCAGGGGGGGTTCGCAGCGATCATCGCCGTGTTCGCGGGGGAGCGCATCGCGGCGGGCTCGGGAGTGATGCTCGGGGTGATCGCCGTCGGCGTCGCCCTCGCGAGCCTTTCGAGGGCCGCCCAGCAGACCCCGGTGGAGCACGAGATCCGCGGCGCGGTCCTCGCGGCCGGTGCGGCCGTGCTCTTCGGGCTCGGGCTCTACGCCGTGGGTCGCCTGTCCGGCGAGCTGCCCGTCGCTTGGATCCTGTTCCTGCCGAGGTCGCTCGGCGTCCTCGTCCTCACGGTGCCGATGGCGCTGGCCGGCCGCATCCGCATGACGCGCCGGGCTGTTCCGTTCGTCCTCCTGTCCGGCGTGTGCGAGATCGTGGGGCTCGCCTCGTTCACGCTCGGGGCGCGGCATGGGATCGCGGTCGCGGCGATCATCGGATCCCAGTTCGCCGCGCTCGCCGCCGTCGCCGCCTACTTCTTGTTCGGCGAACGCCTGCGCCGGGTCCAGATCGCGGGCGTGGCGGCGATCCTCGTCGGGGTCGCCGTCCTCACCGGGCTCCAGGCATAGGCGTTCCGCGGCTCTGCTAGCGTGGCCGCGTGCCCGGCCCCTTCGACTTCCATCCCGAGCCCGAGCTGATCGGCCACGGCGACGAGGCGACCTCGCGCGCGGCGCTCGAGGCGCTCGGCAAGGCCGTGTGGGACGAGGCGCTCCGCTACCTCTACGAGGACGCGATGGCTCGCCCGGTGCGCGCGATGGCCTATCCCGAGGCGCGGCGCACGTTCTTCGGCGAGTCGATCGAGCCGGCCCCCGCGCCGAGCGCGCCATCGACCTCGGGTGCGGTGCTGGCCGAGTTCCGCGAGCGCGTGGCACCGTACGTCTTCAACGCACAGCATCCCGGCTCGTTCAGCTACTTCACGCCGCCGCCCCTGCCCATGTCGATCGCGGGCGAGGTGCTCGCGCAGTGGGTCCAGCAGAGCGTGGACGTGTGGGCCGCCGGGCCCGTCGGCGCCTTCGTCGAGGAGGAGGTGACCCTGTGGCTCCGCCGGCTCGTCGGGCTCGGCGAGGGCTCGTGGGGGGTGCTCACCTCGGGCGGCGTGATGGCGAACATCATGGCGATGACGATCGCGCGGGACATCCACCTGCCGAGGCTGCTCGGTCTGCTCCAGCCGCCGCGCGGCGGGACCCTCGAGCACGCGCGTGTGTACGCGAGCGACCAGGCGCACTTCTCGATCGCGCGGGCGCTCGACATGCTGGGCTTCCCGCCTGAGACGCTGCGCATCGTGCCGAGCGACGACCGCTTCCGCCTGCACGCCGCGCCGGTCGCCGAGGCGATCGCCGAGGACCGCGCGAGCGGTCATGTGCCCTTCGCGATCGCGGCCGTCGCCGGCTCGACGAATACCGGCTCGGTCGACCTCGTCGGCGAGCTCGCAGACCTCGCCGAGCGCGAGGGCCTGTGGCTCCATGTCGACGCCGCGTACGGCGGCGCGGTCCGGTTCTCGGCCCGGGACGCGGGGCGCGTTCCCGACCTCGAGCGCGCCGACAGCGTGACGATCGATCCGCACAAGTGGTTCTTCCAGGCCTACGACATCGGCGCGCTGCTCGTGCGCCGGCGCGAGGACCTCCAGCAGACGTTCCACCGGATGCCCGAGTACTACCGGCATCCGCGGCCCGAGGACGCGCCCCTCAACTGGTTCGAGTTCTCGATGGAGGGCACCCGCCGGTTCCGGGCGCTGAAGCTCTGGCTCTCGTGGAAGCATCTCGGAACCGAGGGCTTCGGCCGGCTGATCGAGCTCAACGACGACCTCGCCACGTATCTCGTCCGGCGATGCCGGGAGCTCCCCGGCTTCCACGTCTCGCCCGAGGAGCCCGAGCTTTCGGTCGTGTGCTTCCGCCACGTGCCGGCCGACCTCGGGCCGGACCACCTCGATACCTACCAGGACCGCTTGCAGGTCGCGCTCGAGGAGACCGGGGACGCCTGGGTCTCGACGACGAAGCTCCGCGGGCGCACCTACCTGCGGGCCGGCATCGTGAACTACCTGTCCACGCAGGCCGACGTCGACCGCATGCTGGCGACGCTGCTCCGCCTCGCGCCCGAGGTCGAGGCGAGCGTCCGCGCCGACGCGCCGCGCCCGCCCACGTAGACTCCGGCCGTGGCCAAGCCGAGTGCCTTCTCGAAGTGGCTGGTGCGGCTCGCGCTGCTGCTGTTCGTCGCCCTCACGACGATAGGGCTCTGGCTCCCGCCGATCATCATCCACGCGACCGAGAAGGAGTACCACTTCCCCGAGGTCCGCATCGACGCGCAGGTGCTGCCGAACGGCGACCTCGTGCTGCAGGAGCGCCGCACCTTCGACTTCCGCAACGGCCCGTTCACCTACGCGTACTACACCGTGTCCGATCCGCAGGACCACGTCCGCGACTTCACGATGGCCGAGGTGCTCGAGGACGGCACCGAGGTCCCGGTCACGCCGGACTACCAGAGCCATTCGATCGTCACGGAGGGCTACGAGGCCCGGTGGGGCTACGTGGCCGAGGACGAGAACCGCACCTGGGTCTTCCGCTACCGGGTCGCGTGCGCCGTCGACGTCTGGGCCGACACCGCCCACCTGTACTGGCAGTTCATCGGCAGCGGGTGGGACCAGCCGACCCAGCACGCCCTCGTCACGGTCCATCTCCCCGGGCACGCCGAGGGCTCGTTCCCGCGCCGCGCGGAGTGCCTGCCCGACGAGCCTGCGCCGGGGACCCCCGACGTCGTGCCGCTCGCGGAGGGCGAGGTGCGTGCCTGGGGCCACGGTCCGCTGAACGGGGATGTCACGTTCGTCGACCCGCAGACGATCATGCTCGAGGTGCGCGACGTCCCGCCCTCGTCGTTCGTCGAGGGCTCGATCACCTTCCCGACCGATGCCGTGCCGACCGCGCTCGCCTCCTCGGGGTCCCACCTGCAGGTGATCGTCGATCAGGAGCGGGCGTGGACCGAGCAGGCGAACGCGCTCCGCCGCCGCCACGACGCCGAGCGCCGGTGGGTGCTGATCCTGATCCTCGCGGTGCCGATCGCGATGGCGCTCCTCGTGCTCCTCGCGCGAGCGCGAGACCGGGTCCGCGAGGTCCCCAAGTACCTCGAGCAGCCGCCCGAACCGGACGCCGTACAGGGCGCGCTGCTCTGGTCGGCGTGGCGAGGGCACCTGTCGCCTCGGAACGCGTATCGCGCGCAGATCCTGCGGCTCGTGCACCTCGGGGCGATCGAGATGCGTGCCGAGGGCACCGTCTCGGACCCGAAGGACCTCACACTCGTGAAGCGGATGGACGCCCTCGACCTGCCGACGCAGGCCGACCAGGACTTCCAGAAGTTGCTGTTCGGCTTCGGCGAGGACGCCGTCGAGGAGGTCTCGGTGAGCCATCCGAAGCCCCGCATGACGGGGAGCGAGGCCCCCTCCCGGTACCAGGGCTGGTGGCAGGGCGTCCGCGCCAAGTCCGGCGAGAGCATCCGCCGGATCCAGCAGGGCGACGCGCGCCTCGAGTCCACGGCCGCGTTCATCGCCGCGGGGGCCGCGGCCGGCTACGGGTTCTGGACGGCGGTGTGGGGGCTCGGCGGCCGCATCGGGTGGTGGCTGCTGCCGGTCTGCCTGCTCGCGCTCGTGTTCGCGCTCCGGGCGATCCCCGCGCGGGTGGATCCGCCGCTGCGGGAGCGCGCGGCGAAGCTCACCGCGTTCCGCCGCTTCCTGAAGCGTTTCTCCGACCTGCCGAACGCGCCGGCGATGGCGGTCGTGATCTGGGAGCAGTACCTGGAGTGGGCGGTCGCGCTCGACGTCGCCGATGAGGTCGAGAAGCAGGTGAAGGCGCTCATCCCGGCCGAGCAGCTCCGC
The DNA here is from genome assembly GCA_964447335.1 of uncultured Actinomycetes bacterium. Lineage (GTDB taxonomy): Bacteria > Actinomycetota > UBA4738 > UBA4738 > HRBIN12 > HRBIN12. Next base: position 38,312 of record CAYUSA010000017.1, read on the forward strand.
TCGCCGATCCCGGGCGGTCCGAGCGGTCTGCAGGGCATACAGATGCTGCGCTCGCTGAACGTCGTGGCGCCGGCGCTGGTGATGTCGTCGATGGCGAGCGTGAGCAGCGGCTCGAGCAGGGGCGGCTTCGGCTCCTCGAGCTCGAGCAGCGGCTTCAGCGGCGGCGGCTTCTCCGGCGGCGGGGGCGGAGGAGGCGGGGGCACCGGAGGCGGCGCCGGGTAGCCCACCTCGAGCTCCCGACCGTCACGGCGCCGGTGGCGCCTCCGGCTCGGACGCCGTCTTCGGGCGGGCAGGCGCGCGCTTCGTCATCCGGCGCTTGGCCGGAGCTCGCTTGGCTCTGGCTCTCGCCGCCGCCCGCTCGGCGCGCTCCTTGAGGCCGCGGAGCATGGTGCGCTGCCACACCGTGTCGCCCGCGCCGAACACGAACCGGGCCGGCACCAGACCCCACGCCGGCTCGAGCCTGACCCGGGTCCGGACGAGCAGCCGTGTGGTCTTCGCGTCGACGCGCTCGAGCACGAACGCCCACGAGCAGTCGAGCCACTTCCGGCCGCGCTCCGCCGGCTCCAGCTCACGGCCGCCGATCGGGTCTCGGAGCGAGTGCAGGACGAGCGCCCGCTCGGGCTCGATGGCGGCCACCTTCCACGCACCCTTCGACGCGTCACATCCCGGTCCGTCGAGCAGGACGTCACCCACCTTCAGATCCTGGAGGCCGGCGACGATGCCCCGGGCGTCGGCGTCGTGCCGAGGGTCGAAGAACGAGTAGGCGTAGTAGCCGCCCCGGCCGTACCCCATCTGCACGACGAGCGCCCAGACCGTCGCCGCGGGGGCCTGGATGGTCTCGGCGCGCGTGGCCACCCACATCGGCTCGGCGACGAGGTCGTCGCCGGGGAGCGTGGTCGTCTCCTCGTCGCGCGTCGCGCCACTGCGGAGCAGGTCCGGGTGGCGAACCCCGTATGCCGTGTCGATCGCGTACTCGAGCGGGGCCGCGACGAGCGTCCCTCCGATCGCGTGCCCGACGTGCTCCCGCATGGTCTCCAGCATCGCGCCCACCTCCCGGTGGCTCGGGAACCGCTCACCACTCGAGCACATGGCCCCGGAGCCCGTCAGGGGCGGTCGGCAGGCCGTCTTCGGGCCCCGGCGAGGAGATCAGCCGATCGTGCGGCGGTCGTAGCCGCTGGAGCCGTCGGGGTGCGGAGCGGTGACCTCCTGGGTCTGGACGCCGCCCTCGCCGTCGGTGCCGCGGACCACGACGACGGTGCGCAGATCCGGGTCCGGCGGGCGGAACGCGAACCGCCAGCGCCGCCACGTGAGCGCGGAGAGCGGGGTCTCCAGGTCCGCATCGGCCCAGGTCTTGCCGCCGTCTGCCGAGACCTCCACCCGCGAGATGCCCCGGGTGCCCGCGAACGCGACACCCGCGACCACCGTGTCCGAGCCCTCGGTGAGCGCGGTGTCGAGCCTCGACATCGTCTTCACCATCGCGGCCTTGGACCATCCCCGCTCCTCCCAATACCCCTGGAAGGGGCGGTCGACGATCTCGATCGCGCCGAGCCACTTCGGCTGCTTCATGCCGTATCGCCCGGGCACGAGCAGCCGCGCCGGGTAGCCGTGCGCCCGCGGGAGCGTCGAGCCGTTCATCCCGATCACGACGAGCGTGTGCTCGGCCATCGCCTCGTCGAGCGCGATCGAGTCCGCGTACCCGTCGACCGAGGTCGAGACCACCTCGAGCGCTCCGTCGCGCACGCCGGCGCGGCGCAGCAGGTCGCGCAGCGGCACGCCCGTCCATCGCGCCGTCGAGATCAGGTCGCCGCCGACCTCGTTGCTGATGCACTCGAGCGTCGAGTAGATCTCCACGGCCGGCTGCTCGAGGAGCTCGTCGTACGTCAGCTCGAACCGCCGGTCGACGAGCCCGCCGACCTGCAGGGTCCACCCGTCGACGTTCACGTCGGGGTCGAACAGCTCGGAGTCGATGACGTAGAAGTCCGAGACCGGGGTGATCCTCGGCGCGAGGCCCGGCAGGTCGCCGAACGCGGCGGTCCCCGACGGCGGGTGAGCAGGCTCCGCAACGCTCACCCGCAGCCGCTCACCGCCGGGGTCCGAGCCGTGCAGCAGCAGGCGCGTGATCCCGGTCCATCCGACCGCGAGGCCGGCCCCCGCGATCCAGAGCGCGCGCAGGGCCTCCCGCCGGGAGGGGTCGAGGGCGTCGGTCGAGCGCTCGGCCTCGGCGAGGAGGCGACGGTAGCTCCACGCGGTCGCCCACGCGCCGAGCGCTACCGCCGGCAGCAACGCCAGCGCGTAGCCGCCGCGGCCGACGTTGACCGCGCTCGGATCCTCCGCCGCGACCGCGACCGCCGCGAGCGGCAGTCCGAGGACGAACGCCGCGCCGACGGCGCCACCCGGCAGCTTGCCGGTCAGCCGTGGCAGCAGTCGCCCGAGTCCCGCAGCCGCACCGAGCAGCGTCGTCGTCGTCGCGAACACCAGCAGCGGCTGGGCGAGGTGGCCGAGCCGCTCGATCGACCACGTGGCGAGCCACCCGGGCGTGTGGTGGATGATCGTCTCGGCGACCGCGATCGGCGGGAACGGGAACGACGTCACGAGCGAGTGCAAGATACCGGTCGCGAGCAGCGCCACCGCCGTGCCGAAGATGCCCGCGGCGGCGCCCGCACCGGTCCTTGCGCGCGCGGGAGCCTCGACCACCATCGGCGCAGGGTAGTCGCCCGAGCGGGGCGGTTCGTTTCAAACAGGGTTCAGGCCTCGGGCGGGTCAGGCCTCGGGCGGCTCGGGCGGCTCGGCGGGGGTGGGCTCCTCGGCACCGCGGGGGCGGGTCATCCGCCCGAGGGCGTAGAGCACGAGGAGCAGCCCCGGCACGAGGATGAGCACGGGCCAGATCCAGTCCGCGTCGAGATCCGCCGCCGTGCGCTCGCCCCCGAGGAAGAACAGCGCGAGCGCCGCGCACACCGAGCCGGCCACGAACGAGAAGGGATCGAACGGGTGTCGCTTCATCGGCAGGCCTTGTCCCGCTGGCGTTTCGGCACGTACTCGCGGTTCACGCTCACGTCGCCGATGCCGGCCGCGAGGTCCGCGACGATCGTCGCGCCGTCGCCGAACTTCGGCTCGAGGCTCCGCGTGAGGTCGACCTGCGTGCCCCGGAGTTCGTCGGGCTCGAGATAGATCTGCCCGTAGCCGACGCTGCCCGTCGCGACGACGTGGGCGTCGAACGGCACGTACAGGCTCACCGAGCCGAACCCGCTCGAGGCATTCACGTGGACGGTCTGCGTCACGCAGCGGAACGCGCCCATGTCCACATAGACGTTCCCCAGAACGACGCGATACCCGTCCGAGGTCTCACCGTAGCCGCCGAGCACGTGGTCCAGGTCTTCGGGGTAGGCCGAGATGTCTCCGATGCCGCCCTCGAGCGGCACCGCGATGACGCTGAACGCGAGCACGATGGGGGCCACGAGCATCGCCGGCAGGACCAGCCAGCGCGCCCGACCGACGAACGCGCCGATGAGCAGCCCAATCCCGAGCACGAGCAGCCCGAGCGCGGGGAACCGCACGATGCGCAGGTCCAGCCCTCCGAGGTTCTGCGCGACCGCCGCGATCCCGACCACGAGCAGCGCGATGCCGAGCACGAGCCACCCGAGCGGCGAGCGCTCGCGCGGCGCGCGCACGGGAACGGTCTCGCGCTCGAGGGGTTCGGCGGCGACCGTGGCCGTGGTCGGCTCGCGGGCCGGTACCGGCAGCCGCGCGGCGCCGTTCGTCCGCTCGGCGTCCCGACGGAACAGCAGGACGCCGACGCCGATCAGCAGGAAGGCCCACACGACGTCGACGCTCCACATGCGGAGCTCCGCCCCGAGCGCCGTCGCGCCCGCGATGAGGGCGAGCGTGCCGAGCCACGTCTTCACCCCGGTCGCGCGCGGCAACCGCCCGCGCACCCGGCCGGCGCTCGAGGTCCCGGCCCCCTCCTGCGGCACGAGCACCCACAGCGCGCCGTACCCGAGCACGCCGAGCCCGGCCGCGAACGTGACGAGCGCTCGCAGAAGCTGGAACGCCGGCATGTAGGTGACCGACGAGATCCCGGGCGGCAGGCCCGTCCAGGGCCTCAACAGCAGGAAGGCGACGACGAGCCCCGCGGCGCCGAAGGGGATGCGCACGGCGAGCGCGCTCACGCCGTACCGCTCCGCGAGGCCGCCCGCCACCCCGCCGAGGACCCGGTCCTGCACGCTCCGCCGGAGCGGCGACCGCCCCGAGGAAGGCCGGGCGGGGGCGTCCTGCATCGGCACGGGCTCGGCCTCCGGGACGATCTCGTCGAACCCCTCGCGGCCGTCCATCGCCCCGATGATGACTGTGCCGCAAGGCCGGTGTCATCGGGGATGTCCCTGGGAGAACCCTGAGGGTGGCACCGGCCTCTCCGGGGGACCTCCCCGATGTCCCTCTCGGGGTCGATGTGCCAGCATGAGGCCGTGTTCAGGCGGAGCGTGAGCGACCGGGTCCTCACCGGCGTCGCCGGGGGTATCGGCGAGCGCCTCGGCATCGACCCGGTCGTCGTGCGGCTGGCGGTCGTCGTGCTCTCGCTCGCCGGCGGCGTCGGCGTGCTCGCGTACGTGGCGGCGGCGCTCGTCTCGCGCGCGCCGGACCCGCAGGCACCGTCCAGCCACCCGAGGACGAGCGCGACGCAGGCCGTCGCGGTCGGGCTCGTCGTCGCCGGGGTGCTGCTGCTCCTGCGGGGCGGCGGCCTGTGGTTCGGCGACCGCGTCGTATGGCCGGCGGCGCTCGCGGTCCTCGGCTCGGCCGTGATCTGGACGCGCGGCGACGATGCCGACCGCGCTCGATGGGGCAGGCTGCTTTCCCGGCTCCCGGCGAGGGTGACCGAGCCGGTGAGCGGTCGCGGCTCGCGCGTGCGGCTCCTCGCGGGGGCCGGTCTCATCGCGATCGGTCTCGTGACGTTCCTGACCTCGAACCGGCCGCTCGAGCTCGTCGGCAACGCGCCGGTCGCGGTCGCGGCCGTGGTGCTCGCGCTCGCGGTGACGCTGGGACCGTGGGTGTGGCGCCTGGCCCGCCAGGTGGCCGAGGAGCGCCGCGAGCGCATCCGCTCCGAGGAGCGCGCCGAGATGGCCGCGCACCTGCACGACTCCGTGCTGCAAACGCTCGCGCTGATCCAGCGCACCGAGGACGCCGACGAGATGGTCGCCCTCGCGCGCGGGCAGGAGCGCGAGCTCCGAACGTGGCTCTACGGCAAGACGCCGGCCGGCCCCGCCGATTCCCTGTCGGGTGCCCTCGACGCCGTGGCCGCCGAGGTCGAGCGGACGCACCGCCGCCGGGTCGAGGTCGTCCTCGTCGGCGACTGCCCGCTCGACGACGGCGTCCGCGCCCTGGTGCACGCGTGCCGTGAGGCGATGGTGAACGCGGCGCGGCACTCGCGAGCGCGGGGCGTCTCGGTCTACGTCGAGGTCGAGGAGGACGTCGTCACGGCGTTCGTGCGCGACCAGGGCGTCGGGTTCTCGCGGGCGGCGGTACCCGCCGATCGCCGTGGCATCGCGGACTCGATCGAGGGCCGGATGGGGCGCAACGGCGGCGTGGCCGTGATCGAGAGCGAGCCGGGCCGCGGCACCGAGGTCCGCCTCCAGGTCCCGAGGGCGCGCGCGTGATCCGCGTCTTCCTCGTCGAGGACCACGAGCTGTTCGCGAGCGGCGTGCGGAACGAGCTCGGCGGAACCTTCGAGGTCGCGGGTCACGCCGGCACCGTCGCCGAAGCGGTGGCGATGATCCCGACGGCGGCGCCCGACGTGGTGCTCCTGGACGTGCATCTGCCCGACGGCAGCGGCGCGACCGTCGTCGAGCGCGTCCTGGCCGAACGCGCCGGTGTGAGGTTCCTCGCCCTCAGCGTGTCCGATGCCGCGGAGGACGTGATCGCGGTCATCCACGCCGGCGCGCGCGGGTACGTCACGAAGTCGATCTCGCCCGCGGACCTCGCCGACGCGATCCGACGCGTGCACGAGGGCGACGCGGTGTTCAGCCCGAGGCTCGCCGGCTTCGTGCTCGACGCCTTCGCCGGGCAGGTGCCGCCCCCGATCGACCCCGAGCTCGATCAGCTCACCGCCCGCGAGCGAGAGGTCCTGCGGTACATCGCGCGCGGCTACGCCTACAAGGAGATCGCGCGCGAGCTCCACATCAGCGTGAAGACCGTCGAGACGCACGTGAGCGCGGTGCTCCGCAAGCTCCAGCTCACGAGCCGCTACGAGCTCAGCCGCTGGGCGAGCGATCGCCGGCTCGTCTGATCCTCAGCGGCAGGACCATCGCTCAGGCCAGGGCCTGCTCCGCCGGCGATGCCGGACGGCGCCTCGGGGACGCCCGCATGTTCTGCTCGGTGGTCCGGTCGGGGCGGACCACCTGCTCGGTTCGGCTCGTCTCCCGGCGCCGGAGCGCCACGATCATGCGGATCGGCAGGGCGACGGGTGCGGCCACCGCCGCGAAGATCATGAGCGCGACCAGCGCCGTCTTCCGCAGGCTCCGACCCGTCCAGCCATTTCGCCGCCGGCTCACGTCGCCATCTTCCCACCGGGTGCCGATGGGGTCACCGGCGTAGACTCCCGCGCATGGCCGAGCGGCGGATCGTCATCACGAACGACGGCCCCTACCGGGTGGAGGGCGAGGTTCCCATGACGCGCTCGGCGATCGTCGAGACCGAGCACGGCGAGCCGGTCGACTGGGTGTACGGCCCGGAGTTCCGCTCGCGCGACGGCATGGAGCTCTGCCGGTGCGGGGGTCGAGCCGCAAGCCCTTGTGCGACAGCTCCCACGAGACGAACGGGTTCAACGGCACGGAGCGGGCCGACCGGCGCCCGAGCCCGGCCCGCCGGTTCCCCTTCGAGGGCGAAGGCGTTGTGATGAACGACGACGTCGGGTTCTGCACGCACGCCGGCTTCTGCGGCGACCGCCTCACGAAGGTGTGGATGATGATCGAGGAGACCTCGGACCCTTCCGTGCGCGAGCGCCTCAAGGACATGGTGCAGAAGTGCCCCTCGGGCCGGCTCACGTACCAGGTCCCGCCCTCGACCGAGGACGTCGAGCCGCCGTTCGAGCCCTCGATCGGCGTCGAGCCGAACGGGCCGCTGTGGGTCCGCGGCGGCATCCCCGTCGTCTCCGAGGACGGCACCGAGTGGGAGGTTCGCAACCGCGTCACGCTGTGCCGCTGCGGCCAGTCGCACAACAAGCCGTTCTGCGACGGCACGCATCAGCGGGTCGGGTTCACCGATCCTGCCGAGCCGCGCCGAGCGGCTCGCTGAGCCTCAGCCTTCGGACGGAACCCAGAGGCGCCGGTCGCCGTCGCGCGCGAAGGTGCCGAACGGCTCGGGGAAGTGCGAGGTCGAGACCAGACGCCCCTCGCGCTCGATGCGCTCGAGCCACGTGGCGCGCGTCGCCGCCGCGACCTCCGGCCAGAGGTCGGAGTCCCCGTTCAGCCCCGGCTGCAGCAGTTGCGCCGGGTGGTTCACGGTGTCGGCGGAGACGATCGCGCGCTCGCGACGGGAGTCGATGAGCAGCACCTGGTGGCCGGGCGTGTGGCCCGGCGCATGTACGAGCGTGAGCTCATCGGTGATCCGGAGCGGGTCGGTCTCGAGGAGCTCGAGCTGCCCGGCGGTGTGGAGCGGCCGGACCGCCGCGTCGAAGGTCGCGAGGTCCTCCTCGTCGCCCTCCTGCAGGTACAGGTCCCAGTCGGCCCGCCGCAGGACGTAGCGTGCGTTCGGGAACATCGGCTCGGTGGTGCCCTCGGCGACGGTCCAGCCGAGGTGGTCGTCGTGCAGGTGCGTGATCGCCACCAGCTCGACATCGGCGGGTGCGACCCCCGCGGCCGCGAGCTCCTGCGGCAGCGCGCCTCGGGTCGCGGACCACGAGAACGCGGGCGCCGACTCCGGCCCGACGCCCGTGTCCACGAGCACCGTCATGCCTGCGGAGCGGACGAGGAACGCGTGCACGTGGAGCTGCCACGACGCGCCTGAGAAGGTCGCCGGGTAGCGCTCGCGCGCCTCGGCCCAGGTCTCGGGGGACCCGCCCGGGAAGCTGTCCTCGGCGGGGCCGGTCGCAAGGACGACGGCGTCGCAGAGCGCGACGATCTCGACGTCTGCGATCCGGCGCGATCCGTGTGGCATGGGGCGCGAGTCTACCCGGGTGGGTCAGCCGACGTAGCCCTCGACCGTGTCGGGGTCGCGGGGTAGCGCCTCGTCCGGATCCAGGCCGGCGGCCCGACGGGCGCGCCGCTGGCGCAGGAGGTCGTAGAGCTGATCCAGCTGGAGCTCGATCTCCTTCAGGCGGGCACGCTCCCGGGTCGAGGCCTCGCCGCGTGACTCCTTGTCGAACAGCGCGTGCTCCTCGTGCGCGAGCTCCTCGATCCGGTCGATGACCCCCTGGTCCTGCATGCGCGCTCCTCCTTGCTGCAGCCTATCGCTCGGAGGGACGCTCGTCCGGGTTCGCGCTACTCGATGACCGCGGGCATCGGCTCGCCCACGTGCTCGACCTCGACGCGCGCGGGAGCGCCGCCGGGGATGAAGCGGTTCGCGACGACGGCGGCGAGCAGCAGGACCAACCCGCCCACCAGGAGCGAGACGCGGAAGCCGCTCAGGAAGGCGTTCCGGAACGCGCCGGCGACCGCGCCGGCCTGCTCCGGCGGTAGCCCGGCGAGGGTCTTCGGGTCCAGGCGCCCGGAGCCCGCTGCCGCCTCGATCGCGGCCTGCTGCGCCGGCGTGAGGCCGATCGCGGCGAGGGCCGGCTCGAGCGCGTGCTGCAGCCGCGTCGTGAGGATCGTGCCGAGCAGCGCGATGCCGAACACGCCGCCGACCTCGCGCGAGGTGTTCGTCATCGCCGAGCCGAGCCCGGCACGCTCCTGGCCCACCGCGTTCATGACGGCGGCGGTCATCGGCGTCATCGTGGCGCCCATCCCGTGGCCCATCAGCATGAACACGGGCAGCATCAGCATGAACGGGGTGTCCACGCTCATCCGCGAGAGCGCGAGGAGGCCGCCTCCAGCGAGGATCAGCCCGTAGGTCATCGGGATCCGAGAGCCGTGCTTGGACGCGTAGTGCCCGGCGTTCGGCGCCGTCACGATGATCATCACCGTCATCGGCAGGAACCGCAGCCCGGCCTCGAACGCGGAGTAGCCGCGGATGAGCTGCATGTAGAGCGACAGGAAGAAGAACGTCGCGAACATCCCGAGGGAGACCGCGAACGCCACCGTGTTCCCGGCCGAGAACGCCGGGATCCGGAAGAACCGGAGCGGCATCATGGCCTTCGGGCTCCGGAGCTCCCAGCCGAGGAAGAGGCTGAGCAGCACCGCCGCCGCGACGAGCGACGCGACGATGATCGGGTCGGTCCACCCCTTCTGGTTCGCCTCGATGAGGCCGTAGGTCGCCGCGAGGAGCGCGCCGCTGCCGAGCACGAGCCCAGGGATGTCGAGCTCGCGCGTGACCTGCGAGCGCGACTCGCGCACCGTGCTCCTCGCCGTGAAGAACGCGATCACTCCGATGGGCAGGTTGAGGAAGAAGACCGACTCCCAGCCGAGGTGGTCGACCATCAGCCCGCCGACCGTCGGCCCGAGCGCGAGCGCGAGCGCCGACATCCCGGCCCACAGGCCGATCGCCTTCGCGCGCTCATGCGGCGGGAACGTCACCGTGATGATCGACAGCGTCCCCGGCATCAGGAGCGCCGCACCGACACCCTGGAGCCCGCGGGCGGCGATGAGGTGTGAGGTGCTCCCCGAGAGCCCGCACAGGAGCGAGGAGACCGTGAAGATCGTGAGCCCGGTGAGGAACATGCGCTTGCGCCCGTACCGGTCGCCGGCGATGCCGCCGGTGAGCAGGAGCGAGGCGAACGCGAGCACGTAGCCGTCGACGATCCACTGGAGCTCGCTGACGCCGGCGCCGAGGTCCCGGCTGATCTTCGGCAGGGCGACGTTCACGACCGTGTTGTCGAGCATCGCCATCGCGAGCGCGAAGCACATCGTGAACAGCACGACGACCTTCTCGCGCGCGTCGTCACCCTCGAACCCGAGCACGTGGATCCCCCCACCTCGATCGCGAACCGCATCCGCGCGGACCCGCGCCGGCGCGAGCCCGTCACTCTACGGCTCGAGGGGGACAACCGTGGGCCGGACCGGGCTGTTCCCGGGTCAGGCCATCGCGGTGTGCGCGGCGATCGAGAGGTCCTTGGCTCCTCCGACCGTCACGCCGGGGCGCACGTCCATCAGTACCCACAGGACGTCGCCGTCCTGCCACATGCACAGCCCGGCGGTGACCGAGCCGACGACCGGGGCGCAGACGTAGGTGACACCCTCGACGGTGCGCTCGATCCGCTCGGCCGCGACGAGCGAGCCGCCGTAGCCGCTGGTGAAGCCCTCCGTGAAGGAGTCGAAGGCCGCGGCCGGGCCGCCCAGGCTCTCCTCGGCCCCTCGCACCCACATCACCGAGACCTCGGGCACCGCCGCCACGCTGCCGTAGAACGCCATGTCGGCCTCGAAGCCATCGGCCTGCGAGGCGGTTCGGAACGAGGCGGCCGCGGCGTCGGTCTGCGGCCCGACGACGCGCTGGAGGCCGGCGATCGACGCGGGGAACGCGATCGACGGCTCTCGCAGGGCGACGAAGGTGATGCTCGCGACGACCCCGAGCGCGACGGCGACCATCGCGCCGAGCGGGGCGGATCTCGGCCTCGACGTCCGGCCTCTGTCGACGGACCCGGCCGGGGCCGGGGGCCAAGTCGGCGACGGTGGGGTGGGCGGCGGGAACGTCCGGTAGCACTGCCAGCAGAAGGACGCCGAGGGTGGGTTGTCCGCCCCGCAGCCGGGGCAGGGGCGCATCCGCGGGTCGGGACCCGCCGTGCCGCCGTCGGTCCTCGTGGGTGCCTGCATGAGCAACCGCCCTCCGGGACAGCATCGGCACGACGGCCTCGAACCTGAGCGTGGAGCGGGGTCCCGTCCGCGCTCGAGATCGCTACGAGGGTCGCCGCAGGGTCGCGAGCACGCGCCGCACCTCGCCCTCCAGCCGGTGGAGCGTCTCGCCGGTCGGTCCCCGGTTCCCGTAGCGGACGTCCTCGTAGACGCGCGTCAGGTGGCCGAAGCCCTCGGCGCAGTCGGGGAACGCCGCGGCGACCTCGGGCAGGTACTCGGCGGGGGTGAGGGCCGGATCCTTCGGCACGCCCCGCCGGTGGAGCGCGATCAGGGCCTCGGCGTACCAGCGGCGGACGGTGTCCGCCGGCGGCTCGCGCCGGAGCGGGCCGCGGCGCGCGGGCGGCTCCTCGGGCTCGGGCAGCGGGATGCTCGGCGCGTCCTGGCTACGGCGTCCGGTCCGCTCGAACGCGCCGACATCCGGCCGCAACCGGCGCAGCGAGCGGTACAGGAGCCACAGGATGCCGACGAAGATCGCGAGGCCGAGCAGGCGCGGCCACCACGGCTGGTCGGGGCGGGCGACCGAGCTTGTCGCGCGAGCCGCCTGCGCGCGCGCTCGCCACTGCTCGAGGAGGTCGCGGATCGCGTCGGGGTCGACCCCGAGCCCCGAGAGCGTCCACAGGATCGGCCGCGAGACCACGAGGAGCAGCCAGGTGAGGATCGAGAGGAGGAACGTGCCGGCGGGCGAGAACCACGCGCCGATCCGCTCGAACAACCCGCCTCGCACCGCGAGCACCGGTGCGAGCGCCATCGCGGCGACGAGTCCGAGCGTCGCGATGGCGGCGCGGCGGATCCACGAGCTCCCGGCGCCGGGTTCCTCCGCGGCGACCGGTGCCCAGACGGTGGTCGCCCGGCTCGCGAGGGCGGCGATGAAGAACACGGGCACGATGCCGAGCAGCGGCGTGCGCCACGCGGCGCTCGCGCCCGCCGCCACGAGCACCTCGATGCCGAGCACGGTCGCGCCGACGCCGATCTCGGCGTGGATCGGCTCTCGCCAGTCGCGGAGCGCGAGGGTCACCGCCCGCAGGGTCACGAGCATCGAGAGCAGGAGCGCGATCAGCGTACGCTGGGGCTCGGCGGCCCCCAGGGTGATCCCGGCGACGAGCGCGACGACCGCCGCCGCGGTCGTGAGCTTGGTCGAGGCCCGGAAGCGGCAGGCGACCAGCACGCCGAGCACGTAGGCGGCCACGAACGGAACGGCGGCCGCCGGCGCGCTCACGTGGAGCTCGCCCACGTCGGAAAGGATCATGTGCGCCGGCAGGAAGAGCAGTCCGGCCTCGGCGAGTGCGGCGAGACCGGCAGCGCGGAGCTCGGCCGGGTCCGGGGCCGGGACCTCGCGCGCCGCGATCACGAGGCCTCTCCGGCCTGACGAGCCGCCTCGAGCGGGGACACGTGCACGACGCTGGAGCCCCGCCGCCGGAGCACGTCCATCTCGTGCACGAGCCACGGGCCCGGACGGGCCGAGACGACGACGACGGTCGTCCGACGCACGAGTCGGCGGCCGATCTCGCGCAGGATCGGGGCGAGGTCGTTCGTGGGTTGGTTCGGCATCCGCGCGAGGGCCGCGAACAGGACGGGCTCGGCGCCGACCGAGGAGGCCGTCGGTACGCGAAGCGGACCCCGCCCCTTGCGCAGGTGCGTGTTCGCGACCATGCCGGTCCGCCAGCCCGCGTGGATGGCCTGCCGCGCGAGGTAGCTCGCCCAGGCGATCGTTTCCTCGGCCGTGGCGGGGTCGACGCCGTGCCAGAACGGCTCGCCGTTCGACAGGTCGATCGCGAACAGCACCTCGGCCGAGCGCGTGGGCTCGTACCGCTTGGTCTGCAGCCGGCCCGCATGCGCCGAGACGCGCCAGTGGACGTGGTGCATCGGATCGCCGGGCTCGTAGTCGCGGACGCCCGCGAAGTGCTCCCGGTCCTCGAACAGGCGCGCCGCCGCGGCCGGCGTGCCGAACGGCAGGCGCCGGACGACGCGGAGCGCAAGCCCGGTCTCCGGCTGGGGCATCACCATCAGCGATCCGGAGACCTCGACCTCACGGCCGACCGGCGCGAGATCGAACGGATCAGACAGCTCCATGCCGACGCCCTCGAGCCAGTACTCGCCGCGGGCTCGCGCATACACGGGCAGGCGGAGCACGATCTCGCTCCGTCCGCCGAGCGAGAAGCGCCGTCGGTGCCCTCGGAGCGCGGTGGGTGACGTGTCGGGGTCCGGGGCCAGGCCGTCGGGGAACCGGACGAGGATCCGCACGATGGGGATCGGCAGGCGCTTGTCGTTCGTGATCCGTACGAGCACCGCGAGCGGCTCGCCGATGAACGCGCGGCCGGGCTCGAACGCGACCTCGACGCTCACCCCGCGCCAAGCGACGCGAGCCCACACCGTCGCCGCGATGCCGAGCCCGGATACGGCCGCCGCCCACAGCAGCACCACGAGGTGGCCCCACGCCACGGCGACGAGCGCCAGGACGACCGAGACGAACAGCGCGATCTGCCGTCGCTCGGTCGTGTCCGTGTGGTTCTCCTACTCGTGCAGCTCCGTCGGGACGGGTACCGAGCGGAGCACCTCGCGCAGGATCTCGTCGGGTGCCCGGTCGCGGATCCGCGCGTCGGTCGTCGGCACCAGTCGGTGCTCGAACACGGGCTCGGCGAGGGCCTTCACGTCGTCGGGGAGCACGTAGTCGCGGCCGTCGAGGAGCGCGAGGGCGCGCGCCGCGTCTCCCATCTGCTCGACGGCGCGGGGGCTGGCCCCGACCGCGAGCTCGGGATGGTCGCGCGTCGCGCGGGCGAGCGCCACGATGTACCGGCGCACCGGGTGCTCGAGGGGGGTCGCGGCGGCCGCGGTCCGGAGGTCGCCGAGCGGAGGCACGCCTGGGAGCGGCGCGTCGGGCAGCACCCGTTCGGAGGGCATCGTCTGCAGGATGCGCTCCTCCTGCCGCTCGTCCCGGTAGCCGAGGCGGACGCGGAGCAGGAACCGGTCGAGCCGCGCTTCCGGGAGCGGGAACGTGCCCTCGAACTCGATCGGGTTCTGCGTCGCGAGGCAGGAGAACGGGTCGTGGAACGGGTGCCTCACGCCGTCCACGGTGACCTTCCCCTCCTGC
>CAYUSA010000018.1:0-50959 GCA_964447335.1 uncultured Actinomycetes bacterium
CCCGCGCCGCAGCACCGCGGCGATGCGCTCGACCAGCCCGAGCGCCACGACCGGCACCGTGGCCTCCTCGCCGGCGCCGAGCGGCGGCGCGAGCTCGGCGAGCGCGCCCTCGCATGGGACCTCGAGCTCGACGAGCGCGCCGCCCCGCAGGCCGACGCGGACCTCGACGAGGCCGCCGGAGCCGCGCCGGACCCGCCGGAAGGGCAGGTTGTCGAGGAGCTCGTTCGCGAGGACCACGGCGTCCTCGAGCGGGCCGGCGTCCTCGATACGCTCGCCCACCCGCACCGAGAGCTCGCGCAGTCGGGCTCGCGCGCCGCTCGAGATCTCGAACGCGGTGTAGTCGACCGGCAGGTCGATCGCGCGGAAGCCGAAGAGGAGCTCGCGGGCGAGGGTGCCGTCGCCGGCGCCGAGCTCGGCGACCCGGAACGGCTCGGGCCGGCCGAGGGCGTCGTGGGCCTCGAGCAGCGCGAACCGCACGAGGTCCGCGAACACCGGGTGCACGTGCGGGCTCGTGACGAAGTGGCCCTCGCGCCCGACCGGGGGTGTCTCGTAGAACCCGCCGGGGCCGTAGAGGGCGTGCTCCATGAACTCGGCAAAGGTGATCGGCCCGTGGTCGCGGACGGCGGCGCGGATCCGGGCGGCGACCTCCTCGCTCACGGCGCCGCCGCTCCCTCGCTCACCGCGCGTCGCCCCGCTCGCTCACGGCGCCAAGACTAGCCGCAGGCACGGCCGTGACGATCGCCCGCTCATGATGCGAGGATCGCCCGCGTGAGCGAGGTCATCCGCAAGGCGGCGACGGTGATCGCGGTCCGCGACTCGGACGGCGGACCGGAGGTGCTCGTGCTCGAGCGGAGCGCGGGGAGCCGGTTCCTGCCCGGGTACGTCGCGTTCCCCGGCGGGGCCACCGACGAGGACGATGCGGCCCACGCCGTCCGGTGGTTCGGCTCGCCCGAGGAGGCTCCGCGAGCGTGCGCGGTCCGCGAGCTGCTCGAGGAGGTCGGGCTCGCGCTCACGGGCGACGGGCTGCGCGCGGCCGCCGCCGTGCACATGGACGACATCGAGGCCTCGCCCCCCGCGGCCGACCAGCTGCGCGAGATCGCTCACTGGGTCGCGCCCGTCGACGTCCCCGTGCGCTTCGACGCGCGGTACTTCGCCGTCGAGGCGCCCTCCGGCATCGAGCCCGAGGCCGACGGCCACGAGGCCGCACGAGCCTGGTGGGTCTCGCCCTCGGCGCTGCTCGAGGAGTGGGCCGCCGAGCGCCGCAAGCTGTACTGGCCCACCTACTTCACGGTGCGTGCGCTCGCCGGGTGCGCGAGCGCCGAGGAGCTGCTCGCGCTCCGGATCTCGACGCGCGAGCCCGACGAGGACGAGGTCGACCGGCTGCCGCGACCGACCTTCTGGCAGGACCAACCATGACCCGGATCGTGCGCCTGCTGGCTCCGAACCCCGGCCTGCGCGAGCTCGAGGGCACGAACACGTGGATCGTCGGCCGCTGGCCGGCCGTCGTCATCGACCCGGCGATGGACGATGCGGCGCACCTGCGCGAGGTGCTCAAGGTCGCGGGGCGGATCGGCGCGATCCTGCTCACGCACGACCACCCGGACCACGCGCCGGGCGCTACGACGCTCGGCGGCATGACTGGGGCGCCGGTCCACGCGGCCCACCCGGCGCAAGGGATGGAGCGCCTGCGTGACGGCCAGGTGTTCCGGATGCCCGGCATCGAGCTCGTCGCCGTCTCGACGCCGGGGCACACGGCGGATCACGTCGCCTTCTTCCTTCCGGATGATCGCGCGCTATTCACCGGCGACGCGGTGCTCGGTCGGGGAACGAGCGTGATCGATCCGCCCGAGGGCGACCTCGCGCAGTACCTGCGGTCGCTCCACCGGATGCGGGATCTGGAGCCCCGGACGATCCTGCCCGGGCACGGCCCGCTCGTGCTCGACGCCATCGCGAAGCTCGACGAGTACCTCGAGCACCGCGCGATGCGCGAGGAGCAGGTGCTCGCCGGCCTCGCCGAGGGCGCTCGAACGCCCGAGGAGCTCGTGCCGGCGATCTACGGCGACTGCCCCGCCGAGCTCCACCCGCTCGCGGCGCGCTCGGTGCTCGCACATCTGATCAAGCTCGAGGGTGAGGGCCGGGTCGAGCGCTCGAAGAAGGAGGGCGAGGTGCGGTTCGCCCGCTCCGAGCCCCGGACGTGCACGCGCTGCGGGCGCCCCGTCAAGGGGCGCGCCCGCCTCTGCGGGCCGTGCAGCCTCGCGGTGCTGCAGGAGACCGAGTAGCCGACGGCGTCAGGGCTCGAGCTCCCACACCGACACATGCTTGGGGCTCGCGCTCCCGAGGGGGGTTCGGTCCCAGTCGGCCCACCGCTCGAGCAGATGCATCCCGGCCAGGCGCGCCATCAGGTCCAGCTCGGCCACGAACGCGTAGCGGATCTTCACCGGGTACAAGCGGATGCCATCCTCCCGGATCACGACCTGCTGGCTGTCGGTGCGCTGGAGCACCGGGTCGTGCTTGGAGATCTCCAGAGCGACCTCGTCGGGATCGGCCCGGACCGCCGAGACCCGCTGCCCACGATCGAACCTCGCGAGGTCGGGGATGAAGGCCTCCATCACGAAGGCGCCCCCCGGCAGCAGGTGTCTCGCGACGGTGCGGAAACACGCCACCTGCTCGTCCTGCGTGAGGAGCGCGAAGAAGGTGTTGAACACGACGTAGACGACCCCGAACCTCGCCTCGAGCGAGAAACGGGCGAAGTCCCCGATCGTGACCGGGATCCGATCGCCTCCCTGCTTCTCGCGGAGCTTGGCCACCATCTGCTCCGAGGCGTCGATGCCGTGCACCTCGGCCCCGGCCTCCTGGAGGGGGAGCGCCACGCGCCCGGTACCGATCCCGAGCTCGAGGAGCGGGCGGTCGCCGGCGAGCTCGCGGAGGCGCTCGACCGTGTCGGCGATGTTGCCGCCGAAGGGCAACAAGCCG
Source organism: uncultured Actinomycetes bacterium (assembly GCA_964447335.1). GTDB lineage: Bacteria > Actinomycetota > UBA4738 > UBA4738 > HRBIN12 > HRBIN12. The sequence goes on from CAYUSA010000018.1 coordinate 2,974, forward strand.
TAGAGCGAATCGTAGACACCGGCGATCCGGTCGCCGTAGCTCGCTGGCCCGCAATCGTCCATGGGCAACCTTGGGCACGGCCCGTGCCCCGCTGTCAAGGGGAGCGGGTCCCGCTTCGGGGGCGGTCCCCGGGACCCTCCGGCTCAGGGCCGGACGGGCCACGTCAGCTCTCGGCGGCGATCACGAGGAGGGCCTCGGGGTCCGGCACGACGTAGCGCCGGCCCTCGACCCGCACGAGGCCTCGGGCCGCGAGCGACGACAGCGTGCGATTCACGGACTCGCGCGTCGCGCCGACCATGCGCGCGAGCTCGTCCTGGGTGAGCCTCGGCGGCAGGCGCACCCCACCGGCGCCGGCCGTCCCGTGCGAGCGCGCGAGATCGCGGAGGCGGAGCGAGACTCGGGTCGGCACGTCGTGCGCGAGAGCCTCCTCGAGGGCGACGGCGGTCCGGTGCAACCGGGCGGCGACGAGTCGCAGCAGCTCCTCGGCGGTCTCGGGCGTCCGCTGCATCACCGCGCGCAGCGAATCGGCCGGCATGACCAGGATCCGGGTGGCGGGCCCGACGGCGCGAGCCTCGACCGGCGAGGGGCCACCGCCGAGGAGCGCGAGCTCACCGAACACGTCGCCCGGGCCGAGGAGGCCGACCACGACCTCGCGGCCGCTCGGCACGAGCGCGGACAGGCGGACGGCACCCGTGCTCACGAGCCGCAGGCACGTGACGGCCTCGGCTTGGCGCACGACCACCTCGCCGTGCCGGTACCGACGCGGCGCGGCACCCTCGATCTGCACGCCCTCCCCCACGCCAGGATCCTAGCGCGAGCCACCGACATCCCTGCCGGGCAGCGCCGCCGGGCCCCGCGGGCTTCGACACCGGCATCCGAAGCCGGGTAGGCTCCACCTACCGAGCGCGAAGGAGGTTCGAGGTGAGCAAGCGAGGACGTGAGGCCCTGGCCCGTGTTCCGCTCTTCTCGAACCTGTCGGCCCGGCACGTCCGCCGTCTCGCCGAGCTGAGCGAGGAGCAGCGCTACATGGAGGGCGCGTCGATCGTGCGCGAGGGCGACAAGGGCGACACGTTTTTCGTGATCCTCGAGGGCCAGGCGAAGGTCGTGAACCGCGCCGGCCGCGTCGTGAACCGCGTGTACCCCGGCGACTTCTTCGGGGAGATCTCGCTGCTCGACGGCGGGCCGAGGACCGCGACCGTGGTCGCCGAGACGCCGATGGTGCTGCTCGGCCTCTCGCGCTCGGCGCTCCAGGAGCAGCTGGCCTCCGACCCCGCCGTAGCCGTGAAGCTCCTGCAGTACTCGGCCGCGATGCTGCGCCGGATCGCGCACCCGGCCTCCGGGTAGCCTTCCTCCCATGCGCGCCGAGCTCTACCGGCCCGAGTCGCCCGAGGTCGTGGTCGCCATCGCCACGTGGGAGGGTGCGACCGGCGTCCTCGAGCAGGGCGAGGGCGCGCCGCAGGGTCTCGAGGCGCTCCTTCGGCCGACGGCGGTCGTGGTCGAGGACCCCTCGCTCCGCCGGCAGGGCACGCACGGCGAGTCGGTCCTGCAGCCGGGATCGCTCGCGTGGTTCCGCGCGGCGCTCGTCGCACGGGCCGAGCCCTTCGGGCTCGCGGTGCGCTTCGTTCCCCTCGTGCGCGAGGGCGGCTGGGACCCCGCGGCGCAGTACCGGACGTTCGAGCGTCAGGTCGACCGGCTGATCGGCTCGGGTTCCTAGCCCGATCTGCCCGGGTCCTCCGCGACCCACCGCGAGCCCGCGTCGCAGAACGGCCGGAAGTCGCACCAGCGGCACGACGGTCCGGGCGTCGGCTCGAACTCCCCGCCGGCGATCCCTCCGAGCCACGCGGCGACGCGCGAGCGCACGGCGTCCGCGTCGTCCACCGTGTACGAGACCTCCTCGGCCGTCCCGAGGTACAGGTAGGTGAGCGTGAGGTCCTCGGGGCGCTTGCCCCACACGTCGATGCAGGCGAGCGCGTACAGGTCGAGCTGCGCCCGCGCGAGCGGGTCGTCCTTCTCGGGCCGTTTCCCGGTCTTGTAGTCCACGACCTCCCACGGCCCGTCGGGGGCTCCATAGATCGCGTCGATCCGCCCGCCGACGAAGCGCCCCTGCACCGGCAGCAGGAACGGCCGCTCCGCGTGGAGCGGCACCACGTCGCCGAAGCGGCTCGCGATGAAGGCCTGGCGCAGGCGCTCGACCTTTCCGGGCTCCCCGGTGAGCTCCTCGGGCGCGAGGTCCGGCGCCTCCTCGAGCTCGAGCAGCGAGGTCTGGCCCGAGGACGTGCGCTCGATCCAGGCGTGGACCTCGGTGCCGATCCGTGCGGCCGGCCCCGAGAACCGGGGGAGCGGGCGGACGGCGGTCCAGTAGAAGCGCTTCGGGCAGCGCCCGTAGTCGATGACGCCGCTCACCGTCACGCTGCGGGGCGAGCTCGGCCGGTCCGTCACGTCGGCCTCCCGTTCGATCAGGTGCGCCGCGAGCGTCCGACGCTCGGCGCGCAGGCTCTCGAAGGCGGGGAGCTCGACCCGCTGGAGCAGGTCATCGGACACCCCGCCCGCGGCTGCGGCATCCACGGCGGCCCGGCGCCAGCCCTGTGGGAACAGATCGTCGGCCTCCTCGCGCAGCGCCGGTCCCGGCCAGGGCCGCACGAAGGCCTGGCGGTAGCCGGCGAGCGGGTTCAGGTCGTCGCGCTCGGGCTCGGTCCCCTCGATGGTGACCTCCGCCTGTCCGGTCTGTCGCGCCCACCCGATGAGCTGGATCAGGAACGCGCCGACCTTCTTGGCCAGGAGCTTCTCGCCGTACCAGATGGCCGAGGACGCGTACAGGCGGCGCTTGGCGCGCGTGAGGGCCACGTAGGCGGTCCGGCGCTCCTCGTACTCCTCCTGCTTGCGGAGCGCGTCGGTGAACGCGCTCATCGTGCCGTCGAAGGTCGGCAGGATGTCCCGGTCGCGACGGAGCTCGACGTCCAGCGAGCTCCCGCGGCGCGCCGGGTTGTGCTGGACGCGATCGTTCGGGAACAGGCCCTTCGCGAGACCGGGCACGAAGACCGTGTCGAACTCGAGCCCCTTCGCCGAGTGCACGGTGAGCACCTTCACCGAGTCCTCGTCGCTCGGCTGCACCGGGGCCCACTCGCGGTCGTCCTCGATCGCGTCCACGTGGTCGAGGAACGCCCGGAGCGTGAGCTCGCCCTCGAGCGGCTGGAACGCGTGGATCTGGTCGAGGAACGCCACGAGGTTCCGCCGCTTCGAGGCCGCGAGCACGGTGTCGACCTCGGCCTCGAGCTCCGCGAGCAGGCCGGTACGGCGGACGATCTCGGCGAGGAACTCGGCGACGGGGCGGCGGGCGGCCTCGCGGAGGCCGGCGAGCTCGAGGCCGAAGTGCTGCAGGCGCTCCCGGCCCTCCTCGGAGAGCCCACGGACCTCGTCCAGGTGCTCGAGCGCCTCGGCGATGAGGAACGGCGTGTCCTCGGCGAGGTCCCCGTCGAGCTGGGCGCGGCGCTCGCGCAGGCGGGCGCGCAGGGCGTAGTCGCTCGACTTGGCCCACGCCGCCACCCGCGCGATGTCGCGGGGGCCGACCCGGTACCGAGGCCCGGTGAGGATCCGCGCGAGAGCCACGCTCTCCTCCGGGTTCGAGGCCGCCCGCGCGTAGGCGAGAACCTCGATCACCTCGGGCATCTTGATGAGCCCGGTGAGCCCGAGGAACTCCGCGGGGAGCCCGCGCTCGGCGAACGCGAGCTGCAGCGGCTCGTAGAGCCGGTGGCTTCGGCACAGGACCGCGACGTCGCGCCACGGGAGCCCTTCTGCGTGCAGGGACACGATGCGCCCGGCGATCGCCTCGGCCTCGGCGACCTCGTGCTCGTACTGGGCGACGGCGACCTCGCCGGTCCCGTTCGGCTCCCACGGCCGGAGCTCCTTCTCGGGGTCGGCGCGCTGCCCGGCCGGCAGGTCGGAGATGATGCGGTCGGCGGCGGCGAGGATCCGCGCGCCCGAGCGGAAGTTCGTGTACAGCGGGAGCTTCTCCGCCGGCGCGCCGTCGCTGCGCGGGAAGTCCTGCGGGAACCGCAGCAGGTTGTGCAGGCTCGCGCCGCGCCAGGCGTAGATGTTCTGGTCGGGGTCCCCGACGGCCGTCACGGGATGGCCGTGGCCGAACGTCGAGGCCATGAGCACGGCCTGCGCGTGGTTCGTGTCCTGATACTCGTCCAGCAGGACCGCGAGGAACCGCTCCCGGTACGCGATGCCGACCTCCGGGTGCTGGGTGAGGACCCGCACCGCATGGCCGATCTGGTCGCCGAAGTCGATCACGCCGAGCTCGGCCTTCAGCGCGCGGAACCGTCGGACCGCATCGGCGAGCTCGATGCGCTCGAGCGCGGCCTGGTACGGCTCCTTCGAGCGTGCCGCGGCGAGCCGGTCGAGCTTGCCCTGGACGTGCTCCTCGACCTCGCCCGGCTCGACGAGGTGGTTCTGCAGCTGCTCGTCGAGCGTCAGGATCGAGGTAACGATGCTCGGCTGCCAGCGCGTCTGCAGGTGCTCGAACGTCATGGTGTCGAGGACCCGCGCGGCGAGCTCGGCGCGCTGGGCCGGGTTGATGATGCGCTGCCCCGGCTCGATGCCGGCGAGCATCCCGTGGCGCTCGATGACCTGGGCCGCGAACCCGTGGTAGTTCAAGATCTCGGGCTCCTCGCCCTCGTCCAGGTGCAGCGTGGTGAGCGCCCGGCGCACGCGGATCCGCAGGTTCTCGGTGGCCTTGTTCGTGAACGTGAGGCAAAGGACGTTGCCCGGCGACACGCCGGGATGATCGGCCTCGGCGAGACCCTGGGCGGCCATCGCGAGGAAGATCACGCGGGCGGCCATCACCGAGGTCTTGCCCGAGCCCGCGCCGGCGACGAGCACGAACGGCTCGAGCGGGTACGAGATCGCCCGCCACTGCTCCTGCGTGGGCTCGCCTCCGAGGAACTCGACGATCGGCTTCGGGTACGCGGGACTCATGCGGGCTCCTCGACCGGAGCGGCGGCCGGGAAGACGGGGCCGCCCTCCGGGTACCTCGAGCACAGGGTCTGGAAGCCGCAGAAGCGGCAGTTCGCCGCGGTGCTCGGCATGGCGAGGCCCGAGGCCTCGAGCCCGCGCACCCGCCCGACGAGCTCGGTGAGCCGGGCACGCATCCGCTGCTTGTACTCCTCCTCGCCTCTCTCGGAGACCGGCCAGGCGAGCAGGTCCAGCGCCGTGTTGCCGCGCTTACCGCCGAGGAAGGCGAGCTCTACCCCGCTCACCGGGCGGTGCTCGGCGAGGTCGTCGCACTCGGAGACCGCGAGGTAGTAGATGCCGAGCTGCAGGTTCTCGGCGGGGCGGTCCGCGTTGTCGGACTTGCCGGTCTTGTAGTCGGTGATGCGGGTGCCGCCCTCGGGGACCGGGCCGATGCGGTCGATGACGCCGTTCACGACGGCGCCGTCGAAGCCGAACGTGAAGCGCTGCTCGGTCGCCGCCGCGGGGAGCGCCGCGTAGCGCTCGAACCAGTTCGGGACCAGGACGAGGGTCGCGTGAGCGCGCTCGGCCTCGGAGATCGCGTACGAGGGGAAGCGCTCGGGCCGCCACTGCCGCTGCACCTCCTCGACGAACGCCTCGGGCGTCCGGGCGATCTCGCCGCGCTCGCACCGCTCGATGATGGAGTGGATGAGGTGGCCGACCCAGGCCTGGTAGCCACTGCCGGTGTCGAGCCCGAGCTCGTCGCCGAGCACGTACTGCAACTCGCAGTTCTCGAGGTTCCCCAGGCGCGAGTAGGACAGGTGCAGCGTCTCGCGCGGCTCGGCGTCCGCCCCCGACCAGTCGTGCAGGAACCACCAGCGCGAGGGATCCGCGCCGAGCGCGAGCAGCCCGTCGAGGGCGGCGACACGCGCCGAAGGCGCCTCGGCCGCGTCGGCGAACGACCGGCGCCACGTCGCGGCCGCCTCGGCGACCGAGACCGGCTCGTCGAACGGCCCGCCGGGAGCGGGGGTCCACAGGACGTCGCGCTCCTCGGCGAAGCGCGAGGGGGCGGCCGTGCCGGGGTCCTCGCCCTCGGGCTCGCTCGAGGTGAGCACGACACGCCGCACCGCTCGGTCCACGACCACGCCGAAGAGCCGGCGCTCGTCGGCGAGGCGCGCGCGGTTCACGTCGGCGCGCGAGCGCGTGGCCTCGAGGACCGAGAGGTCGAACATCGGCTCGGGGCGCGAGAGGCTCGGGAAGTCGCCCTCGACGGCGCCGACGACGAAGACCGTGTCGAGCTCGAGCCCGGCGGTCGCGTGGGCGGTGAGCACGAGGACGGCGTCGCGACCGCGCTCGAGGGCGTCCGCGAGCTCGGGCGCGCCCTCCTGCGCCTGGAGCGACGCCAGGAAGGCCTCGATCGACGGGTCGGCCGATGCGCCGGCCTGCTCGATCGCGCGGGCGAAGGCCACGACGGCCTCGAGATCCATCCGCGCGACGTGGTCGGCGTCCGACCTGCCGACGAGCACCGCCGAGCACGGCAGCTCGAGCCAGAGGACGGCGAAGGCGTCGAGCACCGAGCGCCGGCGCTCGGTCACGTGGGTGAGCACCTCGCGGAGCCGCTGGAGCGCCGAGCGCTCGTCCTCGGCGAGGCCCTCGTCCGCGTCGATGGCCTCGCGCGCCGGGCGGCCCTCGGCTCGCACGTGGCGAAGCAGCGCCCTCGCGGCGGCCGGCGACAGGCCGGCGAGATCGGACGTCAGCACCGCTTCCACGAGCTCGTCGCGCTCGCTCTCGCCGGCCGCGAGCCAGCGCAGCCCGAGCACGTAGGGGAAGGTCGCCGGTGCGGACACCGCCGACAGCCCGCTCGTGAGCGGGGTGTGCGGCACCCCCGCATCGTCGAGCGCCCGAACGAGCCCCGCCACCTGCGTGCCCTGCCGGCGCGCGACGGCCGCGAGGCGACTCCACGGGACCCCGTCGTCGACGTGGATCCGCCGGAGCTCCCGCGCGACGGCCGCGTGCTCCTCGGAGACGTGGGGGGCGCGCCAGCCCTCGATGGGTGCGGGCTCGCCGCGGTGGCGGGTCTCGAGCTCGACGCGCTCCGCGGGGAGCAGGTCGGCGAACCGGCGGAGCGGCTCGTCGGTGGTGCCCTGGAACGAGAAGACGTGGGCCTGCAGGTTCCCGGCAACGACGAGGTCCGCCGCGCCGATGGCCGTCACGAGCCGCTCGACCCCGAACGTGGAGTCCTGGTGGTCGTCCACGAGGAGGTGGTCGAAGGGCGGCTGGCCGCCCTCGGCCGCGCGGGCCGCCTGCGCGACGAGCCCCGCGAAGTCCACCGCGCCCTGCCCGCCGAGGACGTCGAGGTAGCGGCGGTAGAACAGGGCGAGCTCGCGCCACCCCGCGAGCGCCGAGGGCGCCGACCGCTCGAGGATGTCCTCGGGCGCGACGAGCGCCTCCTGCGCGCGGAGCAGGAACTGTCGCACCTGGTCGGCGAATCCGCGGAGGGGCAGCAACGCGGCGTATGCGGGCCACTCCGAAGGGACCTCGCCGGCGAGGAGCTCGCGCACCTTCGCGAACTGGTCGGCGGCCGAGAGCACGCGCGGCGCCTCGGTGTACCCGAGCACCGGGTACCGCGCGCCGAGCACGTGGAACGCGAGCGCGTGCACCGTGAACACGGGGAGGTCCGGCAGCCCTCGCTGCAGCCGGTCGAGCAGCGCGTCACGCGCCTGTGCTCGGTCGCGCTTGGAGCGCACGACGAGCGCGACGCGCTCGGGGTCGGCGCCGTCCTCGATCAGCCGGGCGAAACGCTCGCGCAGGACGGTGGTCTTGCCGGTGCCGGCGGGGCCGGTGACGAGCAGTCGCCCGGTCTGATGGTCCAAGACGCGCTGCTGCGCGGGATCGGGATCGAACGGTCGGGGGGCCACGATCGCGATGCTACCCCCGCCCGCCGACACGCCGGACTCAGGCCCGGCGCGAGGCCGCCCAGCGCGAGAGGCCGCCGCCCGTGATCGCGCCGACGAGCTCGCCGTCGCGGAGCACCAGCGCGGCGCCCCGGCCGCCGAGACGTGCGGCGACGTCGTCGAGGTGCTCGTCGGGGCTCGCGACGCTGACCTGCTCGAGCGGGATGAGCGCGTCCCGGACCGGTCGCAGCGGATCCTGCACGCCGATCTCGCGCGCGGAGTTGAACGAGACCATGCCGATCACCGTCATCCCCTCGACGACGGGGAACGCCTCCTCCTCGTGGCCCCGCAGGAACCGGTCGAGCGCCTCGGTGAGCGTCATCCCGGCGGGGACGGCGGGCGGCGGCGGGTCCATCGCGTCGGCGACCGTGCCACCGGCCAATCGTCGCGAGACGCCGATCTGCCGGTCCGACGCCCGCGCCCCCTGGAAGATGAACAGTCCGATGATCGCGAACCACACGGCGCTGAACCCCTGGCTGCGTGACATCTCCACGACCGCGAGGCCGAATAGCGCGATCCCGATGGCCATCCCCGTCCAGGCGGCGACTCGCGTGCCACGCTCGTGACGGCCGGTGATCCGCCACACCGCGGACTGGAGCATCCGGCCGCCGTCGAGCGGGAGACCGGGCAGCACGTTGAACACCGCCATGAACAGGTTCACCCAGCCGACGTAGCCGAACATCCCCGACAGCGGCCCGCTCGTGTCCACCGTCGCGCGCGAGAGCGCCCAGAACAACCCGCCGAGCGCGAGGCTCGTCGCCGGACCCACGGCGGCGATGACGAACGCGGGCCCGGGGCCCTTCGAGTCCGAACGCGCGCTCGTGAACCCGCCGAACAGCACGAGCGTGATGCCTTGCACCTCGATGTCGTTCGCCCGCGCCGCCACCGCGTGCGCGCCCTCGTGCAGGAACACCGCGCCGAAGAACAGGATCGACCCGGCGACGGCGTACCCGAGGGCGGCCGTCCCGCCGAGCAGCGGGTGCACGGTGTCGAACCGCGCCCACAGGCTGTACGTGACGAGCACGGCGATCCAGACCCACGAGGGGTCCACGAGCACCGGGATGCCGCGGATCGTCGCGATCCGCCACGCGTGTCCGAACACGCTCCGAGGGTACCCCAGGGTCAGGGGAGACCGGCTGGCTAGAGTTGGCCGGATGACCTCAACGGATGGGGGTTCGGGGGCGTTCATGGACGGGATGCAGGAACCCGCGAGCGCCGTCTCGGAGCCCGAGGCGCCCGCCCGGAGCTCCGGGCCGGCCAGCTTCGAGGACTTCTTCCGCGGCGAGCACGCGCGGCTGCTCCGAGCCCTGTACCTGGTGACCGGCAACGCACAGGAGGCCGAGGAGGTCATGCAGGACGCGTTCCTCGCGCTGTGGGAGCGGTGGGACCGGGTCGGCGCGATGGACGAGCCGACCGGATACCTGTTCCGCACGGCGATGAACCGGCATCGCAGCGGCCTGCGGAGGGCCGCGCGAGCGGCGCGGCGTGTCATCGGCGCGGCCGATGGCGGCGACGCCTTCGCCCAGGCCGACGAGCGCGATGCCGTCGCGAGGGCGCTCGGCGCGCTGCCAAGGCGCCAGCGCTCGGCGGTCGTGCTGACGGAGCTCCTTGGTTACGGCTCGGAGGAGGCCGGGGAGATCCTCGGTGTGAAAGCGGTGACGGTGCGGGCGCTCGCCTCGCAAGGGCGGGCGGCGATGCGGCCGAGTCTGGAGCGGGGCGATGGCTGACTTGCGGACGGACCTGGAGCGGATCGGGCGGCGCGTCGAGCCGACGGGTGACGCGCTCGAACGCCTCGAGCGCCGCCGCCGGACCAAGGAGCGGAACCGGCGCCTTGCGGCCGGCGGGCTCGCGCTCCTCATCGCGATCGGCGGCTCGATCGCCGCGTACTCGGCGCTCCGCGACGACGGGCCCGGTGGGCTCGTCGTAGGGGCTGCGGGGCAGACCGGCACCACCGATGCCGTGTCGAACGTCGCGCGCGTTACGTGCGATGGCTCGAGCACCGTGGTCTTCGTCGTGGAGATGGACCCGCAGACGGGCGAGTTCCTGGCCATCAGCTCGGCCGTCCGTCCTCAGCTCGACGGCGTGCACGTCCTCGTGAAGAACACCTCTGGCCGCGATCTCTTGTTCCAGTGGGAGCTCGGCGGCGACAACGCCCCCGAGGGCGAACGCGAGCTCGTCCTTCCCGTTCCCCCCGGTGTCTCCGAGATCCGTTGCCAGGACCCGGCTGAGGACGGAGGCGCTCCCGACGGCTACGTCGAGCTCGAGGTCGTCGATCCCGACGGCATCTACGTCTCGACCGAGCTCGAGTGCGGCTCGAAGCAGCGTGTCGGCTGGATCAACGACTTCATCATGGGCGCGACCGGCGACCCCGATCCGGTGGCGAGCGCGAGGGAGCGCCTCCAGGGGCTCGAACCCGATGACCTGGTCGAGGCCGCCGGGTATCCCAAGGCGCAGACCCCGCAGGTCCGTGTCGTCCGGGACGGCAAGGTCGTTGCGGTGGTCGACTTCCTCGACGACGGACAGGGCGGCTGGCTCCTAGGCGGAGGGGAAGCCTGCGACGTGGGCATCGGCTGATCACGTTTGCACAGGTTGGGGAGACAAGGCATGGTGTCGACGCGCGTGGGCTCGCGAGGTGCGCACCCTCGTCCTGTTCACGCGTGACCTGCGGGTTCACGACCACCCGGCGCTGACCGAGGCGATCCCCACGTCGCCGATCCCCGCGCCGTGGAGGGACCCGGCGCTGCTACAGTCGAGGGGGTATCCGGAGCCGCTCGTACCGGTCCCGGATCGCTGAGCGTCCGGCCCAGGCTACCCTCCCTTCCACGCGGGCTCGCCCGCGGGCCTGGGCCGGACCTCTCTCCCCTCGTGCTCGAGCGTCACTCCTCGAGCAGGTCGCCGAGCTCCCGCGCGTTGTTCACCGCGAAGTCCCGGTAGCAGTTGTTCATCAGCACGTGGGTCTCGCGCGTCTGGGCCGAGATCTCGCGGATCTTGGGCACCCACTCGAGGAGCTCGGCCTGCGAGTAGTGGTACCGGAAGCGCTCGGAGGCGCCGCCGGACGTCGAGGCCCACGCCTTCGGGTCACGCCCGTGGAACCGCACCATCGCGAGATCCTTCGCGGTCGCCGCCGCGACAGCCGGCAGGCTCGAGTCGAACCCCTGGGGCATGTCGACGCACACGAACGGCAGGTCGTGCTCCTCGAGGAACGACAGCGTCTCCTCGGCGTTGCGCTCTTCCAGCCAGGCCCTGTGCCGGAACTCGACGGCGATGCGGAAGTCCTTCAACCGCTCGGCGCACTCGAGCACGTAGTCCTTGCTCTTGCGTCCGATCACGAACCACTGCGGGAACTGGAAGAGCACCGCGCCGAGCTTGCCGGCCGAGTGCAGCGGCATGAGCGCGTCGTGGAACCGCTGCCACACCTCCTCGACCACGGCGTCCGGCAGCTGCTCGCGGTAGAGGTTCCGCTTGCCGAGGAGCTCTGGCGCGAGCTCCTCGCGCAGGTCCTTGTAGAGGGAATCAACCTTCGTCGGGTGGTTGGTGAGCAGCGAGTAGGCCTTCACGTTGAACGTGAAGTCCGCCGGCGTGCGCTCGAGCCACAGCACCGCGTTGCGCTCCGAGGGCGGGAAGTAGTACGTCGAATCGACCTCGACGAGCGGGAACCTGGTGGCGTAGTAGCGGAGGCGTGCCTCGGCAGAGCGCGCCTCGGGCGGATAGAACGAACCCTCTTTGACCAGGGTCGGATCGGTCCAGCTCGAGGTCCCGACGAGGATGCGGCCCACGGGATCCAGCCTAGCCCCGTGGTCCGACCTCCGGATCGTCCGCGGGAGGCTCGGCCTGGCTGTTCCGACGGAGCACCGTGTTCTTCGCCTGCTCCGCCTTCGCCTTCGCGAAGTTGAGCGCGCGCTGGGCCCACACGTACTCGGTGGCGAGGACCGCGAGCCCCGCGATGATGAACAGCACACCGGGTCCCGGTAGCACGATGAGCACGAGCCCCACGGCCACGAGCGCGAACCCCACCACGCTCACCGCGAGCCGCTTCCCGTTCTTCATGATGAAGCGGGCGGTCACGCCGAACGGGAACCACACCCACCTCGCGACCCGGCCCATCGTGGCGCTCATCGTACGCCCTCGGTCTCGAGCTCGGGCTTGCTGCTGGTGGGTGTCGACTTCGCCTGCCCCGCCGTGCTCCTCAGCGACACCGCGATCGACACGCCGATCATCGTGGCGATCGCCAGGAGCGAGATCCAGACGGGGACCTCGTAGACGTCGGCGAGGAGCATCTTCGCGCCGACGAACACCAGGACCGCCGCGAGCCCGATCTTCAGGTACACGAACCTCTCGATCATGCCGGCGAGCATGAAGTAGAGCGCCCGCAGGCCCAGGATCGCGAACGCGTTCGACGTGAAGACAAGGAACGGGTCGCTCGTCACCGCGAAGATCGCCGGGATGGAGTCGACGGCGAAGATGATGTCCGAGGTCTCGACCAGCACGAGCACCGCCAGTGGCGGCGTCGCGACGAGCTTGCCGGCCTCGCGGGCGACGGATCGCTGGCCGTGGTACCGATCGGTCGTGGGGACGACCCGCCGGAAGACCAGCAGGGCAGGGTTCCGCTCCGGGTGCACCTCCTCGTTCCGGTGCAGGGCCATCCGGATCCCGGTGAACACCAGGAACCCGCCGAAGACGTAGATCATCCAGTGGACGTTCTCGAGCAGCGCCGCGCCGCCGGCGATGAAGCCGGCGCGGAACGCGAGCGCGCCGACGACCCCCCAGAACAGCACGCGGTGCTGGAACTTCGGGGGCACCGCGAAGGAGCTGAAGATCAGCGCGAAGACGAAGATGTTGTCGACCGCCAGGCTCTTCTCGATGAGGTAGCCCGCGAGGTACTCACCGCCGGCCTTCGGACCCTGCCAGGCGAAGATCAGGCCGCCGAACGCCAGGCCGAGCACGATCCAGAACACGCTGAACTTCGTCGCCTCGCGGAACGAGACCTCGTGCGCCTCGCGATGGAACACGAACAGGTCCAGCGCGAGGAGGAACAGGATCAGCCCGACGAAGGCTCCCCACACCCACAGGTCGACTCCCACCCTCGACTCCCTCCGACATCGGGCCGGCTCGAGGCCGGCTCATCTGTGTCGGAGGTCTTCCCTGCCCTGAGGGCCGGCGTCACCAGGCTCGCGCCGGGATGACGATGACGCCGCGTGGGGTACTCCCCTCCGTGTCTCGGGAGATGTTCGCCGCCTGGACCGGCGGGGTTCAACGGCAGAACCCATGCAGCGACGCGCAGCGGGCGGGGGTGCCGGTCTAGTCGTCGTCGGAGTCGTGGTCGGAGTCGGAGCTGTCGTCGCTTCCGTCATCGGATCCCGGACTCCCACCGTGGTCATCGACGGATGGACTCGCGGTCGCGGTGCGCGTCGGCGAGTCGGAGGGGGAGACGTGGTCCTGCCCGGGCTTGCCGTCCTGCCCGGGCTTGCCGTCGGTCGGCGACGGCGTGGGGGAGGCCGAATGCTGCCCGGTGAGGTCGAAGGCGGGAGGTGCCGGCGGCGCGCCGACGTCCGGTCCGGCGACCGCGAGCGCTCCGAGCGTGAGCCCGAGCGCCAGCGCGATGCCCGCGATGCCGAGCCCGAACCCCGTGAGGAACCGCTTCATGCCGCCAGGGTAGGCCTCGGCGGGCTAAGGGGAGGTTAAGCGGGCGCGCTCAGCCGTGGGACGAGCGCAGCCGGAGCTCGACGCGTGTGCCGCCGCCCTCGGGGCTCCGAACCTGGAGCGACCCTCCCCACTTCTCGGCGAGCTCGCGCGCGATCGCGAGCCCGAGCCCCGAGCCTCCCGCCGGCGCCCCTTTCCCGCGGTAGAAGCGGTCCGTCACGTGCTCGAGGTCCTCCTGCGGGATCCCCGGTCCCCGGTCCTGCACGGCGACGAGCACGCGGCCGTCCTCGCGCGAGGACTCGACGGTGATCTCGCCGGGCGCGTGCGCGATCGCGTTGTCGATCAAGTTGTCGAGGATCTGGTCCACGTCCGCCGGGTTCCCCTGCGCATCGCCGCCCTCCCCGGCAGAAAGGATCGAGGCGCCGAGTCGCGCCGCGCGCGTCTCCCACCGCGCGACGGCGCGGTTCACGGCCTCGCCGACATCCACGTGGGTCGGCTGGCCCTCCTCGATCTCTCTGGCCATCGCGAGGAGGCGGTTGACGATCTCCGCGAGGCGGTCGACCTCCCGATCGGCGGCCTGCAGCCCGGAGCGCAGCTCCTCGGTCTGCGCGTCCTCGATCGCGGACTCGAGCCGGAGCTTGATCCCCGTGAGCGGCGTCCGCAGCTGGTGGGAGGCGTTGGCGACGAACTCGCGCTGCGCTCGGACCGTCCGCTCCAGCCGGTCGGCCATCTCGTCGAACGAGCGCCCGAGCTGATCGATCTCCTCGGCCCCGGACACCCTCTCGGCGCGAGCCGTCAGGTCTCCCGCGCCGAGGCGCTCCGAGGTGTCGGCGAGCCTTCGCAGCGGTCGTGCGAAGGAGCCCGCGAGCCCGAAGGCGAGGACCAGCCCCGCGGCGAGCCCCGCGAGTCCGACCGCCAGGAGGCCGAGGATCGCGCGACGGGTCTCGCTCCGCACGTCGGCCATCGGCTTCGTGATGCGGACGGCGCCCATGGTCAGGCCCTCGTCCTGGATGGGCACGGCTGTTGCGAGCAGGTCCGTGCCGAGGTCCTTCGAGTAACGGATCTGCGATGCCGGCCGTCCTTGCAGCGCGGAGATGATCTCGGGGCGGCCGGGCTCGGCGTACATCGCGCCGAGCTGGCCGGGCCCGTCGGAGTCGGCGACGAGCCTGCCCCCGACGCCCACCACGATGACCCGCCCCTCGACCTGCGGGGCGGCCTGCGACACGATCTCGCCGAGGCGGTCGCGGTTGCGGGGCGCGAGGTTCTCCCGGCCGATCGCGGCCGCGATGCCCTGCGCCTGGATGAGGGCCTCGGTCTCGAGCTCCAGCGTCGCCCGCTGCCCGAGGTTCACCGCGAGCGGCACCCCGAGCGCGACCAGCACGACGATCAGGATGTATGCGAAGGCGAGCACGAGCCTCGAGCGGACCTTCGTTCGGGCCTCCCTAGCTCTCCGTCGCCTCGCCGGGTGAGACGAAGCGGAACCCGACGCCGCGGATCGTCGTGATGTAGCGGGGATGCGCGGCGTCGTCTTCGATCTTCTTGCGGAGCCAGGAGATGTGGACGTCGAGCGTCTTCGTCGGTCCGAACCAGTGCGGGTCCCACACCTCGTCCATGATCTGCTCGCGGCGCACGACCTCGCCGGCGTTGGCCATCAGCATGTGCAGGAGGTCGAACTCGCGGGCCGCGAGCTCCACCGTGCTACCGGTCTTCGTCACCGTGCGCGAGGCCGGGTCGAGCACGATGGCGCCCACCTCGATCGGGCCTCGGCGCTCGGTCGACCGGCCGCGGCGCATGATGGCGCGGATCCGCGCCGAGAGCTCGCGAGCCGAGAACGGCTTGACCACGTAGTCGTCGGCGCCGAGCTCGAGCCCGAGTACGCGGTCGATCTCCTCGCCCCGAGCGGTGAGCATCACGATCGGGATGTCCGACTCCTTGCGGACCTCGCGCGCGAGGTCGCGCCCGTCGCCGTCGGGCAGCATCACGTCGAGCAGGATGAGGTCGGGGAGCTCCCGCAGGTAGGCGGCCCGAGCTTCCTCGAGCGTCCCCGCCACCTCGGGCGCGAATCCGTCTCGCTCGAGGTGCTCGGCGAGCGGCTCGGAGATCGCCGTCTCGTCCTCGACCACCAGGATCCGTGGTTTCACGGCCCCGATGCTACTGCCCGAGCGTGCTGTGGTTTTGTCGCTCTTGCGCTGACGGCCCGCCTCTCCCTAGGATGCGCCAGTTCATCAAAGGGGGGTAGATGTCCGCCACGACAGCAACCGACGTCCGCGAGTTCACCTCTCGCACACCCACGCCCACTCATGCGCCCATGTCCCTATGGCTGTTTGCCGTGTTTGCCATCGCGCTGGACTTGGTCCTCGTGGTCTTCGGGCTTTGGGATGCCCGGCAATCCTTGGCCGGGGTCGGCTGGGGGCTGGCGGCATGGGTTCTTGTTGTGGCACTTGTGGGAGTTGCCTCAGTTCCCGCGGATTCGGGACCACAACTCGGACTCGACATGCCGCTGTTGCTTGCAGCGGCCTTCTTGTTCGGTCCGGGAATCGCCGGCGCGATCGCTTTCATCGGCTACGTTGATGTGAGGGAGTTCAAAGGTGACATTTCGCTGGTCAGGGCGCTCTACAACCGGGCTCAGACTTCACTCAGCGTGATGGCCGCCGCCGTCGTCTTCTCCGTGGTTGATGGGCAGATCAACGAATGGCCAGCGGCGATTCTGGTGAGTCTGGTCGCAGTGGCGGCGGACTGCCTTGTCAACTACGGGCTTGTGGTTGCCGCGAAGGCTCTTCACGACCAGGTTTCGCCTTGGGACATTCTTGGGGGACTCAGAGTCGGAGCTGCCCGGACCTTCCTCGTGACCTACCTCAGCTACGGCCTACTCAGCCCGATTCTGGGTCAGATCTACCTTGAGATCGGCTCCTGGGGTCTCGTCGCGTTCGCCCTTCCAGCGCTTCTGGCGAGGCAGGCATTCGAACAGAGTCGCCGGCTCGAGGCCGCAAACGGCCGACTTCGAACCCAGTCGGCTGCACTGCGGGATATGTCAAGCCGTGTGGCGGACGAAAGGCGAGACGAGCGACTGGCAGTCGCAGCTGGGCTTCATGACGAGGTGCTGCCGCCGCTGTACAACGTCCATTTGATGGGACAGGTTCTCCGGCGGGACCTCGCCGCAGGGCGCCTGCTCGATTTGGAGGGTGATGTCCCGAGCCTCCTCCAGGCCGTTGACACAGCCAACGACGCGGTCCGCGGCCTGATTGGGGGTTTGAGGGAATCGCCCCTTGGCACGGGAGGACTGGGTCAGACCCTGGGTCTTCTGGTCCGACATCTTGAGACGCTCACAGCCGCGAAGATCGAAGTGCATGTCGGAGAGGTTGACGGACCACCACTCACTCAACTGCTTGCCTTCTACGTACTGCGTGAGGCTCTGACGAATGCGGTCAAGCACGCGAACGCCTCAGTGATACGAGTGCACGCGGACACTGCTGACGACTCAGTTCGCATCACTGTTGAGGACGACGGGAAGGGTTTCGACCCGGCTGGGGTTGACACGACGTCTCACTTTGGTCTTTCTCTGATGAGGGAGCGCGTCGATCTCGTTGGAGGTCTGCTACATGTCCAGACTCTGTTGAACGGGGGAACGCGCGTCGTGGCTCGGCTCCCACTCGAACTGACGGACTAGAACGTCGAATCCCGGCGGTTCACCGCCGGGATTCGGTGCTCCAAGATCGTGTTCTCTGTGCTGGTTGCTTCAGAAGCGCCAGTGGGCGCCGCCGGCCACCGCAAGGGCAAGCAGGGAGCCAAGAGCAACCGCGAGCCGCTTGACGACCTTCATCAGCTACCTCCCTCCACAACCACGCTCGGTCTTCCCGCTGAGCCTCATCACTCACCCATCCAGTTCGTGAGCCCCCATTCGGCGGACTGCACGCACCCACTATTGGGGGACACCCGTACGGGCCACAAGCCGGTGGAATGGCCTACGTCAGGTGTGGTACCGGAATCCGACACGGGCCTGGGCACGCCGGGTGGTTCCCATGGGGGTGTGGCGCGTGCAAGATAGGAGGGCCGTCGAAGAGTGGGAGATAGCAACGTCCAGGCAACCCAAGGTCGAGGACCGGAACCGTGGGCTGAAGCTCTTTGAGCTGAGTATCACGGTACCCACCCTCGTTCTGGTGACCTTCCTATACGCGCGGAACCCGGCCACGGACTGGTGGCTTCTGCTTTGGGCGGCCACGATCGCCCTGGTCGAGATCCTGCCCGTCCCCGCGTGGCACGGGCTGCAAGTTAGTGTGGGTTTCCCGCTTCTCATGGTCGTGGCCTTCGTCTATGCGCCAGCGCCGGCGGCGATCACCGCCTTCGTGGGAGCTTCAGACCCACGCGAGTTCAGGGGAGAGGTCGGGATTCTGCGCGCGATGTTCAACCGCAGCCAGGTAGCGCTCTCTGTTCTGGCCGCGAGCGCCGTCTTCCACTCGCTGGCGGACCTGGATTCCTCACGGGCGGTGGTGCTTGTCCCCGCTGCTCTTCTTGCCGCCGTTGTGGACTACGTGATCAACAGCGGCGTCGTGACCATCGCGGTGAGCCTCAACACGGGCATGGCACCGGCCCGCGTCATTCGGGAACTGCGCGTCGGCCGACTCAGTGAGTTCCTTGTCAGCTACCTGGGCCTTGCGTTCTTCGGGCTCTTCCTCGCGAAGTTCTACCGGGAGAACGGGTTCTGGGCTGTCCCTGTGTTCGTGATTCCCGTACTCCTGGCGAGGCAGATGTTCTTCCGTGCCAAAGCGCTGGAGGAAGCCCACAAGGAACTCCAAGATCGCGAGCAGTTGCTGAGGGCGCTCTCGAACCGCATGGCGGAGGAGCGGCAGGACGAACGGCTGCAGATCGCGGCGTTCCTGCATGACGATCTCGCGCAGCACCTGTTCCGGCTGTCGATCCAGGTCGACGTCGCGCGGCGGCATCTCGCCGCGGGCAAGCTCGATGACACCGAGCAGACGCTCGAGGAGATCAAGGAGACGAAGAACCGCACGTCGGATCGGATCCGGGCGCTGATCCGAGACCTGCACCGCTCGCCGCTGGGACGTGCGGGACTCGAGGAGGCCCTCCACAGCTTCATCGCAGAGACAGCGAGGGACTCCGAGGTGCGGTTCCACACCGACATCGACGAGCTGCCGCTGCCGCCGCCGATCGCGCTGCTGCTGTACCACATCGCTCGCGAGGGTGTGATGAACGCGCTGAAGCACGCGCAGGCGCAGAACGTGTGGCTCACGGTGAAGCCCATCCGCGACGAGGTCGAGCTCGTGCTCCGCGACGACGGAGTGGGGTTCGACACCGACGTGCCGGCGCCCGAGGGTCACTTCGGGCTGACGATGATGCGCGAGCGCGCGCACGTCGTCGGCGGCACGATCGAACTCAAGGCCCGGCCGGGCGCGGGCGCGACGATCACGGTGCGGCTCCCCACGTCGTGGCTGGCGACGGAGGAGCCGGAGCAGCGCCCGACGCCCCCGCCCGATGCTTCCCCCGGTAGCGCCCCCGCTCCTCGGGGACCGGCGACCGAGTCCGTCCCAGCATGACCGCGACGATCAGCCACATCACCCCAATGTAGAGCACTAGGTCGCCGACGCTCACGATCTGACCGAGCGGCTTCGGGATCGCGATCACGTCCGCGAGCGGCGTGAGGACGTCGTCGTCGGTCATCAGGTGGTGCTTGGCGGCCCCCTGGTCGATCAGCACCTGCAGTAGGTCCTGCTGGCCCGAGCGCTCGAGCGCGTTCTCGCTCACCGGCATACCGCCGTTCGAGATGATGACCGCGGCGTTCAGCACCAGGCCGAGGAGCACGAGCACCATCCCCGGCAGCCGCGCGTTCAGCGAGGCGAAGATCACGAGCAGCGAGTACGAGCACGAGAGCACGGCGACGCGCACGAGGAGGTCGGTCCCGGCCCGGCTGTTCGGGAGCGGGACGAACTGGATACCGAGCCCGGCGATCACGAGACCCCACCAGCGCAGATGCAGCTGCTCGAAGCGCCGGACCGAGCCCCGGAGCAGCAGGCCGACGAGCAGCGCGAGCGCGATGACGGCGATGAACAGGATCATGGTGGAGGCGCTCGGATCGTCCCACGACCGCGCGGCGCGAGTCCAGCGCGGCTAGCATCCGTGCATGGCCCGCATGGTGCCCTTCCCCATGCTCGAGACCGAGAGCGCCGCCGAGCGCCGCCTCTACGAGGGCTTCCTCGAGCAGCTCGACGGCAGTTACGTCGTCTACCACAGCGTCGACTGGGTGCTCGCCGGCCGTGACGGGCCGGCGCAGGGCGAGGCCGACTTCGTGATCGCGCATCCCGAGCTCGGCGTGCTCGCGCTCGAGGCCAAGGGCGGGGCCGTCGCCTACGACCCGTCGACGAGGCGTTGGACCCAGGCGGGCCACTCGGGCATCCATCCGCTCCGCGAGGATCCGTTCCACCAGGCCGCTGACGAGATGCGCTCGCTGGTCGAGATCTTGCAGGCGCGCCCCGGGTGGGAACGGTGGATGCCCTCCTACGGGTTCGGCGTCGCGTTCCCCGACGGCCGGTACGAGCACGACGCGCACCCGGGCGCGCCCGCGGCCGTCGTCATCGACCGGGACGATCTGAGCCGGCTCGCCGAGCGCGTCCCGGAGGTCATGGCGCACTGGCGTCGCGCCGGCCGCCGCTTCGGCGCCGAGGGGATGGACGAGCTCGGCCAGGCGCTCGGCTTCCGGGTGGAGATCCGCACGCCGCTCAAGATCGCCTTCAACGAGGAGGACCGCAGGATCGTCGAGCTCACCGACCAGCAGGCGTGGGTGCGCTCCTTCATCCTGCACCGCCGGCGCGCGGCCGTGGCGGGGCCGGCCGGCTCGGGCAAGACGCTCCTAGCGGTTGGGATCACGACGCGCCTCGCCGACGAGGGCCATCGCACGCTCCTCACCTGCTTCAACCGCCTGCTCGCCGAGGACCTCCGCGAGCGCGCTGCGGGGCACGCGAACCTGGAGGTCGCCCACTTCCATGGGCTGTGCCAGCGGCTGGCGAAGGAGGCCGGCCTCGAGCTCCCCGAGCCTTCCACCGAGCCGAACTCGGCGTACTTCGAGCACGAGCTGCCCGGCAAGCTCGAGGAGGCGGCCCGCGCGCTCGGCGCGAGGTACGACGCCATCGTCGTCGACGAGGCTCAGGACTTCCGCGAGTGGTGGTGGCCCGCGCTGCTCGCGCTCCACCGCGATCCCGACGAGGGCGCGCTCTACCTGTTCTGGGACGACCACCAGAACCTGTACGGCGGAGCGCTGCCCGTGAGCAACGTCGAGGTCTGCCCGCCGCTGCCGGCCAACGTGCGGAACACGAGGGCGATCGCGGAGTTCGTCTCGGTCTTCTACGACGGCTCGGACAAGCCGGTCGCGCTCGGCCCCGAGGGGCGGCCGCCACAGATCCTCGGGTACGAGGACGACGAGGGGCTCGCGAGGCTGCTCGCGGTCGTGCTCACGAACCTGGTCGAGGAGGAGCAGCTCGGGCTCGAGGACATCGTCGTGCTCACACCCTCGGGCAAGTCCAGGAGCCGGCTCCGCGCGCGCGAGCGCGTGAACGGGTTCCGCCTCTCGGAGCGGCCGGAGGAGGGCACCGTGCTCGCGACGAGCATCCACGGCTTCAAGGGCCTCGAGCGCGAGGTCGTCATCCTCGCCGAGCTCGGGGACAAGCACCTCGAGGACCTCGGGCAGTACCTGTACGTCGGCGCCTCGAGGGCGAAGAACGAGCTCATCGTGCTTGCCTACGAGCCCGTCGCGAGGGAGCTCCGGCGGCTGGCCGGCGTGACCGGGCCGTAGCCGCGCTGCGGAGCTTCGGCAGCAGGGGTTCGCTCGGAGCGTGGGTAGCCTGGGAGCCATGAGCGGGACGAAGGATCTCGGCTACTTCGGTCCGGGCAGCGTGTCCTGGCAGGTCCACCGCGAGGTCACGGTGCTGTTCGGCGGCGCTCGCGCGGTGCTCATGCAGGCCGGGCACCCGCTCGTGATCGCCGGCGCTCGTGAGACCGGCTTCTACGAGCGCAACCCGTGGAAACGATTGCAGCGCACGCTGATCCTCACGTACTCGCTCACGTTCGGCTCGAAGGTCGAGGCTCAAGCGGCGGCCGACCGGATCAACGAGATCCACGCGCGGATCAAGGGCGTCGACGAGGTCACCGGGATGCCGTACGACGCGCTCGATCCCGACCTGCTCCTGTACGTGCACGCCTGCCTGGTGGACAGCGCGCTGCTGTTCGAGGAGCGCACGGTCGGCAAGCTCGACGACGAGGGGCGACAGCGGTTCCACGAGGAGCAGATGCTCGCGGCCGAGATGGTCCTCGTGCCTCGCGAGATCATCCCGAAGACCGTGCCCGAGCTCCGCGAGTACCTCCAGGGCGTCTACGACTCGGGGCTGCTGCGCGTGACCGACTCGGCGCGCAAGGTCGCCGACCTGTTCGCCGACCCGCCGGCCGAGGCCGAGTGGCGGCCGGTGCTGAAGGGTGTCTCACGCCTGGCATTCGCGACGCTACCGCCCGAGCTCCGCGCGATGTACGGGTTCGAGGTGGGAGCCGCCAAGCGCACCGCGATGCGTGCCACGCTCGGCGCGACGAAAGGCCTTCGGCCGCTCCTTCCGGGGAGGTACCGATACATCGCGCCGTACCAGGAGTGGCGGCTGCGACGCAAAGGCAAGGACGTGCCGAGTGAGGTCGACGAGGTCCGGCGCTCGGTCGGCATCCGTCTGGACCGGACGAAGAGCATCCGGGGCTAGACTGCCCGGCGTGGGGGCAACCCGAGGCGTCCTGCTCGACATCGACGGCGTGCTCACCGTGTCGTGGGAGGCCCTGCCGGGCGCGGCCTCGACCCTCGGATGGCTCCGGCGCGAGGGCGTGCCGTTCCGGCTCATCACGAACACGACGACCCACACGAGGCGGGATCTCGCGACGACGCTCGGCGAAGCGGGGCTCGATGTGCGGGCCGACGAGATCGTCACCGCGGTCGTCGCGACCGCTTCCTACCTCCGAGCGCACCACGCCGGCGCCCGGGTGTTCCTGCTCTCCGACGGCGACGCGCGCGAGGACCTCGAGGGCATCGACCTCGTCGGCGTGGACGATGCCGACGTGGTGGTCCTCGGCGGCGCAAGTGAGGACTTCACGTACCCGACGTTGAACCGCGTCTTCCGCAGGCTCGCCGACGGCGCGACGCTCGTCGGCATGCACCGCAACCTGTACTGGCGCACGAGCGAGGGGTTCCAGCTCGACGGCGGGGCCTACGTGGCCGGGCTCGAGGAGGCGACGGGGCGCGCGGCCGTGATCTGCGGCAAGCCCTCGAGCTCGTTCTTCGAGGCTGCGCTCGGGCTCCTCGGCGTGCCGGCAAAGGACGCCGTGATGGTGGGGGACGACGTCGTGAACGACGTGCTCGGCGCGCAGGCGGTCGGCATCGCCGGCGTGCTCGTCCGCACGGGCAAGTTCCTCGCGACGGACCTCGAGCGCGTGAGCGTCGGGCCGGACCACGTGCTCGACTCGATCGCCGACCTCCCGGCGTGGCTGGAAGCCCGGTGAGCGGGCCGGGGACCGATCGCACGAGGTTCGCCCGCGAGCTGTTCGCGGGGCTCGCGCCGGAGTACGACCGGATGGGCGCGGTGTGGTCGTTCGGGCAGGAGGGGCGATGGCGCGGGTTCCTGGCCTCTCGCGTGAACGCGATCCCCGGCTCGTGGGTGCTCGACGTGGCGACGGGGACGGGTCTCGTCGCGCGCGAGATCGCCCGGCGCAACCTGCGCGTGGCGGGTCTCGACCAGAGCCCGGCGATGCTCCGCCGCGGCGTTGAGGCCGCTCATGCCGAGGGCCTGCAGGACCGCATCCGGTTCGTCGGCGGCCAAGCCGAGCACCTCCCGTTCGGCGACGAGACGTTCGACGCGGTGACCTTCACGTACCTGCTCCGTTACGTGGCCGATCCGGCGGGGACGGTGGCCGAGCTCGCCCGCGTGCTCCGGCCCGGCGGTGTGATGACCTCGCTCGAGTTCCACGTGCCCGAAGCGGCGTGGGCGCACGCGGGCTGGTGGCTGCACACGCGAGCCGTGATGCCGACGCTCGGCCGCGCCGTCTCGCCGGCGTGGCACCGGACGGGACGGTTCCTCGGGCGCGACGTGACCGAGCTCTACCGCCGGTTCCCGCTCCCCGTGCAGGTCCGGTGGTGGCAGGAGGCGGGGATGCGGCGTGTGCGCACGCGCCGGTTCTCGAACGGCGCCGCCGTCGTGACGTGGGCGGTCAAGGCCAACCGGCTCGTCGATGACTGAGGACCGCCCCGCGTTCTATGCGCTCTCGCCCGGCGGGTGGCGCGACTACGCTTCGTTGCTGCACCCGCCCTACACGCTCTGGCACCTGTCGTACGTCGCGATCGGCGCGTCCCTCGCACCCGAGGTGAACCTCGGGTGGTTGCTTGAGACGCTTGTTGCGTTCTTCCTCGCGATGGGTGTCGCCGCGCACGCGCTCGACGAGTTGCACGGCCGACCACTGCGGACGCGGATCCCGGACCGGGTGCTCGTCGGCCTGGCGGTGATCGGGCTCGCGGGGGCGGTCGCGCTCGGCGTTCACGGGACGTTCGAGGTCTCGCCGTGGCTGTGGGCGTTCATCGGGGTCGGCGGGTTCCTCGTCGTCGCCTACAACCTCGAGCTGCTCGGCGGAGCGTTCCACTCGGACCTGTGGTTCGCGCTCGCGTGGGGCGCGTTCCCGGTCCTCACGGCGTCGTTCGCGCAGACGGCGCGCGTGTCGATCGAGGCGGTGCTCGCGGCAGCCGCGTGCGCGGCGATCAGCGCGGCGCAGCGGGTGCTCTCGACACCGGTGCGGCGACTCCGCAGGCAGGTCGCCGAGGTGCAGGGTTCCCTCACCCTGAGCGACGGCTCGACCGAGCCGCTCGACGCGGGTGCGCTCCGAGCGGCCCCCGAGCGCGCCCTGCGGTGGCTCTCGCTCGCGATGCCGCTTCTCGCGGCTGCGCTGCTGGTCGTCCGACTGGCCTGAGCAGGCTGGGTAGTAGATCCGGAATCCCCCAACTGGCCGACAGGCGCCCGATTGACGCTCCCGCGTGTGTGATGCCAAGCTGTTTGCGCAATCCTCCCCGCCGTCCACCTTCGGGTGCACTGGCGGGGTTTCTCTTTCTTGGGCAGGGGAGATGGGGGAGACACCCGAGCGGCCGCTGCAGAGGGTGTGGCTGTTCATCGATGCCCAGAACTTCTACAACGACGCCCGAAGGGCGTTCTACTCAGACGCGGATCCAGGTCCTTGGGGCCAGGTGCATCCATGGGAACTCGGAGAGCTCCTGATCCAGAAGCGAACGGCACTCGGCGTCCTGCCAGTCGGCTTGCCGCGGTCAGGATCTACAAGGGGATGCCGTCGTCGGGCCGTGAGCCCAAGGCTTACGGGGCCTTCTGGCGTCAACGCGCCGCCTGGGAGGCGGCAGGGGTCGAGGTGTTCGCCCGGTCGCTTATGTACCCAGACGATTGGCCAACGTCGAAGCCGACCGAGAAGGGGATCGACGTGGCGCTGGCAGTGGACCTCCTGTATCACGGGATCCGGAGGAACTACGAGGTGGCCATCGTCGCCTCGACCGACACCGACCTCGTTCCCGCTCTTTCCGCGGTGTGCGAGCAGCGCCGGGCTTGGGGCGGTCCCGATCTGGAGGTGGTCGCCTTCGAAGGGTCCCACAAGCGGTTGCGCGTGGATGGCGAACGGGTCCGCTGCCACCGACTCTCCAGCATCGAGTTCCAGTCGGTCGAGGACCGGACGAACTACCGGAAGGAAGCGCGCCACCGCTAGAGCCTGCGTTCGATGCGCGCCCTCATGGCGCTTCCCCTCTGCTGTCCCGCTGGGCGGAATCGCAGAAGGAAAGGCGGCCACGGCTTCATCTACGATTGGGAGGGCTCCGATGAGGAGGGGCATCTCTCAAGCGGGGGGATCCAGAGATGAAACAGGATCAACAGTCCGCGACGGAGACGCCCGACGACGACGACTCCATCCTCCGTGTGTTCGTGGATCACCTGATGCCCTTGCTCAAGCCCTACGAGACAACGCTCTACCTGTACCTGCTGCGATGCACTCGTCTCGACGGGCGCGCTGCGACTAGGATCGGAATCCGAACGATCTCCCGCGACTGCGGAGTGGGGACCCGGTCAAGCTCAGGAGGGAACCAGCAGCACATCAGGGAAGTTCTCCGAGCGCTCGAAGCCAAGGGCTGTCTGGAGGTGGGCGACCGGACTCGTGAAGGGACGTCCTACACGGTTCGTCTTCCGTTGGAGGTCGCCGCTGCGTGGGAGCAGATGCTCGCTGCTACCGCGCCCGCCAAACCAAAGGACTTCTATCGAGATCCGGAACTGCGGAAGGGCCTGTTCGAGCGGGACGAGTGGGTCTGCCACTACTGCGGTGAGCGGGTGACCGAAGAGAACGCCACGCTCGATCATCTCGTGCCGGTATCGAAAGATGGTGCTGACTCTGCGGAGAACCTGGTAACCGCTTGCTTGCTCTGCAACTCCCTGAAGTCCGGCAAGACCTACGAGGAAGCTGCCCCGCTCATCCTCGCCTCGATCCGGGATCGACGATCGCGCGCCAAGCCAGAATGAACGGCTATCCGCCGGCCACGACCTCGAGCAGCTCATCGGCGTAGCGTTCGAGCTTCGTGGGCCCGATGCCCGAGATCGTGGCGAGCGCGGCTCGGCTGTCCGGACGCTCCTCGGCGATCGCGGCGAGCGTCGCGTCGTGGAACACGACGTAGGCCGGCACGCCGTCGGCCTGCGCGCGGAGCCGCCGCCATTCGCGGAGGCGGTCGAAGAGCGGACCGCGCGGGGGAGTGGCGACGCGCTCGCGTCTCGGTGCGGAGGCCGTGACCGGTGCTGGTGCCGCGACGCCGAGCTCGGCCAGGAACGGGCTCGGCTGCGTGCGGGGCTCGGCGGGCCAGGACAAGAAGAGGTGCGTCCGGGCGCGCGTGATGCCGACGTACAGGAGCCGACGCTCCTCGACCGGGTCGGCCGCCGCCCGGCCCGAGCGGAACGGCAGCTCTTTGTCCAGGAGCCTCGGCAGGAACACCGCGTCGAACTCGAGTCCCTTCGCACGGTGGTAGGTGAGCAGGTTCACGCCGCGTCCCGACTCTTGGGTGGAGAACCGCGCCGCGAGCTCGGCGACGAAGCCGGCGACGTCGCCCTGCGGATGCGCGGCCACGAACTCGGCGGCGAGGGCGCGGAGCCGGCCGAGGTCGGCCTGTCGCGTGACCTCCTCGGCGTCGTCGGGCTCGGCGACGGGGTCGTAGCCGACGGCGTCCGTGGCCTGCTCGACGGCCTGCACCACGTCGACATCCGGTGCGGCCCGCCGCAGCCGGGCGAGGACCGACCGAGGCCCGGGCCGGCGCATGAAGGAGCCGTCGCGCACCTGGTAGGGGATGCCGGCGGCGGCGAACGCCTCCTCATACGGCTCGGAGCGGGCGTTGATCCGGTATAGGACGGCCATCTCCTCGAACACGGTGCCCTCGGAGCGCAGGCGGCGGACCTCGCCGACGACGAAGCCGACCTCGGCGCTCCCGTCGGGGAGGGCTCGGGCGGTCGGGCTCGGGCCGTCGTCGTGCGTCGCCCGGAGCTCCATGCGGAAGCCGCCGAGGTGCTCGCCGAGCGCGTTCGCGACGGTGAGGACCTGCGGCGTGGAGCGGTAGTTCTCCTCGAGTCGGACCACGGTGGCCGCGGGGTAGCGCTCGGGGAAGGACAAGAGGTACTCGGGCGAGGCGCCGGTGAACGAGTAGATGGTCTGGTGGTCGTCGCCGACGACACAGACCTCGCGGCGCTCGCCGAGCCAGCGCTCGAGCAGGGCCTGCTGGAGCGGGTTCACGTCCTGGTACTCGTCCACGGTGAACGCGTGGAAGCGCTCGCGGACGCGCTCGGCCGCGTGGGGGTGCTCGTCGAACATCCGCACGGCGAGGCCGAGCATGTCCTCGAAGTCGATCCGGCCCGTGCGCTGCTTCCGTCGCTCGTAGCCCTCGTAGATCCGGTGCATGAGCTCGGCGGGGATCGGCGGCTCGTGGCCGGTGCGTTCGAGCTCGCCGAGATACGCCTCGGGCGGGACCATCCGGTTCTTCGCCCACTCGATCTCGTTCGCGAGCTCGCGGCGCGGCATGAACCGGTGCGGCGGTGGGAGCGCATTCGCCAGCGAGGAGATCAGCAGCGCCTTCGAGTCGAGCACGTCCGGGAGCGGCTCGCCGGTCGCTTCGGGCCACCAGCGCGAGAGCTGCGACAGCCCGGCCGCGTGGAACGTTCTCGCCTCGACCCCCTCGACGCCGAGCTGCGCGAGGCGCTGCTTCAGCTCGCCGGCCGCTTTCTCGGTGAACGTGACCGCGAGGATCGCCGACGCGGGGAAGGTTCCCGAGGCCACCTGGTAGGCGATGCGGTGAGTGATCGTGGTGGTCTTCCCGGTCCCGGCGCCGGCGAGGATGGCAACGGGCCCGCGCACGGCCATCGCCGCCTGCCGCTGCGCGGGGTTCAACCCCGCGAGGATCTCCTCGGCCCCTCGCATCGCGCGGAGCCTAGCAGCGCCCCCCGACGGGCCGATCCTGCTCGACCGCGGCCAGGGGCGACCTATGAGGACGGGTACCGGAGCGGGAGGCCGTGCATCCCCGCATCGGTCACGACGAGCGACCAGCCGCCGAGGCTCGAAACGACGAGGAGCTCGAGGTCGTCGCCCATGAACGCGACGTTCGCCGGCTGGTTGAGGACGACCCCGTCGGGATCCTCGGCCAGCACCGCGACCGTGCCATCGGGCGCGACGACGTACAGACGGTCCGGCCGGTAACACCCGACCACCATCGTGCCGTCGACGGCCAGCGCCATCTCGTCCGGTTGCGAGCCCACGAGCGACGCGGCGACGGCGGGCGGTCCGGCGGCGCCGTCGTCCGCGATCGGGATGCCGACGATCTCGCGCCCGTGGGACTCGACGACGAACAGCGTCCCGCCGTCGGCCGACAGGCAGCAGCCGTTCGGGAACCGCGGGACCGCGTCGGTCCAGACGGTGGTCTGCCCGTCCGGCGCTACCCGGTAGATGAGTCCGTCGTCCGCGCCCCACTCGCCCGAGTCCGTCACGTACAGGTTGCCGACGTCGTCGAACGCAGCGAAGTTCGGGACGCGCATCGGGCGCTCGGCGGTGCCCGCCGACCACATCGAGACCTCACCCGCGACCGAGAGCCGCATCACCGCGGCGTTCCCGAAGTCGCAGGCGTAGACGTTGCCCCGCCGAGACCTTCCGGCGCGTGACGCTGCCGCTCCTCGTGCCGTCGATCGTCTCGTCGTTCCTGGTCGCGTTCACGCTCTCGTTCGACGAGTTCGCGATCGCCTCGTTCCTCACGACACGGAGCTTGACCTGGCCCGTGTACTTGTTCGCGCAACTGCGGTTCCCCGTCTTGCTCCCGCAGCTGATCGCGGTGTCGGTGATCGTGATGACGCTGTCCATCGCGGTCGTGGTCGCCGCCGAGGCGTTCCGCCAGCGCGCCGAGCGCCACCTCGACTTCGCTCCTCCCGCCTGAGGCCCTCCCGCCCGAGGCCCGGCGATGCTCGACCGAGGTCGGGGTACCCTGGTCGCCATGGGTTGGCCCAGCACGATCGCCGAACTGCGCGCTTCTGGCTACGTCGACCGGACCGTCAAGGAGGAGCTCCGCGCGAACCTGCTCGAGCGGCTCGGCCGCGGCGAGGAGCTGTTCCCGAGCATCGTGGGGTTCCGTGACTCGGTGCTCCCGGCGCTCGAGCGGGGGATCCTCGCCGGCCACGATCTGATCCTGCTCGGCGAGCGCGGTCAGGCGAAGACGCGCTTGATCCGCCGCATCGTGGACCTGCTCGATGAGGAGGTTCCCGCGATCGCCGGGTGCGAGGTGAACGATCATCCCTTCCGCCCGATCTGTGCGCGCTGCCGTCACCTCGTCGCCGAGGAGGGCGAGGCCGTCCCGATCCATCTCGTGCATCGCGAGGACCGGTACGCGGAGAAGCTCGCGACGCCCGACACGTCCGTGGCCGACCTGATCGGCGACGTCGACCCGATCCGCGTCGCCGAGGGCCGATACCTCGCCGACGAGCTCACGATCCACTACGGCATGATCCCCCGGACGAACCGCGGGATCGTCGCGATCAACGAGCTCCCCGACCTGCCCGAGCGGATCCAGGTCGCGCTGTTCAACATCCTCGAGGAGCGCGACGTCCAGATCCGCGGCTACCGCATCCGCCTGCCGCTCGACCTGCTGCTCGTCGCGACGGCGAACCCCGACGACTACACGCATCGAGGACGCATCGTGAGCCCGCTGAAGGACCGGTTCGGCACGCAGGTTCGCACGCACTACCCCGAGACCCTCGGCGACGAGATCCGGATCATGGAGCAGGAATCGCGTCCGCCCGCGGGTGACATCCCGCTACGCGTCCCGGTGTACATGCAGGAGATCCTCGCGGCGCTCACGGCCGAGCTCCGGCGCTCGCCGCACGTGAACCATCGCAGCGGCGTGTCGGTGCGCTACTCGATCGGGAACCTCGAGACGCTGTCGGCGGCTGCCGTTCGCCGCGCGGCTCGCACCGGCGAGCCCGAGGCCGTCCCGCGCGTGTGCGATCTGCCCGCGGTGCTCGAGTCGAGCCTCGGCCGCGTCGAGTTCGACACGATCGAGGAGGGCCGCGAGGAGGAGATCCTCTCCCGAGCGCTGAAGACCGCCGAGCTCGAGGTGTTCCGCCGGCGCCTCTCGGGCTTCGACTTCCATCCGCTGCTCTCGCGGTTCGCCGAGGGTCTCGTCGCCGAGACCTCGGACCTCACGCCGGCGTCGGCCCTGCTCGCGCAGTTCGGCGACCTGCCGAGTCTCGCGAAGCTGCTCGGCCGTCTCGGCGTCGAGGAGGAGAGCCCCGGCGTCGCGGCTTCGGCGATCGAGTTCGCGCTCGAAGGGCTGCACCTCTCACGCCGCCTGAACAAGGAGGCGTCCGGGCGGGAGGGCTCGCGGTACCTCGACGCCGAGGAGCGTCCTTCGTCCTAGGTCCTCCGGTCCCGCGCAGGCGTGGCTCCCGCCGATGCAGACGAGGACCCGTCCGGGCTCGCGTTCACAGGCAGTGTCGTCGCCCGGCTCTTCTTCCCCATGCTCCTGTCGATGGCGATCGGCTCCCTGATGCTGCTGCTCTCGAGGCGGTTCCGGAGCCAGGGCGAGCCCTCGAGCTGAGCACGCGGCGCGTGTCGAGCCGAGCCCCGGCGCGGCCGCGTAGGATTCCGGCGCCGTGTCCGACGTTCACAAGTACATCGGCTTCGCTGTGGTCGGTGTCTTCGCGCTCGGCTGGGTGTGGGGGCTCGGCGCGTGGATCTCCAAGCGTGGCCCCGGCGAGCGCTACTGGACCTGGCTCGCCGTCGCGCAGGTCGTCGCCGTCGCGCAGGCGCTCCTCGGCATCACGCTGCTCGTCATCGGACGCCGGATGGCGACCCCCGGCGCCGCCCTCGGCGATCTGCTCCACTACGTCTACGGGCTGTTGCCGATCCTGCTGTTCGTCTTCGCGCACGTGGTGGCGCGTTCGGGGAACGCTCGGGTCGTCGGCATCGACCGGCCGGTGCGGGCCTGGGTGCCGTTCGCGTGGGCCTCGTTCATCTGTTTCGGGCTCACGTCGCGGGCCTTGATGACGGGGCTCGGTATCGGGTAGGAACGACATGTGCCGCTGCTCAGAGGCTCTCGATCGGCGCCCTCGGAAGAGGACCGCCGCCTGCTCCGCGAGGCGCTTGCGAGGCTCGACCCCTGGACCTTCTGGTCCGTGCCACTCGCGGGCGCCGGCGCCGACTTCGCCGTCGTGGGCACGACCGGAGCCTTCGCGATCGCGATCTGCCCGCTCGAGGGCTACGCGGAGCCCGGCCGGCGAGGGCTGAGCGTGAGCGGCGTCGAGATCACGGGTTTCAAAGAGGCGACGCGGGCGGCCCGGAAGATCCACGGCCGGCTGCTCGAGGCCTCCACCTTCGCCCACGTCGAGCCGATGCTGTGCCTCACGCGCGCGGTAGCCGGGTCCTCGCGGACGATCCGTGGCGTCCGGGTCGTGCGCCTCGAGGACGTCGCCACGGACATCGGTGGCCGGGCTCGCACCCTGGATCCCACGACCGCCAAGCGCGGCGCGGAGGCACTCGGCAAGCCGATCGCGAGCTCCTCGGGGCCCCGCCCCGAGGTCGAGGACGTGTAGGCCCACTTCCTTCCGCACGCCCCGGCGTACGCTGGGCCGATGCGCATCCGGTACTCGCGCTGGGACGAGTCGCAGGACCCGTTCGACCCCGATCTCGCCCCCAGCGAGCTCCTCGAGGAGCTCTCGGAAGACGTCTTGTCCGGTGCCGGCGCCGAGGGGGCCGTCGAGCGGCTGTTGCGGCGGGGGATGCAGGGACGCTTCGACGGGCTCGAGGCGCTCGGCGCCCGCCTGCGCGCCGCACGCGAGCGCGAGCAGGAGGCCCTGAACCTCGCCGGCCCGCTCGAGGAGTTGCACGAACGCCTCGAGGAGATCCTCGAGCTCGAGCGGTCGGCCCTGTCGTTCCGCGCCGAGGACGACGCCCGGATGCGCGAGGGCTTCCTCGAGTCCCTGCCGCCCGACGCTCCCGGGCGGGTCCGCGAGCTCCAGGACTACCGGTTCGCGGATCCGCGTGCGCGGGCGATGTTCGACGAGCTGATGGAGCACCTGCGTGAGCAGGTCATGGGCGCCCACTTCCGCTCGATGGCCGAGGGCCTGCGCGATCTCACGCCCGAGGGGATGGCGCGCTTCCGCGACATGCTCGCCGAGCTCAACGACATGATCGAACGGAGCGAGCGCGGCGAGCCGTGCGACTTCGAGGGCTTCATGCGGCGCTACGGCGATCTGTTCCCCGACGACCCGGCGACCCTCGAGGACCTCCTCGAGGGCACGGCCCGGCGGATGGCGGCACTGTCGCGGCTGATGGCCTCGCTCTCGCCGGCGCAGCGCGAGGAGCTCCGGGCGCTCGCCGAGCAGGTGATGCAGGATCTCGACCTCGCGTTCGAGGTCGACCGGCTGGGCGCGAACCTCGCGTCGATGTATCCCGATCTGCCCTGGGACGACCCCACCCCCGCCGAGGGCGAGGGCGCGACGCCGCTCTCGGCGACGGTCGATGCGATGGAGCGTCTCCACGACTTCGAGGAGCTGGAGCGCTCGACGCGGCAGGACTACCCGGGCGCCGCGCTCGCGGACGTCGACGAGGACGCCGTGCGTCGTGCCCTCGGTGAGGACGCGGTGCGGGACGTGCGGCGGCTGAAGCAGGTCGAGCGGACGCTCGAGGAGGCGGGGCTCCTCACCCGCCGGGACGGCCGGCTCGAGGTCACGCCGAAGGGCGCTCGCAAGATGGGGGAACGCGCGCTCGTGGAGGTGTTCGAGCAGCTTCGCCACGACCGCGAGGGCACGCACGAGGCGCGTGAAGCCGGGGGCCAGGCCGAGCCGACCGGCGCGACCCGCCCGTGGCGCTTCGGTGACGCGGGCCAGATCGCCGTGCAGCGCACCGTGTTCAATGCCGTGCTCCGCGGCGGCGCGGGGCAGGGTGTGCGCCTTTCTCCCGAGGACTTCGAGCTCGTCGAGGCCGAGCAGCGGACGGAAACCGCCACGGCGCTCCTGCTCGATCTGTCCTTCTCGATGCCACTGCGAGGGCACTTCGTGCACGCGAAGAAGATGGCGCTCGCGCTCCACGCGCTCATCGAGGGCCGGTACCCGCACGACACCCTGTACCTGATCGGCTTCAGCGACTACGCGCGGCGGATGGAGCCACGGGATCTCGCGGCGCCGGGCCTCGAGCGCGTGTACGGAACGAACATGCACCACGCGTTCAACCTCGCGGGGCGGCTGCTCGCCGAGCACCCGCGGGCCGATCGCCAGGTCATCATGGTCACGGACGGCGAGCCGACCGCGCACCTCGAGGGCGAGCAGAGCTCCTTCTCATGGCCTCCGGTGGCTCGCACCATCGAGCTCACGCTCGCCGAGGGGATGCGTCTCGCGAACGCCGGGGTCACCCTCAACATCTTCATGCTCGAGGAGTCGCCGGGGCTCGTCCGGTTCATGGAGCGGCTCGCGCAGCTCACCGCCGGGCGGGTCTTCCTCATGGACGACCGCGACCTCGGGGCGTTCGTCGTGCGCGACTACGTCGCCCGGCGCGAGCGCTGAGGCCTCCCGCTCAGGCGGCGCGATCCCACCACAGCGTCACGACCGTCTGCGCGCTGGGGCCGGCGGACCACAGCCCGCCGTGCTGCGCCAGGCGCTCGCCGAGCGCCTCGGCGACCTCGGGGTCGCGGCTTGCGGGCAGGCACAGGCGCCGGCGCATGAGCGACACGGCGTCCTCGCGACGCTCGAACCCGCTCGAGCGCGGGGGCCGGACCTCGTCCTCGCGCCGAACGTCGAGGCCGAGCTCCCCGAGCGCCTCGGCGGCGTCGTCGGCGGTCGGCCGCGACGGGCGCCCGAGACCGTGGAAGCGCATCCACAGGTCGTTCATCCACGCGAGAGGGTGGGTCGCCGTGATCTCGACCACGACCCGCCGCCGCGCGTGCCGGTCGAGGGCGAGCGCGAACGGCCCGAGGTCCTGCACGTTGTAGAGCACGTGGTGGCAGACCACGACATCGGCGGGCTCGACCTCGTCCGCGACGTCGGGCCAGCCGCCGGCCACCGCGGTCACCCGGGCGCCGAGCGCGTCGGCGGCGCCGCGGAAGGCGTCGAGCATGTCCTCGGAGCTGTCCACGCCGACGATCCGGCCGGCGGTCGATGCGAGCGGCAGGGAGGCAGCCCCGCCGCCGACGCCGACATCCAGCACCTCGCCGCCCTCGGGCAGGACCTCCAGCGCTCGCCGAACCGAGATCGAGGGCTCGAGCGTGGCCGCCACCTCGCCCCGGTGTCGCATCAGCTCGGGCGGGAATCCCCACGGCGACTCGGCGGCCTGCGCGAGGACCTCCTCGGGCAACCCCCAATCGCGCAGCTGCTCGCCCCAGCGCTCGGTCGCGCTCATGGCTCCACCATAGAGCCCGGCGGCGCTCGGTCTTCGAGCTCCCGGAGCACCTCGTCCGTGTGTTCGCCGAGCCTCGGCGGGGGTCGCCGCACGGGGGGGAGCGCCCCGTCGAGCCGGATCGGGTCGGCGACCAGCCGCAGAGGGCCGCGCTCGGGATCCTCGACCTCCTGCACCATGCGCGAGCCCTCGGCAGAGGCGAACACCTCGTCCATCCGGAGCACCGGCGAGCACGGCACGCCGACGGCCTCGAGCGCCGAGAGCCATGTCGCGGCAGGCCGCGACCGGAAGACCTCGGCGAGGACGGGGATCAGCTCGTCGCGGTGGCGGACGCGAGCCTCGTTCGTGGCGAAGCGCTCGTCGGCCGCGAGGTCGGACCGCCCGAGCACCTCGCACGCTCGCTCGAACATCCGGTCGTTGCCGGCTGCCAGGATGAACGGGCGGTCGGCCGCCTCGAACAGCTGGTACGGCACGATGTTCGGGTGCTGGTTGCCGAGCGGCCCCGGCACGAGCCCGCCGAGCAGGAAGTTCGCGGCCTGGTTCACCATCGCGGCGAGGCTCGACTCGTACAGGGAGACCACGATCCGGCGGCCTCGGCCCGTGGACCGGCGCTCGACCAGCGCGGCGAGGATCCCGTTCGCCGCGTACAGGCCGCACACGACGTCCAGGAGCGCGACGCCGACCTTCGTCGGCTCGCCGCCCGGCTGGCCCGTGAAGCTCATGAGCCCCGAGAGCGCCTGCACGATGATGTCGTACCCCGGCCTCGAGGCCGACTCCCCCTCCTCCCCGAACGCGATGAGCGAGCAGGAGACGAGATCCGGGCGTTCGGCCGCGAGCGTCTGGTGGTCGAGCCCGAACCGCGCCATCAGCCCCGGACGGAAGTTCTCGACGACCACGTCGGCCGACAGCGCAAGCCGCCGTGCCGCCGCCGCCCCCTCGGGCGTGCCGAGGTCGAGCGCGACCGAGCGCTTGTTGCGGTTGAGCGACAGGAAGTACGCGGCGTCTCGCCCGACGAACGGCGGTCCCCAGGCCCGCGTGTCGTCGCCGGTGTCCGGGCGCTCCACCTTGATGACGTCGGCGCCGAGGTCGGCGAGCAGCATCGTCGCGAGCGGTCCGGCCAGGACCCGGGAGAAGTCGGCGACGCGCAGGCCCGCGAGCGGCAGGCGGTCGGCATCGGTGTCGGGCACCCGGTCTCCTCGAGCGGGGCGAAAAGTGGCACCGCCGGAACCCTAGGGTTCCAGCGGCGCCAGAACGTTTATACGACGGCCCGCACCCACCGGTCAAATCGCGGCCACGGTTTTGTCACTCTTTCCCCCGGCGCGCCGGTTCTGGCCGCCCACCGAGGAAGCTCCGGGTGGCGCGTTCGCGAGGACTGCGGCAGGATACGGGGGATGAACCAGGAGAGCCTCGAGCGGGCGAACGCCTTCCTCGCGGCTGTTGCCGAACGGGTGCAGCCGGGGGAGCTCCTCGAGCTGTCGCCGACGGAGCTCGGCCGCGCGATCGGCGTGCAGGAGCCACTGGCGGCCGCGAGGGCCGTCCGGGCGCTCCTCGCGCGGCGCCGGCTCGAGACCGCGGACGGCCACTACCGGCTGCTCGACGCGACGCCCGTGGAGCCGGGGGAGAAGGAGCAGGTCCCCCGGACGCGCAAGACCAAGGGCAAGAGCCAGCGGCGCTCGGCCCCCCGCGGCCAGGCTACGTCGGGCCGCCCCACCTACTCCGAGGTCGGGCGCGAGGCGATCAACCGCCTGATCGAGCTCGGCAAGGAGGTCGCCGCACTCCGCGCCGGCCTGCGCACCGCCCGCGACGAGTCGCGCGACGCGCGCGAGGCCCGCGACGACGCCGAACGCCGGGCGCGCCAGCTCGCCGAGCGCCTGCATGAGCTCGAGGGACGCGCCGAGATGGCCGAGAGCAACCTGCGGACGCTCCTTGCCGCCGCGAAGGGAGCCGGCCGCGAGCACGTGGGCGACAACGAGATGGAGGCGATCCTCGGCGTGCTGAAGGGCGAGCCGGAGGAGCAGGCCGCGCCGCAGGGTTCCTAGCCGGCCGGACCGGTCTCGTCGGGCAGTCCCGCGAGCCGGGACATCAGGTGGCACGCGGCGAAGTGGCCGGGCCGCAGCTCGCGCAGGCCGAGATCGTTCGTCCGGCACCGGTCGAGCACGCCGGCGGCTTCCGCGGTCCCCGAGACGACCTCGGGGCATCGCGGGTTGAAGCGGCAGCCCTCGGGGATCCTCGTCGGGTCCGGCGGCTCGCCCGCGAGGAACGGCCGGTCGATGCCCCCGGCCTCGGGGACGACCTCGAGGAGCGCCTTCGTGTAGGGGTGGATCGGGCGGGTGAGCACGTCCTCGGCGGGGCCGATCTCGACGATCCGCCCGAGGTACATCACCGCGACGCGGTCGGCGATCGTCCAGGCCAGGCCGAGGTCGTGCGTCACGACCAGCATCGCGATGCCCAGGTCGTCCCGCAGGCCCAGGAGCAGCTTGAGGATCTCGCCGCGGACCGAGGCGTCCAGGCTCGAGACCGGCTCGTCCGCCACGATGATCTCGGGGTCGAGCACGAGCGCCCCCGCGATCACCACGCGCTGGCGCTGCCCGCCCGAGAGCTCGTGCGGGTAGTTCAGGAAGAAGCGTTCCGGGGGCCGCATGCCCGCGCGGGAGAGCGCGCGCGCGACGAGCTGCTCCTCGGACTCGCCGTTCGGACCGCGGTTGACGCCGTGCACGCGCAGGCCCTCGGCGATCGACTCGTAGATCGTCTGCCGGGGGTTGAGCGCGGCCGTCGGGTCCTGGAACACCATCTGGACGCGGCGCCGGTACTCGCGGAGCAGCTTCGTACTGCGCCCGAGCGGCTTGCCCTCGAAGTAGGTCTCGCCCGAGCGCGGGCGCTCGAGCCCCATGATCGTGCGCGCGAGCGTCGTCTTGCCGCACCCCGACTCGCCGGCGAGCGCGAGCACCTCGCCCGGGTACAGCTCGAGGTCGACGCCGTCCACGGCCCGGGCGTCCGTGGCCTTCTTGCCCATGATCCCCGCGCCGAGCCCGATGCGACCGGCGAAGCGCACGTGCAGGTCTCGGACCTCCAGGACGGGGTCCCGCCCCTCGGTCCGCGCGCCCGCGGGCTCGGCCATCGTTTCGCTCACGGGGTCACCTCGGCGTGCTCGTCCCGGCGGACGAGCAGGCAGGCGGCGCGCCGGCCGTCGCCGGTGACGAACAGGTCGGGATCGATGTGCGGGCAGTCCTCGAACGCGAGGGGGCATCGCGGGTGGAACGAGCAGCCGCCCGGGACATTGCCGGGGAACGGCGGGTCGCCGGGGAGCCCCGACGGGGCCAGACGGAAACGCCGGTCGCCGATCTGGGGGAAGGCGCCGGAGAGCGCGGTCGTGTACGGGTGCGCGGGGTTCTGGAACACCGGCACCGACGGGCCCTCCTCGACGATCTTGCCGGCGTACATGATCGCGAGCCGGTCGCAGACCTCGACGAGCACGGACAGGTCGTGGGTGATGAACAGCATCGCCAGTCCGAGCTCGCGCTGCAGCTCCTTCAGGAGCTGGAGCACCTGCGCCTGGACCATCACGTCGAGCGCGGTCGTGGGCTCGTCCGCGATCACGACGTCGGGGTTGCAGGCGAGCGCCATCGCGATCATCACGCGCTGCTTCTGCCCTCCCGAGAGCTCGTGCGGGTAGTCGCGAGCCCGGCGCGCCGGCAGGCCGACCTGCTCGAGCAGCGCCCCCGCGCGGACGATGGCCCCTCGCTCGTCCGCCTGGTTGTGGATCACGATCGCCTCGGCGATCTGGTTCCCGACCCGCTGCACGGGGTTGAGCGCGTGCATCGCGCCCTGGAAGATCACCGACATCGAGGACCAGCGAAGGGCCCGCAGACGCCCCGCCTTCATCGCCATGACGTCGTCGCCGTTCAGGAGCATCTGGCCGGTCACCCTGGTCTGCGGAGGGAGCAGGTGCAGCATCGCGTTCACGATGGTGGACTTGCCGCACCCGGACTCGCCGGCGAGGCCGAGCACCTCGCCCTTGTCGACGTCGAGGTCCACGCCGCGCACGGCCGGCACCGGGCCGGCCTGCGTGTGGTAGGTGACGGTCAGATCGCGGATCGAGAGCACGCTCATCGTCGGCTCAGCGCTCCCGCAGCTTCGGGTTGAGGATCTCGTCGAGCGCGAAGCCGCACATCGTGAACGCCAGGACCACGAACACGATCGCGAGCCCCGGCGGCATCAGCCACCACCACTTGCCCGTGGTCGCCGCGCCCGCGCTGAAGGCGAAGTCGAGCATCGTGCCCCACGAGATCGAGAGCGGATCCCCGAGGCCGAGGAACGAGAGCGTCGCCTCGGACAGGATCGCGATCGCGACCGTGAGGATCGTGTTGGCGAAGATCAGCGGGCCGACGTTCGGCAGGATGTGACGCGTGATCAGATGCCAGCTGCTCGCGCCGAGGGCTCGTGAGCGCTCCACGTACGGCCTCGTCTTGACAGAGAGGGCCTGGGCTCTCACGATCCGCGCCGTCCCGGGCCAGGACGTGATCCCGATGACGAAGATGATGACCGCGAGCGAGCGCCCGAGGACCGAGGCCAGGACGATCGCAAGCGCCAGCCACGGCAGGACGAGGAACCAGTCGGTGAGACGCATCAGCCCGGTCTCGAGCCAGCCGCCGTAGTAGCCGGCGGCGATGCCGATGAGGGCGCCGATCACCATCGAGAGCAGCGTGGCCGCCAGGCCGACGGTGAGCGAGATCCGCGCCCCCCACACGGTCATCGTGTAGACGGAGCGGCCGAGGTTGTCCGTGCCGAACCAGAACTCGCTGCTCGGCGGCTCGAGCGGTCCGCCCGTGCACGTGCACGTCGGATCCATCGTGGCCTTGTCGCTGATGAACGGCGCGAGGACGGCGACGAGCACGAAGAACACGAGGATGCCGAGACCCCACATCCCCATGGGGTTCTTGCGGTAGGTGGCGGCGATCCGGCGGAAGGCTCGCCGACGCCGCTGCCACACGATCCGTCGTGCGCTGGCCAGGTGCTCCGTCGTGGTGCCCTCGTCGATCGGTTCGACGGGACCCTCGGGAGCGGGGCCGATCCCTCCTGGGCGCATCAGGCGGCCCTCACGCGCGGGTCGAGGTACATGTACGTGATGTCCGCGATAAGGTTCGCGATGATCACCGCGGCCGAGAAGATGAGGAACAGGGCCTGGAGCACCGCGTAATCCTTCGCCTCGATCGACTGGACCGTGAGGTAGCCGAGACCCGGCCACGAGAAGACGTACTCGACCGTGATCGCTCCGCCGAAGACGAACCCGAGCGAGAGCATCGTGAGCGTCCACGTCGGGAGCAAGGCGTTGGGGACCACGTGGCGCCACAGCACCTTGTTCTCCCTGACGCCCTTCGCGCGGGCGGTCATCACGAAGTCGTCGGCCATCACGTCGATGAGCGAGTTGCGCATGATGAGGGCGTATTCACCCAGGTAGGCGATCGTGAGGACGGAGAACGGCAGCACCATGTGGTTGAGCACGTCGACCGCGTGTGCCATCCCCGTCAGGTCGGCCCCGAGGGTGTCGTAGCCGCCGGTCGGGAAGATCGCCGGGAACGGGCCGACGCCGCCCGCGAAGGCCATGAGCACGAGCATCCCGAACCAGAACTCCGGCATCGCATACACGAAGAGCGTGAATCCGAGCGATCCGTAGTCGCGCCACGTTCCTCGTCGCCAGCCGCTCCAGATGCCTATCAACAGGCCGATCAGGATGGACGCGATGGTCGCGGGCCCGACGAGCAGGACCGTCTTCCACACCTTCTCACCGATCACCTCGGTGACCGCCTGGCCCTGGTAGGTGAACGAATCGCCGAAATCGAGCCGGAGGGTGTTGCCCATGTACGTGATGAACTGCTGGGGCAGCGGCTTGTCGAGCCCAAGGCGTTCCTTCTCCGCCTGCACGTTCTCCGGGTTGTAGGCCGAGGTGCCCCGCAGCAGGAGGGATGCCGGGTCGCCCGGCATGACGCGGAACAGGAAGAAGTTGAACACCAGCACGAAGAGCAGGGTGAGGAACGCTTGGACGACCTTCCCCAGCAGGTATCCGCGCGTTCCCACCCCGTGCTCTTCCCGCTCCTCAGCTCGCTCCTACGCCTCTTCCTCTGCGGAGCGACGCCGTCGTCCCAACACGACCGCGGCCGCGATGATCACGACACCGGCGATGATGCCGATCCAGGCCACCGCGGGGATCCCCTTCTCGGTGGTGCTGGTTCCCCCGGCGCCGATCGGACGGATCGACCACCACACCTTGCTGGGGCCGCCCCAACCCTCGAGAGGGTCGCCGTCCGGCGCAGGCTGCGGCACGAAGCCGGTGAAGTGATCGCTCCGCCACGCCGACAGGATCGGGTCGTACCACATCACCGCGTAGGCCGCGTCCTCGTAGAAGATGCGCTGCATCTCGTGCACGATCTCCCACCGCGCCTCGGGGTCGATGGTCGTCCGCTGCTCGTCGTAGAGCGCGTCGTACTTCGGGTTGCAGTAGTACGGGTCGTTGTTGCCGTAGCTGCTGCCGTCCGGGGGACGTGACTCGCAGGTGAACCACGAGAGGGCGGAGTCCGGGTCGGGGTCGGGGATCCAGCCCCAGGAGAACAGGTCGTACGTCCCCTCGTTGATGATGTCGCCCAGACGACCGGAGGTGACCACCTCCACGTTCGCCTGGATCCCGATCTCCTCCAGCCAGGGCTGGATGAACTGGGACGCGTCGACCGATGTCTGCTCGTTCGACCGGACGAAGTAGCGGAACTCCAACGGCCGACCCGGGTCGAGCGATCCGGGAGGCATCTCGCGGATGCCGTCGCCGTCGGTGTCCTTGTATCCGGCATCCTCGAGGAGCTGAGCCGCGGCAGCGAGGTCGAACGCGAGGACCTCGTCGCCCTCGGGCTGCCATCTGGCGCCCACGACGGACACGGGCGGGATGATCGAGTCACCCGGCAGACCGTATCCCTGGAGCACCCTGTCGGTCAGCGTCTGGCTGTCGATCGCCATGCGGATCGCTCGCCGGACGGTGACGTCGGTGAGGGCCGGGTGCCCGTCGCCGTGCGGCGTGTAGTAGTCGGTCTTGTCCTGGTATGCCGAGCCGGTGTTCATGCCGATCTCGGAGAAGGACGGGATGGTCCCCGCCATGGTCTCGATGCCCGGCTGGGCTGCCAGGTCGTCGTAGATGCTCGCCGAGCTCACGTACGCCAGGTCGATCTCGCCCTGCTTCAGCGCCTCGGCGAGCGCGTCCTCGTTCTTGTAGATCCGGTAGAAGATCTCGTCGACGTAGGGCTCCGGCCCCGTCCAGTACGGGTTCTGGACCATGCGGATGTACTCGCCGGTCTTGAACTCCTCGATGACGAAGGGGCCGCTACCGACGTTCGGCACGTTCTCGAACTGCTTCGGCTTCTCGAGGTCCTCCCAGATGTGCTTCGGGAGGATGTAGTCGTACATGTATGCGACCTCGCCTGAGTAGAGGCTCGTCGGCGACTTCGAATGGAACTGGATCGTCGTGTCGTCCAGCGCCTCGACGTCGCCGTCGATCAGCGTGAGGTAGTTCTGCGGCAGGTAGGCATGGTTGCTCTTGTACAGGTTCAACGTGAACGCGACGTCCTCGGCCGTCAGCGGCTCCCCGTCGGACCACATGATCCCTTCCTTGATCGTGTACGTGAACGTCATGCCGTCCCCGCTGACCTCCACGTCCGTCACGAGACCGGATCCGGGACCCTTCGTGTTGTCGACGCCCAGGGTCTGGTCCCAATCGATCAGGAGGTGGTAGGTGGCGGTCCAGAAGTAGAACTCGATCGCCAGGTATCCGCTCATCGGGTTCATCGTGAGCGGCTCGCCGGTACTGCCGAAGGTGAAGGTGACCTTCTCGTCCTTGCCACCTCCGCCGGTGTCCTCCTGCGCCACGGCGACCTGCACGAGACCGGCGCTCGTGAGCATGGTCCCGATGGCGAAGGCCAGTATCAGGCGCCACGTGGATCGCATCGAGCCCCTCCTTCTCCCCCGACGGGCGTTCGTCGCCCTCGACTAAGTCCTACGCACTTTCGGCACGCGGAGGCCGGATGACCCCCGGTCACGCCCTGATCCAGAGTTGAGCGGACGCTCCCGACGGCGCCCCGCAAGGGGCCGCCGGGCGATGTATAGCACGGCGCCACTCACGCGTGCATCGGACCTTCGTCCCGAGCGACCACGGGTCAGGGCGCCGTCTCCTGGGGCGTCCATCGCACGGGCAGCGGCTTCTCGCGGAGCTCGTGGACGAACTCCATGCACTCCTGCACGGCGGCATCGAGCAGGATCTTGC
This sequence comes from uncultured Actinomycetes bacterium, assembly GCA_964447335.1. GTDB lineage: Bacteria > Actinomycetota > UBA4738 > UBA4738 > HRBIN12 > HRBIN12. The sequence goes on from CAYUSA010000018.1 coordinate 45,787, forward strand.
CCTTCTCGGCCGTCGCCTTCGTCGCGGCACCGTGCACGCCGGTGTGGGACAGGGCGTTCCACCAGGGCATGATCTTCAGCGGCCCGTCGGACCAGTCCATCCAGGCGTGCTTGCCCTCCGGGTAGCTGTTCTCGTCCACCGCCTTGTCCATGAACACCGCGTCGGGGTCGAGGGCGAGGTAGATCGAGGTCTCGAGCTCGCACGCGTGCCCCATGCCGCCGAGCTCGGAGTCGCGCACCTCGGCGATCACCTTCTGGGCGTCGGCGCCGGTGAGGTAGAAGGCCGCCGCGCAGAGCACGTCGGGGTGGTTGAGACCGACCAGCCGCGATGCCATGTCGAGCAGCGGGATGTTCGAGCCGTGGCCGTTCAGGTACAGGATCCGCTTGAAGCCGTGGTGCGCGAGCGAGCGGCCGACGTCGACGGCGTAGTCGACGAACGTCTTCCACCCGATGGTGATCGCCCCGGGGAAGTCCATGTGATGCGGGGTGTACCCGTGGACGAGCGGCGGCAGCAGCACGACCTCGTCGGTGAGCCGCTCGGCCGTGCGGCGGCAGATCTCGGCCGCGATCCTGCTGTCGGCGTCGAGCGGCAGGTGCGGCCCGTGGTCCTCGAGCGTCCCCGCGGGGATGAGGCAGACGCGGTCCTGCGCGGCGGCTTTGCGGACCTCGGGCCAGGTCAGGCGCTCGTAGAGCAGCGGGGTCGTCCATGCCATCGTCGTTCCAGCCTCCTTCGTGGCGGACCGGCGGCGTCACAGGACGCCGGACAGGTCCACCTCCTCGTACTCGGTCTCGCAGGGGTTGCCGGGCGCGACCCACATCCGCCCCTCGTGGAGGTCCGCGACCATCGAGAAGACGACCGCCGAGGCCTCCTCGCCCTCCTCGGGGTCCGGATGCAGGCAGATCGCCTGGGGGCTCGAGCCGTGATCGCGAAGGATGTCCATCACCTCGGGTACGCTCTGCGGCCGGCGCTCCGCGAGGAGCACGCGGAGCCGCTCGAGCCTCGCGACACTGCCGGCGGCCGGCTCGGGGCCGAGCGCAGCCAGGCGCTCGTCGAGGTAGTGGTTCGTGTGCGGCCCGGGCCCGTCGAGCACCGCGAGCTCGGCGCCCGTCGTCTCGACCGTGAGGGCGTCGCCGTTCGCGAACGCGTACACGTGCCCGTAGCCGCCGGCCCGCGCCGGGTGGCCAGCTCGCGCGATCGCGTCCTCGCGGTCCACCGCCTCGAGCGCGTGGCGCGAAACGAGCACGCGCGGCACCCCGACGCGGTCGTCGGATGCCGTCAGCGAGCCGATGCCCTGCGCACCACCGTGGTCGTTCACGCCGACCGCGGGCAGGCAGCACACGATGGTCGGCGAGGCGACCGCGACGGGGCGGTCGTCGGGCAGGTCGAGCACGACCGCCGCGTTGCCCCGGTCCCCGGCCAGCCAGTGCTCACTGTGCGCGAGGATCGTCTTGTCCCCGGCCACGACGGTGAAGCTCGAGCAGCGTTCGGTACGCGGGGTCGGCGCCTCGAGGTAGCCCTCCTTGCGCTGCAGGAACAGGAGGCCGCCCTCCGGTGACTCGAGCATCGGCTCGAGCTCCTCGAAGGCGTTCACCGCGAACAGCTCGAGCACCGGCACCATCGCGCCGACGGACATCCCCTTCAGCACCGCCATCGACGCGGGGAGCTGCGACTCGGCGGCGACGAGGAACGGGGTGAGCAGGTCCTGCAGCTGCTGCGAGGAGACGCCGCGCCGCGCGAGGTACCGGTGGTAGAAGTCGATCGACTCGTTGATCGGGTCGCGGAGCTCGCGACCGATCTGCTGACCTCGAGTCGCGGCGTCGCCCGTCGCGCGGACGACCCTCAGGTTCCCCATCCTCGCCCCCTTCGCGCGATGGTAGCCTGCGCCGCCCACCTCGGGACGCTGAGGGACGAGTGGCCCAGAGGCCTAGAGGCTCTGGGCCCGTTGCACGAACGCGTCGAACAGGCGCTGCTGGGCGGGATCCTCGTCGGCGGTGTCCTCCGGGTGCCACTGCACGCCGAGGATCCATCCGTCTCCTCGACGCTCGATGGCCTCGACGAGGCCGTCGGCGCTCCTCGCGCTCTCGAGGAGTCCCTCGCCGACCCGGTCCACGCCCTGGTGATGGTGCGAGGAGCACGACAGCGTCGGTACGCCGACGGCCTCGGCCAGCCGACTTGCGGGGGCGACATCGACGTCGTGCAGGATCTCGTCCGCGACGTTCGTCGTCCCGTGCTGCTGGAAGCGCTCTTCTTCCGGCAGGTGCTGGACGAGCGTGCCGCCGAACGCGACGTTCATGACCTGCATGCCCCGGCAGATGCTGAGCGCCGGCATCCCCCGCCGGTCGGCCTCGAGCAGAAGGGCGATCTCGGCCTCGTCCCGGTCCGGCTCGAGCCCGGAGAGCGCGCCGTGCGGCTCCTGGCCGTACCGACGCGGCTCGACGTCGCCGCCGCCGACGAGCAGGAGGGCGTGGAAGCGCTCGAGCAGCTCGGCGGGGGTGCGGTCGTCGCCCGGCAGGATCGGCGCCGGACGTCCGCCGGCGCGCCGGACGGCGTCGACGTAGGGGTCGGGCACGCCGTAGCCGCCGCTCCTCCAGTGGCTCACGCGGCCGGGGCGGAGGTGGGAGGCGACGACGGCGACCTCGGGACGGTCGCTCACGAGCCCTCCCGAGCGAGCTCCGCGAAGCGACGGAACAGCTCGCGCCCTCGCTCCTCGTGCTCAAGGATGTGCAGCGCGGCCTGCGCGCGGAGCTCGTCGGCCGACCTTCCCCAGGTCGCCCCGAGGTCGAGCTCGGCGTCGGCGATCTCGACCCACCGCCCGAGCTCGAGCGCGTCGAGCTCCTGGTGGAACTGGATCCCCCAGGCGCGCTCGCCGGCCCGGAACGCCTGGACGGCGATCCGGTCCCCGGTCGCGAGGAGCGTGGCGCCCTCGGGCAGCTCGTGGGTGTCCTCGTGCCACTGGAACACCATGTCGCCGTCGGCGAACAGGCCAAGGAGCGGATCGTCGGTCGCGTCGGCGGTCGGGCGCAGCGGCTCGAAACCGATCTCCCTCACCGGTGCCCTTACGACCGGTCGACCGAGCGCGCGGGCGAGGATCTGCGACCCGAGGCAGATGCCGAGGCACGGGACCCCGCGCTCGAGCGCCTGCCGCGCGTGCTCGCGCACGACCGCGAGGTGGGGGAACCGCTCCGTCTCGTCGACGTTCGCGGTTCCCCCGAACAGCACCACCGCCGAGACCTCGTCGAGCGGCGGGAGCTCGGCGCCCGGTGCGGTCATGTTCACGGTGCGGAGGTCACAGCCCGTCCACGCGAGCGCTCCCGGCGCGACGCCGAAGGACTCGTGGTCGTCGTTGCCGACCAGCAGGACCGGCTTCATGGGTCCGGAGTCTACGGGGCAGCCGCCCCGGCCTCGGGCGGCACACCCGGCAGGCCGGCGACGCGCCAGAGCGTCGCGAGCCCCTCGTTGGTGCCCGGCCAGTGTCGCCGAACGGCGTCGGGCCCCGCTCGCCGGATCACCGACCGGAGTGCCGCGCCGGCGATCACGACGTCGTCCGCGTAGCCGATGACCGGCAGGAAGTCCGGCACCAGATCCAGCGGGAACACCAGATACGCGAGGAGCAGCCACAGCCGCACGCGGACCCCGCGGGGGAGCGAGGCGTCGGCGGCCAGCCGCCGCAGCAGACGGATGGCGTCGGGGAGGAGCCGCAGGGCTTCGCGGGCCGTGGCCTCCTCGGGCCGGCGCACGAGCAGGTACGCGACGAGCAGCAGCCAGGTGAGCGCGAGCGTTCCGACCACCGCGATCCCGACGCGCACCATCCGTGTCCCCTCGTCCGCGTTCGGGTCCTATCATCGGCGTATGGAGGGCTGGCGCGCGGCCCTGAACGGCGATCCGTTGCCGTGGCTCCTGGACGAAGAGCCCCCGGCCGTGCGTCACCTCGCGCTCCGACTGCTCGAGGATGAGCCGGAGGACGCCCCGAGGGTGCGTCGCGCCCGCGCGGCCGCGATGCGCGCGGACCCGATCGCCTCGATCCTCTCCGCCCAGCGCCCGGAGGGCTGGTGGGTGAAGCCCGGCGCCGGATACGGCCCGAAGTACATGGGCACGATCTGGTGCCTCGTCTTCCTCGATCAGCTCGGGGCCGACCTCGCCGATGCGCGGGTGCAGCGCGCGTGCTCGTACGTGATCGAGCACGCGCAGGCCTCGAGCGGCGGGTTCAGCGCGTCGGCGAGCGCACGGGACCGTCCGCCCCCACCGTCGAGCGTCGTGCACTGCCTGAACGGCAACGTCCTGCGCGCCCTCATCGGGTTCGGTCACCTCGACGACGAGCGGGTGCGGCGCTCGGTCGACTGGCAGGCGCGGTCCATCACCGGCGAGGGCGAGGTCGCCTTCTACCGGTCGGCGACGAGCACGCCCGGGTTCGCGTGCGCCGCGAACGAGCACGCGCCGTGCGCGTGGGGTGCCATCAAGGCGCTCCGTTCGCTGGCTCGGATCCCTCCGCGTCGCCGAGCGGCCCACGTGCGCCGCGCTGTGGATGCCGGGGCCGAGTTCCTCCTCTCCCGAGACCCGGCGGTTGCCGACTACCCGACGGGATGGGGCAACACGCGGCCGAGCTCCTCGTGGTTCAAGCTGGGTTTCCCCTCCGGGTACGTCGCCGACGTCCTGCAGAACCTCGAGGTCCTGTGCGAGCTGGGGCATGCCCGGGATCCGCGCCTGTCCAACGCCCTCGAGCTCGTGCTGTCGAAGCAGCTACCCGACGGGCGATGGCGGAACGAGTACGCCTACAACGGCAAGACCTGGACGGACATCGAGCGCCAGGGCGAGCCGAGCCGGTGGGTGACGCTCCGCGCGTGCGCCGTGCTCAAGCAGGCGCTCGGCTGAGCGTCACCCACCCCTCGCGTCAGACCTCGATCTTCTGACCGCAGCTCGGGCAGAAGTGCGCGTCGGCCTCGATCTTGTGGCCGCAGTTCGGGCAGAAGTGTGAGTGCTCTCCCGCCGGCGTCTCCGGGGTCGCCGCGGGAGCGGGCGGCGTCGGAGCAGGGGGCGTGGGAGCGGTGGCCTGGGGCGGGCTCGGAGCTTCCGCCTTCGGGGCCGTGGCAGGCGGCGTCGGCTGGAACCCGACGGAGCGCGCGGCCTCGCCCGTCTGCGCGGGCGGCGGCGAGCCGACCACCTGCAGCGGCTGGGT
>CAYUSA010000019.1:0-49271 GCA_964447335.1 uncultured Actinomycetes bacterium
TGTCGACGATGGCGCCGAAGTCGGCGTGGAAGCGGGCGTGCAGGATCTTGCCGAAGTGCTCCAGCTCGAATCCGGAGTCGGCCGCTTTGGTCGACAGCCGGATCCATGCGATGTCCCGCTGACCGATGTGCTGTACTCCGGATGCACCGTTCACGAAGAAGTGGATCTGTCGCTCGAGAACCGGCTCGAAGTCCTTCTCCATCCGGCGGCCAGCGACGTCTACGACGATCCCCAGGTCCATGTTCCCCTGCGGCTCCACGTCCGAGAAGTCGGGACCGACCACTTCGATCTTGCCGTCCGTCACCTCGTCGAGCCCGGCCATGCGCAGGTGCTCGAAGGCCCGCGAGTTCTTACCACCGAACTCGACTCGCATGTCTGCCTTGCGGACGACCTCGCCTTCGAAGGCGGATCCGTAGGGCATCGGTACCGGTACGTCGGCGATGTGTACCTTCACTCCGCGTACCTCGATGCACTTCTGGACAAGACGCTCCGCCCGCTCGAGGTCGTCGACTCCCTCGATCTCGTTGAACGGCATGCTCACGACGTGCTCGTAGGTCGTCACGCCGGTTGGGAGGATCTGCGGGGTCACGGTGTCGGCTATGACCGGGAACCCGAAGTTGATGGCGCCCGCCGCGGCGGCGTACTTCAGGTCATCCACCTCGCCCAAAGCAAGGACGAAGGCAAAGACCCGACCCTTGTTGTAGAGCAGGATCTCTCGTCCCTGCCCGCCTTTCAGGCCTCCGAATGTGAGTGCAGAGCGGGTGGCGAAACCCAGGGCGTAGATGGCGCTGATGGTGTCGGTGCCGAAAGGGACCGTGTAGGTGTCGTAGCCGAGTTCGACACCCCCTTCGATGAGCTGATGGATGATGCTGCGCCCGTTGACGTTGCCCGATAGGAAGCACAGGATGTTGCGTTTCTGCAACTCACGCACGATCCGCACGGCGACTTCGTTCGACTTGGCACAGCCGACGATGGCGGCGAATCCCGGCATGCGTCCATCCACGAGCTGGATGCCCCACGACCGAAGCTGGATGTCGTCGATCGCTCCGTTGAGGCGGCCGTTCGGGGCCTCCTTCTCGGCGCCATTGGCGTCGGGACTCGTGAAGGCGGGTCCACCTGCGTGCTCGAAGCCGGGCATAACCTCCGGTTGCTGTCCATCGACATAGCGGATCGCTTCGATGGTCTCCGCGGCGAGCAGCGTTGCCATACCGCTATCGAGCGTCTCACCAAGGTACGGGGTCCACTGATGATCGGCGGGGAGAGGGTGCAGTAGATCGCGGGCACGGGCCACCACATCCGTGAGTTGCCCGAGGGTCGCGACCTCGATGCCCGTCATGCCCAGGATCACCGGAAGGTGATAGGCGGTGCTGGGGAAGGCGACCGGGGTCTCGGCACCCTTCTCCTCGAGAGCTCTGGTCAGCATGGCCTGGGCTTCCGACACCAACGCGTTGGCCCCCCGGATGGCACGTGTGGCGATGTATCTGGACATGAGTCGCGCGCCTCTCCCTTACGTGACCGTTCCGTAGATCGCCAACCGTCGCTCCGCCAACGGGAGTGCTTCGAGTTCCCTGGTACGCGCATCTCCGCTCTTCCCGAATCTGGTCGGGTCGTACGCGGCGAGGCCGAGCGCGGCTCGCTTGGCATCGATGTGAGCGAGGGTGCGTGTGATGATCTCGTCGGCATCATCGAGGAACTCCAGCTTGCCGCCGTAGAGTTCCTCCCAACCAGCGCGCATGTAGTCGGCAACCACCACGCTCTCGGGCACCTTCTCCTTCCTGCCTTCGACCGGGTTCGAGCCGCCCATGATCACGTAGACGCCGGAGGCGACGCAGTACGTGGCGATCGAGAGCGCCTTCTCGCTCATCCACTCCGGAGCGATGCCGACCGCCGGGACCTCGTCGATGTCGTCTCCCAATCCGCCCTCCGCCACCATCTGTGTGAGCACCGTCAGGATGCGCGTGTTGTCCACGCAAGACCCCATGTGGAGTACGGGCGGGATCCCCACGGTTTCGCAGATCTCGCGCAATCCTGGGCCGACCCTCTCCAGGCCGGCGTCACCGACCAGGAAGCCGGCCTTCGCGCTGGCGATGGCGCTACAGCCCGTCTCGACCACCAGCACGTCCTGCTTCAGCAGCGCAGAGGTGATGGCGATATGCATGGAATCGTGCTGGACACGAGGGTTGGTGCACCCGACGATGGCGGCAACACCCCGTATCCGACCGGAGATGATGGCGTCGTTGAGTGGCCGGAAGGATCCCCGGTACGCGCCGCCGAGCATGTAGTTGATGTACTCGTGGGAGAAGCCCGGGGTGAGTGTGTTCCGGTAGTCCGGTATGTGGGTCTCGCCCCGGTTCTGATAGTTGTCGATGGCGAACCGCAGGATGTCCTTCGCGATGGTCATCGCGCGGTGTTCGTCGAACTCCATGTGGGTGGCACCCTTGATCTTGACCTTCGGGGAGGTGGTCACGATCTTGGTGTGGAAGCCCTCCGCTAGACTCACCAAGGCCTGCATGATGCACTGCACGTCGACGACCATGGCTTCGATCGCTCCGGTGAGGATGGCCAGCTCCTGCTGGAGGAAGTTGCCAGCCGCGGGGATCCCCTGTCGCATGAGGATCTCGTTCGCCGTGCAGCAGATACCCGCCAGGTTGATGCCCTGCGCGCCGGCGGCTTTGGCGTACTCGACGATCTCAGGGTCCTGGCTGGCGGCGACGATCATCTCGCTCAGGGTTGGCTCATGGCCGTGGACGACGACGTTGACCATGTCGTCCTTCAGAACGCCGAGGTTGGCTTCTCCCAGGAGGGGAGCCGGCGTTCCGAACAGGATGTCGGACACGTCGGTCGCGATCATGCTGCCACCCCAGCCGTCTGCCAGAGCGGTGCGTATGGCGTGGTGCAGTAGGTGACTGGCGTCCTGGTCGTCACCCATGTGGGTGCGATGCAGGGCTTCGACGACCTCCCGATCGATCCCCCGTGGGACGACGCCGCGTTCCTCCCACAGCGCCCTGCGCTTCGGCGGGGCCCGCCGGGTTGGTGCGATCTCGCCGCGCTGCTGTCCGAACTGCTCGAGGTAGAGATCGGCGAGCTCGTCCGCGATCTCTTCTGGGGCACGACCCTCGACGGCTATGCCGTACTCGCTCGCCACGGTCCGGAGCTTGGCCACGTCGCGGATGGCATACCCCTCCGTCTCTCCGTTGGCCACGGCCTTGAGCGTGAACGCCATGTCACGCCCGTGGTCGGAGTGCGCCGCCGACCCTGCGGCCACGGCTCGGATGAAGTTCCTCGACTGGATCGTGTCGATGGTGGCTCCGCAGATCCCCGTCGATCCATCCTTGGTCAGGCGACAGGGGCCCATCCCACACAGACTGCAGCACATCCCCACCGCGCCGATGCCGCAGGGAGCCAGGGCGTCCGCACGGCTGAAGGCGGTCGAAGCGCCGATCTCATCGGCCAGGGCCAGCATCGCCTGGGCCGCAGGATCGACCGATGATTCCTGTGGGCTGCGTCTTCCCCTCCGCGGGGAGGTTCCTTCCCGCTCGGCCATGGTGACTCCCCCTCACTCCTCCTTCATCTCGGTCGGCTCTGTCCGGGGCGGCGCGGCAGCCTTCAGCTCTTGCCGGAAGGCGACGGCGGAACCTGACGGCGCAATGCTCGTGGTGTGTCGCCGGTATCGTCCGTCCGCGGCTGTTCTGTCGGTTGCAGGTTCACCCGATTCCATGGGCACGGGTAGTTCGGAGAGGTACCCGGCCTCGTCGAGCCGCCGCTCGAGGACCTCTGCCGACGTGTACTCGGCGTCGAAGTCGATCTCGACGACACCGAAGGCACTCGAGGCGTAGACGGCGCGCACGCCCGGCACGTCGTGAAGGATGCGCCGAACCTCCACCACGTGGTGGTCGGCATACATAGCCGGGACGTCGATGATGACCGACGTCATGTCATCCCTCGCCATCGGATCGGTTCATGTCGAGGTCCGGGTGTCGTCGCCCGGGCCTCGACCGATGCGGTACGGGTCCTTCGGAATGGACTGCGTCACTTCGTGGTCAGACTACCCCAACGAAGGTTCCGGCCAGACTGGGCCGAATGGCCCGTATCGGGTGTTCCGAACTGCCCTGCCGGTCCCCCGATGCCTCCACAACGGAAGAGGCGCAGCCGCCGGAACCACGTCCGGGAACAGGGGTTGGACGGGCTCGGCGTTGGGGCGTCGACAGGCCTCGAAACGGTGGGACAGGGACTACGGTCCCGCCCCGCTCCCAGCTTCGGGCGGGGGTGGAGGGATCGGGCGGCTCTCCATCAAGAGGGCAGTGGTCGCCCGGGCTGCCTCGACGAGCCGGCGGACCGAGGCCGCCAGGTCGTCTTCCGGGATGTCGAGGTCTGTCACCCCTTCTGCGACAGCCGTGCGGGCGGTGGCCAACGCCACCTTCGGTACGACCTCCCGTCCATCCACCGTCGGCAGGATGTAGTCGTCCTTTCCGCCCTCGCTCGGCTGCGCAACCGGCCAGCTGGTGGGCGGCGGCGATGGCCATCCCGTGGGTGATGGTCCGGGCTCGGATGTCCAGCACTCCCCGGAAGATCCCGGGGAACCCGAGCGAGTTGTTGACCTGCTTGGGGAAGTCGCTCCGGCCGGTGGCCACCACCCGGGCACCCGGGGCCTGCGCCTCCGGCGATAGCACCTTCCACCATGTCGGGGTTGGTGGTGGCGAGGAGGGGCAGGCTTGGTTGGCCGGCCGGGGGGCTATAGCCAAGGTAGCGAATCATATGCATGTGATCTCGCGGAGGCGGACGGGAATCGGGTCAAACCTCACCGACCAGCTCAAGAGGTTACGGCGGATCGTGAGAGGCACCGACTAGGGCCGGGACATGTCGAAAAGGTGGCAGAGATGATGGCAGACATGCTTCCCGTACCCGAACGCTGCCATCCATGCTCCCTCTGACGGAGTCTAGACGGCACGGGGCCGTCCGGGTGGCCGATGAGCCTGTTCATGGCCGCGCTGTTCATCTCATGGTCGCGCTTCTCATCGGTATCACTTCGATGCTCCCAGCCCTTGTGGTGCGTCACCGGGAGCGAGAGCGCGGCTCCCAGGCAGGCCAGAAGCTGGCGCGCCGTGCCGTCAGGTGGGCCGAGCTGGGGGCGTGTATCTCGGGATTGGTGATCGTGACCGCGGCCAGCCGCGGCCTATGAGCTGCTGCTCCGAACCCAAGGGACATCCAGCAACGCTCGCGCACCCCGAGCGTCCAGGTCTTTCGGCACAGCGGCTCACCGGCTTCCCTAAGGGATCCATTCCTCGTCGGGCAGTCGTGCCCACACCCGCGTGAAACGGACCCCCGTCCCCGCTTGTTCCGCTTCGACGGTGAGACCCGCATAGGTGTAGACGTCGTACCCCTCAGGATCCTCAGCCACCACGACCTTGAGACCGTTCGCGAAGCCGATAAGCGAGACGTCGGCGCCGGCCGGCGCGCAGATGATGCTCACGCGCTCAACCGTCTCGATCCTCGCGTCCGTCCCTTGCTTGAGGGTCTCGTGCATCCCGCCCGGGTCCTGACGTTCGAGACTGAAGTCGCCGCCCGGTTCCACGAAGAACCCGTAGCCCACGAGCTCATCCTGCCCCCCAGCGGCCGGGCCGAGGCACATCACGCCCACGCCCGTTCCCGGCTTCGTCATCTCGACGACCTCGGCCCTGATGCCCACGGCGTACGCTGTCCGAACGAACTCGCCAACGCTCGTGTTCAGCCGGTAGTCGGTGTTCTTGACCATGACCCGGTACGCACCTGCCACATGGTCGTACCTGGCGCCCTGGGTCTCACCGATGTTGAACGGTTCGACCCCCTCGCGGAAGTCAACGTTGATCAGTTCGTGAGGCAGGGCAATGTACGTGACCATGTACAGACCCACGTACAGAGCCACGTACGCGACCCCGATCCAGGCGAACGTCCACGCGAAGATCGGTTTGGGGATCTCCCCGGCGCGCCACCGGCGATAGGACCGGATCGCGAAGAACCCGGGGACGATGAGGAAGAGGAAGCCGCCGACGATCCCCACGATCGCCCAGGTTCGACCCGCCCTTCTTTGCCTGGGGGGTTCTGACGTGGGGGGAGGAGGGAGCGAACCCTGGTGTGCCATGCTGCGGCACCTCCAACGATCCACCGCTACTGCACGCCGTTGGCTCATGCCACATGCGAGCAGGCGCGTTGAGCATCGCGCCGGCAAGTCGTTCCCGCCAGGGCCGGATGCCCCTTCGAGGGGTGGGGCTGCCAGGCACGGCCGAGCAGCGGCGCCTACCCCGGGGCGAGCATCCACAGCTCGCGGCCGGTCGCACGGCTCGTCGCGCTGAGGAAGACCTTCCCCCCGACGTCTGTGATCCATTCAGGGTTCGAGCCCTCCGCGCCGCGGTACAGGTCTTCCACGAGGACGGTCCCAGCCTCGGTCCCGTCGCTCGTCCACAGCTCACGTCCGTGCGTGCCGTCCCTGGCTGTGAAGAACAGCGCGCCCCCGACGTCGCTGAGCCGGAAGGGATAGGAGTCTCCCGATCCCGGCCGGAGGCTCTTGACCATGACGGTCCGGCTTTGGTCCCGTCGCTGTTCAACAGCTCAGGCCGTTCTACTCTCGCGTGGTCGCAGGGCTATGCTCGCCTTGGAGGAGCCGTGGCCGAGGCGATGGCTGCAGAGCCGAAGATGGCGGACGAGCGCCACTCCGAACGATCGCGGGCTCTCCGAACGGTGCTGGCTCGCGGCCTGCTGACGATCCTTACCGTCGTCACCCTGCTGCAAGGGCTTCGGGTGCTGCTCCCGCTCCTGTACGACGTGCGCGAGGAGGTCGGCTCTCCGCTCGCCGTCGGCATCGCGTTCACCGTGTTCCTCTGTCCGCTCCTCGCGGCGCCGCTGCGCCGAGTGGCCGGCGCGAGGTCGGCCCTCGCCGCCGCCGTCGTGGGCTTGGCCGTGGCGAGGCTCGGCTTCCAGGCTCTGCCCCCGATCCCGCTGTGGCTCGCCGCGGGCGTCGTCGCGCTCGCGTTGGTCGCCCTCACCCTGCAGCTGCACGTGGCGCGGGCGTCGGGACCGGAAGCCGCCGGCTGGTTCGCGGTCGCGTTCCTCCTGGGGCTGTGCGTCGACAGCACCCTGCTCGCGCTCTTCCTGACGTGGGACGTCGCGTGGCGGGGCGGCGTCCTCGCATTCGGCGTCGCCGCGCTGCTTGGCGTCGGCTTGGTCGGCTCGCTGCTCGCCGCCGGTCGTCCATCGGACCCCGGCGAGGCCTCGTTCGCGGGGCTCTGGACGCTCGTGCTCCTCGGCCCCTTCCTGATGCTCGAGATGCTCCTCCTGCGGAACATCGCGTTCGCCGACTCCGCAGTGGGCTTGCCCCTGGTCTGGGGAGCGGTACTCGCGAAGCTCGGCGTCGCTCTCGCCGTGGTGACGGCCCTATGGACCGTCGCCCGGGGTGTCGGTTCTGCGGTGGCGTCGGCCGCCGGCATGGTGCTCGTGGCCGCGGTCGCCGCGGCGGCGAGCCTCGATGGCGCCGTGGTCGCGATCGGGCTCCTCCTCGGCCAGGGGGCGGCCGGCGTGCTGCTCACCCTCGCCGTCGCTCGCGGAGCCGCCACTCCGACCCTCCACACCTCGGCCTGGCGGACATCGGTCGCCGTGGCGATCGGAACCCTGGTCCAGGCGGCGTTCACCTTCCTGTACCAGATCGACATCGAGGCACCGCTGGGCTTCTCGCGGGTCGTCCTCCCGGTCGTCGCCGCGGCAGGGGTCGGTCTCGCTGCCGTCGGTGCGCACCGCCGCGAGCCGGGGCGTCCGTTCGTGTGGCAGATCGCGATCCTGCCACCGATCGCGACCGTGGCCGTCGCGCTCTTCCTCGTGGCCTCTGCGCCCGCCCTCGAGACGGTTCCGGGCGACGGCGGCCCGTTCCGGCTCGTGGACTGGAACATCCACTCCGCGCTGAACGGAGACGGCCAGATCGACCCCGGCGCGATCCGCGACTTCGTCGCCGCGGAGCAGCCCGACGTCGTGGTGCTCCAGGAGATCGCGCGGGGATGGCCGATCGCCGGAGACACCGACCTCGCGGAGTTCCTCTCGCGCGAACTGGACCTGCCCTACCGGTGGGCGCCCGCGGCAGACGGCCAGTTCGGCAACGTGGTCCTGTCGCGCCTCCCGGTGCTTGAGAGTGACTGGGCGAGGCTCCCGTACGGAGAAGGCCCGCAGCACCGCAGCTACGTCCGGGTCGTCCTGGATGGGGGCGGTGGCCGCACGATTACGGTCATCGGAGCGCACCTGCAGGACGGCGACCGCACCTCCACGCTCGAGGGGCAGATCCGGACCCTGCTCGACGTATGGGGCGGGGGGCTCGCGACGGTGATCGCCGGCGACATGAACATGCAACCGACCGAGGCGAGCGTCTCGCTGTTCACGGACACCGGGCTCGTGAGCGCCCAGGACGCCGCCGGCATGGGCCGGGCCTCGACCTCGCGCGATCCCAACTTCCCCGGCGACCGGCCCGACTGGATCTTCCTCACGCCGGACCTGCGCTGCGAGCCGTTCGCGATCGACGCGGCGGAGGCGTCCGACCATCTCCCGCTCGTGTGCGTCCTAGCGCCGTCCACCCGTCCCTGAACGGTGCGTGGCGGCGAGGAAGCGCTGATCTCTTCGCCCCGAAACCCACAGGTGAGCATCCGGCTCGGCCCGTTGGCGCCGCGTTGACCTTGCGGGGCGCCGGTGCCACGCTCGCGACGGAGGGGCAGATGACCGGAGGCGGCGCGAGCCGTGAAGCCGAGCCGGGGATGCGGGGGATGTGGTTGGGCGTCCTCGCGTACCGCTGGGCGGCGTTCGCGTGGATGGCCTCGCTCGCGGCCATCACCCGGGACGACCTCCGCGAGCCGGTGCTAGCGCTCGCGTCCCTCGTCGTCGTGTTCGTGTGGTGCGTGTGGTTCTCGGTCTCCCGGGCGTGGACGCGGCCCGCGGCGCGGCTTGCCGACCTCGCGATCTCCGTCGCGCTGTTGCCGATCTCGGGCTGGGTGATGGCTGGGGGGAGCACGGCCGGGAGCTCGCCGTTCTTCGCAACCTCCTACCCGGCCAGCGCGGCCCTCACCGTCGGAACCGGGAGCGGCGTCTCCGGCGGACTGCTCGCGGGCGCCGCGCTGTCGATCGGACTCGCGCTCAGCCGCCCCGCCAACGGCCTCCCCTTGGTCGACCTGTCGAGCGCGGAGTGGGCGGCCCTCGTGAACGGCTTCTTCTACTACCTCGCGGCGGGAGGCGCGGCGGGCGTCGTCTCAACCGTGCTCCGGCGCTCCGCGCGCGATCGGGACCGCGCGGTCGAGGAGGCCGCCCGCGAGCGCGAGCGCTCGGCGCGGATCGCGGAGCACGAGGCGCTGGGACGACAGTTGCACGACTCGGTCCTGCAGTCCCTCTCTCTCATCGACAAGCACGGCCGGGAGCTGACCGAGGGCGGGGGCGCGGTGCCCGCCGCCGAGGTGGATGCGCTGGTCGACCTCGCGGCGCGGCAGGGTGAGGAGCTCCGCGCGCTCCTGAGCGAGCCCCCGGATGCCGGGCCCACCGGGGCGGCCTCGTTGCGCTCGGCGCTCGTGGCCGCCGCCCGCGAGATCGAGCATCCGCCGGTCACCGTGACGGTGGCGGGCGCGATCTTCCTCCCCGCCGCGCAGGCCGAGCAGGTCGCGGCGGCCGTGCGACAGGCGCTCGACAACGTGGTCCGGCACGCGTCGGCGAGCCGGGCTACCGTCTTCGCCGAGCAGGAGGACGGGCGCATCGTCGTCTCCGTCCGCGACGACGGGGTGGGCTTCGACTACGACGAGTCCCGGCTGGGGCGCGAGGGCAAGCTCGGCATGCTGCGCAGCATGAAAGGCCGGATCGAGGACCTCGGCGGCACGATGACGGTCCGCTCCTCACCCGGGCGCGGCACCGAGGTGGAGTTCCTCCTTCCCGCGGGGGAGGATGACGCCGATGGATGAGGGGGCCGCCGGCGGGCAGATCCGCGTCCTCGTGGTGGACGACCACCCCGTGTGGCGCGAGGCGATCCGGCGGGACCTCGAGCGCTCGGGACTCGAGGTGGTTGGGGAGGCGGCCGACGGGGGCGAGGCCATCGAGCGGACGCTCGAGTCGATGCCCGACGTTGTGCTCATGGACCTGCACCTCCCGACGGTCTCCGGCGTCGACGCGATCCGCGGCATCGTCGAGCGGGCGCCGCACGTGCGGTGGGTGCCTCGGGCTACCTGCTCAAGACGGCAACCGCCGCCGAGGTGACCGACGCGGTGCGTCGGGTCGCCTCGGGCGAGCCGGTCTTCTCCTCGCCGCTCGCAGGGCTCGTGCTGTCGGAGTTCCGCCGCGTCGCTTCGAGCGGGACGGAGCCCGGCGAGCCTGGCCTCACCGCGCGCGAGAACGAGATCCTGCGCCTCGTCGCCAAGGGGTACACGTACCGCGAGATCGCCGAGCAGCTGTTCATCAGTGAGAAGACCGTGCAGAACCACGTGCGCAACATCCTCACGAAGCTCCACCTGCGCAAGCGCTACGAGTTGATGCGCTACGCGATCCAGAAAGGGCTCGACCGGACGCCCTGAGGCTCAGGTCCGCTCGTCGGGGCCGGGCTCGAACCCCGGGCTCACGTCGCCGGCCCACAGCACCGCGTGCGCGGAGTCCGCTAGCGTCTTGCACATCGGCGCCCCGAAGACACTGTTCGCCCGACACGTCCGCTTCATATCCCGGTACAGGAGGTCGTCGGACGCCGTCCGATCGCCGACCCCGAACCGGACGAGGTCGTAGCCGTAGTCGTGGGCTCGGCACGCTGCGCGGAAGTCCCAGAACACACCCTCGTCGGGGAGCGGGCCGCTGCAGCCGCCGTCGGCGTCGGTCGGTCGGGTGAACCGCCAACCGGCAGCGGTCTGCTCGAGCACTGGCTCGTAGCCGGCCGCCTCCGCGAACCCGGTGGGCGGGCAGGCCTCGCCGGTCTCGTATTGCTCGGCGGTGGCGCCGGGCAGGACCTTGCAGACCGGGGCGCCGGGCACGGCGGCCGGCACGTCCGCGAGGGCCGAGCGCGCGAGGAGCACGAGCAGGGTACCGGTCAGTGCGAATCGCACCGTGTGCCGCCGGCGTCCGATCCTTCGGATCCCGGTTGCCCCCCGCATGGCTCCTCCTCGGTCTCCCGGCCGGCCTCCCCGGCCTCTGCCTCGATGGTCGTCCCGGGAGGGGCTGGCGAACAGACGAGGAACCACCCGGATCGCGGGCGGAAGCCCTCAACTTCGCCTGGGCGCTTCCGGCAAGGAACCCGGAACGCGCTGGCAACGCCCGGAGGATTGGCGCGACTAGGGCCCCGCGTCTGTTGGGGTTCCGGGCACCGACCGGCTGAGGCTGGCGGAGGGTAGAGCGGCGGTGTTCACGCGAGGGACAGAAGCTGCAGAACCGCACGAGGCGAAAGTCCCGCTGCCTCAGGTGAGGCGAGGAAGTCATCCGGCGCTCTCTCCTTTTCGCGCGCCGGTTTGACCCGACGGTCCTCGCGGAGGCGGACGGGAATCGAACCCGCCTGGGAGCTCTCGCCCCCACACCGGTTTTGAAGACCGGGGGGCCCACCAGGCACCCTGACGCCTCCGCGTCGAGGATAGCCGCCATCCCTCGGACGCATCCGGCGCGAGCCTTAGCGCGAGTGGCACGCCCCCTTTGCCGTCCCTTACCGGTCGTCTGCATAGGGTCGATCGCGTCGGATACCGGAGGAGGATCTCATGAGGGGACTGATCGTGGCGGTCGCGCTCGCGGCGTTCACCGTGCTGGCGGTGATCGGGACGCCGGCCGCGCAGGCGGGGAACAACGACGTGATCGAGCGCGGCGGGTGCAGCGGCTCGAGTGACTGGAAGCTCAAGGTCTCGCCGGACAACGGCCGCCTCGAGGTCGAGTACGAGGTCGACCAGGGCGTGAGCGGCGATGACTGGCGCGTGCGGATCCTGCACGACGGCGAGGTCGCCTTCCGCGGGACGAGGACCACCGCCGGTGCGAGTGGCTCGTTCACCGTCCGGATCCGGGAGAACGACGCGGCCGGAGTCGACCGCTTCGTCGGCAGGGCCCGGAACCTGTCGACGGACGAGACCTGCCGGGGGGTCGCGTCCTTCTGACCCTCCTGCTCGCTGCACGTGTGTGGCTCGGGCTACCCTCTCGGTAGTCCGGGCCACACGAGCTTGGGAGGCCGCCATGCACGTCCCGAAGGTGGAGGTGGTGGTCCTCGGTCTGCTCGCCGAGGAGCCGATGTACGGCTACGACCTGCTCGAGCGGTTCCGGACTCGGAGCATGGGGTTCTGGGTCGAGGTCGGGAAGGCCTCCGTGTACCAGGCGCTGCGGCGGCTCGAGGAGCAGGGGCTCGCGAGCGGCCGGCCACAGGAGGGCACCGAGGGCCCCGACCGCCGCGTGTACCGCATCACCGCCTCGGGTCGCGCCCGCCTGCGCGCCGGCCTGCGCGAGCGGTGTGCCGACGCTCGCCCCTACGAGACCGACGCCGGCCTCGCGCTCGGGTTCGTGCACCTGCTGCCGCTCGACGAGGCCCGGCGCGCCGTCGGCGAGCGGGAGATGGCCCTGTACGAGTGGCGTTCGACGATCGCCGGTGAGCGCGAGCGCGCCGAGCGCGCCGAGGGCCGGGGACGGGCGGTCGCGCTCCGCCTGCTCGGGCTCCAGGACGCCCTCGCCGAGACCGAGCAACGCTGGATCCAGACGTTCGGCGACGACCTCGC
The DNA here is from genome assembly GCA_964447335.1 of uncultured Actinomycetes bacterium. Classification (GTDB taxonomy): domain Bacteria; phylum Actinomycetota; class UBA4738; order UBA4738; family HRBIN12; genus HRBIN12. The sequence goes on from CAYUSA010000019.1 coordinate 12,708, forward strand.
CAAGCTCCGAGCCTGACCGAACTCCCTGGTGAAAGGCCCGATGGCGTCGGCGGCGTGGCCTACCATGTCGATGCGATGGAGGCGGCCTTCTTCGACCTCGACAAGACGATCATCTCCAAGTCGTCCTCGCTCGTGCTCGGCCGGCCGATGTACCGGGCGGGCATGGTCACCCGCGGACAGCTCCTCCGCGGCGCGTACGCGCAGCTCGTCTACGCGGTGGTGGGCGCGGACGAGAAGAAGATGGACCGCCTCAAGGAAGGGATGCTGCAGCTCACGAAGGGTTGGGATCGCGCCGAGGTCGAGCGCCTCGTGCGCGACGTCATCGTCGACGTGATCGACCCGTACGTGTACCAGGAAGCCCTGGACCTCATCGCCCTGCACCGGCAGGAGGGGCGGCGCGTCTACATCGTGAGCAGCTCGCCGGAGGAGGTCGTGCGGCCGCTGGCGCGGCATTTCGGCGTCTCCGGCGTGCTCGCCACCCGGGCCCGCATCGTGGAGGGCCGGTACACGGGCGAGCTCGAGTTCTACTGCGCGGGACAGGGAAAGGCCGAGGCGGTCCTCCTGCTCGCCGAGCGCGCGGGCGTGGACCTGCAGGCCTCGTACGCCTACTCGGACTCGATCAGCGACCTGCCGATGCTCGAGACCGTCGGCCACCCCGTCGCCGTGAACCCCGACAAGGACCTGCGCAGGGAAGCCGAGGCGCGAGGGTGGGACATCCGCGACTTCCGCCGCCCGGTGCGCCTGCGCACGCGGATCGCGCAGACGGCCACCAGGCCGAAGACGCAGATCACCGCCGGGGTCGTCGCGGCCGCCGCCGCCGCCGGCATCTTCGCGTGGGTCGTCGTGCGCTCGCGCCTCGCCCGGCACCCGCAGGCCGCGTGACCCGACGTCGCGCCAAGGGCCGACCCGGACTAGAATCGTTGGAGCAGCCCTCGAGGCTGCCGCGAAGGGAGCAGAAACCCACGCGCGTCCTGCCGCGGGAGGCATGCTCCGGGCTCGAAGCCCGCGAGGGCTCCGGTCCCCGGGTAAGCGCAGACAGCGCATGTTCGCTGCTCCCTTCGCGCTTCTCCGGGATCCGGTCTCGCCGGCTCAGGGCTCGGCGGGCGGGCGGTGGTACTCGAAGTGCATGCCGTCCGGTCGCACGAACGTGCCGCCCCAGATGAAGCCCCAGCGCTCGAAGACCTCGACCATCCGAGGATCCTGGTCCGGCGGGCGACCGAACGGACTGCGCCCCACGTTCAGGTCGATGGCGACCCCCCACGTGTGGTGGCTGATCGCCTGCTCGGGATCGCGGTTCACGAACCGCCGCGCGTAACACCCGTCGTAGGTCTCGACGGCTCCCCCCAGGCCGAGCTCGAGCAGCTCGCTCGTGGCGCCTCGCAGCTGCGGGAAGATCGCCACGTTGCACGTCACGCGGCCGAGGAGCGGCACGTGCTCGGTCGCGATGTGCTCGGCCTCCCACGCCGGATCGATCTCGAGGTAGCCCGGGCGACCGGGCGCCGGCCGGGCGGCGAACTCGCCGAACAGCAGCTTGAGCTCGACCGGCGGGAGCACGGCGTCGCCCTCGCGGAAGTACGGGGTCTCGCCGGGGGAGCGGACCTGCACCGGCACGCCCGCCGGCAGCGCCGAGCGCAGGAGCTTCGCGAGGCGGCGCTCGGTCGGCTCGCCCTCGGGTTGCAAGAGGGCGTAACGGTCGCGCGTCACCCCGATCGAGCGGCCGAGGGCGCGGTCCACGAGGAGCTCGTGCGCGCCGACGAGCTCGTCGGGCCAGATCGCGGCGATCTGCACGCGCACGTCGCCGAAGACGAGGATCGCGCCCGCGTCGAGCCCGCGGAGTCGGGCGCTGCTCTCACCGAGCACGCCGAAGCCGTTCGCGAGGTCCGCGACGACCCCGCGGTCGGCGGGCGGCACGAACGGCGCGTACTCGAGCGGGTGCACCGCGGCGACCTCGAGCGGGATCGCGAGGCCGCTCGGCGGGTCGTCCACCACGTCCCCGCCGCTCGAGTAGGACCCCGTGAGCCAGGCCACGTCGCTCTTCACGACGACGGCTCGATGGATGCCCGCGAGGCTCGCGAGGCGCTGCCGGAACCCCTCGGGGAGCCCTCCCGGTGTCCAGGCGAGGAAGGTGCCCGGCGCGGAGAGCGCGGTGGGCGGCGTCCCGCCGCCGAGCGCCGAGGGCAGCCGAGGCGCCGTCTCCCCGCGCTGGACGGCGAGCGTGACTCCGGCCCCGGCGAGGAACCCAACCCCGGCGATCGCGAGCGCGAACGCGATCCGTCTCACGACGTGGGCCCGGCCGGGAACGGCGTGGGCCCGGCCGAGACCGGCTCGAGCGAGGTCGCCACCGCGAGGAGATCCTCGAGCCCCAGCCCCGGTGCCTCGACGGAGACGTACAGCCCCGCCTCGAGCCACTCCAGGCGCGCCGCCTCGGGCGTGTAGCGAGCCTGCGTCCCGCGGAGCTCGACCATCTCCTGCTCGGCGGCCGAGGCCGGCGGGAGCTCCTCGGCGAGCTCGAGATACACGCGCACCGCCGTCCCGCCGAGCGCGACCTCCTGCGCCTGGAAGTAGGTGGTCACGCTCACCCGATCGCCGGCCCGCACGAGCTCGGCGCTCGCGAGCTCGGAGCCCGGCGGGAGCGCGGTCGGCAGGAGCAGCTCGAACGGCACCGCCGCCTGGGCCTGCTCGAGGGTGACGCGCTCGACCGTGCCGTCCTGGGTCGAGCGCACGCGCCAGGTCTCGGGCAGGACGAGGCCGGTGACCGGCAGCGAGGACGCGACCAACAGGAGCTCCTCGCGTGACAGGTTCGTCTCGAGGTACAGGTCGCTCTCGGGCGTGTGGATCGACAGGCGCCGGCCGTGGTCCTCGGTCGCGGGCTCGTAGTAGGCGACGCCGCCCTCGGGGAGCGCGACCTCCTGCGCGTGCGGTCCGACCGGCCCGAAGAGCGCGTCGCCCTCCCACGAGCGAGACTCGCCGAGCTTCAGCCATCGCAGGCCCTCGGTGTACGCGACGAGCGAGCCGCCGGCCGAGCCCGCGGGATCCGGCGGCAGGACGACCTCGTAGAGATGCAGGCCCTCGAGCTCGGCCGGCGCGACCGGCCGGAAGCCGGTCTCGTGCGGCACCGCGTCGAGCGTGACGCTCGTCGCACCCTGGTCGGTCGTCGGCTCGGTCTCGGGGACCAGGAAGGCCGAGTCCAGGGGCTTCCGCTCGCTCACGGCGAGGGCCTCGACCTCGAACACCGCCTGGCGCGAGGGCTCCTCGGGAAGGCCGAAGCGCAAAGCCCAGTCGTCGCGCTCGCGGCCGGCGGCGGGGTAGACGGACCACTTGAGCGGCGTCCACCGCTCGGCGTCGAGCCACAGGACGACGCGGTCGTTCGGGAAGAACGGCCGCCACCGCCCGCCGAGCTGTAGGAACGGGAACAGCGGCGCGGCGCGCTCGAACGGAAGCTCGAGCCGCAGCGCATCGCGACCGAGCACCGTGCCGGTGCCGAGCACCCGCACCCCGGCCTCGGCCGAGAGCGTCTTCACCGGCAGGACGAGGTCGGTCGGGGCCGGCGCGACCGAGGAGAACGGCGTGCGGTTCGTGACGAGCGTCTCCCTCGGCGGGCACCCGGTCGTCGGGCAGGGCGCCGGACCGCGGGCGTACCAGGTCGAGCCGTCGACCACGAGTCGCAGGTCCGTCGGCGTGAAGGCGTCCGAGGGGTAGACCGTGTGATCGGTGACGTCGAGGCGGAAGCGCTCGGGGGCCTGGAACCAGATCTCCATCGAGAGCTCGCGCAGGGGGACGTCGGGCGCGAGGTTCCGCTCGAGGATCGAGTAGCTCGCGCGGTAGGCGTCCAGATGCGCCGCCGCGGCGGCGACGCCGGCGGTCACGTCGCCCGCGGTGGCCGACTCCTGCCGGGCCCACGGTCCGCCGACGGCGAGCGACCCGACGAGCGCGCCGACCACGGCCGCGGCGATCGCCGGCGCGAGGCGGGGGAGCAGAGGCCGCCGAGGCCGCAGCTCGCGGACCGTTCGCACGCCGGCCGGCCGCGGCTCCATCCGCACGGCGGCCATGATCGGCTCGACGAGGTCCGGCACGGCCGGTGCGAGCCCGATCCGCGCCTGCTCGCGCAGGCGGTAGGCGCCGGCCTCGAAGGCTCGACACGCGGCGCATGTCTGGAGGTGACCCTCGAGCGCGTGCGCTACGTGGCGCGAGAGGCGCTCGCCGTCCATGCGCTCGGACAGGGCCCGGCGGACGCGGTCACAGTTCACCGGCATCCTCCTCGACGGCAAGGGCGCCCATCATCGCGGCGCGGGCACGGTGCATCCGGCTCTTCACGGTGCCGACCTTCACGTGCAGGACGTCGGCCGTCTCCTGGTACGACAGGCCGAAGACCTCGATCAGCAGGAACGGCTCACGGTGGTCCTCGGAGACCGCGCCGAGCGCCGTCTGGAGCTCGAGACGCGCGATCGGGTCGGTGGGGCCGATGGGGTCGGGGGCGCGCAGGGCCCTCTCCTCCTGCCCCTTGCGGGCGTGGATGAGGTCGAGCGCGCAGTTGCGCGCGATGCGGAAGAGCCACGAGCTGAACTTCGAGTCGCCCCGGAAGGAGCCGAGGAAGCGGTAGGCGCGCAGGAACGCCTCTTGCGTGACGTCCTCGGCGAGCGCCCGGTCGCGGGTGTAGGAGTAGGCGAATCGCCACAGGTCGCCCTGGTAGGCGCGTACGAGGTCCTCGAACGCGCTGAGGTCCCCCTCGCGAGCGCGGATGAGCGTGCGCGGGTCGGGGTCCTGCACCTGGTCCCTCTCGGTCCGGCCGGCCAAGCAAGCCTATCTCTGCTGGTCCGAGCAGATGACCGGCCGAGCGGCCGGTGGGTTCCCGTGCCTACTGGGCGCGCGCCGAGGGGTGCTCGAGGCGCTCGGCGAGGCGCTCGGCGCGCTCCGCCGCCTCTTCCGGCCGGCCGGCGGTCACGGCGCCGGTGATGGCCAGGAGCTCGGCCTCGACCTTGGAGGAGATGCGCCCGGTCCCGCGGGCCACGAGCGCGTCGAGGCGCTTGATCGCCCGCTCGAGGCGCCGCAGCGGCTGCTGGGGGACCTCGTCGGGAACCTCGCGGAACGAGAGGCGGTGCTCCCGCCGCCACGCCTCGAGGTCGATGACCCGTCCCACGTCTCGAATCGTAGACCGGGGGTCCGACATCCCCGTGGAGGCCGGGCCGATCCGTCGGTCCGGTCCCCCGAGGGCTCCCGACGCGGTCCCCAACCGGCCGATGCGGCGCTCCGGCGGTCGTCTCCCCCGCGCCGCGGCCAGAACCCACCACCCTGGCGATGGTTCGCACGAAGGTCGCGGGGTAGTGTTCGCGAACGCGGTGGCGACACCGCCCCCCTCGGACCTCTCCCGGTCTTTCCCTCTGGTCGTCGGCGCTTCCCCCAGGAACGCGCGGGGTACGGATGGAGATGGCGAGGATCGTGCTCGGGCTCGAGGAGCACGACGTGGCGGAGGAGGTCATGCACTTCCTCGACCGCACCGGACGGACCCGCGTCGTGGCGACCGCGTCGGACGATCGGCAGCTCGCGGAGGCCGTGCGGCAGCTCGAGCCCGACGCGGTGGTGGCCTCGACGGGGCTCGTCGCCGAGCGGCTGGACGGACGTCCGCTCCTCGCGCTCGAGACCGCGGAGTCGGTACGGAGCCTCCGAACGGCGATCCGCGTCGGAGCGGCCGGCTACTTCGTGTGGCCGCGCGAGCGCGAGGCGCTGGCGACGGCCGCGGCCCGCGTCCGGCGCCCCGCCGAGATCGGCGCGATCGCGCCGGTGATCGCGGTCGTCGGCGCTCGCGGAGGTGTGGGCGCGACGTTCGTGGCCACGCACCTCGCCGCCTCGGTGGCGCGCCGGTCGGTGGACTGCGCGCTCGTCGATCTCGACGTCGCGTTCGCGGGCGTGAGTGGTCCGCTCGGCGCTCCGGGCGCGGACGTGCCCACGGCGGCCGATCTCGTGACCTTCGGCGAAGACCTCGCGCCGGCGCAGGTTCGCGAGCTGCTGTGGCGGCACCCCGAGGGGTTCGGCGTACTGCTCTCGCCCGGGCGAGCCGATGCGGACCTGGGTGCGGCGGTCTACGGGCGAGCGATCGCGGCGCTCGCAAGGACGGTCTCGTTCGTCGTCCTGCACGTGCCGCGCGAGCTGGGCGCGCTCACGCGGACCGCGCTCGCGGCGGCCGATCCGGTGGTGCTCGTGCTCCAGCTCGACGTCGCGTCGTTCCGCGACGCCCGGCGGGTGCTCGAGGCGTCCGGCGTCGGGGAGCGCGCCGCGTTCGTCGTCAATCGCGCCGCGCGCGGCGAGGTGACGCCGGCCGACGTGGAGCGGGTGTTCGGGCGCGAGCCGATCGCCGTGATCCCGAGCGACCGGAAGGTGCCGTCCGCGCAGGATTGCGGCCGGCTCATCGCGCACCGGGGCCGGACCGGCCGCGCGATCGACCGGCTCGCGCTCGAGCTGCTCGGGGGTGCCTCATGAGGCCCGCCGACGCGCTCGCGGACGTCCGCCGCGGCCTGCACGAGCGCTTGCTCGGCCGCGTGGACGCGCAGGAGCTCGCGCGGATCCCTCGTGCCGAGCGCCGGGTGCGCGTGCGCGACGAGGCGCTCGCGATCCTGCGCGACGAGGGGCACATCCTTCCCCAAGGCGCGCTCGCGCGCGTCGTGAACGAGGTTTCGGATGCGGTCGTCGGCTTGGGACCGATCGAGTTCCTGCTGAAGGACCCGGACGTCACCGAGGTGATGGTGAACGGGGCCGACGACGTCTACGTGGAGCGGAAGGGGCGGATCGAGAAGGTGGTGGACCGTCTGTTTGAGGGGGAGGAGGCGGTCCTCCACGTGATCGAGCGTATCGTGGCCCCGCTTGGCCTTCGGGTCGATGGGTCGTCACCCTGGGTGGACGCGCGACTGTCGGATGGCAGCCGGGTGCACGCGATCGTTCCGCCCCTTTCGCTCTGCGGTCCCGTGTTGAACGTGCGGAAGTTCTCCGTGGTCGCGCTGACGCCGGAGGATCTCGTCGCGACGGGAACGCTCGGGCCACGCATGCTCGGCTTCCTCGCGGCGTGCGTCCGCGGTCGCGCGAACATCGTGGTGTCCGGCGGCACGAGCTCGGGCAAGACGACGCTGCTCGGGGTGCTCTCCTCGTTCGTGCCGGACGACGAGCGCATCGTCACGATCGAGGACGCGGCCGAGCTTCGCCTCACGAAGCCGCACGTGGTCGGACTCGAGGCCCGGCCGGCCAACGTCGAGGGGCGCGGCGAGGTCACCGTCCGCGACCTCGTGCGCAATGCGCTGCGGATGCGCCCGGATCGGATCGTGGTCGGCGAGGTCCGAGGCGGCGAGGCGCTCGACATGCTCCAGGCGATGAACACGGGGCACGACGGGTCGCTCGCGACCGCGCATGCGAACTCGGCGAGGCACCTGCTCTGGCGCCTGGAGACCATGGCGCTGATGTCCGACGTCGTCCTTCCCGTCGAGCACGTGCGCGAGCAGGTCGCGGGCGCGATCGACGTCGTCGTGCACATGGCTCGACTGCGGGACGGAAGGCGGCTCGTCTTCCAGATCGCGACGGTCGATGGGGTCCGAGACGGCGAACCCATCGTGACCGAGGTGTTCGGCTTCCAGCCGAGGACGGGACCTCGCGGGACGTTCGTGTGTTCAGGGATCGAGCCCGACCTCGCGCGCACGCTCCGTGGTCGCGGTGAGGTCGTGCCGGAGGGTCTCTTCGCTCCCGGCCCCGACGACGCGTTCGAGGGGCGGGCCGATGTGGGCTGAGGTCGCGGCCGGAGCGCTCGGCGCCTCGGCCGTCGGTTTCGTCGACCTCGCCCGTCGGCGCGAGCGTCGGCACGAGGTCCTCGCCGACCTGTGCGACCACGACGAGCCGAAGCGGCGTCGCCGGGGTCCTGGGCTCCTCGGCGCCCTCCGGGAGTGGCGTCGTCGCCGGTCCTCGAGGCGAGCGGACGTGGTCGCCGGGCAGCTGGCCGACGCGATCTCAGCGATCGCGGCCGGCTCGCGCTCGGGTATGTCGGTGCCGCAGGCCATCGCGCTCGCCGCCGAGCAGGTGCCCGAGCCGCTCGGCGGCTCCCTGCGCGAGGTCGCCGACGCCACGAGCCTCGGCTCCTCGCTCGACGATGCGCTCGAGCGGTGGGTGACCACGATCCCCGTGCCGGACGTGCGGCTCGCCGCGGCCGTGCTCCGCCTGCACCGGCGGACGGGGGGCGCGCTGCCCGCGGTGCTCGACGGGCTCGCGCGGACGCTCCGCGAGCGCCGGGCGGCCGTGCGCGAGGTGCGCTCGCTCACGGCGCAGGCGCGCCTGTCCGGCGCCATCCTCGGCCTCTTGCCGATCGGCTTCTTCGGCTTCCTGTGGCTCACCTCTCGCAGGGACATGCTCACCGCGCTCGGGTCTTCGCTCGGCCGGACGGCGATCGTCATCGGCCTGGTGCTCGAGGCTGCCGCGTTCCTGTGGATCCGACGGCTGCTGCGGGTCGAGCCGTGATCGAGGCGCTCGCCGCGCCCGCGCTCGCGTCCTCTGCTGCCCTCCTCGCGGTCGCCGCCGCCCGGACCCGACGGGACGACGCCGTGGCCCTCGCGCTCTCGGCGTCGACCGTGGAACGAGCGCCGCGCGCCGGGATCGCCGTGCGTGTCGGATCGCTCGCGCCGCTCCGGCGGCTCGCGAGACCCGATCGGCTCGCCGCCCTGCTCAGCGCCGCCGGCTCCGAGCGCTCCGTGGAGCATGCGTCGGGCGTGAAGTGGCTCGCTGCCGCGAGCGGCATCCTCGTGGCGCTCGCCCTCGCGGGGCCCGGTCTGGCTCTGGTGGCCGGTGTGGTGGGGTACGTGCTGCTGGACCTCGGGCTCTCGCGCGCTGCCCGGCGTCGACGGGCTCGGGCGGACCGCGAGCTCCCGCTGTTCCTCGACCTCCTCGCCGCCGCGGCGACGGCGGGTCTCACCGGTCAGCTCGCGGTGCGACGGGCGGTCGAGGCCATCGCCGGACCGCTCTCCGAGGAGCTCGCGACGGCGCTCCATCGCGTGGACCTCGGCGGGCGGTGGAAGGACGAGCTCGAGGCCGCCGCGGCGCGTCTTGCCCTCGGCGACCTCAGGCGGACGGTTGCCGTGCTGACGAGGAGCGACGCCATCGGGTCTTCGCTGACCGATGCCCTGTCCGAGATCGCCCGTGAGAGCCGCGAGTCCAGGCGCACCCTCGTCACCGAGCGCGCCCGCAAGGCGCCCGTGAAGATGCTGTTCCCGCTCGTGTTCCTCGTCCTCCCCGCCTTCCTTCTCCTCACCGTGGTCCCGGTGCTCGTGACCACGTTGCAGTCCATCCGCTGAGGAAGGAGGTGAACCGGTGCTGCTGTCCTGGTACGTACGTCTGCGCGTTCGCCTGTCGCGGGAAGTGGGGCAGACGACCGCGGAGTACGCGCTCGTCATCCTCGCCGCCGCGGCGGTCGCCGTGGTGCTCATCGCCTGGGCGCGCTCGTCGGGCAAGCTCCCAGCGTTCTTCGACAACATCATCGATCAGGTCGCGGGCAGTGCGGCGTAGGCGCGGGCGCGAGGGCGGCTCCGCCGTCGTCGAGCTCGCGTTGCTGCTGCCGATCCTGTTCCTCGTCCTGCTGGCGGCGGTGCAGGTCGGGCTGCTCGCTCGCGACCAGCTCCTCCTCACGCAGGCCGCGCGCGCCGGGGCGCGCGAGGCGGCGGTCGAGCTCGACGAGGCGGCGATCCGTGACGCGGCGCTCCGTGCGGCGCCGGGCCTCGATGGCGCGCGAGTGCGCATCGACGTCGTGCGCGAGGGCTCCCAGGGCGACACGGTCTCGGTCGCCGTCGCCTACGAAGCGGCGGTCGCCGCGCCGCTCGCCGGCTGGCTGTTGCCCGCCTCGGTGGAGCTGAGGGCCTCGGCCACGATGCGTCAAGAGGTGCCGTGAGCAGCGACCGGGGCTCGGTATCGGTCATCGCGGCGGGGGTGCTCGTCGCAGTGATGGTGCTCGCGCTCGGGGCGGCCGATGTCGCGCGGGTCCTCGTGGCGGCCTCGCGAGCGCAGACGGCGGCCGACGCGGCGGCGCTCGCGGCGGCACAGGGGCTCGTCGCTCCCACCGGGGTCGAGCCTTCGGTCTCGGCGGGAGAGCTCGCGGCGCGCAACGGGGCGCGGATCCGCTCGTGCGTCTGCGGCGCGGGGACGCTGGAGGCCCGCGTCGAGGTCGAGATGCCCGTCGGACCGCTGTTCCTGTCGGCCGACGACCGGATCGTCGTGGCCTCGGCGAGGGCGGTCGTGGACGTGCCGGGGGCCTAGCTGCGGCGACCCGCTCAAGTCGGAGGCGGGGTGTACGATGCCTCAACCATGAGCACGCCCAGACCGAAGGGGATCCGGCCGAAAGGACGTCGCGCGGTGCTCGCGACCGTGGACTACACGCTCGCCAAGCGCGCGCTCCTCAGCGAGGTCCGTCACGGCCTGCGCTCGTGGTCGGACATCTGCGACGCCCACCCCGAGCTCATGCGCGCCGCCAAGCACGTCGGGGAGCAGACGCGTCGAGATTGCCCGGTGTGCTCGAAGACCAAGCTCCGGCTGGTCACCTACGTGTACGGCGACACCCTGCGCGAGGCCAACGGGCGCGTGTGGCCGCTCGACGTCGGCCTTTCCATGGCCGCGGACAGCCCCGGCGCCTGGTGCTACGTCGTCGAGGTCTGCACCGAGTGCCAGTGGAACCACCTGTCCGAGGCCTTCGTGGCCCGGGCCGTCTGAGCAGCGGCGCCCGATCCGTCACGGGAACTCCATCGCGTTTGCCCGGGTCTGCTCCCGGGAAACCCCTGCCCGTTGGGTACGATCGACGACACCGTGGCGGTGAACACCGCAGCCCGTAGATCCTCGAACGGTCGCAAGCACGCCCCCCGGAGGAAGCGCAAGCGCACGAAGCGCGGCTTCTTCCGCCGCTGGTGGTGGGCGTTCGTGGCCGTGCCGCTCGTCGGCGTGCTCGGGCTGCTCGGGACGCTCTACTACCTCTACACGCAGCTCGAGCTGCCCTCTACGCCGCCACCGCTGCAGACCACGTACGTCTACGACCGTGACGGCAACCTCCTGACGACGCTGCACTCGAGCGTGGACCGCACGATCGTGCCGATCGACGAGATGCCGAAGGCCCTGCGCAACGCGGTCGTCGCCGCCGAGGACAAGGGCTTCTACGAGCATCCGGGGATCGACCCGATCGGCATCGTGCGCGCCGCGTGGACCGACCTCGTCGCTCGCGAGACCGTGCAGGGCGGCTCGACCATCACGCAGCAGGTCGTGAAGAACGTCTACGCCGGCACGTACGAGGAAGACCCCGAGACCGGGCAGCAGGTCTACACGGTCCCGCCGCGCACGTTCGGCCAGAAGATCCGCGAGTCGCTCCTGGCCATGAAGGTCGAGCAGGAGTTCACGAAGGACGAGATCCTCGCCACCTACCTCAACACCGTCTACCTCGGCCACGGCGCGTACGGCGTCCAAGCGGCCGCCCAGACCTACTGGAGCAAGGACTCGAGCGAGCTCACGCTCCTGGAGTCGGCCACGCTCGCCGGCCTCATCCCGAGCCCGAGCCTGTTCGACCCGATCGACTACCCGGAGGACGCGGAGATCCGCCGCGACTACGTGCTCGACCGCATGGTCGCCGAGGGTTACCTGCAGGCCGACCGCGCCGCGGTCCTGAAGGGCAAGCAGGTTCGCACCGATCAGCTCGAGAACGCCGACGACTTCCCGCGCAAGCTCGGGTACTTCCTCGACTACACGCGGCGCTCGCTCATCGGCGAGTTCGAGGAGCCCACGGTCTTCGGCGGCGGCCTGCAGGTGACGACGACCCTGGACCCCGAGATGCAGGGGTTCGCCGAAGAAGCGGTCGCGAACCGGCTCACCGACCCCGCCGGTCCCGAGGCGGCGCTCGTCGCGATCGACCCCAAGACCGGAGGCGTGCTCGCGATGGTCGGGGGCCGCGACTGGCGGCGCTCCGAGGTCAACCTCGCGACAGGCGACGGTGGGACCGGACGGCAGGCGGGCTCGGCCTTCAAGGTGTTCACCCTCGTCGCCGCGATGGAGGACAGGATCAGCCTGAGCTCGCGGTGGAGCGGTCCCTCCTCGATCCGGATCGCCGACCCCCGCTGCTACACGAACGGCGAGCCGTGGCTGCTGTCGAACGCGAGCGACTCGGAGAGCGGCGTCTTCACGCTCATGCAGGCGACGGCACACTCGGTGAACACCGTCTACGCGCAGGTCGTGACCACGGTCGGACCCGACGCCGTCGTCGACGTCGCCCACCGGATGGGCATCGAGTCGCCGCTCGACCCCGTGTGCTCGATCACGCTCGGGACGCAGGAGGTCACGCCGCTCGAGATGACCGACGCGTACGCGACGCTCGCCGCCCGAGGCTGGCGTCATCGCGCGACACCGCTGGAACACGTCGAAGACGCGAGCGGCGACACGCTCGCCCGCATAAACGAGCGCGGGCGGCAGGTGCTGAACGAGAACGACGCCGACCTCGCGACCTCGGCGCTGCAGACCGTCGTGACGGGCGGGACCGGCACGAACGCGAACATCGGCCGGCCGGTCGCCGGGAAGACCGGCACGGCGCAGGAGTACTCGGACGCCTGGTTCTGCGGCTACACGCCGCAGCTCGCCGCCTGCGTGTGGGTCGGGTACCCGCAGGGCCGGGTCCCCCTCGTGAACGTCGAGGGGTACTCGGCGGTGTTCGGGGGCACGATCCCGGCCCTCATCTGGCACGACTTCATGTCGGAGGCGATGGCCGGCCTGCCGGTCGAGGACTTCCCGGAGCCCTCACTCGAGGGCTATACGGGCGGCCCGCCGACGCCGCCCCCCGCCCCCTCACCCTCGCCGAGCCCCACCCCGTCGGAGTCGCCCTCGCCGAGCCCGACCGAGTCCGAGCCGCCGTCGCCGAGCCCCAGTCCCTCGCCCAGCCCGACCCCGACCGAGACCCCGACCCCGAGCCCCTCGCCGACCCCGAGCCCCTCGCCGACGGGATCGCCGCCCGCCCGCGGGACCTGACCGCGGCCGCATCGCGCCGGCGGGTCGGGGGCTAGGACACCTCGCTGACCGAGAACTCGCGGGGGGCGGGCACGGCGTCCAGTGGGAGCGTCGCCATCACGGTCGTGCCCTTGCCGGGCGTCGAGTGCACCATGAAGGTCCCGTTCGCGAGCTCGACCCGCTCGCGCATCGATGCGAGGCCGACCCGGCCCATCTGCAGGTACTCCCGCGCCTTCGCCGAGTCGAAGCCGACGCCGTCGTCGGCAACCTCGATGCGAAGCTGCCCGCCGATGGCCTCCACCGTGACGTCCAGCCGCGTCGCCTTCGCGTGCTTGCCGGAGTTCGACAGCGCCTCCTGCACGATGCGGTAGGAGAGCGTCTCGAGGTCCTGCGGGATCTCGGCGTGGCCGCGTCCGACGAACTCGGTCAGCACGCCGTTGTCGCGCCCGTACTTGTCGACGGTCTCGCGCAGGGCCGGGATGAGGCCGCGCTCCTCCAGGAGCGGTGGGCGCAGGCCGGACATCAGGCGACGGAGGTTGTCGGCCTCCTCCGAGAGCTCCCTGCGCACCTTCGAGAGGACCTCGGTGCCCTCCTGCAGCTCGCCCGCCTTCAGCATGAGCAGGACGGCCTCCAGGCTGAGCGATGCCGCCGAGACGCCCTGGACCGGGCCGTCGTGGAGGTCGCGCGCGATGCGGTTGCGCTCGCTCTCGATCGCGGCGTTCGTCCGCCGCATGATCCGCGTACGGTCCTCGTCGCGGTCCTGGAGGAACTTGAAGAGCGAGCGGATCGTCTGGTCGGCCACGCGCGAGGCCGTGACGTCGCGCACGAGGAGCAACCGCCGCGGCGGATCGCCGGGGACCTCGGACGTCCGGGCCTCGAGGTAGATCCCGTGGCCCTCGCGGCGCAGGGTTCCCTGACCGGTCTGCGGCAGCGTGGCGAAGGACTCGTCGGCTTCGATCGATGCTGCGAGCGCCGACCACGGCTGGCCCTCGACGAGGCTCTGTGGCAGCTCGATCATCCCGCAGAAGGCCTCGTTGGCCCGCACGATGACGTCCTTGTGGTCGAGCTCGACGATCCCGTCCACCGCGGCCTCGATCACCGTGCGCAGGCGCTCCTCGGACTCGCGGAGGGTCTCGTTCGCGCGCTGGAGCCTCGCGAGCGCCTTGTCGGTCTCGCGCAGGGCGACCTCCTTCTGGTCGAGCGCCTCCTGCGCGGCACGGGTCGCGTTCGTGCCGCGGAGCTGGTTCACCAAGATCCGCAGCGCGACGGCGACGGCAAGCGCCGCGACGAGCGCGGTCGCCTGCTCGGGCTCGAGGCGCTCGGTCGTCTCCATGGCGGCGACGAGCGCGAGCGCCGCGCACGCAGCGGCCACCGAGAACGTCGTGAGCACCGGCCGGCCGTACCGCGTCGGTCGGGACGGTCGATCCTCCCGCCGGCGCGGGAGCACGTTCACGAGCAGCGCGAGCAGCAGCGGGGCGAGGGAGAGCGGCAGCTCCACGGACGTCTGCCCCTGTCGGTACACGCCCTCGACCCAGGAATCGGCGAAGTTCAGCACGCCGCTCGTGAGCAGCAACACGACGGCGAGCATGCCGAGATGCGCCTTCGTCGGCACCCACAGTGCGAGCGAGCCGTACGCTGCGATCCCCGTCGCGACGATGGCCGCGAACACGGCGCTCGAGACTGCGAGATCCGCGGTGCTCGCCGTCGGGCGTAGCAGCAGGTACAGGGCGGTGCCCATCGCGATCGAGATGAGCGCGACGTCGGCGACCGCCTCGCGGCGGTCGTCGCGGCCCAGGTGGCTGCGGAACTCGATCCATGCCGGGACGAGGAACAGCAGGCAAAGGAGTAGGAACGCGACGTCGCCCAGGCCGGGCCGAGCGGCCGGGCCGGAGAGGTCGCTCCAGATGAAGACGCCCTCGACCGCGGTGAGCCCGAGGACCCCGAGCCCGAACCAGAGCGTGGCCGGCCAGTGGTCCGGGGAACGCAGCCGCGAGAAGATCGCGACCGCGGACAGCAGCGCCGAAGCCGCGACGACGCCGGAGGCGAGCCCGTTCGTCGTGCGGAGCGTCCGGCCCGCGAACGCGTACGCGACGGCGATCGCGACCGCCGCCAGGACCAGCAGCACGGGGACGAGCGCAGCACGCCTCCGTGCGTTCGTGTCGATGGCCATCGACCTCTCATCATGCCCGAGGCCGGGGCCCGACTCCATCACCCGGTCGGGGCGAGAGCCGGGGTCTCTGCCGTAGGTCGAACGGAGGGTGTCGGGGTGGCTCGCTCCGGGTGGCCCGCGGGCGTCACTCGATGAGGCGGCGGCGGAGCGCTTCGGCGACGGCCGCGGTGCGGTCTGAGGCGCCGAGCTTCTCGAAGATGTGCTCGAGGTGGGTCTTGACGGTGTCGGGCGAGATGTAGAGGCGCTCGGCGATGTCGCGGTTCGTGTGGCCGAACGCGAGCAGCTGCAGCACCTCGACCTCGCGAGCGGTGAGGGTCTCGGCCTTGCGGTCGCGCTCCTTGGCCTGGCTGAGCTCCTCGGCGAGCGCGACGACGAGTTGCGGGTCGATGACCATGTTGCCGCCGGCGACCAGGCGGACCGTCTGGATGAGGTGCTCGGCGTCCCGGGCCTTCAGGACGTAGCCGCGGGCCCCGGAGCGCACGGCCTCGACGACGAACTGCCGGTCGTCGTAGGCGGTGAGCATGATGACGCCGACGGTCGGGTGGTGCTCGCGGATCTGCCGGGCGGCCTCGAGGCCGTCCATCTCGGGCATCCGGATGTCCACGAGGGCGATGTCCGGGGTCTCCTTCGCCATGAGCTCCAGCAGCTCCTTGCCGTTGGAGGCCTCGCCCACGACCTCGATACCCTCGGCCATCTCCAGGTAGCGCCGGAGGCCCTGGCGCACGAGGGAATGGTCGTCCGCGATGGCTACTCGGATGGTCACCCGCTGCTCCCTTGCTCGGTGGGCCGCCTTGCCGTGCCCATCCTATATGTCGGCGGGGAGGCGTCAGAAGATGTAGTACCAGTTCACGAACAGGGGGACGAGCAGGCCGAGCCCCGCGGCCCCCACGGCGGCCACCGCCCATCGGGAGACGTGGCGACGCTCGAGCCCCTCGGCCATCACCCAGACGGCCGGGTAGAGCGGGAGCACGAACCGGGGCATCGACATCAGCGGCCGGTCCGTGAAGATGAAGGTGAGCGGCACGAGCAGCCCACCCCACAGGTACGCGAGGTAGCTCCAGCGGTACCGGCGGAGGGCCAGGACCGCGGCCGCGAGCACCGGCAGCACGATGAGCCAGTCGATCAGCCAGTACGGGCCGTTCGTGTTCCCCACGTACCGGAACGCGATCCTCGTGCCCTCGAGCAGCGTCCTCCACGGCCACGAGAACACCCGCTCCCAGTTCGCCTGCTGGTGGATCGGCGCGAGCCAGTCGCCGTCCTTCGCGCCCCAGTACGCGAGGTAGGCGATCGTGCCGAGCCCCGCGACCGCCGCAGCGCCGAGCCCGCGAGCGAGCGAGCCCTTGCCCTCACGTCGTTGCTGGAGCGCCTCGACCGCGAGCGCGAGCACGACCACGATGCCCACGTTGCGCGTCAGTGCGGCGCCGGCGCCCGCGAGCGCGGCGAGCGGCCAGCGCCCCTTGCGTGCCGCCCACAGCGCCGAGGCTGCGAGCAGCAGGAACAGCGATTCGCTGTACGGGGCGAAGAAGAAGAACGCGGTCGGGAACACGCAGAGTAGGACGACGGTCGTGCGTGCGACGTCCTCGGAGAGCTCGGTGCGCGTGAGGTCGTGGATCACGACGAGCGCGCCGAGGAGCGCGCCGTTGGACACGAGCAGCGACGCGGCGAACGGGTGACCGCCGAGGAGCGTCGAGACCAGGCGCACGAGGAGCGGGTAGAGGGGGAAGAACGCCGCGCTGCCGTCGGCCGCGTGATAGCCCCCGACTGCGATGCGCAGGAACCACAGGGCGTCGAAGCGCTCCCAGGCCGTGAACAGGTTGTGCCACCCCGGATCCGGCAGGGGGTGGGCGGCCCACCCCGGCACCCCGACCGGGTCCAGCGGCGGGAACAACCCGACCGAGAGTAGGCCGAGGACGAACAGGCCGACCCGCACCGCGAGGAAGACCCGCAAGCAGAACCCGAAACCGCTCCGGAGGTCCGAGCGCCGTCTCGAGGGCGCCGCGGTCTCGCTCACGCCGGCACCGGGTCGGCGGCCCCGACGGATCCCGCCGGCTCCAGGCCCGGCTGCGGCCGCCGGACCCAGGCCACGAGGCACCACACGAGCACGGCCGCGCGGACGAGGACCGCGAGCTCGAACGCGCCGTTCGGCAGCCCGCCGAGGCCGGCGAGCTCCCCGAACCACGAGAACCGTGTCACGAAGACGGCGGTGTCCGCGAGGGCGAAGGCGACGAAGGGCCCCCGCTCGGGCAGCGCGAGCGCGAACCACGGCAGCAGCCACAGCCCGTACTGTGGCGAGTACACCTTGTTGGTGAGCAGGAACAGGATGAGGAGCGGCAGTCCGAGCGTCCATCGAGCGAAATCTGGCTCGCGCCGGGCCTTCACCCACCACGCGCCGACCGCCAAGGTGACGAACAGCGCGAGCGACGCGAGGTTGATCGCCCGCGTCGGATCGCAGTACAGGTCCCCGGTCGCGCGGTGGCACGCGATGAACCACAGGCTGTCCCAGTCCGCAGGTCGTTCGGCGTTGAACCGGAAGAACTGCCACCACGATCGCGGCGCGGCGAGCGCGAACGGTGCGTTCACGACGAGCCAGCTGCCCATCGCGGCCCACGCCAGGTGGACGCCGCCGTCGGGCTCACGCTCGTGGAACCGGCCGGCGACGAAGGGAACGACGAGCAGCGCCGGGAACAGTTTGGCCGCGGCCCCGAGCCCGAGCAGCAAGCCCGAGGTGACGTCGCGCCGGTTGACGTACGCGAGGGTCGCGGCCGCCGCGAACGCGACGGCGACCAGGTCCCAGTTCATGAAGCCGTAGATGAGCAGCGTCGGCGCGAGCACGAAGAACAGCGCGCGCGAGCCGACCATGAGGTACAGGCAGAGCGCCGTCACGAATGCGGCGATCCCGAGGAGCGCGACGTTCGCGTAGAAGAACCCCAGCACACCGCTCGAGACCCACGCCGCGACCCGCATCGCGTACATCGACAGCACCGGGTACTCGTCGCACTGGCCGTCGGATGCGATGCACGCGTCGAGGTAGGGGAGCCGGTCGCCCGTCAGCTGCTCGGTCCCGAGCAGCGGCACGATGTCCGAGTAGCACAGGCGCGTGTACTGCCTGCCGTCGCTCCAGTCGCCGCCGGCGCACGGACCCTTGACCGCGAGGCCGAGCACGAGGGTCGCCCCGAGGCACGCGAGCACGAGTCCGAGCCCGATCCGACGCTGCGCGCTGGTCACCACCGGGGGGATTCTCGCACCGGTCAGGGGCGGGAGCGCCGAGGCCGGACGTGAAGCGGGGCCGCCGAGGGGGAGGCGGCCCCACCATCACCTTCTCCGGCGGCGGGCTCTCCGACCGCCCTCCGGGGGACGGGCGATGCCGGAGGCGCCGCCCGCTGCTCTTGTGTCGTCCCACAACGTTTCGGCCGGCAGCCGGGTTCGCCTGAGCCGACGGAGAGGGGATTTCCAGCCAGCCCTGCGAGGGTAGTCACGCTCCCGAGACGGGCAGGGTGATGCGCACGACCGTGCCGGCGGGCGTCGCGAGATCGGCCCGCTCGGCGGTGTCGGCCTCCTCGGGGTCGTCGTCGCCCGGCTCCTCGAAGGTGAGCCGCCCGCCGTGCGCGAGGACGTGGGCCCTCGCGATGTACAGGCCGAGCCCCGCGCCCGGGGTCTCCTCGTACCCGGGTGGGCGCCACGTGGAGAACATGCGCAGGATCTCGAGCCGTCGCCCGGGCGGGATGCCGGGGCCGTGGTCGGCGACCTCCACGACGGCCGTCGCCCCGTCCTCGCGGTAGGCGCGGACCGCGATGGGGGCGTCGGGAGGGGAGAACCTCGCGGCGTTGTCGAGCACGTTCGCGAGGGCTTCCTTCAGCCGCCGGCGGTCCACCCGGACGATGAGGCCGGCCTGCGCCTCGGTCGTGACGGGGTGCTCGCCGGCGGCGAGGTCGCTCGTGACCTCCTCGACGAGCGCGCCGAGGTCCTCCTCGCGCCGGTCGTACGTCACGCGCCCGGCCTCGATGCCCATCGCGACCGCGAGCTGCTCGGCGGTGCGACGCAGCCGGGTCGCCTCTTCGTCGATGAGCTCGAAGAACGCCCGCCGATCCTGCTCGTCCAACTCGTCCGCGGCCCGCACCCCGCTCGAGGACAGGCCCTTCAGCGACAGGAGCGGTCCCCGGAGTTCCTCGACGAAGCGCTCGGCGGTGCTCGCGCGCTCGGCGGCGGCATCGGCGGCCCGAAGCCGACCTGAGGCGCCCCACCACGCACCCCCGACGAGCGTCGCGAAGAAGCACGCCATCGCCGCGCCGAGGAGCGTGGTGTCCGCGGTGGGGTCGCCGGAGGCGGCGAGCGCCGCGCCGAGGAACAGCGCCGTGGCCGACGCGGCGAGGACCAGCAGGACCAGCGGCCAGCGAGGGGACCGCGCACGCTCGCTCACGGCCGGAGTCTAGGGCGCGCGGGCTTCAGTGGTAGGTGTGCGCCCCGTCGGGGAACGCGCCCGCCTGGACCTCGGCGGCGAAGGTTCGGGCGGCGTCCCCGATCGTCCCGCGGAGGTCCGCGTAGGCCTTCGCGAACTTCGGCAGGCGCGGGCCGAGCCCGAGCAGGTCCGTGATGACCAGCACCTGCGCGTCGCACTCCGGCCCCGCGCCGATGCCGATCGTCGGGATCTGCACCGACGACGTGATCCGGGCGGCGACTTCGGACGGCATGCCCTCGAGCACCAGGGAGAACGCGCCCGCCTTCTCGATGGCGTGCGCCTGATCCAGCAGCTTGCCGGCGGCCTCTTCGCCGCGGCCCTGGACGCGGTAGCCGCCCATCCCGTGGAGCGACTGCGGGGTGAGGCCGATGTGTCCCATCACCGGAATCCCGAGCTCCACGAGCTTGTTCGTCAGCTCGACCTGTGCCCCCTCGAGCTTCACGGCGTGCGCCCCGCCCTCCTGGAGGAACCGGCCGGCGTTGCGGATGCCGTCCTCGACGGAGACCTGGTACGACAGGAACGGCATGTCGCCGACGATGAGCGCGTCCGTCGTGCCCCGGACGACGGCCCGCGTGTGGTGGAGCATCTCCTCCATCGTCACCGGCAGCGTCGTCTCGTAGCCGAGGACGTTGTTGCCGAGGGAGTCGCCGACCAGCAGGACCGGGATGCCCGCCTCGTCGAGGATCTGCGCGGTCGGGAAGTCGTACGCGGTGAGCATCGCGAAGCGCTTGCCCTCCGCCTTCCACGCACGCAGGTCGTGGATGGTGACCGTCATGTCGCTCGCGCCTCCTTCGGTGAGTGCACGGCCGTGTGTCGGGGAAGTCTACCCCGCAGGGCGGGTCAGCCGGTCACCTCGAGCGGCCCGACGACCCCCGCCGCACCGTCGCCGATGATGCAGGCGATCGCGTGCGACCCGGGCGTGAGCTCCCACGGACGTGAGCCAGGTCATGTCGGACGGGCCGAGGCGAAGGCCTCGATCTGGACCTGGCCGCCATGTTCCCGCGCCGGGCGTTGCGTGGCGGTGGGGCCGAGACGCGAGTTCCACGCGTGCAGGCCCAGCTGCGTGAGTCCCTAAGGGAAGTCAACCTCCGACCAGGGCACGAGTAGCATCGGGGCTGGACGCCTCGTCGGCAGGTGGAGGGGGCAGCGATGTCCCGCTCCTGACTCCGCCGACGGGGCGCCCCTTCATCCGCTGAGCAGAGCGAACCTTGCGACGCACCTGCCGGGTCTCGACGCTCACGGAGAAACCTTCGGCGATGATCCGGCGAGCCTGTGCCCGGTCGACCGGTGTCCCGTCGATGTCTCGGACCTCGTAGGGGCGGCCCTCACGGAGCACCGCCGCGAGCCTCGTGGCGAGCGCGGTCGCCACCGCGCACACGGCCTTCGTGTGGTGCGCGCCCTTGTCCACCATCTGTCGGTGGTAGATCTGGGCGAGCTGGGGGTCGAGCTGCCGCGCTGCCTCCGCCGCCAGGAACAGGGCGGTCCGCATCACGCGGTCCCCGTGCTTGGTGAGCCGCGCGGGCGCCTCGGACTCCCCCGATTGGTCCGTGGCGGGCACGACCCCGGCGTAGGCTCGGACCTTGGCTGCCGAGCGGAACCGACTCGGGTCCCCGAGCCTTCCGGCCACGGTGGTCGCGGTGCGCTCGGCGAACCCAGGGAGCGAGCGCACGAGCCCGGCGGGATCGATCTCATCCAGCAGGCCCGCGGCACGCACGTCGAGCTCGCGCAGCTCGGCTTCCAGCACCCGGATGATCCGCACCTCCGCGGCCAGGTCCTCGGCGATCTCGGTGAACTCGCAGCCCTCGATGCCCTCCCAAAGCTCGATCGCGGCTCGAGCGGCCTGCAGGATCTGCGCGGCCTTGGCCTCGCGCCACTGGCCACGCGTGGCCTTGATCAGCACCTGGGTCAAGCGTGCGGGTCCCAGGCGCAGCAACCGGTTCGGATCGCCGTAGCGCCCGAGCACCGCGAGCGCGCCCTTGCCGAGCTCCGCGCCGAGCGCCTCGGGCATCTCGGGCATCGCCAGGTGCAGCATCGAGCGCACGCGCTGACGGTGCCTGGAGCACTCCAGCGTGAGGCGAGCCCTCCTCGCGACGATCCGACGGAGCGTCCCTCGGGCCCCCTCGGGCAGCGGTGCCGGCGCGAGACCCTCGGGGTGCAGCAGCGGCATCCGCGCGAGCAGCTTCGCGTCGATCCGGTCGTTCTTCACGTGCTTGGCGTAGTAGCGGCGCAGATCCGCGCTCTGCTCGGGATGGACCAGGTGGACCACCGCACCTCGGGAGCGCAGCAGGGCCGCGGGGGCCACCCATGAGTTCGCGGTCGATTCCATGACCACCACGAGCTCGTCCTGCGGTGCCATCTCCTGGGCGGCGAAGCTGTGCAGCGCCTCGAGGTCCTCCCGGCGCATCCGGAAGCTCCGCTCGGCGAGCACCCTGCCCGTCTCGTCACACAAACAGGCCCGGTGCTCGGCCGTGATCGCAAGATCGATCCCCAGCAGCCGGCGCATCTGCCACCACCTCCTTCGCTCGCGGACCGGTTGCTCGCGAGGAACAGGCCCCGATCGCCTCACCCAGACATCTGGTCGAACAGGGGCACGCCCGGTGGCGTCCCCAGATCCCTCAACCGGGTCTCCCTGTTCGGGCGGCCGTTCGGCTCTCACGGTTCAGGAGCGGACCGCACGGTCCCTCCGGTCAGGACTTCCTCAGCCGCTTCGGCACCCGATCCAGGAGGCAACCTAGAGCAAGGGCCACCTTAGATGTCGGACCCTGGTGTTAGGGTCGCCCCGCAGACCAACCGGTACACTCTGGAGGCCTTACCCAGATCCTGCTCCCCCCGCGGGGGCCGTCCAGACCAGAGGAGGTGGGGACCTGAGGCAGTACGAGGTCATGCTTATCCTGCCCGCCGAGGCCGACGAGTCGGTCGTCGGGCAGGCGGTCGAGCGCATCACCAAGGTCGTGTCCGAGGGCGGAGGCGCCGTCGGCAACATCGACCGGTGGGGGCGCAAGCGGCTCGCCTTCGAGATCGCCAAGCAGAACGAGGGCTACTACGTCGTGGTCGATCTCACGGCGGAGCCCGAGGCGATCCTGGAGCTCGAGCGAACGTTGCACCTCGCGGATGAGGTGCTGCGGTTCAAGGTCGTCGTGAAAGGCGCGGCGGCCTAAGGCACAGCCTTCCCCCTCCCCGGACGGACGCCATCAGCCGGGGAGCGGCTTGCGAACGGAAGGTGATGGAAGTGGCGAGCGACAACCAGATCATCATCGTCGGGAACCTCACGGACGATCCCGAGCTGCGGTACACGCCGAACGGCGCCGCCGTGGTGAAGTTCCGGGTCGCGGTGAACCGCCGCTACAAGGACGAGGCGGGGAACTGGAAGGACGGCGAGACGTCGTACTTCACCGTCAACGGCTGGCGGAGCCTGGCCGAGAACGTTGCGGAGTCCCTCACGCGGGGCACGCGCGTCGTGGTGGCCGGGCGCCTGCAGATGCGCTCCTGGGAGACCCAGGAGGGCGAGAAGCGGACGGTCGTGGAGATCGAGGCCGACGAGATCGGTCCCAGCCTGCGGTGGGCCACCGCGAAGGTCGAGCGGCAGGGCCGCTCGGGCGAATGGTCGGCCCCGGCCACGGTTGGCGCTCCGATGGCAGACGAGGAGACACCGCTGGATGCCCCCTAAGTCCAAGAAGCGCCCGATCAAGAAGGACAAGGAAGAGAAGGCCTGGCAGAAGAAGGGCAAACGCAAGTTCTGCGTGTTCTGCAAGGACCGGGTCGATTCCGTCGACTACAAGGACGTCGTCACGCTCCGCAAGTTCGTCTCGGAGCGAGGCAAGATCCGCGCGCGCCGCGTCACAGGGAACTGTTCGCAGCACCAGCGCGACGTCGCCTCGGCCGTGAAGAACGCTCGCGAGATGGCCCTGCTGCCCTACTCGGCTCGATGAAGGTCATCCTCCAGAAGTCCGTCGACAAGCTCGGTCACCCCGGTGACATCGTCGAGGTCGCCGACGGCTACGCGCGGAACTTCCTCATGCCTCGAGGGCTCGCGGTCAAGGCCACGAGGGGCGGTGTGAAGCACGTCGACAGCCTGAAGCGTGCCCACACGGTCCGCGTGAACCAGGCCAAGGCCGAGGCGGAGCAGGTGGCCTCTCGGCTCACCGCGACGCCGATCAAGGTCAGGGCTCACGCCGGCGAGGAGGGCAAGCTCTTCGGGAGCGTCACCGCGAACGACGTCGCGGACGAGATCCACCGCCAGGCCGGCCTGCGGGTCGACCGGCACGATGTCCATCTCGAGGAGCCGATCCGCTCGGTCGGCACCCACGAGGTCCGGGTCCACCTGTACCCCGAGGTCGATCCGATCATCACCGTCGAGGTCGAAGCCTCCGACGGCTAGCACCGCCCGAGCACCCGACCCCGGTCGCGCTTCGTGCGCGGCCGGGGTCGTTCGTGTTCCGGGTGGGGAGGTGTCCGTGCGGGCCTGGGGGAGGCGCGCTGAGGTCGGGGCCTCGACCCGGGCTGCTCGTCTCCGCCTGCGCAACGGGTTCGTGCTCATCGACCTCGTATGGGCTTCGGCTCCGCTCGACGACGCCCGGGCCGAACCCCTCCCCGCGCCGCCACCCACGCTGCGCACGCCAGACCACCCGGTCGCTTCACGCACCACCGGCTGACGCGCGGCCCCGGTCCGGGCACGGAGTCTCGGCTCGGCCGGGCGATCCGCTCGCCGTGGCTGCCGGGAGGCGGGGTCGACCGGCGGTGATGGCGCGCGGGGAGGGGGTCGCCTCGGGCGTCGTCGAGGTCGCCCGGAGCCCGAGGAGCCTGCCGAGCACGAACGGCAGGCGCAGGGCGAGCCGAGCGCCCGAGGGGAGCCCCCGACCTGCAGCGCGCCCACCCGCGGCCCGCGCGGACACCCACGAGCGCAGCGGAATCACACGCGTGTCATTCCTCTGTGGTACACACGTATGCACAGGGTTGTCCACACGCGGGAGTGCAGGTGGGAGGCGGTGTGACAAGGAATCTCGGCTCGCGACCTGCGGTGGAGATATCCACAGGGGTTTTCCGCTGTCGGGCGGGGGGCCCGGTGCATAGCCTTCCGTTTCCGGGGGACTCGGCCAAGGGAGGGGGGAAGCAGCGTGGTGCGCGCGCCTGAGGAGGTCCGCCGGATCCGGCCGGACCGGGTGCCGCCGCACAACCTCGAGGCCGAGGAGTCCGTTCTGGGCGCCATGATGCTCTCCCCCGAGGCGATCGCCGACGTCGTCGAGCTCGTCCGCACCCAGGATTTCTACAAGACCTCCAACGGCAAGCTCTTCGAGACGCTCAAGGGCATCTACGCGCGCGGTGACCCCGTGGACGCCGTCACGGCGGTCGAGGAGCTCCGGCGCCGAGGCATCCTCGAGGAGATCGGTGGGCACCTGTACATCCACGAGCTCGTCGAGCAGGTGCCGACGCCGGCTGCAGCGGGCAACTACGCGAAGATCGTCGCCCAGCACGCGCTCATGCGGCGGCTCATCTCGGCCGCGGCGGACATCATGGAGGTGGGGTACTCGGCTCCCGAGGACCCCGAACGTGCCGCCGACGAGGCCGAGCAGCGGATCTACGACGTCGCGCGCCGCGACGAGAAGGATCAGATCGCCACCCTCCGCGAGCTCGTGGACCAGGCGATCTTGGACCTCGAGAACATCCAGAACCGCGAGTCCGCGTTCGCCGGCTTGCCGACCGGGTTCCGCGACGTGGACACGCTGCTCTCCGGCCTACAGCCGGGGAACCTCATCGTGGTCGCCGCGCGCCCGGGCGTCGGCAAGTCCTCGTTCGTGACGAACGTCGCGCGGAACGTCGCGGTGGAGCACTCGGTGCCGGTCGCGATGTTCTCGCTCGAGATGTCGCGGTGGGAGATCGGCATGCGCCTGCTCTGCGCCGAGGCGCGCGTGCCGTGGGACGCGATCCGCAACAAGCGGGTGGGCGCCGAGCACTGGGCGAGCATCGCGCAGGCGGCCGAGTCCCTGCACGACGCGCCGCTGTCGATCGTGGACTCCGGCAACGTGACGATCGTCGACATCCGCGCGAAGGCGCGGCGGCTCGCCACCCGCCGAGGCGGGCTCGGCCTCATCATCGTCGACTACCTCCAGCTGATGTCGCACCACCGGCGCGTGGACAACCGCCAGCAGGAGATCGCCGAGATCAGCCGGAGCCTGAAGCTCCTCGCGAAGGAGCTCTCCATCCCGGTCATCGCGGTCTCGCAGCTGAACCGCGACCCCGAGCGCCGGCAGGACAAGCGGCCGCAGCTCTCGGACCTGCGCGAGTCCGGCGCCATCGAGCAGGACGCCGACGTGGTCATGTTCATCCACCGCGACGACACGGTTGCCGACAAGAAGGGCCTCGCCGAGCTCATCGTCGCGAAGCACCGGAACGGCCCCACCGACACCGTGCCCCTCACGTTCCTGCCGCACCTCACGCAGTTCCGCAACTACGCGACGCAGAGCACCGCCTGAGCCGCGACGGCCCTACGTGTCCGAGGCCGGCACGAGGATGTCCCGGTCCAGCTCCGATCGCTTGAAGATGCCGACGGCGCCCTGCAGGCCCACCGTCATCACGATGTTGTAGAGGAACGCGGCGAGCGCGGCGAGCAGCAGCGCCCCCGAGATCCCCGCGAGGATCATGTACGGCAGGTACTCGCCGTCGAGATAGAGGGTGCGCCGCAGCATCCCCTGTAGACCGGCCATCCCCATGAACGCTCCCATGCCGATCCCCCCGAGCAGGTGCGCCCAGAAGTGGAAGTTGGCGAGCTTCTGGCTGTAGAGCTTCGCCCCGTTCGTGAGGAGCGGCAGCATCAGGTAGATGGCGGAGTACAGGGTCATCGTGAGACCGACCAGGATCGCGACGTGCACGTGCGGCCCGATGACCCACTGCGTGTTGTGCAGGATCCGGTTGAGGCCGATGTCGGCCTGCATGATCCCGGCCGGCACCGCGAGCGCGAACCCGAGCAGCCCTCCGAGCAGGAACTTCAGCTCGTTCGTCATCTTCAGTGGTCGCGCGCTCCACAGCGTGGCGAGGGTGATGAAGAACGCGAGCCCCTGAGTGATGAGCTCGAACGCCGTGACCATCTCGCCCGAGACGATCTTCAGGATCTCGGGCTGTGCCTGATCCGACAGCAGGTGGTGCGACCACACGGTCCACGACACGACGAGCTCGACGGCCAGCGCCGCTCGGGCCCAGTTCTGCATGAAGACCTGCTTGCCCGTGATCAAGCTCGCGAGCAGGTACCAGGTGCCGGCGACGAAGATGAGCACCAGGCCGTCGGCGATCAGGTCGAGGCCCCACCAGTACCAGTTCTTGTAGAGGAGCGCGTCGATGGCGGATGAGCGGAGGCTGATGCCGAACAGCTCCGCGACCATGTAGACGAGGATCAGGACGCCGGTGAACAGGATGATGCTCGTGTTCAGCGCCATGTCCACGCTACCCCGGGCGATCGCCGCGACCGGGAGCGGCACGAGGTGCTCCTTCCGCTCGCTCCGCTTCCGGAACAGGTTCGCGAGCCCGGTGAAGCCGAGGGCCGAGGCCAGGAGCTTGCCGGCCGGCTGCGGCTCCGAGCCCCTCGGCGTGTAGGTGAGCGTCTTGAAGACGTTGACGACGAACAGGGCACTACCGAGCATCACGACCGCGATGCCGGTGATGAAGATCGCCCCACCCAACGGACGGAACTGGGTGAAGTCGGCCGGGAGCGGCCAGTAGAGGGTGTACAGCGGGGCGTAGTGGGTCAAGAAGCCGTCGAACCAGAAGACGAACGTGCCGATCGTGATGCACCAGAACGTCCAGGTGGCGAGCTTGAAGCTCCACAGGGGCTTCTTCATCAGGTAGGGAACGAGGAACAGGAACGCTCCGATCACCAGCATGTACGTCGAGCCGAAGATGCCGACCAGCGGGTGAGCAGTCAGGATCCCGAAGTACTGCTTGGTCCCGATCAGCGGGATGGGCTCGATCGCGTAGATCCGCATGATCATGCCCTCGATCGCCGCGAAGCCGTAGTAGACGAGGCCCACGATCACGAACCTCAGCGTCAGCTTCTGCATCGGGGTGAGGGTCCTCGGTCGGAACGCTTCCTCGTTCCCGTGCAGCAGGGTCTGCTTGAACGTCATCATCGGTCGAGTCCTCCGTCGCTCAGGCGTCCGACGGGCATCCGGTCACCTCGACGGCGTCCTCGACGATCATGTCGATGCCCTCGGGGCCGGAGTATTCGGTCGAGCGGATCGTGTAGGTTCCGTTCTCACCGAACTCCCACAGCAGGTCGTTCCGGTGGCCGGGCACGACCTGCATCTGGAAGACCATGGAGCTGTCCGGGCGGAACAGCCCGAACCCGTACGTCAGGTCCTCCGACGACACGTCGAACAGGACTCGGTCGTTGCACTTGACGAGGAGCGTGTCCGACGGCAGGCGGAACTGGTGGTCGGCAACCTGGATCTCGAAGACCTTGTCGGCCTCGGTCTCCGCGCGGTGCAGGTCGAGCGGTGACCAGGGGATCGTGTTGTAGGTGATGATGTGGAGCGACACGCCGGTCACCACGAGGAAGCCGACGAAGCCGTAGAACAGCGCCGGCCGGACGATCGCGGAACCAGGCCGCGTGAGGCGGTACGAGAACCAGCCGACGAGCGAGACGATCACCACCGCGTACAGGGTGTAGACGAGCGTCTGTCCCCAAAGGACGGTGCTTGAGTCGACCTTCATCGCCCTTCCTCCCTCCGTGCCGAGGTCGGCGGGACGGATCCGCATCCTGCTGCGCCCCGCCGCAGCCCCGTGCGTCGCTACGGACGTTGAGTCGCAAGCTACAGGTTCGGGTCTCGACGGGTCAGGGCCGACCGGCTCGACTCGGGCGGCCCGAACGTCCCAGTGGAGCGTCGTCTCGTAGGCTCCGACGTGCCGTGACCGTCGACCGCCGGAGACTGCGCACCATCTCGAGCCGTTTGGAGGATCGCTTCGGGCCGCTCGAGGCGCCGCGTGCGACCGACCCGCTCGACGAGCTCATCTGGACGGTGCTCTCGCAGCACACGAGCGACCTGAACGCCGAGCGTGCCTTCCATGCGCTCCGTGCGGCCTATCCGACGTGGGAGCAGGTCGTCGCCGCGAGATCTGCCGTGGTCGCCGATGCCATCCGCTCGGGAGGCCTTGCGAACACGAAGGCCGCGCGGATCCAGGCGATCCTGCGCGATATCGCCGAGCGCGAGGGTGGCTACGACCTCTCGACGCTCCGCGACATGGACGACCGTGAGGCGCGCGAGTACCTCACGACCCTTCCCGGCGTCGGGCCGAAGACCGCGGCCGTCGTGATGGCGTTCGCGCTCGGCCGCGACGCGATCCCCGTCGACACGCACGTGCACCGGGTCTCGCGACGACTGGGGCTGATCCCACCGAAGGCCTCGGCGGAACGGGCGCACGGCCTCCTGCACGACCTCGTGCCCGACGAGCTGAAGACCCCGCTGCACGTCGGGCTGATCCGGCTGGGGCGCGAGGTCTGCAAGGCGCCGGCCCCGAGGTGCGAGGAGTGCCCGCTCGCGGACCTGTGCCCGACGGCGCCGACCGTGCTCGGGTTCCCCCTCGCAGGAGACGAGGGTGACGGTCTCGGACGCGGACCTGGCCGAGGCGGTCCGCGCCGACCTCGTGGCGATGATGTCCCTCGTCCACGCGCCGCCGATCGGTGAGGTGCACGCCGATGCCGAGGTGACGTGGTTCCTCACCGGCGCCCCGACGCCGAACGCGAACGGCGTGCTGTGTGCGGAGCTCCCGCCCGGTCACCTCGACGCCGTGATCGAGGCGCGCCTCGCGCCGTTCCGGGCGCGATCCCTGCCGATGATGTGGTGGCGCTTCGCGCCTCCGGAGTCATCCGACCCCGCGATGGACGAGGCCCTGCGGGGGCACGGCCTCGTGCTCGATGCGGATCGTCCCGGGTTCGGCATGGAGCTCGCGGACCTGCGGGAGTCCGTGGTTCCGATCGGCGTCTGCATCGAGCGTGTCGGCGACGACGGCGCGTTCGGGTCGTCGGTGCAGGTCGTCGCGAGCGCGTTCGACGACCCGGCCTTCGAGGAGGGCTCGTCGGTCCGGTCCTTCCGCCGGTACGGCTTCGGCGACGGGGCGCCGTTCCGGCACTTCGTGTGCCGGGTCGAAGGTGCCTCGGTCGGCGCGGCGACGTTGTCCCTTGGCGCCGGGGTCGCCGGCCTCGGGAACATCGCCGTGGTGCCGCAGTGGCGCCGCCGTGGGGTCGGCGCGGCGGTCGCCGCCGCGGCGCTGCTCGAGGCGCGGGCGCTCGGTCTGGAGATCGCGGCGCTGTCAGCCGATCCGCTCGGGGTCGGGCTCTACCGCAAGCTCGGCTTCCGCGAGGTCTCCCGTCACCTCACGTACGTCTGGTCTCCGGAACGATGAAGGCGGCGCACTCGGCGCCGCCTCCGTTCAGAGCGGGCGAGGGGAATCGGACCCCCGTTTCAAGCTTGGGAAGCTTGCGTTCTACCATTGAACCACGCCCGCGTGGCTCGACCGCCGCGGCGGCCGGAGCACAGTGTAGCGAGCGACGCCGGTCGCGTGCCATGCGCGTGCGAGGGGCGTTCGGACCCTTCTACCTGCTAGCCTGCCGAACCCATGACCCAGCCGGATCTGTGGCCGAGCGTGCTGATGCGGCTCGCGGCGCGCGAGTCGCTCACCACGGACGAGACCGCCGATGTGATGCGTCGGATCATGGCGGGGGAGGCCTCGCCCGGCCAGATCGGCGGGTTCCTGATGGCGCTCCGCACGAAGGGCGAGACCGTCGACGAGATCGAGGGGCTCGCGCGCACGATGCTCGAGTTCGCGAACCCGGTGACCCCGCCCGCGCCGGTCGTCGACACATGCGGCACCGGCGGTGACCGCAGCGGGACGTTCAACATCTCTACGATCGCGGCGATCGTGGTTGCCGGGGCCGGCGTGCTCGTCGCGAAGCACGGGAACCGCGCAGCCTCCTCGCACTGCGGCTCGGCCGATCTCCTCGAGGCGCTCGGCGTCGTGATCGACCTCGACGGCATCGGGGTCGAGCGCTGCCTCGCCGGGGCCGGCATCGGCTTCATGTTCGCGCCGATGTTCCACCCCGCGATGGGTCATGCGGGCCCGGTCCGACGCGAGCTCCGCGTGCCGACCGTCTTCAACTTCCTGGGTCCGCTCACGAATCCGGCCCGGCCCCGGGCGCAGGTGGTCGGCGTCTCGGACGCCCGGATGCTGCCGCTCATGGCCGAGGTCCTCGCCCGCCGTGGCGTGCGCGCCAAGCTGTTCCGAGGGCAGGACGGGCTCGACGAGCTCACGACCACCGCGATCTCCTCCGTCTACGACGTTCGCGACGGGGAGGTCCGCGAGACCCACCTCGACCCGCAGGAGCTCGGGCTCGCGCGGGCGTCGGCGGCCGATCTCGCGGGCGGCGACGCGCGGGAGGCCGCCCGGATCGCACGGTCGGTCCTGGCGGGCGAGCGGGGACCTCGGCGCGACGTCGTCCTGTTGAACGCGGGAGCGGCGCTCGAGGTCGCGGGAGCGGCGAGCTCGATCCTCGAGGGGATGGAAAGGGCCGCCCGCTCGATCGACGAGGGCGCCGCGGCGGCCGCGCTCGAGCGATGGGTCGCGATCTCGCGGAACGGCTAGCATCGCGCGGGATGATCCTGTCGGACGTGACGATCCGTGAGGAGATCGCGGCGGGTCGCATCGTCATCGACCCATTCGACGACGGGTGCGTCCAGCCGAGCTCGGTGGACCTGCACGTCGACTCGCAGTTCCGGGTCTTCGCGAACTCGCGCTACCCCTACATCGACGTCTACTCCGAGCTCCCCGACCTGACCGAGCTCGTCGAGGTGCGCGACGGCGAACCCTTCATGCTGCATCCGGGGGAGTTCGTGCTCGGCTCGACGCTGGAGCGTGTCGCGCTCCCGGTCGACATCGTGGCGCACCTGGAGGGCAAGTCCTCGCTCGGACGGCTCGGACTCCTGATCCACTCGACCGCGGGGTACGTCGACCCGGGGTGGGACGGTTACCTGACGCTCGAGCTCTCCAACGTCGCGAACCTGCCGATCACGCTCTACCCGGGCATGAAGATCGGACAGATCTCGTTCTTCCGGCTCTCGACACCGGCCGCCTCGCCCTATGGTTCGAAGGCCACGCGGAGCAAGTACCAGGGGCAGCGTGGGCCGACCCCCAGCCGGTTCTTCGAGGAGCGCCCGGGCTCCTAGCCCCGGGCGGAGGAGGACTCCGACTCCTCGTCGCCGAGGTGTTTCAGGGCGCGCAGGCGCTCCAGCAGGGCGCCGGCGCGCGCCTCGAGCTCGTCCGTCGGCCCGGCGACCGAGTCGCTCCCGTTCTCGTCAACGACGTCCGGCGTCTCCGTTCCGGTCGAGTCCTCGGCGTCGGCCTCGACGCGCTCCTCGAGCTCCTCGGCGCCGTCGGTGCGCTCGGACATGGCCTTCAGGCTCCGGTACCAGTTGTCCTCGTAGGCATGCTCGTCGCGGGTCTGCGGAGCCCCGAGCCCCTGTTCGTCGTCCTTCTTGCGGAACATCGTCCTCCTCCCCCCGCCTATCGCTTGGAGCCGGGAACGCTCACGCGCTCCGTGAACTCCATCGTCGGCAGTCCGGGGCCGATCCCCATCGACACGGCGGCCATCGCGGCCTGCGTCCGGTTCGTGACCCCCAACTTGCGGAAGATCGCCGCGAGGTGAGCCTTCACCGTCTTCTCCGAGAGGAACAGCGCTCGCGAGATGTCGCGGTTGCTCATGCCCTCCGCGAGCAGCGCGAGGATGTCGGTCTCGCGCTGGGTGAGTGAGCTCGACGGGCGGTGCGTGACCCTTCCGTTCTGGGAGGTTCCGTTCTCGTCCATCGACTCGAACAGGTTCTGGATCACTCGGGGCGACAGCACGTTGCCGCCTCCGGAGATCGCGACCTTGATCGCCTGCTCGAGGTCCTCGGGGGTCGCGTCCTTCAACATGTAGCCGGCGGCGCCCTCGGCGAGGGCGCGGCGCACGTAGTGCGCGTGGTCGAACGAGGTCAGCATGATCACCGGCACGGCCGGCCAGGTCTTCTTGATCTCGTGGAGCAGCTCGAGCCCATCCGAGTCCGGCATGCGCACGTCCACCAGGGCCACATCCACGTCGTTCGAGCCCATGGCTTCCAAGGCCTCGGACGCGTTGCCGGCCTCGACGACGTCGGCGTCGGCGAAGCTCTCCCGAACGACGTGACCCATCCCTCGGCGCACCAGCGCGTGGTCGTCGACGATCAGGATCCTCACGGCCTCTCTCCTTGGTTCTCGATGGGCAGCCTCGCGACCACCCGCGTGCCCCGCCCCGGCGACGACTCGATGTTCAGCGTGCCGCGCTGTTCCGCGACCCGGCGTCGCATCATCTCGAGGCCGAGATGCCCGTTCTGCAGGCCGATGCCTGCGGGCTCGAACCCGCGGCCCCGGTCTTCGATCGCGATCTCCATGAGGGCCGGCGTCGCCACGACACGCACGGCGACCTCGCGTGAGGCGGAATGCTTCGCGGCGTTCGCGACGCTCTCGCGGATCACCGCAGAGGCGGCCTCGAGCACCGGCGGCGGGACGGCCTGCAGGTCACCCTCGATCGACCAGGTGGCCGGCAACTGCCAGCGCTGCATCACGCCCCGAACGAGATCGTCGAGCCGGTCGGCGCCGCGCGGCTCCTCCGGCGACATCGTCGCGAGCATGCCGCGGATCTCGTCGAGGGCCTTGCGGAGCTCACCGGCGGCGCGCGCGAGGGCATCCTCGGCCTCCGCGGGGTCCCGGTGCACCCGGCGCCCGAGCCATTCGAGCTCGAGCACCGAGGCCGTGACGACCTGCGTGAGCCCGTCGTGGATCGCGTACGCGAGCCGAGTGCGCTCGCGGGCGACCGGATCCTCCGGCGCGACGCCGCCGAGGTCGGAGGCCTCCGCCAGCACCGTCGTCATCTCCACGCCCTCTTCTTCCACGTGCGTCCCACGACGCGGCGGTGGTCGCCGTGTCGCCTGCCTCGTGCGGGTGGATCTCGTCCGGACGGCACCGGCCGTTGGTCCAATGCCGGACCCGTTCGGTCTAGTTCTTCCTTTCGGTCGGTTCCCCGGTCGGCTTGAACTCGAGCGAGGCATCCGGTGGGCGGAAGGCGGAGGATCGCTCGCACGGGCGCCCGAGTGCCCGGCGCCGGCGGTGCGGGGCTCGGCGACGGGCTAGACCGAAGGTGCGAGCGGGGCGCGGTCCACGCCGACCGACCGAGCGAGGACCTGGGCGACGTCGAGCACCGCCGTCTCGTCGCCGCGAGCCCGAGCGCCGTCGTCGAGCATGATGAGGCAGTACGGACAGGCCACGCCGACGGTGTCGGCGCCGGTGGAGGCGGCCTCGTCGGCTCGCTCCTGGTTGATGCGCTTGCCGATCCGCTCCTCCATCCACATCCGGGCTCCCCCGGCGCCGCAGCAGAGGGCGCGCTCGGCGTGGCGGGGCATCTCGACCGTTCGCACGCCCGGCACGGCCTCGAGCACGGAGCGGGGCTCGCGGTAGACGCCGTTGTGCCGGCCGAGGTAGCACGGGTCGTGGTAGGCGACGAGCGAGCGGACCTCCTGGGTGGGTTTCAGCCGGCCCTCACGCACGAGCCGGGCGAGGAGCTCGGTGTGGTGCAGAACCTCGAACCGCCCGCCGTACTCGGGGTACTCGTTGCGCAGCGTGTTGAAGCAGTGGGGGCAGTTCGCGACGATCGTCGTGACGCCCGCGCCGTTCAGCGTCTCGACGTTCTGCTCGGCGAGCGTCTGGAAGAGGTACTCGTTGCCCATCCGCCGCGCCGGGTCGCCGGTGCAGAGCTCGCGAGGGCCGAGGATCGCGAACGAGACGCCCGCGTGCTCGAGCACCTTCGCGAGCGCCTGCGAGATCTTCTTCGCGCGGTCGTCGAAGGAGCCGGCGCATCCGACCCAGTACAGGACCTCGGGAGCCGGGTCCCCCTCGAGGAGCACGTGCACGCCGAGTCCCTCGGCCCAAGCGGCCCGCTCGGCCTGGGGCATCCCCCACGGGTTGTTCGAGTTCTCCAGGCTCCGCAGCAGCGCGCCCGCCTCCTGCGGGAACCGTGACTCAGCCATCACCAGGTTGCGACGCAGGTCGACGATGGTATCGACGTGCTCGATGTCCACCGGGCACTCGTGCATGCAGGCGCCGCACGTGGTGCAGGCCCAGACGACCTCCTCGGCCACGACGCCGGGGACGAGGGGGGTCGCCTCGAGGCTCTCGCCGGCCTCACGCGCCCGCAGGATCGCCGGGCCCTCGGAGAGCAGCTGGTCGCGGAGGTCCATGACGAGCAGCTTCGGCGACAGCGGCTTGCCGGTGTTCCACGCGGGGCAGGCGCTCTGGCATCGTCCGCATTCCGTGCACGCGTAGAGGTCGAGTAGCCCCTTGCGCGTGAGATCGGCGATGGTGGCCGCGCCCAGCGACTGCTCGCCCGCCTCGAGCGCCTCGAGGTCGATCCGCAGCGGCGTGAGGGCGCCACTCGGCTTCGTGCTCGAGAAGAACACGTTGAGGAAGCTCGTCGCGATGTGCAGGTGCTTGGAGTACGTGAGGAACACGAGGAACCCGAGGACGAGCGCGAGGTGCGCCCACACGAACGCCTGCTCGAGCGCACGCTGCCAGCCCGCCGAGAGCCCCTCGAACGGCTGCGCGAACAGGTGTGAGATCGGCGTCCACGCGACCGGCGACTCGGCGATCCCCTGCCCGATCCGAAGCCCGTTCGCGAGGAACAGCGTGAGGACGATCCACGTGATCCAGCCCAAGATCCGGTAGGCCTCTTCGGTGTGGCTCCCGACGAAGCGCTCCGGCCGCTGGACGAGGCGGATCCACAGCGCCATCGCGATGCCGACGAGGACGAGCGCCGCGAACGTGTCCTGCACCAGGCCGAGCCAAGCCGAGCGCCCGACCCACGGCAGCGCGAAGTCCGGATCCACGACCTGGCCCATCGCCTCGGCGATCGTGCTCAGCAGGACCAGGAAGCCCCAGAAGATGAGGGCGTGCATGAGTCCGGGGACCGCTCGCTGGAACAGCTTGCGCTGGGCGAGCACGTGGGAGCCCTCCCGCGCCAGCCGGCGGCCGAGATCGTCGGTCCTGGGGACGGGGCGTCCGAGCGCGTTCATCCGCGCGAGGAGGCGAGCCCGGCGGGCGAAGAGCCCCCCGGCCGCGAGGACCAGCAGGGCAAGGAGCACCGCGCGGACGGCCATCGGGCGCGAGTCTAGCCTCTCGGCCGTGCTCGCGCAGGCGGGCGGGGATGCTCGCCTCCACCTGCAGGAGTTGATAGTGTGGCACTCAGGTTTTATCCTGTCTGTTGGCTCATACAAGATCGAGGAGGAAGCTCATGGCTCGAGCAGTGGGGATCGACCTCGGCACGACGAACTCCGTCGTCGCCCTTCTGGAGGGTGGCGAGCCGGTGGTCGTCCCGAACACCGAGGGATCGCGGACGACCCCGTCGGTGATCGGTTACGCGAAGAACGGCGAGATCCTGGTCGGGGAGGTCGCGAAGCGCCAGGCGATCACGAACCCGGATCGGACCGTTCGCTCGGTGAAGCGTCACATGGGCGAGCGTGACTGGGGCGTCGAGATCGACGGCAAGCGCTGGACGCCCCAGGAGGTCTCGGCCCAGATCCTGGGCAAGCTGAAGCGCGACGCCGAGGCGTACCTGGGCGACACCGTGACCCAGGCGGTCGTCACCGTGCCGGCCTACTTCGACGACTCGCAGCGCCAGGCAACCAAGGATGCCGGCAAGATCGCCGGCCTCGAGGTGCTCCGGATCATCAACGAGCCGACGGCCGCGGCCCTGGCCTACGGCCTCGACAAGCAGCACGACCAGACGATCTTGGTGTTCGACCTCGGCGGGGGCACGTTCGACGTGTCGCTGCTCGAGATCGGCGAGGGCGTGTTCGAGGTCAAGGCGACCCACGGCGACACGCAGCTCGGGGGAGACGACTGGGAC
>CAYUSA010000020.1:0-48763 GCA_964447335.1 uncultured Actinomycetes bacterium
ACCTATGCTCACAGGACCCAAATAGGGAGCGCTGCATGAAACCCGGGGGGACTCAGTTGGTGCCAGAAGAGAGGGTTGCGACCTGCCCGAAGGACGCGCCCCCAAGGGTGGCTCACGACCGGACTGAAGGCCCAGCGATTCGAGGAAGACTCACGGCCTCGATGGGACGCGTGGAAGCGCCTCCACCGCGAGGAGGCCGTTCCCTAAGGCCGTCAGGTTGCCGCAACGAGCGCGCGTTTTCTCGCGCTGTCGACAGGCCGTAACCATGCTATGGCCGCACCCATGCTGATGAGTTACCGTGGTCCTTCGAACCGTAGTTAGAAGAGAGCAGAGTAGGGAGCCTGTCGCAGGGGGCCGTTTCGTGGGTGGCATCAAGAAGGCTATCGGCAGAGTGCTTTCCAGGCCCCAAGTCTCCTGGGTCGTCTGCGAGTCACTTCGGCCGATTTCCCCAATCGTCACCGGCGCGGTGAAGAGCCGACTGCCCACACACAGAGTGCGGGTCCGGCTGCCCGGCACGGACAGAAGCGTAAGGATGGAGTCGGCAGGCGACCCCATCGCCGCCGACCTTTTCTGGAACGGGTTCGGGGGGTATGAGCACGAAACTCTCGCCCTCTTCATGCAGCTCCTGCGCGTTCCTCCCCGAACCTTCTTCGACGTGGGCGCGTTCACTGGACTCTACGGCTTGATGGCTGGCACGCTCAGCCCGGCCACCCAGGTGCATGCCTTCGAACCCACGCCTGCGACCTTCCGCCGACTCGCGGCCAACGCAGCGATGAATCGCTTGCCTAACCTGCATCTCCATCGGAAGGCCCTGTCCGATCGATCCGAGCAACTCACCATGTACAGCGTTCCGGACGCCGTGATGGGGATAACGAACTCGATGGTCAAGGGCTTGAACGGGGCACTCGAACCGATGACCGTTGCGGCGACCTCACTCGACGAGTTCGTGGAGACGAATGGCGTTGTGGGGGTCGACCTCATGAAGGTCGACGTCGAGAGCGCGGAGCATCTCGTGTTTCGCGGGGCGACGGGAGTGCTTGACCGCGACCGGCCGATCGTGATCTGCGAGATCCTCGCCGAATGGGTGGACCCCAGTCTGGAGGAGCTCCTCGCGCCGAGGGGCTATCGCTACTTCTTGATCACGGGGTCCGGCCTTCAATCCCAGCGCCACATCGAAGGCGATCCCTCCTGGCAAGACCTCAACTATCTGTTGGTCCCAGAAGAGAAACTTGCGGCCCTGCCCGAAGGAGTGCGCCACAACACCGCCTCTGCGGCCGGCAACTACTAGCTTCGGTTGGATGAGGCTCCCCTTCCGTGCGGCGAACTACCGGTCGAGGACCAGGCAATCGGCCGTGCCGTAGCATCATCAGACGATGATCGCGACACAGGATGCCGTCGAGCAGACGATCCACATGCGGGCGCTGGTCGGCATCGAAGTCGGGTACGGGAACCGGAGGAAGAACCCCAGGGTGCGACCCGATGTCCGGCTTCGCTTCATCAACCACGAGGGGACCACGCTCTTCGAGTCCAACCAGGACGTGGAGGTTGACCCTAAGTGACCGCAGCGGACAACCCGGCGATCGAGGGCGGTGCGCCGGTGAGAGACACCTTCCTTCCATTCAGCACGCCGATGATCGGCCAGGAAGAGATCGATGAGGTCGTGGACACCCTTCGTTCTGGGTGGCTCACGACCGGACCGAAGGCCCAGCGATTCGAGGAATCCTTCGCGGGATTCGCCGATGCACGTCATGCGATCGCCGTGAGTTCGTGCACCGCTGCCCTGCACCTGAGCCTGCTGGCGGTCGGTTGCGGGCCGGGGGACGAGGTCATCGCCCCCGACCTAACCTTCGTGGCTACCGTCAACTCGATCGTGCACACCGGCGCCCAACCGGTGCTGGCGGACGTCGATCCCGAGACCTGGAACATCACGTCGCAGGAGATCGATCGCCGCATCACGCCGCGAACGAAGGCGGTGATCCCTGTGCATTTCGGTGGCTTGCCCTGCGATATCGATGCGATCCGCGACCTCGCCCGGACGCGCGGTATCAGCGTGGTCGAGGACTGTGCCCATGCCGTCGGAGCCGAGTACCGAGGCAGGCCCGTCGGGGCGAGTGAGGGCCCATGCGCATTCAGCTTCTACGCGAACAAGAACATGACGACTGCCGAGGGCGGCATGATCACCACGAGCGACGACGAGCTCGCTGAGAAGGTTGGCGTCTGGCGGCTTCACGGCCTAGATCGGGACGCGTGGAAGCGCTTTCGCCGCAAGGAGGCCGTCCCCTCCGCCTGTGTGTACCCGGGGTTCAAGTACAACCTCTCGGATGTGGCTGCCTCGCTTGGGCTCTGGCAACTCCGGCGGCTTCCGGAGATGCTTGCCCGCAGGGAGTACATAGCGGAGCGTTACGACGCGGAAGTCGACACGTGGGAAGGCGTGTCGCGTCAGCGCCGACCGGCCACACGCGATGAAGGCCGCCACGGGCTCCACCTATACTCCATCGTCGTGGACCCGGAGAGCGTCACGGTGCCGCGCGATCATCTGCTGGCGGCGCTGCGGGCCGAGAACATCGGAGCTGCCGTCCACTACGAGCCCATCCACCGCCAGCCGTTCTACGCGGACCTACTGGACCGCCCCGACGAGGACCTCCCGGCCGCATCCCATCTCGGCGCTTGGGTACTTACCCTTCCCCTGTGTCCTGAGATGACCGGAGCCGACGCCGATGACACACTCGAAGCTACCGAGAAGGTTCTCCGGTACTACAGGCGCTAGGAGGGTGAAAGCCGACCACGTTGGCGAGCGAGCGATCGTCTTCTTCGGGCACACTCCGCCGGACATCCACTTCACGCAGTTCCACCGGGAGGTTGCGCGCGAGTTCGGTCGAAGGGGGTGGAAGGTTCTGTGGGTCAGCCCATCTGGCATCCACAAGAACCCCCGCTGGTGGCTCAGCAGCGCACGGGATCGGGCGCGGGAGTTCGCGGCAGGCGGATGGAGGAGAGCGCCCCGATCCCCAAGGGAGCTCCTGCGGCTCGCCCGCAAACATCTGACAACCGTGCGGCGCGGAGACCTCGTGCGAGAGGAGTTCCTCTGGGATTTCCGGCCGTGGGGGGTCACGCTGTTCAAGCATCCAGGGTTCCCTCCACTTGACGCGCTCGCCGTCCTCCAGATGCGGAGAACCTGTCGTCGGTTGGAGATATCGAGGCCGCGCGTGATGCTATATACGCCCGAAGAGCTACCGTTCATACGCCGCCTGAACCATGGCGCTACCGCGTACTGGGTTGGAGACGAAGCGATGTTTCAGATCGACTCCCACGCAGAGCTCAGGGCTCTATTGGAGTACGTGGATCTCGTCTTCGCTGTCTCCCCGGTCACGTTCGAACAGGTCGAGCGCCTTTACCCGAACAAGGTGCGGAGGTCCGGCACGGGGGTGGCGCTCTCGCGGTTCGATGCCGCCCGCGTTCAGGTTGCTTCCGACCTTGCTGCGCTCCCCGGTCCCATCGTGGGCTACGCGGGGGCCCAGGGGTCACTGCGCTTCGACGTCGAGCTCTTCTGCGCCGCCGCGCGCGCGACCCCTGAGGCAACGTTCGTGTTGGTGGGACCGGCCGACGAGGTGGTCGCCTCGGACATCACGCGGCGGGGTCTCGGGAACGTCCTGATGCTCGGTCCTCGGCCCTACGCGGAGCTCGGCTCGTACGTGACTGCATTCGACGTCGGCCTAGTCCCCTATCTCGTGAACGACTTCAACCTCGGGTCCGATCCCCTCAAGGTCTACGAGTACCTGGCTCTGGGCAAACCCGTCGTTTCTGTTCCGCTGCCCGCTGTCGAGGAACTCGGCGAGGTCGTGTCCATCGCTGCGGACCATGAGCTGTTCATCGTGGCCATCCGGGATGCGCTGCTCGAGGATCGCCCCGACCTGACGGCGAGGCGTCGCGCTGTCGCCGAGGCGCACAGCGTAGAGCGGATCGTAGATGGTCTCATCGCATCGTTGGAGGAGGGGGCGTGAGCCAGAGCAGTGATCTGCTGCTGATCCCTGCCGAGTGGGATAGCGAGTTCTTCGGGTTGAAGATCGCCCGGCTCGCCGCCATGAGTCCCGTGGAGGACAGATTGACCACGGGCCGGGAGGAAGCCGTTCGGCAGGGGGTACGGTGTCTCTTCGCGGAGTTGGCGGCGGATGAAGTCGCGCTACCGAACGTCCCGGAGCGGATGGGCTACCGGCTGGTGGATCTGGCAACCTGGATGCGCGCGCCTCTACCGGGCGATGTCCCGCCCAACGAGCCTCGCGTCGAAGTACTGGAGGGCGGCCTGGCGGATGTGGCTTCGATCGGGGAGGCGCTCTCCGCGCTCGCGCCCTGGAGCAAGTTCGCTTCCGATCCACGATTCGGCGTGAGCGCAGCGAGACGCGTCTGCAAGGCCTGGGTCGAGCGCTCCGCGGCCAGTCCGGATGAGCTGTTCCTGATAGCCCGCATCGATGGAGAGGCCGCCGGCTTCATCACCTGCGAGGCAACCCCTCGCCCGCGGATATGCCTGATCGCCTCAAACGTTCCGAAGGCAGGCGTCGGGCGTCCGCTCGTGTCGCGAGCGATGGATTGGGCCGGAGCACTGGGTGATGAGCTGTGGGTGAAGACGTCCCTGCGCAATGTGGCCGCCTTGCGGCTCTACGAAGCATGCGGGTTCCGCATCCGAGAGATCCTGTACGCGTATCACCTGTGGACCGACGAACCCTCCTGACCGCGTGCCCTGCCATCCGGGCGTGAGTATCATCCTGACGAATCATGGCGTGCCTTCGCGGGCCAAAGCTCTGGGGCGAGGAGAGGGAAGACCTGAGAAGAAGTGTGCTGGTTACCGTGGGCGGGGCGGGATTCATCGGAAGCGCGTTCGTGCGCTCACTCTTCGATGAAGACCCCGACGTCAGCATCATGGTGCTGGACGTAGCACGGGCAACCACTGTCCCCGTGTCTCGATTGGACGTCTGACATGGCCCGTTCCTACGGTCCTCACTACGCGCGCACCTGGACGGATGCCCTCTTCTTCGACGGCCATCGGGACCTGTGGACGAGTTCCTGCGCCGAGGTAGCCGCCTATCTCGGCATCACCCCAGAGGAAGCCGGACGGCGCCTCGAGCAGGCCTGGGACCCACGAGAACGGGCGAGCATGGAGTCGAGGGAGTCGCGCGAGGACTACTACCGCTCTAGCGATCATGCGCTCTTGCATGCGATGTACTGGCATTCCCTGCGCCCCGACACCTTCGCGTTGGTCAGCGTCGCCGCATTGCACGCCGTCGAGCGGTTTTCGGAAGGGTCCACGGTGCTTGATTTCGGTCACGGAATCGGATCTACGGGATTGCTATTCGCCAAGCATGGCTTCGACATGACGATGCTGGACATCAGCAAGCCGCTTCACGATTTCGCGAAGTGGCGGTTCGCGGAGCGAGGTCTTTCAGCCAACTTCGTGACCGAAGCTACCCAACTCGAGTCCGTCGGCTCCTTCGACGCGGTCGTCAGCCTCGACGTCCTGGAACATCTCGAGGAACCCCTTGTTGCAATCGAGTACTTCCGCCGCGTCCTCAAACCCGGAGGGGTGGTTGTGTTGAACATCGCCTTCGGCCTCGGCCAGCCCGGCCATCTGCTCGCCCGCCGGTTGGGAGTGCTCGACCGGATCCGGGCTGTCGGGTTCGAGCGTGCGAATCCGGACCCGTCGCTGCTCGTCTTCTACAAGGTAGAACGGACACGCAGATTGGGCAGGACCGTCGACGTGGTCGGAGCGTTGTGGGAGGATGCGACGCACAGCAACCGGCCAGCCGTTGCCCGTGTGGCCGCGGGCCTACGTTCCTTCGCTCCGCCCGCGCTCATGCCGGGAGCCGGAGCGCCCCCCCCGGCCTCGAGCTGGGTGAACGCGGTGTCGTTCTTCAAGAAGAGCAGGTACTTCTTTGGATCGACTACCTCTCCTGACCGCATGCCCTGCCGTTCGGGTGTGAGTATCATCCCCACGGATCACGGCATGCCTTCGCGAGCCAAGGCGCTGGGGCCAAGGGAGCAAGAGACTTGAGAAACGTGCTGGTCACCGGCGGGGCGGGGTTCATCGGAAGCGCGTTCGTGCGCTCACTCTTCGATGAAGACCCCGACGTCAGCATCATGGTGCTGGACGCCCTCCGGTACTCCGGGGACCTCGGGAACATCCCCGCAGCCGTCCGCAACAGCGACCACTTCGAGTTCTGGCCCGGAAGCGTCAACGATGTCGACCTCGTCGGAGAACTCGTGAGCCGCTCAGATGTCGTTGTGCACTTCGCGGCCGAGACCCATGTCGCCCGCTCGCTTTTCAGCAATCGGGAGTTCTTCGAGACGGACGTCCTTGGGACACAGGCGGTTGCGAATGCTGTGCTGCGCCATGCGAACTCGGTGGATCTTCTCGTTCACATCTCGACGTCGGAGGTCTACGGCACGGCGTTATCTGAACCCATGGACGAAGAGCACCCGCTTAATCCGTGTACGCCCTACGCCGCCGCCAAGACCGGTGCCGATCGGCTCGTCTACTCATACGTGGCGAGCTACGACCTGCCCGCGGTCATCATCCGGCCCTTCAACAACTACGGGCCCGGCCAGCACCTGGAGAAGGTCGTGCCACGCTTCATCACGTCGCTGCTGCTGAACGAGCCGCTAACGGTGCACGGGGATGGGAGCGCCGTGCGCGACTGGATCTTCGTGGAGGACACCGTGCGGGCCATCCATCTCGCGTTGCGGGCTCCAGCCGACCGGATCCGTGGTGAGGTCATCAACGCCGGCACCGGCCGTGGGGCCTCCGTGCTCCAGATCGCGCAGATGCTGATCGAGGCGCACCCCAACAGCACAAGTCCGATCGAGTACATGGAGGACCGGCTTGGTCAGGTCGTGAAGCATGTCGCGTCCACTGCCAAAGCCAAGCACCTGATCGGGTTCGAGTACGCGGTCAATCTGGAAGATGGCCTGGAACGCACGCTCAAGTGGTACGCGGACAATCGAGCTTGGTGGGAGCAGCGGCTGGCCCTGCGCAGGGTTCCCGTGAAGCTGCGCGATGGAGAGATCGTGTGGTACTGAGTGGAAGCCCAGCTCCCGGAGGCTACCGGGACCGGAAGTGGGATCGCCGATGCCAGATGACCCGACCGACCGTCCGTTGGTGACCGCGATCATCGTTAGCTGGAACGGCCGAACTCACCTCCAGGACTGCCTGCCGAGCCTCGCGGAACAAAGCTATCCCGCGCTGAAGGTACTCGTCGTGGACAACGGCAGCACCGACGCTTCCGCGCAAGTCGTGCGGGAGGCCAAGATGGGATGGCTTCCGCTC
This sequence comes from uncultured Actinomycetes bacterium, assembly GCA_964447335.1. Classification (GTDB taxonomy): domain Bacteria; phylum Actinomycetota; class UBA4738; order UBA4738; family HRBIN12; genus HRBIN12. The sequence goes on from CAYUSA010000020.1 coordinate 7,313, forward strand.
GGCCGGAACATCGGACTAGCCCAGGCCATGAACGAGGGAGCCCGCCGGGCATCTGGGGCATACCTCCTGTTCTTGAACAACGACATGCGGTTCGCGCCGGACTTCGTCGAGCGGCTCGTAGAGAGCTTGGAAGCCAATCCGAACGCCTTCGCGACGGACGCCCGGCAGTTCGACTGGGACGGGAGCCGCGTCGTCCACGAGCGCACGCGTCTCACAGATCGCTGGCACGGTAGGCGGGTGGACAGTTCCATGGTTGACCAGGAGCCGACCGATGGGGTGGCGGAGTGTTTCTTCGCATCCGGGGCGAGCATCCTCGTGCGAAGAGATCGCTTCGATGCTCTCGGTGGCTGGGACCCGGGGTATCCGCTCTGCTACGAGGACATGGATCTGGGCATGCAGGCTTGGAGCCGGGGCTGGCCGATCATCTACGTACCTTCGGCGGTGTGCTGGCACCGTGTCGGCGCCACCACGGGAACGGATGAGGGTCGGCCCTCGACGATCATCGGGATGGCCGCCGGGCAGGTCCGCTTGGCTCTGAAGTTCTTCCCTTGGCCCGAGGTCGCGCGCACACTCACGGTTGGCCTCAGAAGCACGGCGAGCGATCTGGTCCACGGCCGGCGCGGCATGCTCAGGCTGCGGCTCGCTGCGTGGCGCGTGATCCTCATGTCCCTTCCCAGCGCCCTCAAGAGGCGCCGCACCATTCGCAGGAACTCAGGGCGCTCACCTCGCGAGTTCCTCGGGTGGCTAGAGCGACCCTAGACTGTGCCTGTGCCGACGCTCACAGCAGCTCTCACATCGGCGACGCCGCCCAGATCGACAGGTCTTGGCAGCCTCTCGCACCCGACAGGTCAACGACAGCGTCCATCGCGTGGGCTTCTACGTATGCAGGTGGGGACCGGCGCGCCGGCAGCATACGCCCGGATGAGGCGAGCACATGCCTGACGCGTCGGCTGGGCATGACGCGCTAGTTAGCGTAGTGATGCCTGCGTACAACGCGCGTGAGACTGTCGAGGAGGCCATCGCGAGCGCTTTGGCACAATCGCATCATCCACTGGAGGTCATCGTTGTGGACGATGGGTCCACGGATGGGACGTCCGATCTCATCGCGGACCGTTTCGGCGATAGAGTGCGCTTGCTGCGCATGGCCCATGGCGGACGGAGCATAGCCCGCAATAGGGGGATCGATCTCGCGCGGGGAGCCTTCATCCAGTTCTTGGACGCGGACGACATCCTGGTGCGCACGAAGGTCGAACGGCAGGTCGGATTCCTCGCCGAGAATCCCCAGTACGCCGTGGCATACGGTCCCGTCGAGTGCTTCGCCGAGGAAGATCCGGATCGGCGCTGGCCGTTCAGACCCGGAGTACACCCGTCGGGCCAGATACTCCCCAAAATGATCGACGACGGCTTCATCCTCCCGGTGGCCACGCTCGCTCGCACCGAGTGGTGTCGAATGATCGGCGGCTTCGATCCGAAACTTCCGTCCAACGAGGACTGGGACTTCTGGCTCAGACTGGCCGCCGCTGGAGGGCTCTTCGGCTATCACCCCGACGAAGAAGTTGTTGGGTTCTACCGAGTCCGCAGCCGCCCACCCCGGGGTGTTGGAGGGGACCCCCATCTGTTGGCAGGCGTGCTCGCCCTGGAGAAGCTGGGACGCAATCTCGGCCCCGAGGAGGCCGGACGCCTGAACTTGCGCAGAGCAATAGGCCGATGGCGATTCGGGTACGGCCGCTCGCTCCTCGAGGCAGGCGACCGAGGGCGGGGCTTGTACGAGATGACGCGGGCGCTCGGACAGGATCAACGCTCGTGGGACTACAAACTCGCTTGGATCATGGCCGGGGCTCTCCTGGGCGGGCGGCGCACCGCTCGCCTGCTGGACAGAGTCCAGCGCCGCAGCCGACAGGGGCCCGCCGACATCGGCGCGTGCTGATGTCTCTTCCCCGGGCTGTGAACGCGCTTCTTCAGGGTCCCTGCGTCCAGGGGTTCGAAAGCGATCGGGCGCTCCGACCTGGGGCGACGCTGCTAGGCACGCGTCGAAACGTGTCCTTGCACCTGCAGCTTCGGGCATTCGATCCGGAGCCTGCGGAGATGGTTCGGCGGTGCTCGTCATGATCCCCCGGATAGGGTTGGCACTATGTCTACGCTGAGGGAGAAGACGTACCAGTGGTTCCGGTACCACGTGCCGGTCCCCTTGCGCCGGACACTCAAGGCGGTGCCCGGCGTGAGCGGGGCGGCCGAATCGGCCCGCCCCCACGGCGACCTGTGGCTGCCGGTGAAGCTCGCCCCCGGCCACGAACGCACCATGCTGCTCCCAGAGGCGTTCCATTGGATCTCCTACGACGGCTACGAGCCACAGCCGCTCGGATGGATCGCCGATAATGTGAAACCGGGGGACACCTGCCTGGATGTCGGTGGACACATCGGGGTCTTCTCGGTCCTCATGGCCGAACTCGTCGGCCCGTCGGGATCGGTCCACACCTTCGAGCCCTTCCCGCCTTCGCTGGAGATCGCGCGGAAGACGATGGAGAGGAACCGCCTCGCCGACAGGGTGACGATCGTCCAGGCGGCGGTCGACGAGACCGACGGAGGAACCGTCGAGCTGTTCGTTGGCCAGGGGACGTCAGAGGCGAGCTTGTATGGCCATGAGACGCGCACGGCGACCTTCACGGTCCCCAGGATCTCCCTCGACGCTTATGTGGAGCGCGCCGGGCTCCATCACATCGACGCGATCAAGATGGACATAGAGGGCGCCGAAGAACGCGCGTTGCGCGGCGCCACCGGCGTCCTGGATCGGCACTCGCCCAAGCTGCTCATCGAGGTTCACGGTCGCAAGTCCGTCGGTTCACTTGAGGTGCTCGGAGCGCACGGGTATCGGATCACCACTCTCCGGGGCGACCCGGCGTCCGCTGAGACCTTCCCGGACTCCATCCTGCAGGTGGTCGCCACAAGGGATGCCTGAGGTGTCCGGCCCGAACGGTCTGAGGGTCATGGTGATCGCCCACTCGTTCGTCGTTCCATCGAACCGAGCGCGGTGGGAAAGACTGGCCGAACGTCATCCAGATGCGGATGTCACCCTCATCGCCCCGACCACATTCCGGACCGACCGGTATGGGGCCAAGCAATCGTTCCGGGTGACAAGCGACGAGCGCCGGAACTACCGCGTCTTGCCGATCGCGACGACCGACCGTCGCCTGTACCGGTCCCTCACGCTCGGCATGCGCCGGACCCGCCCCCACGTGGTCCAAGTCAACGAGGAGCCGACCGAATGGGTCTTGCTCCAGAGCTTCCTTGCGGCTCGGCTGCTCGTCCCGCGCGCGGTCCGACTCTTCTACTACTACACGAATATCCTCTCCCCGCCCGACACCTGGTACCGCAAGGCGAAGGTCCGCTCGGTCTTCGGTCTGGCCGGCGGAGCTTTTGCCGGCAGCGCCGGGAGCGAGCGGGTCCTGCGCGCGCTCGGCTTTGCCGGACCCGTTCACATCCAGACGGAGATCGGAGCAGACGAACGTGTCTGGACGCCCTCGCCCCCCGGGCGGGACGGCCGCCCGTTCACGATCGGCTTCGTCGGGGCGCTTACGCCCCAGAAGGGCGTCGTCGATCTGGCCCGGGCCGCGCTGGATCTGCGGGGCGACTGGCGGCTGGTGGTCGTGGGAGATGGACCCGAGCGCGACTCGGTCAAGACCGTCCTAGCTGCCGGAGGGCACGAGGACCGCCTGGACCTGGAGGGGCTGGTCGAGCGAGATGCGCTGCCGCCGCTGATGCGGGAGTTCGATGTCCTGGTCCTGCCTTCCCGAACCATTCCAACGTGGCGGGAGCAGTTCGGTCTCGTCCTGGCCGAGGCTATGCTCTCGGGCGTGGCGGTGATCGGGTCCGACTCCGGTGCGATCCCCGAGGTGATCGGCGACGCCGGGTTGATCTTCCCCGAGGGCGATATCGAGGCACTGCGAGCCCACCTCGCTCAGCTATGTGACGACCCGCCGTTGCGGCGCGCGCTGGCAGGTGCAGGCCGTCAACGTGCGTTGGACCGGTATTCGGCTTCCGCGCTCGCGGACGAAACCTACAACCTCTACTCGGCCCTGCTCCACACCCGCTCACCTGCGTGACAACAGGAGGTGTGCACGTGCGAACGCAGGCTCATGCGCCAGACCTACAGCCGTTCCGAGACTGCGAAAGGCTTCGCCATCTGTAAGGCATCAGGAGGGTGCAGCCGGTGAACCGGGCCCGTGTCCTGTTCATCACACACAGCATGCTGCTGGGCGGGTCTGCTCGGAGCTTGGATCTGCTCGTCCGGAGTCTGGATCCATCACGATACGAATGCGTCATCGCCTGCATCCATCCCGTGCCCGAAGTGATGGACTTCCACGCCGCGTGCGGCGTCCGTGTTGTGCCGGCCCCAAGGATCCGAGCATTCCCGCACACCACCGGTGGATGGCTGCGCTTCTGGAACCCTCGTCACCTCCTGACCCTGTTCAGAACGGTAGTCGGATATCCGAGCTCGGTTCGAGCGACGGAACGACTGATCTCGGAGGAGCATCCCGACATCGTCCACTTGAATTCCGCAGTTCTCTCGCCCGCAGCCGATGGAGCGCGGAGGGCTGGTGTCCCATTGGTATGGCACATCCGGGAATCGGTCGTGAACGGATATCTCGGCATCCGTCGCCGCTGGCTCTCGCGCAAGATCCACGACCTGCCCGACGCCGCGCTATTCCTCTCCCGAGATGACATGCAGCACCTTGGGAGCTCGCCCACATGGCATGTGATACCGAACTGGACTTCCTTCGACCTCCCTCCCGTGGATCGGAGCGAGGCGCGGCACAGGCGCGAGATCGCCCCAGGGGCGCGTGTGATCCTCTTCCTCGGCGGTTTCAGCGGTCTCAAGGGGGCGCCGGTGCTTCTCAAAGCCATGCAGAGGGTCACCGAGGAGATCCCTGATGCCATGTGCATCATCGCGGGGGTGACGCCGCCTTCGCAGAGGCTGCGTGCCCGTCTGGCCCGCAGGGTCCTCCCGCTGATCGGCATCTCGAGTGACTACCAGAAGTGCGAGGCGCTCCTGCAACGAGTATGCGATCGTGTCATCATCCTTCCCTTCCTGGCGGATACGGGCGATGTCTTCGCGGCCGCCGATGTGATGACGTTCCCGGCTACCGAGCCGCACTTCCCGCGGCCTGTGATAGAGGCGTTCGCCCACCGCGTGCCGGTCGTGGCATCCGACATCGGGCCGATGAAGGACCTTCTGGATGGCGGGAGGAGGGGGGTGCTCGTCCCTCCTGGGGATCCGGTGGTACTGGCTCGAGGACTCGTTCGAGCCCTGACCGAGACTGATGAGATGCGGGCCGCCGCTGAGCGCGCCTTCGAAGAAGCCCGGTCCGAGTTCTCGCCGGAGGCGGGGGTGACGGCGATCGAAGTCATCTACGAGCAGGTACTGGCGCGGAGGATCGAGTGAACGTGCTCATGATCACCATCGGGTTCTCCCCTGTTGGAGGACTCGAGATCTACGTTCGCGATGTGGCGCGAGGCCTCGTCGCTGGAGGCCACGAAGTGGTTGTCTGGTCGGTCCTGGACGCAGCGGAGCCGCTGGATGGCGTGCGGATAGCTGAGTTGGCGCCCGCATCGTGCCTGGCGCTCTCCGCCCACTACCGACTGCTCCAGAGGAAACTGGCGCTGCGCGTAGGACGGCACCAGGATGCCCACGACCTGGTGCTGTGCATGCACCCACGACTGGCCCCCGGCACGCATCGTGGTCTGCGCCGCTCGGGCACCCCGTTCTGGGTCTGGACCTACGGCACCGACATCTGGGGGACCTGGAGCCCCGCACTGCGCAAGGCGTTGGCCGCGGCGCGGTCGATCGCGACGATCTCCCACTTCACCGCCGCCCGCATCCGGGAGAGGATGCCTGAGGCAGACGTGCCGGTCGTCTTCCCCACCGTCGATATCGACAGGTTCTCGGCGGACACGACTCCGCCCGATCTATCCCATGATCCAGTGCTCTTCACCGTCAGCCGGATCGCGGAGGACGACGTCTCCAAGGGACACGACCGTGTCATCGAGGCGATGCCCCTTATCGAGCAGCACCTTGGGCGGAGGGTCGGATACCGGATAGCGGGTGGAGGCAACGGCGCAGACAGGCTGAGGAGGATTGCGCAGGAGCACGGCGTGGCGGACCGGGTCACGTTCCTGGGCCGCGTCGACGATCGAACACTCGCCGAGGAATACCGCCGCTGCGACCTCTTCGTGATGCCGAGCAGGATGGACCCCGCGCCCGGGGGGTCCTTCCGGGGCGAGGGCTTCGGGATCGTCTACATCGAGGCGCAATCCACCGGGCGTCCGGTCGTAGCCAGCAACCAAGCGGCCGCCCCAGAGACGCTGCAGGACGGCGTCACCGGCCTTACCGCCGACCCCCATTCCCCGCGGGCAATCGCCGCCGCATGCGCTCGGATCCTGTCCCTGCCCGACCGCGGCCGCTCGATGGGCGCAGCGGGCCGGGCGTTCGTAGCAGGGACGTTCGCTCGTGACGTCTTCCAAGAGCGGCTCGACGCGGTGCTCGCGCGGAGGTAGCCGGGATGTGCGGGATCGCTGGGATCGCCGGAACCGGGGCTCAGGCAGTCCTCGTGGAGAGCATGGTGAAGGCTATGCACCACCGAGGGCCGGACGACAGCGGGGTGTGGAGCTCTCCCTCCGGCCGCACGGTGCTAGGCAACTGCCGTCTCGCGATCATCGATCTCTCCCCAGCGGGCCACATGCCGATGTCGGATCCATCCGGGCGATGCTGCATCACTTACAACGGCGAGTTGTACAACTTCAAGAAGCTTCGGCGGCAGCTTGCGGATGGCGGGTATCCGTTCCGCTCCAACTCGGACACCGAGGTCGTGCTGGCTGCCTACCTCCGGTGGGGACGCGACTGCCTGGAGCGGCTCACCGGGATGTTCGCATTCGCCATCTGCGACGAGCGGGACTCGGAGGTACCCGTCGTCCTGCTCGCGCGGGATCGCCTGGGGATCAAACCCCTTTACTGGAGCGCTGTCCCGGGGGGGATCCTCTTCGCATCCGAGATCAAGGCCTTGCTCGCAAGCGACTTGGTCGCGCGGGTCGCCGACCGACGGGCGATATGGGACTACCTGAGCCTGGGGTCGATCCCCGGTCCCGCAACGATCCTCGAAGGAGTGAGCTCACTGCCTCCCGGGCACACGCTCACGCTGGAGGACGGCAGAAGGGACCTCCGCAGGCACTGGGACCTGCCCGCGCCGGGTTCCACACGCTCCATCTCCCTCGATCGAGCCGCCGGCGAGCTGCGCGAGATGCTCGAGCAGGTTATCGCCGAGCACATGATCGCCGACGTGCCGGTCGGCGCATTCCTGAGCGGTGGGCTCGACTCGACCGCCATCGTGGCGCTCGCTGCGCGCCACGCCACGGGGCCGTTGAAGACCTTCACAGTCCGATTCGGAGACGGCCCCGCCGCAGCCGATGAGGCACATCATTCGAGCATCATGGCCACGCACATCGGAGCCGATCACACCGAGGTCTTCGTATCAGGGCAGGATGTCGCCTCGGACCTCGGTCACGTCATCTCCTCGATGGACCAGCCATCGAGCGACGGGGTCAACAGCTGGTTCGTCTCCAGGGCAACCCGACGGGCGGTCACGGTCGCGCTGTCGGGGCTGGGGTCGGACGAGATCTTCGCGGGCTATCCGCACTTCGGCCGGTTCCTGCAGGCCGGACGTATCGCGCCCCGAGGGAACCGGCTGCTGCTGAAGGCAGCCGGCCTCCTGCAGGGCCGCGTGCCTGCCCGTATCTCCTCCGGACTGCGCTTCGTGGGAAGCTCACCGGCAGCGAGGCACCTCCAGGTGCGGGAGGTGTTCGCCGCCGAGGACAAGGCCACCCTCTTCGGGGGCGTAGAAGACCGACCGACGGAACTCGGCCTGGAGGAGGTCATGCAAGAGGACCCGGATGTGATGGGAGCCGTGTCCCGTGTGGAGATGCGCGGGTATCTCGTGAACACCCTGTTGAGGGACGCCGACGCCATGAGCATGGCGCACTCGCTCGAGGTTCGCGTACCATTCGTCGATCACCGGGTGGTTGAGCTCGCTCTATCCTTGCCAGGTCGCCTCAAGCTCGATAGCACGGGAGGGAAGGCGGTGCTGAAGCGCGCCGTCGCCGACCTACTTCCATATGAGATCCTGCACCGACCGAAGTCCTATTTTTCGATGCCCTTGCACCAGTGGGCGGCGGGGCCACTGTTGCCACGGATCCGGGAGCTGCTGAGATCCGAGACGATCGGCGGCCTCTTCGACGCCGGGGCGCTTGGGCAGATCGAGCGAGCGGCGGCGGCCGGCGAGGAGACCGAAGCCTGGGCGGTCGCGATCCTCGCAGGCTGGCTGGAGGCCCATGAGGTGAGTGTGTGATGCAGGCGCAGCACCGGATGCCGGCCCGTCGCCTGACGATCCGGGCGGCATCCATCGGAGGGGTGGCGCTCGCAGCGCTCCTGGTGGGCCGAGTCATCGCTACCGGAGGCATCCTGGCGACGATCCTGGTCCTGGGCATCGTCTCGGTGGTGACGATCTCGTTCAGACCCATGATCGGGATGTACGCCTGTTACTTCCTCCTCCTGGTCGTTCCCTACACGGACCAACGGCTGGATATCCCGGTGTTCCGCTCGCCTCTGCAGACGATCGCGGTGATCACCGTCGCCGGCGCGTTGCTGCGGCACGTCGAGTCGCGTCGCTGGCTGCCGAAGACCCGCTTGTATCTGCCGCTCGCGCTTGTCATCGCCATCTACATCATGTTCGCCGCAGTCCAGCACGGCGATGCTCCGGCCGTCCGCGCCTACGACTTCCTGGCCGGCATGTGGCCGCTCGTTCTCATCCTCCTGCTGGTGGACACACCACGCCGGGCGCGAAACGTCCTGCTCGGCATGCTCGCGGCCACGGTGATCCTCACCGTCCTGTGGCTGCCCGGACTGATCGCCCTTTCCACGGCAGGCACCGGCATCCGACAGGCTGTTAGCGTTGGGGCAAGCGCCGACGCCCGAGCGGTTTCGCTCCTCGGTGCCGTCGGCTCTCTCAGCGTGCAGACCCTGGTGGCCCTGGCGCTTGTGGCGCCGGTCCTCCTCGGGATCGGCCTTGCCACGCCGCGGTGGCGTGTTCCGTCCCTTCTCGGCTTCGTCGTCCTCGGCGTAACCATCTTCGCGGCCACCTACGCCGCTGCAGTCGCGACTCTCATGGTGGGCACCATCGCCACGGTCGGACTGTTCCTACTGCCGACGGGGAGAGGGCGGCCCGCGAGGATCCGTGGTGCGCTGATCACCCTGCCCGTGATCATCCTGCTCGCGGCGATCGGCCTCTCCCTGGAACCTGGGCGGGATGCTCTGTACCGCCTGACCAACCCGACGAACGACCCCAGCGGGAGCGGCAGGATCGCCTCGCTGGAACAGGGCTGGCATGCGTTCCTCGAGGAGCCACTCATCGGCCAGGGCGCGTACAACACCTACCAGGTCACGCCGGAGGGTTGGGTGCTTGGGGGGCACAACACCTTCGGCGTGATGGCCTACGAGTACGGTCTGCTCATGTTGTTTCCATTTCTCTGGATGTTGTGGGCGATGGGCAGAGAGTTGATCTGCCTCTTGCGGGGGGCCGTCAGCCCGGTCGAACGGGGCCTCGGGGTGGGTTTCCTTGCGAGCCTCATCGCCGCCATCCTCACCGGGTTCCTCACGCCGACCTTCGCGCAGGTGTTCCAGGACACCATCCTGTGGACCCTCATCGGCCTCGCCATCGTCTGGAACAACTGGAAGGCGGCGGACCCCGAGGTGATCCTGGTCAGCTGAGCCGGGCTCGGAGGATGTCGCGGTAGAGGTCGGCTTGCATCCCGGCGACGGCATCCCACGAGAGTTGCTCTCGGATGCGCGCGGACCCGCGTGAGGCAGGGCCACGAGCCGGATGCGATCTGAGCGCATCCGACAGAGCGAGCGCGAGGGACTCAGGCTCCCCTGGGTCGAAGACGCTCGTTCCCTCCGGACCCAGCCACTCCCTCGCTCCGCAATCCTGAGAAACGACCACTGTAAGTCCCACGGCCGCTGCCTCGGCGGCTGCCTGACCGAAGCTCTCCAGGGGGGATGGGAGACACACCACGTCGGCGTCGGCAAACGCCTGCGCCTTCTTGTGACCCCACACACCGCTCGTCACCAGGCGCAGCCGGTGCGCGATCCCCAGATCGGACGCGAGCCGACGAACCTCCTCCAGCGTCCCGTCCCCTTCGTCTGGCCCTGCGATGACGCCAACGGCGTCGGTTGAAGCCAGGGCGGACACGAAGGCCGGGAGGCCTTTGGTCGCGACGAGGCGTGCGAGCACCAGGACGAGGGGGGCATCTGGTGCGATGCCCAGTTCCGACCGGAAGGCGCCCCGCTCCGGCAGCGGCAGCAGGTCCTCCACGTCGACCCCGTTGGGCCGGACCCGCACTGACGCCCGATCGATGATCGCGGGAAGCCACGCGCGCTCCGCTTCAGAGGTCACGATGACAGCTGCCGCATCCCGGACCATGCGGAACCCGATCCGTTCATCGAACACGGTCTTGCATCGCCTGCTGCGCGCATGTCGCGGCATCATCCCGACCGGCTCCACGACGAAGGGCACTCCCCCACCCCTGGCTACCAGGGCGGCGATGGTCCCCACCGGATCCCGGTAGCCGATGACGTGAACGATGTCCGCCGACCTGGCGAGCGCGGCGAGCGGCCGAAGTCGCCGCGGGACGGGGGTAGCGTGATACCTGAGAAGGATCGGAAGTCCGATCGCGTCGGCAGCTTCACCGCAACCGACCAGGACCACCGAGCGCCCGAGGTTGCGGAGACCCTCGGCCAATCGCCGCGCCTTGGCGGCGGGCCCACCGAACTCCCGTGCCAGCGAAGGGACGGTCAGCAGGATCTTCATCACGCACGCTCCGCTACGAGCGACTCGATGAACCGGTATACGTCGGCGGCCTGGTCCACCCACCGGCGCTCTCCGAGAACGAAGTCGCGGCCCCTGGAGCCGATCGCCGTCAGCTCCCGCTCGGACCGAGCGCAGACCTCCTGCATCAGCGCCGCAAGGGCGCTGGGCGTTTCGTCCCGCAACGGTATCGCCAGGTCGGCATATACGGGGTCGAGGTCGCCGGCCATCGTCGTGATCACCGGCCGGCCCGAAGCTAGATAGTCGAGGATCTTGGACGGGAAGTTGTAGCGATTCTCTGATGGAGCCGATAGGCGAGGATTGACCAGAACGGTTGCCGAAGCGAGGAGTCGCCGAAGCTCCTCACGCGTCGTGAACCCCTTCACCTCGATCCGCTGGTCCCTGGATGCAGCAACCCGGATCTCGTCCTCCAGTCCGCCCCGTCCGGCGAAGACGAGATTCATCTCGGGGTCTTCGACCTTCGCGAAGGCCTCGAGCAGGAGACGCGCGCCACTCACATACGCCGGTGTTCCCGCGTACACGACGGTCTTCCGCAGCGGGGCAAGATCAGGTATCTCGTCCCAGTCCCGGTCAACGCCGCCGTCGATCTTGATCCAAGGCCGGCCACCCGCCAGATCGCGCGCAGTGTGCCCGGACAGCACGACGAGTCCATCACCACCCCCCACGATCCGGTTGCTCCACCACTGTGCGCCCGCACGCAGAGGAGAACGCCCTCTGTACCTGGGGTCATGGTCCGCCACGACGCAGATGAACGGGACGCCCAATTCGCGAGCGACTGCGAGGCCCGCGGACCCCGGGCCCGGGGTCCCGTTGTAGGCAAGGATCGCGCTCACCCCAGCGCGTGCCAGCGTTCCGGCCCGCTTCAGCCGCCTGTGGACCGACAAGGGCTTGATGGGTGGCAGGTTCACGAAGCCGGGAGCCACGATGTCTATCCGATCACCGAGGCTCCATCTCTGCGCGCGAACGAACATCTTCCTAGGCCGGGGAACCGCGGCGATCGGAAGGGCCGTTATCGCCGTTGCGCGCTCCAGTCCAGCCGCCAACAGCCCGTTCAACATCCCGAGCTGGAACCGATTCGCTGCCTCGGATGCCTCTGGGATGTCCTTGACCGCGTCGGGATGGACCAGGGACCCGAAGAGCAGGACCCGGTTCATACGGTGGCCACTATCACCAGGACGTCCGCCACGCCCGCTTCCAGGTCGGCTCGACGTCGGCGGCGCCGGACGGCTTCGAGCCCGCGGTAGGCCACCTTGTTCACGCCCGGGAGAGCCCTGATGACCCACCTCCCGCTGATGAGCATCCGCCTGCTCCCTTCCCGTCCAAGCGGGTTCTCGCCGGCCAGCCCCGTTCGGGCAGGCTCGTAGCCCACGGATCGGATCTCGAATCCTTCTCTTGCGAGAAGCCGTGAGAGCGTTTCAGCCGAGAAGTAGCAGACGTGCTCGAAGTCGATCGACAGGCCACCCCAGTCGGCGCCATACTTCTCCACCGCCCCCCAGTTCGGAGTCTTCAGATAGAGGACTCCGCCCGGCACCAGTCGCGCGTATGCCCAGCGCACGAATGCGCGTGGCTCATAGAGGTGCTCGATCAGATCGAGTCCACAGATGACGTCGAACCTCTCGTCTCCGAGAGGCGCGTGCTCCCAATCGCTCACATGGATCCTCGAGCCGGCGATATGTGCCGATGCGAACTCGGCGGCAACTCCGCTCGGCTCTACCCCGCAGATGCCGGTCGCTCCCCGGCGCCGCAAGGACTCGAGCATCGTCCCCGGGCCGCACCCGACATCCATCACGGATGCTCCTTGCAGAAGACGGACCGCGGCGATCCTTCTGGCGTCTGTGCCGAGCGTGTCGAACAACCGGGCATCCTTCCACTGCCCTGGAAGTGGGAGGAACGCGTAGTCGCGCTCATAGCGCTGCAACATGGCGCTCCAGGTGGGTCGCGGGTCGAGGTAGGCCAGACCGCATGACGCGCACTCCCTCACGGTCAGTCCGACGCGCCGCTCGTAGGCATTCGAAACGCCACGCGACCGGCACAAGGGGCAGGCGCCTAGCTCCTCGAGCTGATCCACCGTCTTCTCCGCTCCCCCCGAGCGCCGCCCCGTGCCCTGCCGGGGCAGACACGATCATCCGTCGGCGGTGCACAACAACTCGTCGGGCGAACCCAGGGCCTCTATCCGATAACCCGAGGAGGTCAGGGGTCCAACGCACTGCTCGTGCACCTCCGGACCGTGGGTGGCCAGGACTAGGGTCGGACGCGCGGACTCGAGCACACGCCGAGCCCCCCGCAGAGCCCGGTACTCTCCTCCTTCGATATCCATCTTGATCAGGTCCGGGGAAGGGCTACCCGCCGCAACGATGCCATCGAGGCTCACCACACTCACCTCGAGGTGACCCTTGGCGTCCAGATACCCCATCTGGCTGCTGGGTCCAAACCCGAAGCGCCCGGAACCGGCGTGTTCTCCGACGGCCGCCGCGGTGATGGTGACGTTGTCACACCCGTTCATCTGGACGTGCCGTCGAAGGAATCCCAGATTGCGGGGAACGGGCTCGAACGCGAGGACCCTCCCTTCAGGGCCAACGAGGACCGACGCGAGCAGGGTATAGAAGCCGACGTGGGCCCCCACGTCATACACAACCCCTCCCCCCCGGGACCGCAGCGGCGAACCCCCTCTGCTTCTCCCACTCGTACGAACCCAGCCAGCACCCGTGGGTGCTCGACCCGACGATCCACTTCTTGCCGCGGAGCCTTCCCTGAAGGATCGGCACCGTCGCCCGGCTGGGGACAAGTCGCAAGGGGGCTCGCAGGATCCTCCCCACAAGTCCTTGATCCGAGATGCCAGAGAAGTTCACGATGCTCCGCTCCAGACCGGCCGCTGTCGGTGGAAGCCAAGTCTAGGCAATCGCACCCCGATCGAACCCGGCAGCGCAGCTGTTCCGAGGAGTGTGCGGGAAGAAGCGGCACGCGTCTATGAAGGGAAGATCCTCAGCAGGTCATCCACGAATGCCGCGGCGCACTCGCGGCTCGCGAACCGCACCTCCGCCAAGGCACGTGACCGTTGCCCCATGAAGGCCAACATGGCCGGGTCGGTCCCCACCACCTCGGCGAAGGTTCCACGGACTTGCTCGACATCTGCCGAGTCCACGACCCACCCGTTCTCCCCTTCGACCAGGACCTCGGGCAGCGCGCCGACGCGGTCGGAAAGCAGCAGGGGAAGGCCCGCCCAAAGGCCCTCGACCGTTACGAACCCGTAGGGCTCGAAGAGCGAGGGCAAGAGCAGCACGTCTGCGGCCGCGTACAGACGCACAAGGTCCTGCGGCCACAGGTGCCCCAGCAGTCGGACCTGTGGCATGGCGGTAACCAGCCGCTCGATCTCTTCGCGCTGCGGACCTTCGCCCGCGATCGCGATCGCGTAGTCGCCGCGGACGTCACGCACCGCTTCCAGGAACGGGACGATCCCCTTGACGGCATCGAGTCGGGCGGGCCACGCGAACAACGTCTCGTCACCGAAGCCGAGTGACCTCCGGATCCCTTGCCTGTCGGTCTTCGCTGAGGCGGTCTGCTGGCCGAAGCGGACCTCGTCTACGAAGTTGGGGAGCCGCAGGGCCGGCCGTGTGGCCCGAGACAGGGCATAGCGCTCCGCCCGCAGCCCGGGAACGATGAACCCGTCACACCTGCTCATCACGGTCCGCCGAAGGCGGTCGGCGCGCGCGTCCCGCTCCTGCCAGCTCTCCACCCAGAGAAGCATGTGTTGGGCACGGGACACGAACGCGGAGGCGATGACCGCGGGCTGGTACCAGGAGCCCCCGAGGCACAACCACTGGGGCGCGGCGCTTACCACGCTCCCCCAGGCGCCTGGGTTCACATGTACGGGGAGATGTTCGGCTGGGTAGAAACTGAGCCCCCGAGCGAACGAGTGATCGATGCCGAACGTCTCGGCCTCGTACCGCCAGAGGCGGCCCTTCTGCCCATGGGACAGGAAGATCACTCGTAGATGGATGCCCCGCTCCCGCATGGCGCCAGAGAGGACCCGCAACTCGTGCAGTCGGTAGCCCGAGGGGATGTCGACGACGGCGAGGAACTCCTGCATAGGTGCTTCTCGAGTACGGGATCCCATGGTGCGGAAGATAGGGGATACTGACATGCTCATGGCTCCGCCTGTCGCGCTCATCATCGGCATTTCGGGCCAGGACGGCTCCTACCTGGCGGAACTCCTGCACGCCAAGGGCTACCAGGTGCACGGGTTCGTGCGGAGCCTCGCTGACCCGGCTGCCGACAGCGTCCGCCGGTTGCTCCCCTTCGCGGAGCTCGTGGAGGGCGACCTCCAGGATCTCGGATCACTCATCAAGGCCGTCGCGCGCATCCAGCCCGACGAGACATACAACCTCGGAGCCCTCTCCTCCGTGTCGCGATCATGGTCTCAGCCGGAGCTCACGGCCGAGATCACCGGCCTCGGGGCACTGCGCATCCTTGAGGCCATTCGCCTCGCCCGTCTGTTTGGCAAAACCCGCTTCTACCAGGCCTCCAGTTCCGAGATGTTCGGCCAGGCAATGATGTCACCGCAGAACGAGAGCACCCCGTTCTCACCGATCCATCCGTACGCGGTCGCCAAGGCCTTCGCGCATCACACCACCGTCAACTTCCGCCAGGCCTATGGCCTCTTCGCGGTCTGCGGCATCCTGTTCAACCACGAATCCCCGCGCAGGGGCGAGGAGTTCGTGACGCGGAAGATCACGCGCGGCGTGGCGCGGATCGCGCTGGGCCGCCAAGATCGACTGGCCCTGGGCAACCTCGATGTCCGGAGGGACTGGGGGTACGCGCCCGAGTACGTCGAAGCGATGTGGAAGATGCTGCAGCAGCCTGAACCTGACGACTTCGTGATAGCCACCGGAATCACGCACAGCGTGCGCGAGTTCCTCGACTCATCGTTCCGTCACGCCGGCATATCGGATTGGGATGGACTCGTGGACACCGACCCCTCCCTGACAAGACCGGCGGACATCGGGGAGCTGTGCGGCGACTCGTCGAAGGCACGGGAGGCCCTCGGATGGCACCCCCGCACCGGGTTCGACGAACTCGTCCGGATCATGGTGGATGCTGACATGGAGCGAGCGAAAGCCGCTCCGGACCCGAATCGGCGGTGACTGAAACGCGAATCCGATGCGAGGCCGGCCGCGTTGTGACACGCGATGTCTCAAGCGGATCCGGAGCCGGTCCGGTCTGGACTCGGCCTACTGCTCGCCAGATGGACGGATGCGGATGAACATCCTCGGCATCAACGCGTACCACGGCGACGCCTCGGCGGCGCTGGTCGTGGACGGGGAACTCGTGGCCGCCGTCGAGGAGGAGCGGTTCACTCGCGTCAAGCACGACACGAGCTTCCCCCATCGGTCGATCCGCTTCTGTCTGGACGAAGCGGGGCTGAGACCCGAGGATCTCGACCACTTCACGTTGTCGCGCAACCCGCGCGCGAACCTCGGGAAGCGGCTCGCCCACGCCGTGAGCGACCCGGCCGGCCGCCATGTCGCCACGAAGCGAGCCGCGAACCTGCGGAAGATCCTTCGCGCGAAGGCGACGCTCGCCGAGGGGCTCGGAGTTCCCGAGTCGGGCCTGAAGGCGAAGGCGCACTTCGTCGAGCACCACCTCGCGCACATCGGCTCGTCGTTCTTCGTCTCGCCCTTCGAGCGCGCAGCGGTGCTGTCGATCGACGGGTTCGGCGACATGGTCAGCGCGATGTGGGGCGTGGGCGAGGGCCACCGCTTGCGGATCGGGGGCGAGGTCGCGTTCCCCCACTCGCTCGGCGTGTTCTACACCGCCGTCACGCAGTACCTGGGGTTCCCGAAGTACGGCGATGAGTACAAGGTGATGGGCCTCGCGTCGTACGGCGAGCCCGAGCACCTGGACGTGTTCCGCCGGATCGTGCGGAGCGACGGCCTCGGGTACGAGCTCGGCCTGGACTACTTCCGCCACCACGTCGAGGGCGCCGCGATGACGTGGGACGGTGGCTCGCCAGAGCTGCCGCCGCTCTGGGGTCCCGGCATGGAGCGGGACCTCGGCCCGGCCCGCGGCAACGGACCCCTCGAGCACCACCACGAGAACGTGGCGGCCTCGCTCCAGCGGCGGCTCGAGGAGGTCGTGCTGGGCATGCTCCGCGAGCTCCACGAGCGCACCGGCGCGGACGCGCTCTGCCTGGCCGGCGGCGTGGCGCTTAACTGCGTGGTGAACGGGAAGATCTTCGACGAGACCCCGTTCCGCGAGGTCTACATCCAGCCCGCCGCGTACGACGGCGGCACGAGCGTGGGCGCCGCGTACCACGTGTGGCACCACGAGCTCGGCAACCCTCGCGGGTTCGTGATGGACCACGCGTACTGGGGGCCGGCGTTCGACGAGGCGCGGATGCGCTCGGCGCTCGAGGGCGCGCGGATCGCGTACACGAGCCTCGAGGAGCCGGCGCTCCTCGCGCGCACCGCGGACGCGCTCGCGCGCGGGGACGTGCTCGGGTGGTACCAGGGGCGGATGGAGTTCGGGCCCCGGGCGCTCGGGAACCGCTCGATCCTCACCGACCCGCGCCGTGCCGAGATGAAGGACGTGCTGAACGCCCGGATCAAGCATCGCGAGCCGTTCCGCCCGTTCGCGCCGGTCGTGCTCGAGGAGGCCACGGGCTCGTACTTCACGAAGGACCACCCCTCGCCGTTCATGCTGATGACCTACCCGGTTCGTCCCGAGAAGGTGGCCGAGATCCCCGCGCCCACGCACGTCGACGGCACCGGTCGCCTGCAGACGATCCGCCGGGACCAGAACCCCCGCTACCACGACCTCATCGAGGCGTTCGCCGAGCGCACCGGCGTGCCGGTCCTGCTGAACACCTCGTTCAACGAGAACGAGCCGATCTGCTGCACGCCCGAGGAGGCCGTCGACACGTTCGCCCGCACGAAGATGGACGTGCTCGTGATGGGCGACCTCTACGCCGAGAAGCCGGGACCCTGATCACCGATGCGGATCCTGGTCGTCAACCAGTACTTCCATCCTGACCGATCGGCGACGAGCCAGCTCCTCACCGAGCTGTGCGAGGACCTCGCCGAGCATCACGACATCACCGTGGTCTGTGGACGCCCGTCGTACGACCCCTCCGAGCCGCGCGAGATCCACGGCTTCCTGGCGCCGGAACGGCATGGGCGCGTGAAGGTGCTCCGCATATGGTCGACGACGTTCCCGCGCACCGCGATGGCCGGGCGCCTGTCGAACTACGGCACGTACCTGACGTCGAGCGTGGTCGGCCTGATGCGCGTGGCCCGGCCCGACGTCGTCCTCACGATGACCGACCCGCCCGTCGTCGCGGCGGCGGCTGCGACCGCGAGCGCGATCCGGCGCGTGCCCTTCGTCTACGTGAACCAGGACGTGTTCCCCGAGGTGGGCGTCGCGCTCGGCAGGATGCGGAACCCGGCGCTCGTGCGGTCGCTCGGGGCCCTCAACCGCTCACTGCGGCGTCGGGCCTCGGTCGTCGTCGCGATCGGCCGTGACATGGAGCGGCGGCTCGTCGCGCTCGGCACGGACCGCAGGAGGATCGAGGTCATCCCGAACTGGGCCGACGGCTCGGCGATCCGCCCGCTCCCTGGGCCGAGCCGCCTGCGCGAGGAGCGCGGGTGGGAGGACCGGTTCGTCGTGATGCACTCGGGCAACGTCGGACTGTCGCAGGATCTCGGCACGCTCCTCGCGGCGGCCGAGATCCTCCGCGACGACCCCGAGATCCACGTCGCGATCGTCGGCGACGGCGCCTCGAAGGCGGCGCTCCAGGCCGAGGCCGAGCGCCGGGGCCTGTTCAACGTCGAGTTCCTCCCGTACCGCGCGAAGGAGGACCTGTCCGACTCGCTCGGAGCGGCCGACGTCCACGTCATCGGCCTGGCGCCCGGCCTGGCCGGCACGATCGTGCCGAGCAAGCTGTACGGGATCCTCGCCGCCGGGCGACCGTACGTCGCCGCCGTCGAGGCCGGCACCGAGCCCGCGCTCGTGGCCGAGGAGCACGGCTGCGGCATCCGCGTCGCGCCCGCACAGCCGCACGCCCTTGCGGAGGCGATCCGCTCGATGCGCCGAGCCGATCTGACCGGCATGGGGGCGAACGCCCGCCGAGCGCTCGAGGACCGCTTCGACCGCCCGATCGCGACCGAACGGTACCGGCAGACCCTGGAACGCGCCGCGTGGCGAACCGGATAGCCGTTCGGTGGTTGTCCGCGAGCGCACCGCAACCTAGGCTTGTTTGTCGGAACCGCTTGGAGGGGAGACCGTGAGCCGCGCCGGGATCGGCACCGGACGATGAGCAACGCCCTGCGCTACGCCCTGTCGTTCGGCGTTCCGCTGCTGGTGAGCGCCGCGGCGACCCCGTTCGCCGGTCACCTGGCCCGTCGCCTGGGGATCCTGGATCACCCCGAGCAGATGAAGTTCCACCATCGCTCGACCCCGTACCTGGGCGGCGTGGCGGTCGCGGCAGGGCTCGCGGGGGTGGGCCTCGCGACGGCGGGCGCCTCCGGGCAGATGACCGCGATCGTGCTCGGGGGCGTCGCGGTCTGCGGACTGGGGCTCGTGGACGACTGGCGCACGGTGGGCCCGATCGTGAAGCTCGCGGTCGAGGTCGGCGCCGCGCTCGCGCTGTGGTTCTCGGGCGTCGGGGCCGGGCTCTTCGGCAACCAGGTGCTCGACGCCGCGCTCACCGTCGTCTGGGTGGTGGCGATCACGAACGCGATCAATCTCATCGACAACATGGACGGGCTCGCGCCCGGCGTGTCCGCGATCTGCGCGCTCGGGTTCTTCGCCCTCGCGGCTTCCCGGGGCGATTCCCTCGTCGCCGCGCTCGCACTCGGCACGTCGGGGGCGGCGCTCGGGTTCCTGTGGCACAACTTCCCACCGGCCAAGATCTTCCTGGGCGACGCGGGGTCGCTGCTCTTGGGCTTCCTCCTGGCGGCGCTCGGCCTCAAGCTCGACCTGGTCGGGCAGCCGGGATTCGTGCGCTCGGCGATCCCGGTGCTGATCCTGGCCGTCCCGATCTTCGACATGGCCCTCGTGGTGACGGCCCGGCTGCGCGATGGCCGCCCCGTCTACGTCGGGGGGACCGACCACTCGTCCCACCGCCTGATCGGCCGGGGCATGTCCCCTCGAGGCGTCGCCCTCGTCGCCTACGCCGTGCAGGCGCTCTGCGTGGCGATCGCGCTGGTCGTGCACGCATCGCGGTGGGGGGTGGTAGTGGCGACCTCCCTGGCGCTCGGCGTGGTCGCGCTGATAGCCTTGGGGTTGCTGCTCCGCACCGCCCCGCTTCCCGCGGTGACGGCCGGTGGGCAGCGGACCGAGCCCCCATCCAGGTAGGACGAGGAGACGACCACGGACCGGGACATCACCGCTTCGGCCGGCGACCTGCGCTCCTACCTCACCGTCGTGCGGCGCCGGAAGTGGACCCTGCTCCTCGTGACGGCGCTCACGCTCGGCTCGGCGCTGTTCTACTCGTACCGGCAGGACCCGCTCTACACGTCCACCGCGCGGGTGCTGGTGAAGCCGCTGAACCCCAGCCTTGCGCTGGGCGGCTACAACTACAACTCCCTCATCAGCATGCAGACCGAGTCCGCGCTCGCGCAGTCCCCCGCGGTCGGTCGCGAGGCGGCGGCGATCGTGGAGGCGGAAGGCGGTTCGCCCCGAGAGACCGGCGACGTGTCGGTCGAGAACCCGGTGGACACGACGTTCCTGGACCTCGCCTACACGGACGGCGATCCCGCGCGGGCGCAGGCCTGGGCGCAGGCCTACGCGCAGGGCTACATGCACGACCGCGAGAAGCAGGCCCTTGCGGCCTATCGGTCGGCCGCGAGCGGCTACGACCAGACCATCGCCGACCTGCAGGTCGAGAGCGCGCAGAAGCGTGATGAGCTGTTGGCCGCGACCACGGCAGACGAGCGACGCCTAGCTCGAGAGCAGCTCGACACGCTCCAGCAGCAGCTCACGGTCGTCCAGGCCCAGCGCGCACAGCTTCCGATCCCGGCGCAGGACTCGGCGCAGATCCTCGACCCCGCCGGCCTCCCGGGGAACCCCTCGAGCCCGAACCACCTGCAGGACAGCTTGTTGGGGCTGATCGCCGGACTGGCACTCGGCCTTGGGCTCGCGTTCGTGCGCGAGCGGATGGACGACCGGCTGGCCGGACGGGAGGACCTCGAGGCTCAGATCGGAGCGCCGACGCTCGCGATCGTCCCGAGCGTCCCCGGATGGCGTCGGCGGAAGACCACGCACCTGGTCATCCGCGAGGCGCCGACAGGACCGAGCGCCGAGGCCTACCGGACGATCCGGGCGAACCTGCAGTTCCTGGCCCGCGAGGGGGACGTGAAGATCCTCACGATCACGAGCCCGAGCCTGGGCGAGGGCAAGACCACGACGACGGCGGACCTGGCGGTGACGCTGGCCGGCGGGGGCAAGCGGGTCATCGCGATGTCGTGCGACCTCCGGAAGCCCCGCCTGCACGCGTTCTTCGGCCTGCCGAACGAGCCCGGCCTGACCGAGCTGCTCCGCGGCGAGGCGAGCCTGGGCGAGATCACGCAGCGATGCGGGGTCGAGTCACTCCGCGTCGTGGCGAGCGGTCGCTCGCTTCACAACCCGGCCGAGCTGCTCGCCTCCGAGGCGATGGCCACACTGCTCCGGCAGCTCCGCAACTACGCCGACTTCATCCTGATCGACACGCCGCCCGTGCTCGCGGTCGCCGACGCGCTCCTGCTCGCGTCGCAGAGCGACGCCACGATCATCGTCGTGGACGCGAGTCGGACGGCGCGCTCGGCCGTCGCGCCCACCCGGGTACAGCTCGAGCAGGTCGGGGCCCGGATCCTGGGCGGCGTGCTGAACAACCTGGATCCCGCGAGGGCGAAGTACTACCCGGCCTACGTGCGCCAGTACTACGGCTACGGATACGGGGATGGGAAACGCGCGCGGGAGTCAACGAACGGGCGACAGCCGAACCAGCAGACGACGACCCCTGAGGACGTCTGGCGCACCTGATCCCGGGTGCGGGGGCTCCTGAGCCTGACCGTCGGGCCACTCGCGGACCGAGGCCATCGCCCCGAGGCCGCCGCGAGCCCTCTCCAACCAGAAGTTGAACGCTGCTACGAGGACCCCTTATGCTCTTCGAGGAAACGGAGGGACATGCCCCCAGACTTCCCCGACCGGCCGATACCCGCGGCAAGTGAAGCTCGCGCGCGCATCGTCTCCCGCAAGGCCCGCGTGGCGGTTCTCGGGCAGGGCTACGTGGGCCTCACGCTCGCGTGCGAGGTGGCCACGGCCGGGTTCCGGACCGCCGGGATCGACGTGGATGCCGAAAGGATCGCCGGACTCGTCCGTGGGGAACCGGTCGTGCCGGGGGTCCAACGCTCGCTCCTCCGAAGTGGCGTCGACAGCGGCATCCTCACGTTCTCGACCGAGGCCTCGGCGGCCGGCGAGGCAGAGATCGTGTTCATCTGCGTGCCGACGCCCCTCCGGGACCACCAGCCTGACCTCTCGTACGTCGAGGGGGCGTGCAACGATCTGGCTCCGCACCTTCGGAGCGGCGCGCTCGTCGTCCTGGAGTCGACGACCTATCCGGGCACGACCGAGGAGCTCGTGCGCGGGCGCCTGGAGGCGGGTGGGCTGCGACAAGGTCAGGACTTCCTGCTCGCCTACTCCGCCGAGCGCATCGACCCCGGCAACCTGGAGTTCGGCCTTCGGAACACGCCGAAGATCGTGGCCGGCCTCACCCCCGAGGCGACCGAGGTGGCCGTCACGTTCTACAAGCAGCTCGTGGACAAGGTCGTGCCGGTCTCCTCCACCCGCGTCGCGGAGACCGCGAAGCTGTTCGAGAACACGTTCCGACACGTGAACATCGCGCTCGTGAACGAGCTCGCGATGCTCTGCCGCGAGCTCGACATCGACATCTGGGAGGTCGTGGACGCCGCGGCGACGAAGCCGTTCGGCTTCATGCCCTTCTACCCGGGTCCCGGGGTCGGCGGCCACTGCATCCCGCTGGACCCGACCTACCTGGCCTGGAAGATCCGGCAGGACTCGGGTCGCCGGTTCGGGTTGCTCGACCTGGCACAAGAGATCAACGACCGGATGCCCGACTACGTGGCCTCCCGGGTGACTGAGATCCTGAACGACGCCGGACGCGCGGCCAGGGGTGCTCGGGTGCTGGTGCTGGGTGTCACGTACAAGGCCGACGTGGGCGACGTGCGGGAGTCGCCCGCGCTCCCCGCCATGCGTGCGCTGGCCAAACGCGGCGTGGACGTGCGCTTCCACGATCCGTTCGTGGCGGAGGTAACCCTGAACGGCTCGCCGCTCGGGCGCGAGAGTCTCGACGAGGGCATCGCCATGGCGGACCTGGTCGTGCTGCTCACTCCGCACTCGAGCTACGACCTCGATCGGCTCGCGGCGCGAGCGAGCCTGATCTTCGACACGAGGAACGCCTACCGCGGCGAGCGCCCGCCGAACGTCGTCCCGCTGTGAGGTACCTCATCACCGGCGGCGCCGGGTTCATCGGCTCGCACCTGGCCGACCGGTTGCTGGCGCGGGGCGACTCGGTCGTCGCGCTCGATGATCTGTCGACGGGGTCGACGGCGAACATCGCCCACCTGGAGGGTGAGGATCGGTTCCGGCTGGAGGAGGGATCCGTTCTCGATGCGGATGTCGTGCGAAGGCTGGTGGACCAGTTCGACGTCGTCGTGCACCTCGCGGCCGCGGTCGGCGTGAAACTGATCGTCGAGCGTCCTCTCGCGTCGCTGTTGACGAACATCCGGGGGACGGAGACGGTGCTCGAGGCCGCGGCGGACGCCGGCTGCACGGTCCTGCTCACCTCGACCTCCGAGATCTACGGGAAGAACACCGGTCTGCTCTCCGAGGACTCCGACCGGATCCTGGGCTCACCGCTCAAGGCGCGCTGGTCCTACTCGACCGCGAAGGCGGTCGACGAGATCCTGGCCAACGCCTATTGGCGTGATCGGGGGACACCGACGATCATCGTTCGGCTGTTCAGCACGGTGGGACCTAGACAGACGGGTGAGTTCGGCATGGTCCTGCCACGGTTCGTACAGCAGGCGCTTGCGAACGAGGACCTGACCGTGTACGGGGACGGAGAGCAGCAGCGGTGCTTCTGCCACGTGCTCGATGTGGTCGAGGCGTTGGTCGGCTTGATGGATCACCCGGACGCGGTCGGCGACGTCTTCAACGTCGGATCACACGATGAGATCTCGATGAACGCGCTGGCCGACCTGGTGATCGCGAAGACGGGATCATCCTCGTCGATCGTTCGGATCCCGTACGACGAGGCCTACGAGCACGGGTTCGAGGACATGCAGCGCCGTGTTCCCGATACCGCCAAGACCCACGGGTTGATCGGCTGGCAGCCGAGCCACCACCTGGATCAGATCGTGGCCGACGTGATCGCGTTCGAGCGTCAGCGCGTGTCGCCGCCGGTCGACTGACCGCGGGGTCTTGAAGGTCAGGCCTGGCCGTCGAGCCACTCGCGAACCGAGGCCATCGCACCGACCATCGCGGGATCCCGCTCGGGTGAGCGCACGTCCACCGGGTCGGAGGTCCCGAACGCCCTCAGGATGTCCGCGACGGCGTTGCCGAGCGCCACGGCCTGCTCGCTGGAGTCGATCCGCACGCCACGCTGCTGGAGGACCATCAGGAACTCCTCCATGAGCGCCCGATCGTCGTCCAGGAGCGATGCCTCGGACACGCCGAGGGCCCTCGCCAGACGCTCGAGCGTCTGGATCGACGGCGCCACGTGGCCGTTCTCGTAGCGCGACAGGCGCGCCTTCGGGATGCCGGAGATCTCCTCGAGGTCCGATTGTGAGAGTCCGGCCTTCACACGGGTCTCGCGCAGTCGTCGTCCGAATGTGCGATCGTCGCCCATTTCCCTGCCCCCAGGAGTCGATGTTTCGCGCCATCGCATCCTACCCGGGCGTCTCCGGCGCCAGCATCCGCCGAACGGCCCCGGGAACGGCGAGGGCGGGGCCGTTCGACCCCGCCCCGCGTGCCTGCCGTTCGGCCCTACTTGATCTCGACGGTGCCGCCGGCGCCCTCGAGGAGGTCCTTCGCCTTGTCGGCGGCCTCCTTGTTGACGCGCTCCAGCACGGTCGCCGGGGCGCCGTCCACGAGGTCCTTGGCCTCCTTCAGGCCGAGGCTCGTGAGCGCGCGGACCTCCTTGATGACCTGGATCTTCTTCTCGCCCGACGAGGTGAGGACCACGTCGAACTCGGTCTGCTCCTCGACCTCCTCGGCCCCTGCGCCGGCGCCGGGAGCGGCCATCATCATCGGCGCGGCGGCGGCGGCCTTGACGTCGAAGGTCTCCTCGAACTTCTTGATGAAGTCCGAGAGCTCCAGGAGCGTCATGTCCTTGAACTGGTCGAGCAGATCGTCGGCGCTGATCTTCGCCATGGTGTTACTCCTCCTCCTCGGTGGTGGTCGTCTCGCTCTCGACGTCGGGGGACGCCGCCTCGGCCTCTGCCGGAGCTTGCTCCGCTGAGGCCTCCTCGGGCTCGGCTCCCGGGAGCTTGTCCTTCAGGGCCTCCATGAGCCCGACGAACCGGCTCTGGAGGGCCTGGAACATGCTCGCCGCGCGGCTCATCTCCGACTTCAGCATGCCGGCGATCTTGGACAGCATGACCTCGCGGGGCTCGAGGTCCGCGAGCGCCCTCGCCTCGTCGGAGGAAAGGACCCGGCCGTCCATGTACGCGCCCTTCAGCACGAGCGCCGGGAACTTCTTCGCGGCCTCGACGATCTTCTTCGCCACGGCCACGACGTCGCCCTCGACGAAGGCCACCGCCGTCGGGCCCTTCAGCAGACCCTCGAGACCCTCGACGCCGGCCTCACCGGCCGCGCGCTGGAGCAGGGTGTTCTTGGCCACCGAGAGCTTCGCCTGGCCCGCGAGGGACCGCCGGAGCTCGGTAGCGTCGTGCACGGTGAGGCCTCGGAACTCGGCGAGCAGCAGGGCTCCCGAGCCCCGCATGCGCTCCTTCAGGACCTCGACCTTCTCGATCTTTTCCGCGTTCGGCATCGCGCCTCCTGCATAGAGAAACGCCCCCGCAGCCAGCGCGGAGGCGTCAGGCGTTCGCCGAACCTCTTCGCCTCGGCAGGTACCCCGGAGGGATCACGCGCTTTTGTGTGCGCCCCTGCTGTCTGCGGCTCACTCAGGGTACCGGCCGCCATCCCGCCCGCCAACCCGCCGGCGGCTTCCGACGCCGAGGCCACCACGCGAGCGCTGCGAGCGTGAGCGCCCCGATGAGCAGGAGCACGTCGTACCGAGGGAACGGCTCGTAGACGAGCTCGACGCGGTGGGCGCCCTCGGGGACCGTGACACCGACGAAGCTCGGGGCGATCATCTGCGGCTCGGCCGGCTCGCCGTCGATCGTCACCTGCCACCGTGGGTCGAAGGACGTCTTCAGGAGCACCATCGCGGTCCGCTCGAGCGCGACCTGCGCCACGGCGCGGCCCTCGCGCAGGTCGACCGACTCGAGGATCACGCGGCCGGGCGAGCCCTCTCCGGACGTCGGCGCCGCGGCCGGGCGGCCCTCGAACGCGACCGACGGGAAGGAACCCTGCTCCGGTCCGTCCGAGTGCAGCCAGTCCGTCATCCTCACGCCGAGGTTCGTCCGGTCCGCGACGATCGCCGGTGCGACGTCGACGACCTCGACGTATCCCTCGGTGTCGACCTCCCACAGGACGTGTCGACCCCGGGCCTGGACCTCCTGGGCGGGAACGAGCGGTTCTCGTCCGGTGGGCAGGATGACGTACCGGACGTTGAACAGGTCGAACATCGCAGGGTCGAGATCGGAGAACCGGTACTCGATCGGCGAGGACAGCGACCACGTCGGCCGGGTGAAACCCACGCCCTCCACGGAGTGCGCCAGGAGCGCCTCGTACATCGGCACCTGGCCCACCTTGTAGGCCGCGCCCCAGTTCGAGCGCATCCCGGCGTAGAAACGGCCGGGGCGCATGCCCTCGGCCGTGCGGATGAGCGCCGTGACGTCGGCGCCGTCGCTCGCGTCGAAGGCCGCCTGCTCGTCGATCCACTGCGCGCCCTTGGCCGCGTAGCGCTCACGCTCGATCCACGCCGGCGCAAGCACCAGAACGGTTGCCACGACCCCGACGACGCCGAGGGCCGGTGCCGCGATCGGCCGCCGCGAGACGCGCCGCAGGACCTCGGCCGCGATCCGACCCAGCCGCACGAGCCCCATGCCCGCCAGGTACAGCCCCGCGAGGTGCACCCCGAAGACGAACCGCCGCAGGAACAGGTCCCCCGAGCCCGGGAGTAGCCGCAGCACCGGCCCGAGGGTCGGGCGCCCGAAGAACAGGAGCATCGAGAGCAGCCCTACGACAAGGATCGCGCGCGCTCGCACCTCGCGCCGGAAGCGCCACCCGCACACGAGCAACCCGACCGCCACGAGGATCGTGAGGACGGGGAACCGCCACCGGTCGAAGATCTCGCCCCCGACGAGCCAACCGAGCACCTGGCGTGCGCCGAACGAGTCGTAGAAGGGCTTGTTGCGGGAGAACTCGTCCTGGATCGTCCATGCCCGATCCGCGAGGAGCGGTACCACGACCCACGCGGCCACGAGCAGGCTCCCGAGACCCACGAGCGCCGCCCGTCCGAGCCGCCGCAGCAGATCGCCCGGTCGCACGAGGACCCACACGCCGAGCGAGAGCAGCGCCAGGTAGCCGGTGAGGAGGTGAACCGCCACCGTGAGCGCGAGCACGAGCGCCGTCAGCGCGTAGCCGCGACCGCGATCGACCGCTCGCCAGCCGAGACCCCACGCGAACGGCAGCAGGAACATCCCCCAGGCCTGCGTCCACGTCCCGTACCCGCGCCAGACGTAGCTCCCCCACTCGTACCCGAGCCCGGGCGCGCTCACGACGAGCGGCGAGACGAGCGCCGCCATCGCCGCGGTCCACGGCGCCAACCCGAGGAGCCGTCCGCCCCGGTAGACGGCGAACGGCCAGAAGCAAAGGAGCAGGTACAGCGTCCACGCGACGGCCCGCTCGCTGCCGATCGCCGTCGCGAGGTAGCCGGTCAGGACGTGCGGCAGGCTCTGGTAGTGGTGGAACCTCGAGGAGCCGAGCGCGAGATCCGGGTACCAACCGTCGAGCGGCAGGTGCCCGGCTTCGATCCGGTCTTGGGCCCACTGGACCATCGAGTGGTGCACCGCCGCGTCGTTCGGGTACCACACGGGCCGCGCCTCCGCCCGGAGCACCCACAGGTTGAAGACGACCGTGAGGGCGACGACGAGCAGTGGCCCCCGCCGGTGGAGCCATGTCGAGCGCACGGACGGTTCCATCGCTGAGCGGGAGCGTAGCCGAGCCGTGGGCGGAACCCGAGGAGCCTCGAGGGGGGTCCACGCGGCTCCTCGGGACGATCGATCGCACCTGCTAGCGTCCCACGGCGTGGGTGCCCCGCGGACCGAGACCCGTCACCAGCGGATGGTCGATGCCGCACTCTGGGCGCTGACCGCCGGGCTCGCGCTCGTCACGGTCCTGTTCTCCTTCGGCCTGTCCCCGCCCGGCACCGGTTCGATCCCGCTCGCCGACAAGATCGGGCACGGCCTCATCTACGCCGCGACCTTCTTCTGTTTCCTGCTCGCCGCCGTCTGGCGCCCCGGCCGCGGTGAGGGTCCGTTCCCCACACGAGGTCTCGTGTTCGCCCTCGGCGCGGTGGCCATCGGTGGGGCGCTCGAGGTGCTCCAGGAGGTCCTGACCGAGAGCCGCCACGCCGAGCTCGGCGACCTCATCGCCGAGGTGCTGGGTGCCTTCGGCGCCCTGGCACTGCATGTGTGGGTCCGGCGCTCATGGGGGCAGCTCTCCACGTAGTGTCTCCCAGGGAACCGGCCCTGGACGTCCCCGAACGCTTGCCCGCCAACGACCCCAGATCCGCGCGCTCCGGCGACCTGGGCTAGGCTCAAAGCGGCTGCTCTCTTGGCGCGAGAGGCTCCGAGCCATGATCCGCCGCCACCTCATGGCGCTCCGCCTCGGTCTCGTGATGGCCGACGGCGCGATCGCCACGCTGGTCTTCCTCTTCGCCTCACGCGTCCGCTACGGCGACGGCGAGTGGATAGCCATCTGGAACCGTCTCGGCATCGACATCCGGATCGCGTCGCTGCTCTTCGGGATCGCCTGGGTAGCCGCCCTTTGGTTCGAGGGCCTGTACCAGCTCCGAGCCCGCTGGAAGAGGGCAAGACCACCACCGTGGCGAACCTGGCCGTGGCGCTCGCTCAGACGGGCAAGCGCGTGATCGCGGTGTCCTGCGACCTGCGGAAGCCGCGCCTGCATCGGTTCTTCGACCTGCCGAACGACGTCGGCCTCACGAGCATCCTCACCGGCGAGGCCACGTTGAAGGACGCCGTACAGCGCTGCGAGGTCCCGACCCTGCGCGTGCTCTCGAGCGGCCCGGTCCCGCCGAACCCGGCGGATCTCCTCGGCTCCGACGAGATGCAGGCGCTGCTGGACGAGCTCCGGCAAGCCGCCCTTCGTCGTCCTCGACACGGGGGGCCGTCGCCCACCTGCGTGAGCAGCTCGATCAGGTCGAGAGCAAGGTCGTCGGGGGTGTCCTGAACAACTTCGACCCCTCACGCGCCAAGTACCAGCCGTCCTACCAGCGGTACTCGTACTCGAACCGCTACGCCGCCGAGAGCGATCGGGCCGCGCAGAGCCCCAACGGCGAGCGCGCCCCGAGCAAGGCACCCGAGGACATCTGGCACTGAGCGCGGCCCGCGCTCCGATGTCCGACCCCCGTGCTACGGTTCATCGATGGCGGCGGTGTGGACGGCCATCGGTCTCCTCACGACGATCCTGCTCGGATTGTTCGTCTATCTGGGCTCGAAGATCGACGGCCTCGGCACGTCCCTGAACGGGCGTATGGACGGCCTCGGAACCTCGCTCAGCGCCCGGATCGACGGTCTCTCGAGCCGGATCGACGGTCTCTCGAGCCGGATCGACGCCCAGGGGAGGGACCTCGGCACGAGGATCGATGCGCTCGACGCCCGGCTGAGCGCCCGGATCGAGACCCTCGACCACGACCTGGGTGCCCGGATCGATGAGATGAGCGCCAGGCTGGCCGACCACGTCGGCGACCACCGCCACGCCGGCTGAGGCCCGGAACGCGGAGCGGGCCCCGAAGGGCCCGCTCGTGGATGTGCGTGGTTCGGGACTCAGACGCCGACCGGCTGGGTCTCCGTGTCCTTCATGCGGTTCGTGTCGATCGTGATGCCGGGGCCCATCGTGCTCGCGATGGTCAGGCTCTTGATGTACTTGCCCTTGGCCGCGCTGGGCTTGGCACGGAGCAGCTCCTCGACCACCACGAGGTAGTTCTCGAGCAGCTGCTGCTCGCCGAACGACTTCTTCCCGATGATGCAGTGCACGTTGCCGGTGCGGTCGGTCTTGTACTCGACCTTCCCGCCCTTGATGTCGGCAACCGCCTTCGCGATGTCCATCGTCACCGTGCCGGTCTTCGGGTTCGGCATGAGCCCGCGGGGCCCGAGCACGCGCCCGGCCTTGCCGACCGCGGCCATCATGTCCGGCGTCGCGACGGCGGCGTCGAAGTCGATGTTGCCCTTCATGACCTCTTCCACGAGGTCGTCCGCGCCGACGAGGTCGGCGCCGGCCTCGCGTGCCTCGGTCGCCTTCTCGCCCTGCGCGAACGCCGCCACGCGGACCGACTTGCCGGTGCCGTTCGGAAGGCTCACCGTGCCACGGACCATCTGGTCGGCCTTGCGAGGATCGACGCCGAGCCGGAACGCGATCTCGATCGTCTCGTCGAACTTCGCGTCGGGCAGCTCTTTCAGCGTCTTGATCGCCTCGACGGGGAGGTACTCACGGCTGCGGTCGATCTTCGCGACGGCTGCCGAGTAGCGCTTTCCCTGAGCGCTCATGCGACCACCTCCACGCCCATGCTGCGCGCGGTGCCGGCGATGATGCGCATCGCCATCTCGACGTCGTTCGCGTTCAGGTCCACCATCTTCTGCTCGGCGATCCGGCGGACCTGCTCCTGGGTGAGCCGGCCGACCTTGTCGCGGTTCGGCTCGCCCGAGCCCTTCTCGAGACCCGCGGCCTGCTTGATGAGCTCGGCGGCCGGGGG
Source organism: uncultured Actinomycetes bacterium (assembly GCA_964447335.1). Lineage (GTDB taxonomy): Bacteria > Actinomycetota > UBA4738 > UBA4738 > HRBIN12 > HRBIN12. The sequence continues at coordinate 38,360 of CAYUSA010000020.1, forward strand.
CTGCTTGGTGACGAACGAGAACGAGCGGTCCTCGTAGATCGTGAGCTCGACCGGGATGACCTGGCCGGCGAACTGCTGGGTCTGCTCGTTGTACTGACGGCAGAACTCCATCATGTTCACGCCGTGCTGACCGAGCGCGGTGCCCACGGGGGGAGCCGGTGTCGCCTGGCCGGCGCGGATCTGGAGCTTGACGAGGGTGAGAACCTTCTTCTTCGCCATCTGTTCGCATCACCTCCTGCGGTGCAAACGGCCTTGCGGCCTCCCGCGTCGTAGGGGTTGGTGCTAGACCTTCGCGACCTGGTCGAACCCGAGCTCGACCGGCGTCTCGCGGTCGAAGATGTTCACCAGGACCTTCAGCTTGCTCTGGTCGACGTTGATCTCGCTGATCGTGCCGTTGAAGTCCGCGAAAGGTCCGGAGATGATCCGCACCACGTCGCCCTCCTCGAAGCCGAGGCGGAACGTGGGCTTCACCTCCTGCTTCTTCACGGCGACGATCTTCTCGACCTCGCGCCGCGAGAGCGGGGTGGGCTTGCTGCCGGTACCGGCCGCGACGAAGCCCGTGACGCCGGGCGTGTTCCGCACGACGTACCACGAGTCGTTGTCGTAGACCATCTTCACGAGCAGGTACCCCGGGAAGACCTTGCGCTGAACGACCTGCTTCTTGCCCCCCTTGATCTCCATGACGTCTTCCATCGGGATGTGGACGTCGAAGATCTTGTCCTCCATCTGCATCGTGTGGATCCGGGACTCGAGGTTGGTCTTCACCTTGTTCTCGTAGCCCGCGTACGTGTGCACCACGTACCAGTCGCCGGGACCCTTGAACGGGTCCGGCACGGTCGTCTGGAGCTCCTCCTCGGCAGGAGCCTCCGCGACGGGCTCGGCAGGAGCCTCCGCGACGGGCTCCTCGGGGGTGGTGTCCGCGGCGAGCTCTCCGACGCGGTCCACCAGCCCCTCGACGATGACCGCGTCCGAGACCTCCTCGACGACGCGGGCCGCCTCGATGTCCTCGGCGATGGTGTCCTCGAGCGCCTGTGCGATGGCGCCGTCGGCGATCGCCTCCTGCACGTCGGCGTCGGCGGCGGCCTGCGCGACCGCGTCCTCGAGGTCCTCGCCGCCGAGCCCGTTCACCACGGCTTCGGCGACGCGCTCCTCGTAGGCCTCCTGGATGGCGGCGTCCGAGGCCTCCTCGAGCGACTTCGCGGCCTCGATGTCCTCGACGATCGTCTCCTCGAGCGCCTGCGCGATGGCGCCGTCGGTGATCGCCTCCTGCACGGCGGCGTCGGCGACGGCCTGGGCGACCTGGTCCTCGAGTGTGCCTTCCGCCTCGGTGTCGACGACCTGGTCCTCGACCTGTGCGACCTGGTCCTGCACGGGCTCGGCCTCCTCGGGGGCGTACTCGTCCATCGGGTTGTCGGGGGAATCGTTCATGCGGCGCTTTCTCTTACGCGAAGACGTCCAGGACGAACTTGGAGAACACGACGTCGAGCCCGAACACGTACGACGTGAGCACGACGACCGTGACGAGCACGACGATGGTGTAGGTGACGAGCTCTCGCCGCGTGGGCCACAGGACCTTCTTCAGCTCCTGGCGGACCTCCTTCAGGAACTGGCGGGCACCCGTGCGCTTCCGCTGCTCCACGGCCGCGGGGCGGCGGGTGGACGCGGTCGCCCGGGCACGATCGACGGTCGTGCCTTGGCGGCGCTGCGCCCGCTTCATCTGCCTGTTCATCGATGCTCCTCAGCAGGGGCGGAGGGACTCGAACCCCCAACCGCCGGTTTTGGAGACCGGTGCTCTACCAAGTTGAGCTACGCCCCTCCACGAACGGTGCCGGAGGTCGGGGACACCGGAAGCCCAGTATAGGGGGCGTCTCCGAGGGCGGCAAAGCTCGGAGCCGCGCCGCGAGCTGTTGCAGTTGTGCCTCGAGGTGCGTGATGTTGCACGTGTGGTCCCCTACACTTGCGCGGACGCTGCCGTGCCGGCCCCGGAAGGCGAGCGCCCATATGCCACAGTCCGACCCTTCCCTCTCGCCTGAGGGGACCAGGCGACGCAGCCTGTTCTCCGGCAAGGGCGAGCACGCAACGCCCCCATCCTCGGGATACGGCGTCCCGGCGGACCGCACCGAGGCGGTCATGTCGGCGTACGGCCACATGATCCAGGAGCAGCTGGAGGAGGGCCTGCGCTCCATCCAGCACACCGCCAACCAGCTCATGCACGAGATCGCGAGCGAGGTCTGGCGCACCGCCGGCGGCGACAAGGAGGAAGTGCAGGGCAAGCTGCTCGAGGCCCTCAGCCGCGACCAGGCGATCCGCAGCCTCATCGCCCACACCGACGAACGCTTCCAGACGCTCGCGGTCCGCACCGCTCGGGTCGAGGACACGCTGAACATGGTCGCCGAGGGCATGCGCTCGGCGCGCGAGCAGCTCGCGCGGGGAGTCGATGCGCTCGAGGACGTGCAGGCCTCCCCCGCCGCGCGGGGCGTCGCCGAGATCCGCACCCGGCTCGATGAGGTCACGCGCCAGATCGCGCTCGCGTTCGAGACGCTCGCCGAACGAGACCACGCGATCGTCGAGGCCGTGCAGCAGCGCGTGCGCGAGCACGGCGAGCTCGTCTCGAACGAGACGGCCCGGATCGCGATGGCGATGGAGGGCTACGTCCAGCAGGGTGTCGCCGCGATGGGGCAGCTCGCCGGCAGCGTCGAGAACCAGATCACCGCCATCGCGAGCCGCGAGGACGAGATCGGCGGCCGCCTCGCACAGGTGGCCGAGGCGCAGATGCAGCTCCTCGACGAGCGCATCCGCACGATCTCCGAACGGGTCGCCGCCGACTCGACCACCGTGAACGAGGCCATCACGTACTTGCTCGACACGACGGACGAGCGCAACCGCTCGCTCGGCGAGTACCTCGAGCTCATGAACGACCGGGTCGGCATGGAGACCCGCGACGTGATCATGGCGATCGAGGGCATGGAGTCGCGCGCGACGGAGAGCGTCCGCGGAGCGATCGACGAGCGGATGGTCAAGGTGGAGATCACGGCGCACGACGCCGCGATCCGCTCGGCACGCGAGATCAACCACACGCTCGAGTCGCGGATCATGGGGCTCGCCGAGCTCGTGCGCTCGGACTCGCTCACGCTCCGCAACGAGCTGGTGCGGAGCGTGACGACGCAGGACGAGGCCATCGGGCGCACGCTCGACGAGCGGCTGGGGCGGGTGAGCGAGACGCTGTCCACCGCCACGAACTGGATGGTCGAGGAGATCACGCGGCGCATCCGCGAGGAGTCCGTCCAGACGATCGGCGGGCGCCTGGACGACGCCGTCACCGCGATCGAGCGCCAGGGCGAGGACAACGCCCGCCTCCTCAACGGCCGCCTCGACGATGCCGTCTCGGTCATCGACCGCAACATGATCCGAGTGTCGGACGCGCTCGAGGGTCAGCTCGAGCGCGTCGCGCGCTCGGCCGGCGAACGCTCCTCGCTCGCGGTCGACGTGGCGATCCGCGAGCGCTTCGACGACGTGACCTCTCGCATGCACGACACGATGACCGCCCTCGAACGCGCGACCGCCGAGGTTTCCGAGGCGAGCGGCAAGACCGAGGAGACGGTCTCGCGAGCCCGGATCCGGACCGAGGAGACCGTCATGCAGGCGGTCGACGCGCGGGTCGCCGGCCTCGCGAAGATGATCCGCTCGGACAACGAGTCGCTCGGGCGGCAGATCGTCGCCGACCAGGAGGCCTCCAAGCAGGCCCTCCGCGCGATGAAGGAGCTGCAGGCGAACCTGCCGGCCGACGTGATCGAGACGGTGCAGCGCCGGATGGACGACCTCGCCGAGTCCGTCGCGAAGTCCCAGGAGATGCTCGCGCAGCGGATCGACCGGATGGCGGCGAAGATCGGCGAGCGCTACGACAACGACATCCAGATCGTGATCGATCGGATGGGCGACGCGATGCACGCGCTCGCGAGTCTCGGCCGCGACCCGCAGGGCAACGGCGGCGGCGAGGATCGGATCGAGCTCGAGTAGGGGACGGCCCGGCCACTCGGAGCGGCGAGGTTCAGGCCAGTTGCACCTCGGCCTCGCTCCGCCCGATCACGTGCTCGATGGCGCCGTCGCGCTCGACCGTGACCCACACGTCGACGATCGCGCGCCGCGTGGCGGCGTCGAGGGATCGCACGGTCCCGCCGGCCACGATGGTTTCCCCCATGAACACCGGCTCCCGGAACTGGACGCGGAGCCGCGCGAGGGCGGCCGGGTCACCGAGCCAGCCGACCACACAGCTCGCGAGGTGCGCCATCGTGAACATGCCGTGCGCGATGACCCCCGGGAACCCAACCGAGCGCGCGAAGGCATCGTCCTGGTGCAACGGGTTCTGGTCGCCCGAGGCGTCCGCGTAGGCCTTCACGTCCTCGCGCGTCACGACCTTCGCGAGGGTCGGGAGCTCGGTGCCGACGGCGACGTCCTCGAACCGCGGGGTCACGAGCCGCCCCGCACGATCATCGAGCTCCGCGCGACGACCGCCGTCTCCCCGTCCTCACCCCGCATCTCCGTACGGAGCGTGAGGATCTCGAGACCGCCCTTGCTCCGGATGCTCTCGATCGTCGAGCGCACGTCGAGCGTCTCTCCGACGCGCAGCGGCCGCGCCCACGCGTACTCCTGGTCGCGGTGCACGACGCGCGCGAAGTCCAGGCCGAGCTCGGTATCGGCCGTAACCTGCGAGAGTCCCGCGAGGATCTCGGGCGCCGTCACGAAGGTCGGCGGGACGTACGAGCCGTCGTCCCCGACCGCCGCCGCGAAACGCCGGACGTGGTCCTCGGTCACCTCGAACGGGACCACGGGGTACAACTTCCCTTCCAGGGCAACGTTCATCGGCAGACCCGGACCACGGGCCGTTCTCCCCACACACCCGTCCCGCAGGCGGCCGTCTCCCGTTCGGCGGATATCCAAGCCCCCCTCATGGCTGCGAACGTAGTGGCCGTGGACCGCTCCGACAACTTCGCGAGCTTCCGTGAAATCGACCCCGCGGCGACCTACCATCGGCTGACCGATGCCCGCAGCCGCTAAACCTTCCCCGCGGCCGATCAAGGTCCTCATCGTCGACGACGAGCGAACGTTCGGCGAGGCCCTCGAGCTGGCGCTCCGCCAGGAGAGCGATCTCCGAGTGGTCGACGTCGCCGTGGGCGGCGACGAAGCGGTCCGCGCCGTCGACACGCACCACCCCGACGTCGTCCTGATGGACGTCGCGATGCCCGGGATGAGCGGCATCGAGGCCACCCGGCGGATCAAGGAGGAGGACCCCGAAGCTCAGGTCCTCATCCTGTCGGGGCACGAGGACCCGCTGCTGCTCGCACGGGCGGTCCAGGCCGGCGCCGTCGGGCTCTTGCGCAAGACCGAGGCCGTGGTGAACGTCGCCTCGTCGGTGCGCCGGGCCTACCGCGGCGAGGCGATCCACGACGAGGACGAGGTCGAGTCCGCGCTCCGGCGGCTGCGCCACCGCCGGGAGGCGGAGGCCGATGCGCGGAGCCGGCTCGAGCGCCTCACCCCGCGCGAGCGGCAGATCCTCGAGCAGATGGCGACCGGCGCGACGCCGGAGCGGATCGCTCACGCCCTGCGCATGAGTCCGCACACGCTGCGGACCCACATGCAGAACATCCTCACGAAGCTCGGCGTCCACTCGAAGATGGAGGCGCTCGTGCTCGCGATCCGCCACGACGCGGTCGCGACCGTGAACCTCAGCGAGGACGCTGCGGGCTGACCCGCGTGGACCCGCTCAGCGGGTCTCGCGGTGCAGGGTGTGCGTCCTGCACCACCGGCAGTACTTCTTGAGCTCGATCCGGTCGCGGTCGTTGATGCGGTTCTTCACCGTGTTGTAGTTGCGGCGCTTGCACTCGGTGCAGGCGAGCGTGATCTTCGGTCGGTTGTCGGTCTTGGCCACGTGCCTTCCTCTACTTCAGGATCTTCGTCACGCGCCCGGCGCCCACGGTGCGCCCACCCTCGCGGATCGCGAAGCGCAGGCCCTCCTCCATGGCGATGGGAGCGATCAGCTGGACGGTGATCTCGACGTTGTCCCCGGGCATGACCATCTCGACGCCTTCGGGCAGGTCGAGCGAGCCGGTCACGTCGGTGGTGCGGAAGTAGAACTGGGGACGGTAGCCGTTGAAGAACGGGGTGTGACGCCCGCCCTCCTCCTTGGACAGCACGTAGACCTGCCCGAGGAAGTCGGTGTGAGGCGTGATCGAGCCCGGCTTGGCGAGCACCTGGCCGCGCTCGACGTCTTCTTTGTCCACGCCTCGCAGCAGCACGCCGACGTTGTCGCCGGCCCGCACCTCGTCCAGGAGCTTGCGGAACATCTCCAGGTCGGTCGCGACGGTCTTGCGGGTGTCGTGGATCCCGACGATCTCGACCTCTTCCATCTTCTTCAGCACGCCGCGGTCCACGCGCCCGGTGACCACGGTGCCTCGCCCGGTGATCGAGAAGACGTCCTCGATCGCCATCATGAAGGGCTTCTCGGTGTCGCGGGTCGGCTCGGGGATGTAGGTGTCACACGCCGCCATGAGCTCCAGCACCTGGGCCTTTGACTCCTCATCACCCTCCAGGGCCTTCAGCGCCGAGATGCGGATCACCGGGATGTCATCACCGGGGAACTCGTAGGCCGAAAGGAGCTCGCGGACCTCCAGCTCGACCAGGTCCAGCAGCTCGGGGTCATCGACCATGTCGATCTTGTTCAGCGCGACCACGATGTAGGGGACGTTCACCTGGCGGGCGAGCAGCACGTGCTCTCGGGTCTGGGGCATCGGGCCGTCGGCCGCCGAGACGACCAGGATGGCGCCGTCCATCTGGGCCGCGCCGGTGATCATGTTCTTGATGTAGTCGGCGTGGCCGGGGCAGTCCACGTGGGCGTAGTGGCGGGCCTCGGTCTGGTACTCCACGTGGGCGATCGCGATCGTGATGCCGCGCTCGCGCTCCTCCGGGGCCTTGTCGATCTGGTCGAAGGGGGTGAAATCGGCCATGCCCTTGGCGGCCTGCACCTTGGTGATGGCCGCCGTGAGCGTGGTCTTGCCGTGGTCGATGTGACCGATCGTGCCGATGTTCACGTGGGGCTTGGTCCGCTCGAACTTCTGCTTGGCCATCTCGTGCTCCTTCGGTGCAGGTCTCTGGGGTGCTCCGTAGCGGGGGCGGGAATCGAACCCGCGACACAGCGATTATGAGCCGCTTGCTCTGCCTCTGAGCTACCCCGCCTCAGCGCGCTGGGAAGTCTACCGGCCGCGACGGGCGTGCGGCATCCCTGACCTGGGGTTCCTCCTCGAGCGGTGGCGACGCACGCGTGCGCGGTGCCGGGGCTCACACCTCGGTCGCGACGACGAGGCCCTCGAGCACGGCCTCCTCGACGGTGCGAGGCGCCAGGCAGTCGCCGATCGCGCGGATCTCGCCCCCGTAGCCCTCGAGCTCGCGCAGGAGGCCGTCCTCGGGCTCGTGCCCCTGGGCGAGCACGAGCGCGGCGACGTCCTCGACGATCACCGGCTCCCCCGACAGCGTGTGCTGCAGGTAGACCGAGTCGGCGTCGGCGCCGTAGACGCGGGTCGTCGGGACGATCCGCACGCCGGCCCGGTGCATGGCGGCCTGCATCACATCGCGCACGTACTGCTGCACCCGCTGGCCGGGCATGTAGCCGTCGACGGCGAGCGCCACGCGATGGCCCTCCTCGGCGAGCAGGATCGCGACCCCCATGCCGGTCCAGTCGCACCGCCAGTCCGCCACGACCACGTGCCCGGGCGGCACCGCCTCCCCCGAGATCACCTGCCACGCGTCGAGCACGACCGGGTCGTCCCGCAGCTCGAGCGCCGGCCGCCGCGGACGGGCGCCGGTCGCGACGATCACGACGTCGGGGCGCTCGGTCTCCACGAGCGCCCGGTCCACGCGCGCGCCGGTGACGATGCGGACCCCGGCGCGCTCCGCCTCGCCGACGAGGTTCGGCACGGCGCCTCCGAACTCGGCGCGGCCCGGCAGCCGCTCGGCGAGGAGCACCTGCCCGCCGAGCCGAGACCCGGCCTCGTAGAGCGTGACGCGGTGCCCGCGTTGCGCAGCGACCGATGCTGCCTTCAATCCCCCCGGCCCGCCACCCACGACCATGACGTGCCGCGGACGCTCCGCCGGCTCGAGCGCGCCGTACCGCTGCTCGCGTCCGGTCTCCGGATGCTGGATGCACGAGATCGGGTAGCCGGCGTGGAAGTGACCGATGCACGCCTGGTTGCAGCCGATGCACGCTCGGATCTCCTCGGAGCGCCCGGTCCGAGCCTTCACCGGCAGCAGCGGGTCGCAGATCAGGGCGCGCGTCATCGCGCAGGCATCGGCCTGGCCGGTCTCGATGACGCGCTCGGCCTCCTGCGGCTGGTTGATCCGGCCGGCGACCATGACCGGCACGCGCACGACCTCCTTCACCTTCGCGGCGAGCGGTGCGGTGTAGGCGTTCGGCTCGCTCATCGGCGGCACGATATGCACCGAGCCGGCCAGCGTCGCCGACGATCCCGCCACCACGCTCACGTAGTCGAGCGTGCCGTCGGCATCGAGCGCCCGGCACGCGGCGACCGCCTCGTCGAGCGTGAGCCCGTCGTGCGCGATCTCGTCGGCCGAGATCCGCAGCCCGAGCACGAAGTCGCGTCCGACCTCGGCGCGCACGGCGGCGATCGACTCGCGGAGGAACCGCAGGCGGTTCTCCTCGCTACCGCCGTAGGCGTCGTCGCGGAGGTTCACGCGGGGATTGAGGAACTGCGACGGGAGGTAGCCGTGGCTCGCCACGATCTCGGCGCCGTCGAGCCCGGCCTCGCGCAGGCGGCGAGCGCCGTGGCCGAAGCCGGCCACGATCTCCTGGAGCAGGTCGACGGGGAGCGCGCGCGGCATCACGTGGAAGCGCTCAGTCGGCACGGCGGAGGGTGCGAGCGCGACCGGCGCGGAGCCGTCCTGCGACTCCATGATCTCCCGGCCGGGGTGGAACAGCTGCCCGAACACCGGGCAGCCGTGGCCGTGCATCCGCTCGGCCAGCCGACGATACCCGGGGATGCACGAGTCGTCGGTCACCATGAGCACGTGGGACGTGTAGCGGGAGGACTCGTGCACGCCGGCGACCTGCACGACGATGAGGCCTACGCCGCCCGCGGCTCGCGCCTCGTGGTAAGCGATCAGCCGATCGGTGACACGGCCCTCCTCCGCCATCACGGTGTCGTGGCCGGACGACACGATGCGGTTCGCGAGCGTCACGCCGCCGATCGGCAGGGGGCTGAACAGGCGCGGGAACGAGGGTCCGGGCGACATGGCTCGGATGCTAGCGGACCCTTCGACGTGGAGCCGGAGCGGGGATTTGAACCCCGGACCCCCTCCTTACCATGGAGGTGCTCTGCCACTGAGCTACTCCGGCGCGGAACCGATGATAGCAACCACCCTCGCCCGGACGCCGTGGGACGATGCACGCATGCGACGCGCCGCCCTCCTCCTGGTCCCGCTCCTGCTTGTGGCGTGCTCGGGTTCGGAGCGCTCCTCGAGCCCCGAGGAGCCGATCACGCTCACGATCCACGCGGCCGGCGGAGACGCGACGCTCACCGTCGAGGTGGCCGACTCGGCCGAGGAGCGCGCCACCGGGTTGATGAACCGGGACTCGCTCCCGGCCGACGTCGGCATGGTCTTCGTGTGGGACGAGCCGGTCGAAGCGAGCTTCTGGATGAAGGACACGCTGATCCCGCTCTCGATCGCGTTCTGGAACCAGCAGGGGCGCATCGTCGGGATCCTCGACATGGACCCGTGCGAGGCCGACCCCTGCCCGACCTACCCGTCGCCGGAGCCATACGTCGGCGCCGTCGAGGTCAACCAGGGATGGTTCGCTTCCCACGGGGTCGCGGTCGGCGACGTGGCGGAGCTCGGGGTGACCGCATGACGGACCGTCGCGACTGTCTCCTCTGCAGCGCCGAACGGGTCACGCCGTGGCACTTCGAGGACGGGGAGTGCTGGGTCGCCGACTGCATGGTCTGCGCCACCCCGATGATCGTCTGGCGTACCCACGGCCTGCCGGATCCCCTCCTCGAGGCCCGGCTCCTCGGCCTGCTCGAGCACGTCGCGGCCGTCCGCTACGGCGACGACGGGTACTGGCTCGACCGTGAGCGCCGGCGCATCCCCGACCACTGGCACGCCCACGCCCGCCCGGCAGGCGGGTTCTTCGACCCCGCGAGCGAGTACCACGACCGCTACCGCGGTCCCTGACCGCAGGGCGCCCTGCGACCATCACCCCGGACGCACCCAGGCCGGGCGCGAGGCCCGGCCTGGGTTGGCTCGTTGGTTGGCTGGTGGTGGTGTGGTGTGGTGGGAGGAGGAGTGTCTGGTTTCAGGACATAGTTCACACCTGTCTCAAGACATCGTTCACACCTC
>CAYUSA010000021.1:0-47917 GCA_964447335.1 uncultured Actinomycetes bacterium
GAGACGTGGAACGATGTCCCGGGACACGTGTGAACGATGTCCCGAGACATCACAGGCGGGCGCCGGCAGGCATCGAACCTACGACATGCCGGTTCCGCCCGGATGGTGCCCCCGGCAGGAATCGAACCTGGCGAAGGAAGCGGAGATCGCCGAGTTGTGCAAGAAGGCCCTGGAGGAAGAGAGCGATTGGCGCGAGGCGGGGCCCGAAGGCCGCAAGGCGGCATTCGAGCGCTTCCAACATCTGTTGCACTCCATCGCGGATCTCACCGGGCGCACCTACGAGGACGTCATGAACGACGCCGTCGAGGAGTGGGTCACGATCCACTTCTGCTCGATCCCGACCGAGAGCAAGCCGTCGGCCGAGTGGGACGCGGCCAGCCGAGCCTGACTCCCGCCACGAGCCCGGTCGGCCTCGCCCGACCTCGTCGTCCGGTGATCGGCGCTACGAGACCCCGACGGGTTCGCGCTCGATCTCGGCCACCTCGTCGTCACCCTCGAAGTGCATCGTCGGGAGACGCTGGTCGAGCCACCGTGGCAGCCACCAGTTCGCGTCGCCGAGCAGCATCATCGTCGCCGGTACGAGCACGACCCGCACGATCGTCGCGTCGATGAACACCGCGGTCGCGAGCCCGATGCCGAACATCTTCGCGGTGGGGTCCGGCATCGCAACGAAGCTGAGGAACACGGCAATCATGATCAGGGCGGCGCTCGTGATCACGCGCGCCGTGGTCGAGATCCCCCTGACGACGCTCTCGGCGTTGTTGCGCGTCCGCACGTACTCCTCGCGCACGCTCGAGAGCAGGAACACCTCGTAGTCCATCGACAGGCCGAACAGCACCGCGAACATCATCATCGGGACGAAGCTCACGATCGGGATCGAGTCCTCGATGCCGAGAAGGCTGCGGCCCCATCCCCACTGGAAGATCGCGACGATCACGCCGTAGGACGCCGCGATCGACAGGAGGTTCATGACCGCGGCCTTCAGCGGCACAAGGATCGAGCGGAACACGATCATGAGCAGCACGAACGACAGGAGCAGGACCGCACCGATGAACCATGGCAGCGCGTTCGTGACGCGCTCGGACATGTCGATGAACGTCGCGGTGAGTCCGCCGACGTACACGATCGCGCCGTCGGGGGTCGCGGCCGAGATCGTCTCGTCGCGGAGTCGGTGGACGAGTTTGGTTGTCTCCGGATCCTGGGGCGACGTCGTGGGGATGATCTGGATGATCGCCGCGTCGCCGGCCGGGTTCGGCTGGGGCGGCGAGACCGCGGCGACGCCGTCCGTGGACCCGAGGGCGGCGACGAGCCCTTCGAGCTGCTCGAGCGCATCCGGGTCCGCGATCTCGACCGAGAGGAGCAGCGGGCCGTTGAACCCCGGGCCGAAGCCCTCGGCGAGCAGGTCGTAGGCCTGCCGGCGGGTCTGCGACGTCGGCACGGTCCCGTCGTCGGGCATCCCCAGCTCCATCGAGAAGAACGGGAACGCGAGCGTCCCGAGCACCACGAGCGCCCCGACGAGGTACCGCCACGGACGGCGTTCGACCTCCCGGCCCCAGCGGCCCCAGATGTTCTCGCGCCGCGCGGAACCGTTCGCTGCCTTCTGGATCCGGTGCACGCTGAGCTTGTCGATCGCACGTCCGGCGAACCCGAGCAGCGCGGGCAGCAACGTCACCGCACCGATCACCGCGACCGCGACGACGATCGCCGTCGCCGTGGCCATCATCCCGACGAAGGCGATGCCCGAGATCCACAGGCCCAGGATCGCGACCACGACGATCGCGCCGGCGAACACGACTGCTTGACCCGCCGTGGCCGTCGCGACGCCGATCGCATGCAGGGGCTCCATCCCGGCCTGCAGGTTCTGCCGGTACCGCGTAACGAGGAACAGCGCGTAGTCGATCCCCACGCCGAGCCCGATCATCGTCGCGAGCGTCGTGGAGAACTCGGGCACGTTCGCGAAGGACGCGACGACCAGGACGAGTCCGAGCCCGGTCGCGAGGCCGATGACCGCCGTACCGATCGGCAGCGCCATCGCGACGAGCGAACCGAACGCGAGGAGCAGGATCACCATCGCCGCGAGCAGGCCGACGAGCTCCGACGTGCCGGGATCCGTGGGCGCCGCCCACGACGCGTATTCGCCGCCGATCTCGATCTGCATGCCTGGCGTGCGGGCGGCCACGACGGCTGCCTCGAGCGGTTCGTACGGCTCGACGCCGAGCTCGTCGGCCGGCAGGTCGTAGACCACCTGCGCAAACCCGATCGAGCCGTCCGCAGACAGCGTGCCGGGCGTCTCGAGCGGGTTCGAGACCTGGAGGACGTGCGATTGCTCCGCGATCGACGCGAGCGTCTCGTTCACGACGGTGGCGCTCGCATCGTCGGCGAGCGTTCCGCGCGTGGCGTGGAAGACGATGTTCGCCGACGTGCCGGAGGCCGACGGGAAGCGCTCGGCGAGCACGTCGTAGGCGCGCTGGGACTCGGCGTCGGGGATGTTGAAGTCGTCGGTGAGCTCACCGCCGAGCACGCCGCCGCCGACGAAGATCGCGACGACCGCCCCGATCCAGATCGCGAGCGTGAGCCAACGCCGGCGGGCGGCGCCGCGGCCGAGCCGATACAGGAATGAGCTCATGGGCGTGCGTACCTTCCTTCCTCGTTGGGGCGGGGCGGTCCATCGGGCCTCGCCGGTTGCTCTGTCCTCTTCATCGGTCGTGCCCGGGCGACCGGGCCTCGGCGTCCGGGTACTGGAACACCTCGTCCAGCGGGGCGTCGAACGTCCGGGCGATCCGGAACGCCATCTCGAGGGACGGGGAGTACCGGCCCTGCTCGATCGCGATGATGGTCTGGCGCGTCACCCCGACCCGATCCGCGAGCTCAGCCTGCGTCATCTCGCCGTGCGCGAACCTCAGCGACCTGATCGAGTTCGTCACCTTGGTCGGCTTGCCCACGGCTAGAACCCCCGGCGGTAGGCGACGATCTTGACGGTCGACGACACGAGGCTCGAGAGCACGAACGCCGTGTAGATCGCGTTGGAGATCCAGAAGTAGGCGGACTCCGTCATCGCCAAGCCCAACGGCACCAGCATGGCGAAGCCGACGACCATCCCGCCGACGTACTCGCCGAACCTGTTGATCTGCTTATCCCGCTCGTCGGTCTTGTCGGCCTCGCTCGGCTTGGAGATCGCGATCGCGATAGAGCCGATGATGTTCAAGGCGATGCTGATGCCGATCGCCCACAGCATCGTCGACACGTAGGACACCTCGGTGATCGAACCGTCCCCCGCTCGCCCGAGGATGATGCCGACGTACGTCACGTAGGTGGCGAGGATGACGATCGCGTAGAGCCAGTTCCCCTTCTCCTGGAATGTCATCGCTCCTCCTGTCCCTATGTCAAGCATCTTTGACACAGGGGAATGTATAGCGAAGACGACATGGTGTCAAGTTTGTTTTACTCAGGCGTAGCTGCCCGGCGACGAGTCCTAGGAGCTCAGCGGGTTCCACGGCCCGACGCCGCCGAGGCGCTGGGGCGTGATCCTCGTGATGAATCCCGGCGGGGGATCGGGGATGCCCGGGAACACGACGTCCGGCCCGATGTAGGTGTACGCGAGCCGCTGGAGCATCTCGGCGGCACCGCCCTCCGTCACCCGCGCCGTCCCGTACACCACCAGCATCACCCGGAGCACGACATCCTGCGGTGCCCTCGGCAGGAATCGGACCTGCGACACCCGGTCTAGGAAACCGTTGCTCTATCCACTGACGCACGAGGGCAACGAGGCCGAGGGCCGAGGGCCGAGGGCGCAAGGGCGAGGCTTCGAAGGCGAGAGGGCGAGGGCAGGTCACCCCCGTCGTCTGTGGGAAGTCCACCGGGGGCCCTCCGCGTGCGGTTCGACCGGGTCCCGGTCGCGACGAGGGCGTCGGAAGCCATGCATCGGTGCGGCTGGGTCCGCCGTGGGCGCCGGCACCGACCGGATCAGCCGGCGTCCTCCGCGGGATGGCCGACGGGGATCAGGTACAGGGGGACCTCCCCGCGGTCGAGGCCGAGGACGCGCGCGACGTCCTCGTCGGAGAAGGCGCCGACGGGCACGGCCGCGAGCCCGAGGGCAACCGCCTGGAGGAGCACGTTCTGCGCGGCGTGGCCCGCCTCGAGGTGCACGTACCGCTCGGCACGGTCGCCGTACTTCGCCTCGGTCCGGGCGGGCACCGCGGCGATCACGAGGACGGCGGCCGCGCCCGCGACGGCCTCCTGGCCGAGCGCCGCGGCGGCGAGCGCCCCTCGGACGTCGATCGCGGACACGACCTGGGCCCGGTGTCCTTCGGGGAGGTACCGGTACAGCCCCTCGGGCGTGGCCGCGTACATCTCCAGCGGGTAGAGCGCGCCGGCCGAGGGCGCCGTCCGGCCACCCCAGTCTGCGGTGATCCCCTGCCCGGCCCACAGGAGCTGCCCGAGCTCCTCGAGCGTCAGCGGCTCGGGCGTGAAGGACCGGACGGAGCGCCGCTCCTGAAGCGCGCGCTCGAGGGAGACCTCGCCGTCGGTGCGCGGGGGCGGGAGCTCGACGATCGCGCCGGATGCGGCGGGGGAGGGCGTCTTCCCCGGACCCACCGTCGAGCCCTGGCACGCGACCAGGCTGAACGACGAAACGAGCACGCCGACCGTCCACCTCCACCCAGCCATGTGCCTTCTCCTCCTTGAGCCTAAGATCCGGCGGCGCGTCGCGCGAGGCCGAACGGCCCGGGAGCGACGAGCCCCGCGAACAGCTTCGGCTCCGGGCGCGGTCCCGTGGGCAGACGGGCGGCCCGAGCCTCAGCCTTCGGCGGTCCTCGCCTCGATGATCCGGAGGAGCTCGCGATCGACGTCTTCGGGGAGCGGCTCGGGCTCGTGCTCGGCGAGGATCCGGCGGACCTGCTCGCGGGCGCGCTCGCGCGGGTCCGGGCGCCCGGCGGCCTCCCAGGCCTCCACCGTCTCGCGGGAGAAGGTCTCCGGGGTCCACAGCTCGGGGAGGTGGCGCTGCGTGTGCGGGTGGGTGGAGAGGTCCGCACCCGCCGCGAGCTCGGCGACCTGGTCGAGCGCGAGGGTCTCCTCGGTCACGGAGATGCCCTCGAGGACATCGCAGATCACGTGGAACAGCTCGGCGTCGAGGATCACGTTCACGTTGTCGTAGACGGCCGCGCCGTGGAGCGTGCCCGTGCCGGTGATCATCTCGGCGCGTCCGGCGGCGGCGACCGCCATGAGCGAGACGGCGTGCTGCACGCCCGCCTGCCAGTCCTGCGTCTTGGCCCCGGTGTCGAGGGACAGGATGTTGATCGGCACGCGGTAGCGGTGGGCGAGCTGCGCGAACGCGAGCTTGAGCAGGGTGTCCTCGGGTCCCCAGTCCTGCTTGTACCCGCCGGTGCGCAGGTCCATCAGCGTGGGGTACGGACCGCAGAACGTCACGGCGCCGGGCACGAGCGCCTCGACGATCGTCATGCCGCCGAGCATCTCGGCGTTCATCGAGACGAGGGTGCCGGCGAGGGTCGCCGGCGCCGTGGCGCACGGGATGCCCATCGAGATGAATCCCGAGGGCAGACCTCCTCGCGCGAACTCGATGGCGGCCTCGATCGGTCCCTCGTCGTACACGAGCGGGCTGATGCAGCACTGGTACGTGGACACGATCGGCCGCTCTCGCAGCTGCCGGTCGCCTCCGGCCACGACCCGAGCCATCTCAAGCACGGCCTGCGCGTCCCGGCGGCTGTACGTCTCGTTGTGTTGCAGGTGTTTCGTCGAGTTCCCGAACACCGCACGCGTGATGTGGACGGCCTGCGTGTGCGGCGGCACGTCCGCCGGCGCCACGGTCGGCCACAGGTAGCCGACCTCGGGGACGGCGTCGACCACGCGGGTGGTGTCCACCAGGTCCTGCAGGTTCGAGGGGCGGCGCAGGCCGGTCTCGGTGTCCACGAGGAACGCTGCGGTGCCGTCGCCGGAGAGGAACCCGGCGCTGCCGTCGATCGGCAGGTCGAGGGCCGGGTCGCGCGCGGCCATGAGGAAGCTCGGCGGCACGAGCGCCATGCACTCCTCGACCATCGCCGGCGCGAAGCGAGCGCGCATCGCGGCCTCGTCGACCGTTGCACCGGCCGCGCCGAGCTCGCGCAGGATGTCCGGCGAGCGGACCTGGACCCCGACGCGCTCGAGCACGCGGAGCGAGGCGGCGTGGATCCGCTCGAGCTCGTCATCGGTGAGGACCTCGACGGTCCACGGATGGCGGAGCGCGCGGGTGAAGCGCGTCTCAGCGGCGGTCGCGCTCATGCTCGGCGATCACCTCCCGGATGCGCTCCTCGACGGCGGGCGGCAGCGGCATCGGCTCGTGCGAGGCGAGCAGCTCGAGGGCGCGGGCGTGCGCGCGCTCGGGCGGCTGCGGCTTGCCCGCTTCCTCCCACGCCTCCCACGTGTCCGTGTCCATGAAGTGGGACGTCCAGGACTCGCGCATGTGGCGGATCGTGTGCGGCTCGCCGAGGAAGTGCTCGCCCGGTCCGACCTTCTCGATGACCTCGAGCGCGAGGGTCTCCTCGTTCACCTCGAAGCCGAGCGGGATCTGCCGGACGAGGTCGAACAGCTCGGCGTCGAGCAGCATCGCGATCGCCGAGAACACGCGACCGCCGTTCCGCAGCCCCGCCGCCGCGAGCAGGTCCGGCCCCGTCATCCAGCACGCGGTGCCCGAGAGCCCGCCCTCCATGCCGGCCTGCCAGTCCGAGGACTTCGAGCCCGTGGCGAAGGCGCCGAGGTGCGCGGGGAGCCCGAGGCGACGGGCGAGCTGGACCCACGCCATCTGGAACAGCGGCCCCTGCGGGCCGCCCGGGGTGCCGTGGCCGCCGCCGAGGTCGACGTCGAGCGCTGCGGCTCCGAAGAACGTAGGCGCGCCCGGCACGAGGAGTTGGAGGGCGACGATGCCCGCAAGCACCTCGGCGGACGCGGTCACGAGGGCGCCGGCGAGCGTCGCGGGCGCGCGCGCCCCGGCCGCGGGCGTCGCCACGAACCCGCACGGGACGCCTGCCTCCGCGAGCGCGATCGCGGTCTCGAGGCCGTCGAGGGCGAGCGGCGATCGGACGGTAAGGAACGCGGACACGACGGGTCGCGCTCGCAGCGCCGCGTCGCCGCCGGCCACGGCGCGCGCGATCTCGACGAGCCCCTCCGCGCTCGGGGCTTCGACCGCGATCTCGAGCTGCACGTGCTTCGAGGTGTTGGCGACCTGCGCGTGGAGCTCGTGGAGCGAGCGCGAGGGTGCGGCGAGGTCGAGCGCGGCGGCCGACGGTCCCACGAAGCCGACCTGCGGGACGGCGTCGGCGAGGCGCGAGACGGCGGCGAGGTCGCCCAGTCGCGAGTCCCGGCGCTCGTCGGTCTCGAGGTCGACGACGGTGGCCGCGCGCCCGCCGGTGGAGAGCCAGCCGGCGGTGCCGTCTACGCGCAGATCGCACGCCGGATCACGGGCCGCGAGCAGCAGCTCGCCCGGGGCGTGCCGCAGGGCGTCCTCGACGAGCGATGCGGAGAAGCGGATCCGCCCG
Organism: uncultured Actinomycetes bacterium; assembly: GCA_964447335.1. Lineage (GTDB taxonomy): Bacteria > Actinomycetota > UBA4738 > UBA4738 > HRBIN12 > HRBIN12. The sequence goes on from CAYUSA010000021.1 coordinate 7,527, forward strand.
GTCGCGGTGTCGGCGTCGGCGCCCGCTGCGTCCAGCCGCGCGAGGAGGGTGTCGGAGCCGATCCGGACACCCATGTGTTCCAGGACCTGGAGGGCGGCCGCGTGGATCCGCTCGAGGTCACCCTCGGGCAGGACCTCGACGCCCGGTCCGCGTCGGAGCGGGAGCACGCGCGCGTCGGCCGCGGCTGAAGGGCCCCTCATCGCGTTGATGGCCGCCACGTTGCCTCCGGAGGCACTCGATCGCCGCCAACTCTAGTGATGGTGTCCGGGCCGGGGGCAGCCATCCATCCCGGGTCGACCGGGCCATCCGGTCTTGCGGATACCCTCCTCCCGATGAGCATCGAGACGCGGCTGCAGGCGCTCGTCCAGGCCGATCTGGTGGCGTGGCCCACGATGCCCGCGCGGCTCCTGCACCTGCTGGCTCCCGACCATGGCGTGGACGTCGAGGTCGCGGCGGGGATGGCGGACCTTGCGACCCGCGAGCCGCTGCGACCCGGCGCGCGGTTCCGGATCGCGAGCGTGACGAAGCCGTTCGTCGCGGCGGCAACGCTCCGGCTCGTGGAGGACGGACGTCTGTCGCTGGAGAGCACGGTCGCGACGCTGCTCGCCGGCGAGTACGACGACGTGCTGCGCTCGGGCGGCTACGACACCGAGGCGATCACGCTCCGGCACCTGCTCACGCACACGAGCGGCATCTACGACTTCGCGGCCGACGCCTACGACCCGACCATCACCGACGGGTTCGAGGCGCAGTGCGAGGCCGACCCCGGGCGCCGCTGGACCCGGTTCGAGCAGGTCGGGTTCGCGATCTCGCACGGGCGTCCGTACGGGCCGCCCGGCACGGTATGGGGGTACTCGGACACGGGCGCGTGCCTCGTGGGCGAGATCCTCGAGCGCACGACCGGTACGACGATGGGCGCGGCGATCCGCGAGCTCGTCGGCTTCGAGCGGCTCGGCCTCGCGCACACCTGGCAGGAGACGATCGAGCCGGAGCCGCCCGACCTGCCGCCGCTCGCCCACCAGTACGAGGGCGAGCTCGACGTGGCCGACATGGACGCGTCCGTGGATCTCTACGGTGGCGGCGGACTGATGTCGACCTGCCGTGACCTCGCGCGGTTCTTCCGCGCGCTCCTGCGCGGCGAGGTGTTCCGCGACCCCACGACGCTCGCCGCCATGACGACGACCGTCGATGGCATGCCGCTCACCGAGGAGGCGGGCTGGCCGGAGGACCCGTCGACGCACGGGATGTTCCTGTTCCGGCGCGAGATCGGCGGGGAGACGTGGTGGGGGCACGGCGGCTACTGGGGGACCACCGCCTTCACCTGCCCGGCGCGCGACGTGACGATCGTGGCCGGTCACCAGCGCTCGGACATGCCCGACGAGTTCGACCGCCTCGAGATCGTCGGCCGCGCGTTCGCGGCGTTGGTCGAGGCGTAGGCGCCGGATCGGCGCCTACGGGACCTCGGCGCGGAGCGCCTCGATCTCGCGCTCGAACTCACCGCGCAGGCGGCGCTTGTCGTCGTCGTCGAGCCACGTGGCCTCGACGCCGTCGAGCGCGACCGCGGCCATGTCCTCGAACGACAGGTCGAGCGCCTCGGCGACCGAGCGGTACTCCGTGCCGAGGTCCAGGTCGGTCATCGCGGGGTCGTCGGTGTTCAGCGTGACGAGCAGGCCGGCCTCGCGCATCCGCCGGAACGGGTGCTCGGCGAGCGAGCCGACCTTGTTCGCTATGAGCACGTTGCTGTTCGGGCACACGTCGAGCGGGATCCGCGCATCCGCGACGCGCGCGGTGAGCTCGGCGTCCTGCAGGATCGAGAGCCCGTGGTCGATCCGCTCGGCGCCGAGCACGTCGAGCGCCATCTGGATGTTGTCCGGTCCCGTGTCCTCACCCGCGTGGGCGGTGCGACGCAAGCCCGCCGAGCGCGCCAGCTCGAACGCCGCCGCGTAGTCGCGCGGGTCCACGCCGAGCTCCGTCGAGTCCATCCCGATCCCGATCACGCGATCGGCGCGCCCGGCCCGGCGGAGCTCCGCCAGCCGCTCGACCAGCTCGAACCCTGCGGAACCGCCGTGGGCGCGGTCCATGTCGCAGATGGCCATGCACCGCGCGCCGGTCTCGGCCTCGGCGGCCTCGAGGCCCCGCGTGATGCCCTCGATGATGTCGCCGAGGTCCTGGCCCGCCGCGAGGTGCCGTGCGGGCGTGAAGAACGTCTCGCGGTACCGGAGCCCGTGCGGGACGGCCTGCACGACCGATTCGTACGCCGCGCGCTCCCAGTCCTCGGGGGTGGCGAGCAACTCCTGGACGAACCAGAAGACGTTCAGGAACCCGTCGAGGGAGTCGTACGCGTAGAGGTCTTCGATGCCCGGGACGGGCAGCCGGCGCCCGTTCTTGCTCGCGAGCTCGGCCACCGTGACCGGCGCGATCGTGCCCTCCAGATGGCAGTGGAGCTCGACCTTCGGGAGACGATCGAAGACGTCTGGCATCCGAGGCATCCTACCCGCGCGTATGTCGTCCCGCGCGGCCGCCCCGCTCGTGCGGGGGCCTGCGCAGGGCCGATACTTGTCTCGTGGGAGGACGTGGACCGGTCCCAACGCGGCGAGTGCCGGCGTCTGCCCTGGCGTTCGTCCTGTATCTACCTCTGCTGGTCCCTGCCGCGCCCCGAGGGCTCGCGCTCTCCGCCGGTGCAGGTGCTGGGTGCGTCGGGGATCCCTCCGCCCTCGCGCTGCACCCGAACATCGAAACCGTCGGCGTCGTGATGGAAGGGCAGGGCCTTCCGCGGCGTGCCGACCTCTTCTACCGAGAGGTGGGAACGACCGCCTGGACCCGGGGACACCGTCTCGTTCGCATCGATGACGGAAGGCTTGCAGGCAGCCTCTTCGGCCTGGACGAGGGGTCGACGTACCGGGTCCACGTCGTGGTCGCGGGCTCTGGAACGTGCCGGACCGTCACGACCGAGCCCGAGGTGCCGCGCTTCGCGCCGATGGAAACACTGCACGTGGACGACGATGCCCCGCCGGGTGGCGACGGGAGCCCGGGGGCACCCTTCGACACCATCCAGGAGGCGGTCGAGGCGGCCGGCCCGGGAACGCGGGTCCTGGTGGCCGACGGTCTGTATCCCGAGGCCGTGAGCTTCCCGGCCGGGGGAACCGAGGGCGCCTGGCTCCAGGTCGTGGCGGAGGGCGACGGCGCCGTCCTCGACGGCTCGGTCACGATGTCCGGCGGTGGGTGGAGCCCGCACCCGAGCGTCGGCGGCGTCTGGAGCCGCGACGCGGGACGCTCCTTCGCCTACCTCGCGCGCGACGGCCAGCGCTCCTACCGCTACGGCAGTCTCCAGGGACTCCTCGCCGCCGAGGGGGACGACGGCGTTCCGATCGAGGAAGGGTGGTTCCAGGAGCCGGGCGACACCCTCCTGTGGGTCCGGAGCCAGACCGACCCCGCCGGACACGTCTTCAACACCCCGCGGTACGACCACGGCTTCCAGATCGAGGGCGCCGACTGGGTCTGGGTCGAGGGCTTCGAGGTCCGCTACTACGGCCAGGGGGAGTGGGCGAGCGGCGTGCTCGTTCGCGACTCCTCGCACACGATCGTCCGCGACATGACCGTGCACGGCGTGAGCCAGGGCATCGTCGTGTGGGGGCGTTCGAGCAACACGCGCATCGAGGGCAACGACGTCTCCGACCCGCCGGTCGAGTCCTGGCCGTGGGATGCGGTCAAGGGGACGAGCCACGAGGGCTCGGGGATCGTGATCTCGGGCCGCGAGGGAGCCATCGTGCGGGGCAACGAGGTTCACCACATCTTCAACGGCATCTACTCGTGCTCGTGGGACGCGCTGGAGGACACGCGCATCGCCTTCGACGTGGACGCCTACGACAACGAGCTCCACGACATCGGCGACGACGGGTTGGAGCCCGAAGGTGCCTGCATCAACAACCGGTTCCGCGACAACCGGTTCACGGGTGGGCTCGTCGGGATCTCGCTGGCGCCGATCACCTCCGGGCCCGTGTGGGTGATCGGGAACGTCTTCGCCAACCACACCGGGGCCTCGTTCAAGTGGGGGAACGACGGCGACGGGCGCGTGTTCGTCTACCACAACACGTCGTGGACCTCGCAGGCCGACGACAACGGCATGGACATCTACGCGCGGGTGCACAACGTCACGTTCCGCAACAACATCGTGAGCGGGACCCGCTACGCCTTCGAGAGCACGGTGACCGGATGCACGGGTCACCGCTGGAACCACGACGACTGGTTCACCACACGGGGGAACGATGAGCCGCACTTCAAGTGGGAGAACGTGCGCTACGACACGATCGAGGATCTCTGCGCCGCGACCGGGCTCGAGTGCAGCGGCCACGAGTGGCCCCCGGGGTTCTCGGACGCCGCGGGTGGCGACTTCTCGCTCGACCCGTCCAGTCCCAACATCGACGCGGGAGCGCTCATCCCCGGCGTGAACGACGGCTTCCTCGGCCTCGCCCCCGACATCGGCTGCTGCGAGACGGGCTGACCGGCCGGCCGGGGCGGTCGTGCGCGACCGCTATCCGCCTGGCCCGTAGTGTCGCGACACCTCCGACGCGTACGTCGTCCCGACCCGGGCCGCGTTCTCGGTCAGCCAGTCCGAGAGGCGCCGCTGCCCGGTCGCGGGGCCGTCGGTGACAACGAGGTTCGCCATCAGGCCCTCGAGCTCGTCCTTCGTCGCCACGACGTCTCTCGTCACGTAGCCGATGAGCCGGGATGCGCCGAGGGCGACGCTCGGCGGAACGTGCACGATGCGGGCTCGGCGCCCGATGCTCCGCGCGATGAGGCGGACCAACTCGTCGAACGTGAAGGTCTCCGGGCCGACGGCGTCGATGACCTCGTTCTCCCGACGTGTCCCCGCCTGCACGCAGAGATCGGCCACGTCCTCGACCGCGATCGGCCGCACCTGGTAGGCCCCGGAGCCGGGGACCCCGAAGACCGGGAACCGCCTGAGGATCCAGGCGATGTTGTTGATGGGGATGTCCTCCCTCCCGAAGATCACGGTGGGGCGGACGATCGCGTGGCTGAGCGCGGACCCCCGGATGGCTCGCTCGAGCCTCGACTTGCCCCGGAAGTAGGGGAAGGGCGACTCCTCCGAGGGGTTCGTGATGCTCACGTGGACGATCCGCTCCACCCCGGCCCGCGCCGCCGCCGCGAGCAGCGTCTCGGTGTTGGCCACGGCCCGCTCGAAGGTGACATCGCCGCGCGGGAACCGAACCCAATACGTGTTGTAGAGGGTAGCCGCCCCCATCAGGTGCTCCGCGAGCCTGCCGGGGTCCTCGAAGTCGAAGGGAGCGACGCTCACCCGATCCCCGAAGGGGTTCGCTCGCCCGGGGTGCCCGGTGAGGGTCCGGACCGTCCTTCCCTGCGACAACAGCCGCTCCGTGATGTACCGGCCGGTGTACCCGAACGCTCCGGTGACGACGTCGAGGCCGGGCTCACGCATCGCCGGTCCGCGTTCCCGCCGCGCCTCGCGTCTCTCCACCCGCACCGGTCTCGCCCGCGAGCGCGGCAGCGAGGAAGCGGTAGGTCCACTCCTCGGCGAACCTGCGGGAGTCGGCGAAGACGACCTGAACCTCGGGATACCTGACCTGCAGGCGTGCCAGCACGTCGGCGAGCCAGGCGCCGGGGACGTGTTCGAGCTTGAACAACGCCGAGTAGCGTCCTTCGACGACGACCGCGGCCGCTCGGAGCTCGGACAGGCGCTGCATCTGGAAGGCGAGGGTGCCGTCCGAGAGCGAGGAGCAGAAGTTGTCCATCACCTTGCGCTCGACCACGGCGATCGCTCTGTCTCCCGATCCGACGGCGTAGTCACCGGCCGCGAGCGCCGCGCGCTCGGTCTCCACGCCCTTGCCCGAGAAGCGATAGGGGTAGCGCTCCCTGGAGTCGACCGTGATCCGGAAGCCCTCGCTGATCGCCCGGGCCCTCGGTACCCTCGCTCCTGGGTTCGCGGCCCTTGCCGCCTTCTGCGTCTGCCAGAAGATCGCCGGGCGGCCCTTCGTCTCGGTGAAGACGAACTGGGAGCGGGCAAGGCGGGCTCGATCGAGGACGAGGTCGATCACCGCGCCTCGCCTTCGGCAGGATGCAACCGGTGTCTCCTCGAGGATGTTGGCGTCCCGCGGCCAGCCGTCGTCGAAAGGATGGCAGTAGACCCGTGCGGATCTCGGCCAGGTGTCGCGTGCCTTCAGTATCAGGCCGCCTTCGATCGGGAGCCTGAGGAGGTACGGAAGCTTGCTGTCCTCCTCGGGGTTGCGCGCGATGGAGAAGACGGCTTGCGCGCCCGGGTCCTCACTCATCCCTTCGCCTTCCACGCGTGCCACGATGCGTGCTCGATCCGAAGGATACGCGGGCACCGTTGTCCCGGGTGACTCAGGCCCCCGAACTCCAGCTCACTTGTGCACGCGCCCCTCGATCCACGACAGGAGCAGGAACGACGGGACCGCGCAGGCGGCGAGGAACGCCCCGCCCCACGCGGCGCTGCGCAGCGCGTCTCGCTCGCCGACGACCCACACGTGGAAGACCAGCACGATCGCGATGAACATGACGTAGCCACCGGCGACCGTGATCAGCACGTGGCGCAGGAGTCCGCGACCACCGCCGTCGGGGATCGGCCCACGAGAGCCCGGCCGCGGGACGGCCCGGCGTCGCGCGTACAGGACGATGGCGACGAACACGGCGTAGGCCGAGCCGAGGACGACGAGGACGTCTCCGAGCTCGGTCATGTCCGCAGGGGGAACGTCCATCCCCGGACGAAGAGGTGCCATCCGAGCCACAGCCAGAGCCCCGACAGCAGGAACCGCCCCGCGGCCGGGCGCATGAACGCCCGGAAGAAGTCCGAGAGGGTGGGCCATTCCGGCCCCCGGAGCAGGCCCACGCCCTGCCACGCCAGCAGGGCGCCGACGATCACCAGCCACCCCGTCACCGCGATTGCTCGCATGCCGCCTCCTCCCGCCGCCCGCTCCGGGGAGCGTACTGCCGTCGCGCGGAGGAGCGGCGACGCCGGGCCTCGGGACTCCTCCGCGATCTGCATCGTGGAGGTAGCCTCTCGCCAGACCCGACATCCGAGCGGGAAGGGTGGGGTGGGGGTATGCGCGCAGCGGTTCTTGACGGCCAGGGGACGCCTCTTCGGGTGGAGGAGCTCGAGCTGGAGGCCCCGCGGGGCGGCGAGGTGCAGGTCCGCATCGCCGCGAGCGGGGTGTGCCACTCCGACCTCCACCAGGCCGACGGTGACTGGGGCGAGACCGGCCCCATGGTGCTCGGCCACGAGGGTGCCGGGGTCGTCGAGGCCGTCGGGGACGGTGTGGAGGTGCCTCGGGTCGGGCAGCTCGTGGCGCTGAACTGGTTCTACCCCTGCCTGGTCTGCGACCACTGCCAGCGAGGACGTCAGTGGATGTGCTCGGGGACCGGTGCGCTCGAGAACCGCATGCCCGACGGCACGAACCGCCTCCGGCGTGCCGACGGCTCGGAGGTCGCGGCCTATCTCGCGCTCGGCACCTTCGCCGAGCGAGTGGTCGTTCCGGCGCAGGCGGCGGTTCCGCTCCCGGACGAGACGCCGCCGGAGGTGGCCGCCCTCATCGGGTGCAGCGTCACGACCGGCGTGATGGCGGTGCTCCGCACGGCCGAGGTCCGACCGGCCTCCACGGTCGTCGTGATCGGGCTCGGGGGTGTCGGGCTCTCCGTGGTGATGGGGGCGGTCCTGGCCGGAGCGGCCACCATCGTGGCGGTGGACCGGGTGCCGGCGAAGCTGGACCGTGCCCGAGATCTCGGCGCCACCCACACGGCCCTGGCTGCCGACGCGGACGCCGCTCGCGAGGCCATCCGAGAGGCCACGGGCGGCGGCCCGGAGTTCGCCTTCGAGGCCGTGGGCCTGACCTCGACCATCGAGATGGCCGTCTCGGTCCTCCCGCCGGGGGGCACGGCCGTGCTCGTCGGCATGACCCGCCTGGGGGAGCGAGCGTCCTTCGACGCCTTCGACCTCGTCGACGGCAGCCGCAGGATCGTCGGCTCGAACTACGGGTGGTCGATCCCCGCGATCGACTTCCCGCGCCTCGCCCGCCTATACCTGGCCGGGCGGCTCCCCGTCGACCGACTGATCGACGAGCGGATCGGCCTGGACGGCGTGAACGACGCCCTCGACGCGATGCGCCGTGGAGAGGGTGTCCGCCGGGTCGTCGTGTTCTGAGGAGGGCCCGTACGATGGCCCGCATGTCGCAGGAGATCCGGATCTCGGCCAGGGCCGCGTCGTTCACCGAGTCGGTGATCCGGGAGATGACCCGGATGGCCATGGAGCACGACGCCATCAACCTGGCCCAGGGGTTCCCCGACTTCCCCGCCCCGGCGCAGGTCAAGGAGGCCGCCCGCCGCGCGATCGCGGAGGACCTCAATCAGTACCCCATCACCTGGGGCGAGCAGGAGCTGCGCGAGGCTATCGCCGCCAAGTACGCGCGCGTGTACGGGATGAGCGTCGACCCCCAGCGGAACCTCTGCGTGACCTGCGGGTCGACCGAGGCGATGATCTCCTCGATCCTCGGCGTCCTTGACCCCGGTGACGAGGTCGTCATCTTCGAGCCGTACTACGAGAACTATGGGCCGGACACGATCCTCGCCGCCGCCGTCCCTCGCTTCGTCTCCCTTCGCGAGCCCGACTGGACCTTCGACGAGACCGAGCTCTCGGCCGCCTTCACCGACCGGACCCGGGGGATCGTCCTGAACACCCCGAACAACCCCACCGGGAAGGTGTTCGCTCGGGGGGAGCTGGAGGTCATCGCCCGGCTCTGCCAGAAGTGGGGCGCCGTCGCGTTCACCGACGAGATCTATGAGCACATCACGTACGGCGACGTGCGGCACGTTCCCCTCGCCACGATCGCGGGCATGGAGGACCGAACGGTCACCGTGAGCGCCCTCTCCAAGACCTACGCCGTCACCGGCTGGCGGGTGGGGTGGGTCATCGCGCCGGCGGAGCTGACCGACGGGATCCGCACGGTCCACGACTTCCTCACCGTGGGCGCGCCGACCCCGCTTCAGCACGCCGGGGTCGTGGCGCTCGGTCTTCCCGACGCCTACTACGAGACCATCTCCCGCGAGTACGCGGAGCGGCGCGAGCTGATGCTCGGCATCCTCGCCGAGGCGGGGTTCAGGTTCACGCCGCCGCAGGGGGCTTACTACGTCATGGCCGACATCTCGCATCTCGGGTTCGCGAGCGATGTCGAGGCGGCCCGGCACATGGTCGAGGATGTCGGGGTGGCGGTCGTGCCGGGCTCGTCCTTCTACTCCCGCCCCGAGCTCGGCGGGAACGTGGTGCGGTTCGCTTTCTGCAAGCAGCTGGAGACGCTCCGGGAGGCGGGGGAGCGGCTGCGGACGCGGCTGGGTCCGCCGAGCTGATCAGCCCGGCGCCGTGAACACGCCGAACCGGGCGAACCGCGCCAGGCGCACGGGTCGGCCGAGGGCATCGGCCGCGTCGTCCCACTCGACCTCGCCGGCCGTGATGGCGGCGAACCCGTCCGCCACCTCCCGCACGAAGGCCGCGTTCTCCGCGTAGCGGGTGAAGTGCGCCATGTACACCGTGCGGATCGCGTCCGCGAGCCCGGCCACCCGCGCCGTGGATCGCGCGAAGGCCTCGAGATCCGAGTCCGGCATGTGCGCGTAGATCGGCCCGCTGCTGTACGTGTCGCCACCGAACAGCAGGCCGTTGCGCTCGTCGAGGAGGCAGATGGGATCCGGCGTGTGGCCCGGCGTGTGCAGCACCCGGAGCGAGCGATCCCCGAGATCGATCCGGTCGCCCTCGCGCAGGAGCCGGGTGGGGACGCTCGGCGCGATGCGCCAGGTGAGCGGGTCGAAGCCTTCGGGCAGCGGACGCGGCGTGGTCTCCTCGGCCAGGAAGGAGAAGAAGCGATCGTCGAGGTCTCGGAACTCCCCGAACCGATCGAGTAGCTGCCGTACGTGGGCCATGTACGCGGCGAGGCGCTCCGCCGGCACCTCTCGGTCGAGGAGCCCCGCGCCCGTCTCGTGGATGGCGACGTCGGTGAATCGGTGGTTCCCGCCGACGTGGTCCCAGTGGTGGTGCGTGTTCACCACCAGCACGTCACGGTCGGTGAGGCGCTCCACGACCGCGCGGATGTCCGCGATCCCCATGCCGCTGTCGACCAGGGCCGCCCGACGGTCGCCGATCACGAGGTAGGAGCAGACGTGCGGCGGCTCGGCCACCAGCCACACGCCCGGCTCCAGCCCTCGGGTGGCGAACCAATCGCGGCTCATCCCTCGTCCTCACCCCCGTCGTTCCGACACCCTCGCCCGCGTAGGCTAGCGGTCGCTGCCCGGGGCGGCGAGCGGCCCGCTGCCCTGATAGGTTTCCCCCGAGTTGGCGCCCGGGACGAGCGACGAGCGGGCGGCGAGCGACCGCGAGGTGGTCGGTCCGCTCGACCCCCTGAAGGTGCCCCGCTTCGCGGGACCATCCACGTTCGCCCGGCTGCCCAGGCGCGACGAGGTCGACCGGTGCGACGTCGCGGTCGTCGGCGTGCCGTTCGACAGCGGTACGACGTTCCGCCCGGGTGCGCGCTTCGGCCCGATCGCCGTCAGGCAGGCCACCCGATTGCTGCGCTCCTTCCATCCGGGACTCGACGTCGAGCCCTTCGCCGACCAACAGGTGGCCGACGCCGGCGACATCGCCTGCAACCCCTTCGACCTGCTGGAGGCGATCGCCCAGATCGAGGCCGGAGCCGAGGAGATCCTGTCCGCGGCGGAGCACCTGGTCACGATCGGAGGCGACCACACGATCGCGCTGCCGCTCCTGCGCGTGATGAACCGCAGGTTCGGCAAGGTTGCGCTGCTGCATTTCGACGCGCATCTCGACACGTGGGACACGTACTTCGGTGCCGCGTACACGCATGGGACGCCGTTCCGCAGGGCCTGGGAGGAGGGTCTGCTGCTGGAGAACCGCGCGACGCACGTCGGGATCCGAGGCCCGCTCTTCACCCGCCAGGACCTCGTCGACGACGAGCGGTTCGGGTTCGCCATCGTGAGCGCGATGGACCTGGAGTCCCGGGGGATCGGCGGTGCCGTCGAGCAGATCCGCGCCCGGCTGGGTGATTCGCCCGTGTACGTCTCGGTCGACATCGACGTCCTCGATCCCGCGGCGGCCCCGGGAACCGGGACGCCCGAGGCGGGTGGGCTCACCTCACGCGAGCTGCTCGGGATCCTCCGCGGACTCGCAGGCATGAACATCGTCTCGGCCGATCTGGTCGAGGTCGCCCCCGCCTACGACCACGCCGAGATCACCTCGATGGCGGCCTCGCACGTTGCCTACGAGCTGCTCGGTCTCCTGGCCACCCGAGCCTCGTAACCCTCCTCAGAGCGAGAACCCCTCGTATCCGGGAGCCACGTCCGGCCACGGGTTCGCCCTCTCCCAAGCCGCGGCCAGCTCCAGCAACAGGTCGTCGCGGAAGCGAGGTCCGGTGAACTGGAGCCCGAACGGCAGGCCGTTCGCGAACCTCCCGGCCGGGACCGTCACCGCCGGGTGGCCGGTGATGTTCTGCACGGCGCAGTTGTACACCTCGGGCGGTGGCCCCGGCGCGGCGGAGCCCGGCATCGAGCCCTCGGCCGTCCATCCCTCGGATGCGAGTGTCGGAGAGGCGATCACGACGTCCCGCCCGAGCAGCTCGTCGAGCTCGCGGACGTAGTCGAAACGCCGGCGTCGAGCCGCGAGGTACTCATCGAGGGTCGTCCGCAGTCCGTCGGACGCGAACGCTCGCGTCGACGGGTGGAGGGATCCGAGGGAGCGCTCGATCGTCTCTCGCCCGAACCACTCCACGAGCTCCGGTCCCGCGAGCGCGAACCAGTCGAGGTCGGGGTTGCCGGCGCGGAAGATCTCCTCGGGATCGATCGGTTCGACCGGCAGGCCGAGGTCACGCTCCACCCGCGCGAGCGCCTCCTCGAACAGCCGCGCCACGGGCTGAGGGAGAGGTCCCCACGGCGTGAACCGCGGCGCGGCGAGAACACGCGATGGCATCGCGACGAGCTCCGGGCGCCAGGCGGGGAGCGCGGTCGGATCGCCCGCGACGGGACCGGCCTCGACGAAGAGCAGCAGGCGGAGGTCGTCGATGCCGGGGGCGAGCGGGCCACACGTCGTGAGGTCCTGCCACCACAGGCGGAGATCGCGGCCGATCACCCCGTTGGTCGGCTTGATGCCGGCGAGCCCGCAGAACGCAGCCGGGATCCGGATCGAGCCGCCCGTGTCGCTCGCCGTCGCGATCGGCACGAGACCGGCCGCGACCGCCGCTCCCGACCCGCCGCTCGAGCCTCCCGGTGACCACTCCGGCGCCCAAGGATTCCGGGTGGTGCCGAAGAGGAGGTTCGAGGTGAACCCTTCGGCGGCGAACTCAGGGGTGTTCGTCTTGCCGATCGGGATCGCACCGGCCGACCGGAGCCGGCCAGGGATCAGGCCGTCGCGCGTCGCGGGCGGTGCGTCACGGAACAGCAGGGAGCCGTAGGTGGTCGGGAGCCCCGTCAGATCCTCGATGTCCTTCACGAGGAACGGCACGCCGCCGAGCGGCCCGAGATCCTCGCCGCGCGCCGTTCGCTCGTCGAGCGCCGCCGCCTCCGCGAGCGCTTGCGGGGCTCGCAGGGCGACCACCGCGTTCAGGCCGGGGTCGTGGTGCTCGATGCGCGACAAGCATCGCTCGACCAGCTCCCGTGCGGAAGCCCGGCGGGTTCGGACGGCGTCGGCCAGCTCGCGCAGCATGGGTCCTCAGGGCTGTCGGTCCAGGATCGCCGGATCGGCCCCCAGGAACCGCAGCAGGTTCCCGAAGATCGCGAACAGCGTGAACACGGTCGCGGCGATCAGGATGAACACCACCGACACGGCGGCGATCGTCGGCGTGAACCCGTACCGCAGGCTGTTGAAGATCTTGATCGGCAGGGTCTCGACCGAGAAGCCGGCGACCAGGTACGCGATGATGTACTCGTTCAGCGACAGGACGAACGCCGCCGCGAAGCCTGTGATCATCGAAGGGACGAGGAGCGGCAGCGTGATCGTCCGGAACGTCGTCTTCGGGCTCGCCCCCAGCGTCTGTGCCGCCTCCGGGAGCGCGGGGTCCATCGTCTCCATCGCGAGGCTGATCGTGATCAGCGGCAGCGTGGAGAAGAACACCGCGTGGGCGATGATCACGTTCTCGATCTGCCCCGCGTGCCCGGTGGAGTTCCAGAACACCTGCGCGCCGAGCGCGCTGATCACCGGCGGCAGCATGAAGGGCAGAAGCCCGACGGAGTACAGCAGCGGAGCGAGCCGGATCCGATAGGCGCGGAGCACGTAGGCGAACGGGGTCGCCACGGCGACGGCGAGGGCGGCACTCGTCGCTGCGACCGTCAGACTTCGCATGATGGCCGACCGCCAGCCGATGTCGTTGAAGAGCTCGGCGTACCAATGGAACGAGAAGCCCTCCGGTGGGAAGTCCATGTATCGGTTCTGGTTGATCGACACGATCGCCACCACAAGCAAGGGCGCGAGCAGGAACAGCAGCACGACGGTCGTGAGGGCCCACTTCACGGCCCGCATCAGGCTGCCCGCCGGGTGCGGGACTCGATCAGCATCACGATGCCGACCATCGCGAGCGACAGCACGGTGAGGAACAGCGCCATCGCCGCGGCGAACGGGACGTTCGCGTTGAACGAGGCCTGGTCCGAGATGAACACCGAAAGGGTCCAGTGCTCGGGGCGACCGAGGATCGCCGAGATCAGATAGCTGCCCAGCGTGAACACGAACACGAGCAGGAACCCGGCCATGATGATCGGCCGCGAGATCGGGACGACGACCGTCCAGAAGGTGCGCCACGGCGACGCGCCCAGTGTCTGGGCGGCCTCGGTGACCTCGCGGTCCAGGCGCGAGAGCGACGGGTACAGCGTGAGGACGCAGTAGGGGAACGCGATGTAGCACAAGCCCAGGAGGACGGCGAGGAACCCCGGCTGGTAGGCCCGGGCCTCGTCCATGAGGCCGAGCCACACCATGATGTTCGACAGCCCGGCGGCGCGTCCCAGCAGCACGCTCCAGGTGAACCCGACGATCACCTCCGAGAGGCTGAGGGCCGACATCACGACGATCAGCAGGGCGACGTGCGATCGCCGCCGCATCCGGGTGAGGAAGTACGTGAACGGGAAGGCGACGACGATGCAGACCCCTCCGGCGAGCAGCGAGATGAGCAAGGAGAATCCCGTCCGCTCCAGGAACACGCCGCTGAAGAGCCGGCGCCAGCTCGCGAGCTCGAAGCCCGCCTCGTAGAAGCCGCCGGGGATCCGGTGATAGAAGGAGGTGGCCACCATGATGCCGAAGGGGAGCAGGAAGAACACGCCGAGGAAGGCGAGCGGCACCCCGAGCACCAGGTAGGTGCCCCGGGTCGGCTTCCGCCGTTCCGTCACCGCACCCTTCCCTTTACGCTCGGACCACGACGCACGCCTCCGGAGGGAACTGCACCGTGACGCGGTCGCCCTGCGACACCGCGACCCGTTCCCTCGGGCTGCCCGCCACGACCACGGGGTTGGGCAGACCGCAGTCGACGTAGCACTCGAAGAACTCGCCGAGGTCGCGGACGAACACGACGGTGCCCGGCAGGGCGTTGCCCGCGGGACGGTCGGCGAGGGAGAGATGCGCCTCCTCGGGCCGCACCGACAGCACCACCCGTTCGCCCTCGGTCATCGGAGGCGCGTCGGTCACTTCGAGCTCCTGGTCCATCAGCCGCACCCGTCCCGAGGCCGTGGCTCGGCCCTCGAGGAGATTCGTCGATCCGATGAACCTCGCCACGAAAGCGGTCGCCGGTCGCCGGTAGACGTCGAGCGGTTCGCCGACCTGCTCGACCCGTCCGGCCTGCATCACCACGACCAGGTCGGACATCGTCATCGCCTCGCGCTGGTCGTGGGTGACCATGATCGTCGTGATCCCCAGCTTCTGCTGCAAGAGGCGCAGCTCCACCTGCAGCTGCTCGCGCAGGTTCGCGTCGAGGGCGGACAGCGGCTCGTCAAGCAGGAACAGGCCCGGTTGCAGGGCGAGAGCCCGGGCGGTTGCCACGCGCTGGCGCTGCCCGCCCGAGAGCTGGGAGATGCGGCGATCCGCCAGGCCCTCGAGCGAGACGAGCGCGAGCAGCTCCTCGACCCGCGCTTGCACCTGCTCCTTGGCGACGTCGCGGATCCGCAGGCCGTAGCCGATGTTGCCTCCCACGGACAGATGGGGGAACAGCGCGAGGGTCTGGAACACCATCCCGATGTCGCGCGTGTGCGGCGCGCGGTCGGTGATGTCCTCGCCGTCCAGGAAGACGCGCCCCTCGGTCGGCGTCTCGAGCCCGGCGATCATCCGCAGCAGGGTCGTCTTCCCGCAACCCGAAGGACCCAGGAACGAGATCAGCTTGCCGGCCGGCAGCTCCAGGTCCACGCCGGCGACGGCCGTCACCTCGCCGAAGCGCTTGACGAGACCCTGGAGCTTCAGCCCGCCGCGAGCCTCCACGCCGTCTCCGTCACCCGGGCTAGGACAGGATCATCTCGGTCCACTGCTGGTCGATCCAGTCCTCCCAGGTGTCGTACATCTCGTACTTCGGCCGGAGTGCTACCTCGGGTCCCGGACCGCCGACGGCCGCGTACTCCTCGGCAGTGAGGTCCATCGTCTCCCGCTTGGCAGTCGGCGTCGTGCCGAGGGTGCGCGCGAGCTCGGCCTGGATCGCCGGCTGGGACATGTAGTCGATGAAGGCGACACACGCGGCGAGGTTCTCCGTCGTCTTCGTGATCGCCCAGAAGCCGGAGTCCAAGATCGCGCCCTCCGTCGGGAACACGCTGCGAAGCGGCTCGCCCTGGGACGCCGCGTACGTCGTGATGTCGTGGTAGAACTGCCCGAGCGAGACCTCGCCGGTGTTGTACGCCTGCTGCGCGGTCGCCTCGTCCCGGAACCACATCTTGACGTTGGGCTTGACCTCCTGGAGCTTCGTGAGGACCTCGACGACGCCGTCCTGGGTCTCCAGGATGTCGTACCCGCCGAAGTACGAGGCTGCCGTGATCTCGATCAGGTACGAGTTCGCCGCGTTCTTGAGGAGGGCCAGCTCGTTCTCCCACTGTGGGTCCCAGAACGCGGTCCACGTGTCGGGGCTCTCCGGCACGCGGTCGGTGTTGGAGACGAGCGTGATGTACCAGGAGACCGCGCCGATCCCCGTCACCATGCCGCCGTCGTCGGTGCGCACGTAGCCCTCGGCGAGCTGGGATGAGTTGGGGACGTCGGAGGGGGCGTACGTGGCGAGGACGTCGCCGTTGACCGCGCGCTGGATCCCGACGCCCGAGAGCATCGACACGTCGGCGGGCGGTGGCGTCCCAGCCTTCACGGCCTGCTCGAGCTGCACGACCCAGACCTCGGACGTCGGCTCGGAGATCGACTCGACCTCGACACCCGTCTTCTTGGTGAAGTCCGGGTAGAACGTGCTGAAGTTCTCCTCGAAGAACCCGCCGTATGTGCTGACCTTGATCCGGGCGCCTTCGATGCTGCCCGTGTCGATCGCCGTCGGGCTGGTGCTGCCGGATGTGGCCGGTTCCTTCGGGCTGCAGGCGGCGAGGATCCCCGGGATCGTGAGGACGGCGCCTGCCGCCGGGACACGCTTCAGGAAATCTCGTCTGGTGAGCGGTCTTCTCGGGTACACGAGGATCCCCCCTTCGGACCGCGCGAGCGTATCCCTGCCCCGGACCAACGGTCAATCTGGCGGCCGACGATCGAGGGCTTGACCGGCATGATCGGGTATACGGCGAGCTTGGCTCGGGATGAGGACTGCGACACGGCGCACCAGGCGCCCGGACGCCTCCGCGACCAGACTACGATGGGATCGGCATGTGGCCCCTGTGGGTGCTGCTGGGCCTCGTGGGCGCCGCGGCGCTCGGAGTCATCCTGTTCCGGTTCGTCTTCGTCCCGTGGGGCACGCGCTGGGGAGCCACCCCGGCCGAGCGCGAGGCCGTCATGGCCGGCGACGTCTTCCTCGAGGAGGATCCGGGCGATCGGCGACGCCTCGTGATGAGCCGCGCGACCTCCGTCGCGGCACCTGCGGCGACGGTGTGGCCGTGGGTGGCGCAGCTCGGCCGGGGGGCCGGCTTCTACAGCTACGACCGCGTCGACAACGGCGGGAAGCCGTCGGCCCGGCACATCGTGTCGTGGGTGCCGGCACCCGCCCTCGGCGACGCGAGCGCCACCGGGTACCTCCGCCACGTCGAGCCGGGCGTCGAGCTCGTCTGGTGGGTGCCGGGGGAGCGGTTCCTCGGCGCCGAGACGCGGATGGTGATCGACGCGCGCCTGGCTCCCGACGAGGACCGGACGCGGCTCGTGATCCGCGTGTCGGGGGACGCCCGCGGGCGGAGCGCCCGACCCGTGCTCTGGCTGTTCGCGATCGTCGACAGCCTGATGGCGAGGCGCCAGCTCCTCGGGATCAGGGACCGCGCCGAGGCGTTCGGTGCGCGCCTCGAGGATCCCGAGCGCCCGGAGACCGGAGCCCGCGACCAGTTCCAGCGCTACGAGGTCGTGTTCGCAGCCGGCGATCTGGCCGGCGTGCCGGGGAAGGAGCGCGCCGCGCTCTGGCACGAGCGGGCGATCCACGATCTAGGCGCCCGCTTCGGCTCGCTCGTCGGGGGCTGAACGCTCAGACCTCAGCCGGCGGTGTCCCCTCTAGGTTGGTCCGCATCGGAACGTCGGGAGGAGGCAGCGGTCGCGGCCGGTTCTCGCTCAGAGCTGGGAGGCGACCACGAGGCCCTCGAGCACGGCTTCCTCGACCGTGCGCGGCGCGAGGCAGTCGCCGATCGCGCGCACCTCGCCCTCGTAGCCCGCGAGCTCGTCGAGGAGCCCGTCCACGGGTTCGTGACCGTACGCGAGCACGAGCGCGGCGATGTCGTCGACGACCACGGCCTCGCCGGTGAGGGTGTGCTGGAGGTAGACGGAGCTCGAGTCGGCGCCGTAGATGCGGACGGTCGGGATCACGCGGACGCCCGCCCGGTACACCGCCGCCAGCATCGTGTCGCGCACGTACTGCTGGACGCTCTGCCCCGGCGTGTATACGTCGACCGCGAGCGTCACGCGATGCCCCCGGTGGGCGAGCAGCTCGGCCACGCCCATGCCGGTCCAGTCGCATCGCCAGTCGGCCACGACCAAGTGCCCGTCGGGCGCCTCGGCGCCCGAGAGGACCTGCCAGGCGTCGAGCACCACGGGCTCGTCGGTCAGCTCGAGCTCCGGTCGCCGAGGGCGTCGGGCGGCGCCGGCGCCGTCGTGCGGTCCGCGGCGTCTCGTGTCCTCGAGAGGAAGCTGAGGGTCGGGTACAGCATCGCCGCCGAGACGAACGCGAACGTGGCTCCCGCCATCCCGTATGTGTCGTTCAGGAGCCAGCCCGCGAGCCCGCCGATCGCGAGCACCACGATGGCGTCGGGCCAGCGCTCGTCGGGCTCGAGCGTCGGTCGCATCTGCCGCGGCCGCCGGAGCGCGACCGCGAGCCAGACCGGCAGCCCGAGGACGGCGAGCCACGCGTGCGGATCAGCCGTCGTCGTGCGGACGTTCGCGGTCAGGCGTTCCGCGAACGCGCCGAGCGCGCCCTGTCCGCCGTCGGCGACCCTGGCCACGTGCGTCCCACCACCGGGGAGCACGCGATCGGCCACCGTCACGAGGACCAGCGCGCCGACGACGGCCGCCGCCGCGAGCGCCCACGTTCTCCATCCGAGGCTCCGCCACGTCCTGAGGCTGAACCAGAGCGCGGCGGCGAGCGCCAGCGTGAGGCTCCCGCCGAGGTCGGCGCCGAGGAAGGGGAGTCCCGCGAACACCGCTCCGGCCGCGATGAGCCCGACCCCGGCGCGCGTGGGGAGCCGCGAGGCCCCGAGGACGACGCCGGCGAGGACGAAGCCCGCGTGCGCGTTCCCGAGGCCGAAGAACCGCTCCCCGTCCAGGGCACCCCCGCCGAGGAGCGGCGTGAGCTGGCTCGGCCAGCCCAGAACGCGGTCCAGGACCACGACGACGAGCCCGGCGACGGCCACCGTGACGACGGGCATCATCGGGTCACCCCGATCCGAGCGCAGGGCGAGGACCACGAGCGCCGCGGCCACCCCCACGAGACCGCTGACGACGGCGGCTGCCGTGAAGACCGGCACGGCGCTCGCCGGGGTCGTGGCCACCATCAGCGCGATCGTCGCGAGGGTCGCGAGCCCGACGAGGCCCGCGAGCCACGGGTCCGGACGGCGGAGGACGAAGACCACCCCCACGCCGGCGACGAGCGTGGCGGTCGCGAACCACAGGAGGGCGGCACCCACAGGCCCGACCAGCCGCCGGTGGTCGAGGTAGCGCTCGTGCAGCTCCGTCGGCGGCTCGCCGGACGGGCGGATCGGGGAGCCCGTCATCTCGGTCGGGGTCGGCACGCCGAGGAACTCGAGGATCGTCGGCGCGAGGTCGACGTCGGACACGATGCCCTCCCGGCGTGTCGTGGACGAGGTCAGGCCGGTCGGGGTCCCGCCGCTCCCGAGCAGCTCGTCGGGGGCGCCGCGCGCCAGGACCACCGGTCCGACGGTATCCCCACGCTCCCGCATCTCCTCGGACGCGCCGACGCCCACGACCACGACCAGCACCTCGTCGGCCTCGGTCGTCTCGAGCGCGAGCGGGATGATCCGCGGATCCGGCGAGGCCACGAGGTCGGCCTCGGCAACGGTGCTCTCCGCGGCATCGGGGAGTGCGGCTCGGTTCTCTGCCGAGGAGCCGAGGAAAGCCGACGGGATCTCGCCCTGCCGGTCCATCGCGGTCAGCATGGCGACCGAGCCGGCGTCGCCCCACGGGTCCACGTACCCGACGGTCAGCCCCGTCTCCGACAGGGCGGAGCCGAGCAGCCCGGGGATCGTGTCCCCGGCGACCGCACGGTAGGGGGCGACGTCCACGACCAGCCGGCCCTCGCCCAGGTCGAACGGGACGGGGCCGGGCGGGGCGTCGTCGGCGGACCGGCCGGCGCCGAGGTTGACCGCGGTCCTGGCGGCCAGGTCCGCTCGGCCGCTCGTCGTCACGAGCCCGAGACCTCCGGCGCGCCCGAGGTCGGATAGGACCGGGTCGGCCAGCACCTGCTCGTACGAACGGCCGGGAACGACCACGAGGAACACCTGGCGCTCAGGCGCGGCGGAGGCAGGCACCGGCAGTGCGAGCACGAGCCCAAGCCCGAGGGGGAGGAGGGCCAGGCGCGTGTTCACGGCACCGGCGGTTCCCGCCTCAGGTCGCCGCAGCGATCGACAGCCTCGAGTGCTGTCGGCACGACGCCGCACCCGTCGAGCCCGATGACCGCCACGCGGGGGAGTGTAGGTGCTTCCCACGCCGAGGTGCTCTGCCAGGGTCGCAGATCGGGTCCCGCGCGGCTGGGCCCATCGGCTCTCACCCACGGGAACGGCGCCCCTCGGGCTCATGAGGGACCCCGGGTGCGGCGCCAGCCGTCATCTGTCGCGGATCAGCTCGATCACGCGACCGATGATCTCGGTGGGCTCGTATCCGCGCGGCATGTGGGCCTGGTTCCACGCGGTGGCCACGGTCACGTCGAGCCGAGGGCACGTGAAGACGGACACGCCCCACCAGCCGCCGTGACCCCAGCAGGCCTCTCGCGCGATCTCCTTCGTGTGCATGTACATGCCGGCAGCCTTGGGGTCGTCCTCCAGGAAGACCCTGGCCGTCGGGCTGAGAACCAGAGCCGGGACGTCGGCTGACAGCGTCAGCATGGTCTCGAGCGTGGAGGCGCGGGCGGCGAGCAGCCGTACTCGGATCCCCGTCATCGCAGGTCAAGGCTACCGCCCGACCGACGGACCCTGGACGAGCCGACCCGGCGCGCCCGCCGTCTGGCTCGCGACGAGCGGGCGCGCGAGGTCGTGATGCTCGTCGCCGGCCGGGCCCGCACGCCTCCGCCCTGACCGATCGCGATAGCGTCGGGCCCGGTGAGGGCCAGCTACCCTTCCGCGAGGAGCCGCACGGCCAACCTCGCGGTCTTCGCGAGCAACCGCGCTCGCCCTTCGTTGCACACCACCATCGCGGTACGCTCCTGCGCCCGGTCGATCAGCGCCGCGGCGACCCAGAAGGTGTTCGATCCCTGCTGGCCGAACGAGATGTCGCCGAGGCTGGCGGCTGGGGCCCAGCCCATCGCCTGCCGCTGTCCCGGACCGGGGGCAGGCGTGAGGAGTCGCTCGACCGTTTCGGGGAGGAGGAAGCCTTCCCCTTGGGTGAGGAAGACGCGCTGGAACTTCGCCCAGTCGTCAAGCGTGAGGTGCAGCCGCCCGGCGGGCCCCATGACCGCCGGATTGTCGGACTCGACACGCTCGGGATCGGCGGGCGCCCCGCGACCGAGATCCACGGCGCCGAGGCGACCGAGCAGGAGCATCCTGCCGCCGTGACCCCGCGGGTGGGACGGAGGGCCGAAGCCCCCGGACGTGATCCCGAGGGGCTCGAGGACGTGTGTGGTGAGCGCCGACTCGAAGGGAAGGTCCGTGATCCGTTCGATCACGGCACCGATGACGATGTAGCCGAGGTTGGAGTAGGCGAAGTCGCCCGGCCAGCGCGGCGGCCGGGCCAGCGCGGCGGCGGTGGCCTCCGTGCGCTGCTCCCGGAGCGGCCTCACGTCCCGATACGCGGCCGCCATCTCGGAGCGGCCGAGGTTGGCGCGGAGCCCGGCCCGGTGGACGAAGACGTCGTCGATCGTGGCGTCGCTCCAGGCCGGGTCGATCGCGTCCGCGAGGTCGGGGAAGAGATCGGGGAGGCGGGCGCCCCATTGGGCGTCGCCCCGTTCGACCAGCCGCGCGTACAGCGCGGCCGTGATCGACTTGCCGCACGAGCCGAGGTGCCAACGATCGTCGAGCGTGACGGGGTCGCCGCCGCCGCGGATCCTGACGCCGACCACGTTCAGGTCCAGACGGCCGTCGCGGGTGAGGACCCCGGCGCCGAGCGCCGGGATCGCGTGCTTCTGCCGGAACTCGCCCAGATGGGATCTGAGCCGGTCGTCGGACGTGCGTGTCACGATGGATCGTCCTCCTCGGTCGAGATGGTGAGATCGGTCGCCGCCGAGAGCACGGCCAGGAGCGGCACGGCGTGATGCCGGCGGATCGCGTAGGTGCCGCGGACGGGCTGATGGATCACGCCGGCAGCTATCAGCTCCTTCAGATGGTGGAAGAGCTGTCCCGACGACGGCTGGTCGAGACGGTCCGCGAGCTCGCCAGTGGCGACGGGCCCCCGCAGGAGCTCGCCCAGGATGCGGAGACGCGTGCCGTTCGCCAGCGCGGACAGGACACGGGCGACGGCCTCGTCGGAAGCGGCGCGCACGTCGTCCCACCCCCGCCCGATCTGCCAGGCGACGGTGCCGTCCTCCCACGGGCCCGCGCCGGCGTACACCACCGTCGCGGCCCCCGGCTCGCTTGACCCGTCGCCTTCCAGGTCCTTCAGCAGCTGTTGGACGAGCGCCGTGTCCCGGTGCGAGGGGATCGGTCTGAACCCCTCGAGCCGGGCGACGCGTTCGGCGAGTTCCTGGACGATCTCGGTCAGTTCGTGGATGTTCATGCTCCGATATTACAGAACTCCGGATTTCCCGACAAAGCCGGAATGGGCCTTGGGGGCCGCGCTCGGAGCGGTTGATTCAGCGGTCCGGGCCCGCGGCGGCGTCCAGGGCCTGCCGCAGTTCGATCAGTAGCTTCGAAACGCGCGTGTAGGGGTCGGGAACTCCGATCCGCCTTCCAGCTCGCCGATCCGTAGCATGCACGGATGCTGTTCCTCCTCTCCCTGATTGCCCGCGCGGTGGCTCGCCTTGTCGCCTTGACACCCGTCCCCGCGCGCCGGTACCTTGCACCTGCAACCTCGGAGATGGAAGAAGGAACGGTGATTCGCACGCGAACCGCTGGGCTGGTCGGGGCCATGATCCCCGCGCGCCTGTGCTGTCGCATGGCCATGTGCGTCCGGATGGACGCCCAGGTACGCGTGCGGCCGTAGCCACATCTCCCAGCAGCAACCACCACCCAGGGGCCGCAGCAGCGGCCCCTTTCTCTTTCCCCCGAGGGACGTGAGGCAGCAGATCAGAGGGACGTGATGGAGCAGATCCGAGAGCAGCCACAGACCCGACCGGAGCCCCGTCCGCGCGGCCAGGGGCAGTGGGGGCTGCGCTACTTCGAGCCACTCAACGCGGCGGAACGCATCAAGCGCGACGACGATGGGCTGAACGTTCGCGAGCGCGTCGAACGCATCTTCGCGGTGCAGGGGTTCCGCTCGATCGGGCCGCAGGACCTGCGTTCGCGCCTGCGGTGGTGGGGGCTTTACACGCAGCGGAAGCAGGGCGTTCCGGCGGCGGCGACCGCCTCGGCCGCACCCGAGGAGCTCGAGGGCGAGTTCTTCATGATGCGGATCCGGGTTCCGGGCGGGCAGCTCTCGTCCGAGCAGCTCCGCGCGATCGCGTGGGCGAGCGAGCGCTTCGGCCGCGACATGGCCGACGTCACCGACCGCCAGAACGTGCAGCTGCACTGGATCCGGATCGAGGACGTTCCGCGCATCTGGGACCGGCTCGAGTCGGTCGGGCTTAGCACGGCGGAGGCGTGCGAGGACGCC
Organism: uncultured Actinomycetes bacterium; assembly: GCA_964447335.1. GTDB lineage: Bacteria > Actinomycetota > UBA4738 > UBA4738 > HRBIN12 > HRBIN12. The sequence goes on from CAYUSA010000021.1 coordinate 31,120, forward strand.
CCGCGCGTCATGCTCGAGTGCCCGCTCGCCGGCGTCGAGGCGGCCGAGATCATCGACGCCACCCCGTTCCTCGTCGAGACCGAATGCCGGTACGTCGGCGATCCCGCGTTCTCGAACCTTCCCCGCAAGTACAAGACGTCGATCTCCGGCTGCGCGCCGCGCTGCGCCCAACCCGAGGTGAACGACGTCTCCTTCGTCGGGGTCGAGCACGACGGGGTCCCGGGGTTCGACCTGTGGGTCGGCGGCGGGCTCTCGACCAACCCGATGTTCGCGCAGCGCGTGGGCGTGTTCGTCGAGCCGGAACGCGTTCCGGAGGTCTGGGGCGCGGTGACGGGCGTGTTCCGCGACTCCGGGTACCGGCGTTCGCGGAACCGCGCGCGCCTGAAGTTCCCCGACATGGGCGTCGGATGGTTCCGCGAGGTCATGGAAGGGAAGTACCTGGGCTCCGCGCTCCCTTCGCTCGACGCGGCGGCCCCGGCGCCGGTCGACCGCGACCACGTCGGCGTCTTCGAGCAGAAGGGCGGGCGCTCCTACGTCGGGTTCGCGCCGAAGGCGGGGCGGATCTACGGGCATCAGCTCCGCCGCGTGGCGACGCTCGCGGACGGGTTCGGCGCGGGGCGCGTGCGAACGACGACCCAGCAGAAGATGGTCATCCTCGATGTTCCCGGCGAGCGCGTCGAGGAGCTGGTCGCGGCCCTCGAGGACGAGGACCTGCGCGCGCGACGGAACGCGTTCGGCCGGATCCCTCGTGCACCTGGGCGGAACCCTCGGCGCCACCCCGCGCTTCGGGCGCAAGGTCCGCGGGGTGCGCGTCTACGGCGAGGACCTGGCCGCCTACGTCGAGATGCTGCTCCGCCGCTACGAGACTCGGCGGAACGGGCACCGCAGCTTCGCCGAGTTCGTGAACGCCCTCGACGACGAGAAGCTCGCTTCCTTGACCGACCCGGACGGTGGGCTTTGAGCTCGGCGACGCCGCGCGCCGTCCCGCTTCACTGCCCCTACTGCGGGGAGACCGACCTTCGGCCGGGGGGCGAGACGGACGGCGAGTGGCACCGCCGGATCTGCGCGCGCACGTTCCGGCTGACGTTCCTGGGGCTGGGGGGCGAGGAGACGCACTTCGCCACCGAGGGGACGCCGTGAGCGGGGCCGATGAGATCGACGTGCTCAAGGATCCGGCCGAGCCGGTCTTGGCCGAGGAGGCCCGCCAGATCCACGAGGCGGCCGTGCGGTTCGAGCACGCCTCGGCGCAGGAACTCCTCGCGTGGGCGCTGGAGCGGTTCCACCCGCGGATGGCGATCTCGGCCGCGGGAGGGGTCGACGGCATGGCGCTCATCGACATGGCCTGGCGCATACAGCCCGAGGTGCGCGTGTTCACGCTGGATACCGGGCGGCTGCCGGCCGAGACCTACACGCTGTTCGAGGAGGTCCGCGAGCGCTACGACATCGAGGTCGAGTTCGAGTTCCCGGAGTGGTCCGCGCTCGAGGAGCTCGTGCGCGAGCACGGCCCCAACCTCATGTATCGCGGCGCTGATCTCCGCGTCGCCTGCTGCAACGTCCGCAAGGTGGAACCGCTCAAGCGCAAGCTCGCGACGCTGGACGCCTGGGTGACGGGCCTTCGCCGCGAGCAGTGGCGAACGCGCAAGGCCGTGGCCAAGGTCGAGCTGGACGTCGACCACGGCGGCATCGTCAAGCTGAACCCGTTCGCCGACTGGACGCTCGACCGCGTCTGGGCCTACGTGCGCGAGCACGAGGTTCCCTATCACGAGCTGTTCGACCACGGGTACTCCTCCATCGGCTGCGCGCCCTGCACGCGACCGGTGCAACCCGGTGAGCCGGAACGCGCAGGCCGCTGGTGGTGGGAGGAGGAGTCGACCGACAAGGAGTGCGGCATCCACTGCTCCGTGCAGCTGCTCGGCTCCAAGACGGACCGTGAACGCGAACGAGAGGCCGAAGGGGCATCGAGATGAAGGCGGACGGGATCACGTTCCGGCCGGACGACCTGCCGAACGACGTCTTCGGCCAGATCCGCGCGGCCGGCGGGACGCGGTGGCACGAGCTCGATGAGGAGACCCGGAAGCGTGGGGTCGGCAAGCTCCGCTTGGCCGGGGTCTACGACGACCGGCAGGAACCTCACTTCATGCTACGCACGCGTATCCCCGGCGGAGTGCTCTCGGCCGACCAGCTCGAGGCGATCGCCGGCGTCGTTCGGGACTTCGCCGTGAAGCCCGCCGGTGAGGACGCCGACACACCGGAGCGGTTCGGCGAGATCACCACTCGGCAGGACGTGCAGATCCACTGGATCGGGTTCGAGGACCTGCCGGAGATCTGGGACCGTTACGACCGCGTCGGGATCTCCACCTCGCACTCCTGTGGAGACACGCTGCGGAACGTGACCGCCTGCCCGGTCACCGGCGTCGATCCCTCCTCGCTGATCGATACCCGGCCGATCATGGACGCTCTCGGGCGGTTCACGTTCGGCGAGCCGGAGCTGACGGCGCGCCTGCCGCGCAAGTTCAAGGTCGTCGTGACCGGCTGCCCCACGGATTGCACGGTCGCGCGGATCAACGACCTCGTGTTCACCCCGGCGCTGCGGAACAGCGTCATCGGGTTCAACGTGCACGTCGGCGGAGGTCTTTCCGACTCGCCCCGGATGGCGTCGGCGCTAGACCTCTTCGTCACCACGGAGCAGGTCGTCGACACGGCTCGCGCGACCCTGGAGGCTTTCGTGGCGCACGGCGATTTCCAGGACAAGGCGGTGAACCGGTTCCGCATCGTCGTGCACGAGCTCGGCGCCGAACGCGTCGAGGAGGAGATCCGGGCGCGCCTGGGGTTCGACGCGCCGGGCGCCGGCGAAGATCTGTCGAGCTGGCGTGCGGAGGATCACATCGGCGTGCAGGTCGATGCCGCCGGAACACACTACGTCGGGCTGAACGTTCCGCTCGGGCGCCTCTCCGACGTGGAGCTGTTCGAGGTCGCTCGGCTCGCGCGCGTGCACGGCGACGGGGGCGTTCGCCTCACGCAGCGGCAGAACCTCGTGCTCACCGGCGTCGCCGATCCGAACGCGCTCCTCGCCGAGGAACTGGTGGCCGCGCGCCTCTCGCCCGAGCCCGACCCGTTCGAGCGAGCCGTCGTCGCGTGCACGAGCGCGCCGTTCTGCAAGTTCGCGATCCTGAACGTGAAGGAGTACGGAGCCCTCCTGATCGAGCACCTTCGCGCCGAGGTTCCCAACGAGGTGTGGCCGTCGTTGCAGGGGCTGCGACTGCACGTCTCGGGCTGCAAGGCCAGCTGCGCCCAGATCCAGACCGCGCACATCGGCCTGCGAGCCACCATGACCAAGGACGAGGAGACCTACCACGACGCGTTCGACGTCGCGCTCGGAGGCGACGTGGGCGCCGGGCGGCTCGGGGGATGGGCGGCGCTCGAGGTTCCGGCGGAAGCGGCGTTCGACCGCATCGCCGGCGCGCTCGCGACCATCGACGGCCACGGGCTCGACGAGCTGGAGTGGGACGAGGAGAGGGAGGAACGATGAGCGCGGTCGAAGCGCGCGAGCTGCTCGAGGACCCGAGCGCCGACGTTCGCGACGCGGTCGCGGTCGCGAGTGGCGTTCCCGAGCCGATCGACAAGATCTGGTTCCACAAGACGGCGGCGGCCGTGATCGACGCCGGCCGCTGCGTCGGCTGCGGCGGCTGCATCGCGGCGTGCCCCTCGCGTTCCATCTCGGTCGGGACCGACGGGAGCCCGACCCTGACCAAGATGTGCACCGGCTGCTCGGCGTGCTGGGACTACTGCCCGCTGGCCGGGTTCCGCTCCGAGCGCCTGGCGCGCGAGGGCCAGCCCGATCCGACCGACGACGTCGGAACGGTCATCGGTGCCTACTCGGCCAGCGCTCTCGCCAGGCCGGATGGAGCACAGGACGGCGGCACTGTGACCGCGCTGCTCGCTGCGCTGCTCGAAGCGGGGCACATCGACGGCGTGATCCTCACGCGCAGGAGGGACGCGTTCCACGGGGAGTCGTTCCTCGCGACGACCCCATCGCAGGTGCTCGAGGGCGCCGGCAGCGTCTACCACCAGAGCCACCCGCTCGAGGTTCTGAACCGCGAGGTGCCGGAGGGCGTGGAGCGCCTGGCCTTCGTCGGAACACCCTGCCAGCTCACGGTGCTGAGGGCGCTCCAGCGGTTCCCGTGGCGCTACCGGCGAACGGCGGCCCACGCAGTCGTCCTCACGGTCGGGCTGTTCTGCTCGCGGAGCTTCGACCCGACGAAGCTGATGCGTTCGATGCTGGAACGCGGAACCGACATCTCGCAGATCGGGAAGATCGACATCCGCGAGGGGCAGCTGGTGGCCGAGTCGCGGGACGGCTCCTCCGAGGTCCTGCGGGGTCCCGTGAAGGAGTTGCGCGAGGCCTCGCTGCGGGGATGCGACGAATGCTCCGACTTCGCCGCGTTCTCCGCGGACCTCGCGGTCGGGAACGTGGGCAGCGAGCGAGGACGCTCGACGGTGCTCGTGCGGACCGTGGCCGGAGCGGCGGCGTGGGGGGCCGCGGCGGGCACCGCGCTCGCCGCGGAGGCGCTGGCCGATCTCGGACCGGTGCGGGAGCTCGCGCGGAGGAACCGCCTCCGAGCCGAGAGGGTGCTCCAGCGCGTGTGGGACCCCGAGGGCAAGCTCTGGATCCGCTACGAAGAGCACCTCCAGACCTACACCGGAACCGATCGCGAGCCCGAGCCGCCGCCGCCGCACCGGAGCCACCACTACGAGGTGGCGTGCTGATGGGCGGGCGGTTCGGCTACCCGATCTGCCTCGACCTCACGGGTCGCACCGTCGTCGTCATCGGACGGACCGCGGTCGCGCTCGGCAAGGTGGAGGACCTGCTGGCGGGCGGGGCCCACGGGGTCCTCATCGTCGCGGAGGCCCCGGCGCAGCGTCTGGACGCGCTGGAGTCGGATCCGCGCGTGCGCGTTCGACGGCGGCATTGGCGTCCACGCGACCTCGACGGAGCGGTGCTCTGCGTGGCCTCCGGACGGACCCAAGCCGAACGCGACGCGATCGCCCGGGAGGCGCGGGCTCGCGGGGTGCTCGTGAACCTCGTCGACGACGTTCCCAACTGCGACTTCGCGTCGCCGGCGATCGTTCGCCGCGGAGAGCTGGCGATCGCGATCTCGACCGGAGGGCGTTCGCCCGCGTTGGCGAGGCGATTGCGCGAGGAGCTGCAGGAGCGCTTCGGCAAGGAGTGGGAGGAGATCGTTCGGGTGCTCGGCCAGGTGCGCGACGAGACGCGGGACCGCCTGCCCGAGTTCACGGAGCGAGCCCGCCGATGGCAGCTCGCGCTGGACCTCGACGAGGCCGTGGACCTGGTGCGCGCCGGCCGCGTCGCCGAGTGGCGCGAGCTGCTCGTGTCCCGGCTCCTCCATCCGGCCGACTCGGAGAGCGTGGCGTGACCGGAACGGTCTTCCTCGTCGGAGCGGGTCCGGGCGATCCGGAGCTGATCACCGTGCGTGGGGCTCGCGCGCTCGCGGAGGCGGACGTCGTCGTCTACGACCGGCTCGTCTCGCCCGGCGTGCTCGAGCTCGCGAGGCCTGGGGCCGAACGCGTGTACGTCGGCAAGGAGCCGGGGGCGCGCGCGCTGGAGCAGGAGCAGATCTGCGCCCTGCTCGTTCGCCTCGCTCTGGAGGGCCTCACCGTGGTGCGACTGAAGGGCGGGGACCCGTTCGTCTTCGGGCGTGGGGGCGAGGAGGCGCTCGCGTGCGCACGCGCGGGGGTTCCGTTCCGGGTCGTGCCGGGGGTGACGAGCGCCGTGGCAGCCCCCGCCTACGCCGGCATCCCCGTCACCCACCGCGGGCTCGCGCAGAGCTTCGCCGTCGTGACCGCGAGCACCGCCCTCGGTGACGAGGTCGACCTGGAACGCGTGGCCACCGCCACCGACACGCTCGTCCTGCTGATGGCGGCGGGCAAGCTCGCGGAGACGTGTTCCACGCTGATCAGCGCGGGCCGCGCTCCGGAAACGCCGGCCGCGATCGTCCAGTGGGCGACCACGCCGGAACAGCGTTCCGTCGTCGGAACGCTCGCCGATCTCCCCACGCTCGCGAGGGCCGCTTCGATCGGGCCGCCGGCCACGCTCGTGGTGGGTGACGTTGTCGTCTTGGCCCGCGAGCTCGTACCGGATGAGGCTCAGGCGGTCGCCGGTGGGCGCCAGACGCAGAACGCGACCGGCGAGCCCTCGCACCCGTAGCGCGGCTCACCCGACTTCGTCGTCGTGATCCCCACGGCCGCGAACGCCTGAAGGGTGCCAGAACTCCGATCCGCGCCGAGGCGTTCGGTGGGCGCCTCGAGGATCCCGAGCGCCCGGAGACCGGAGCCCGCGACCAGTTCCAGCGCTACGAGGTCGTGTTCGCGGCCGGCGATCTGGCCGGCGTGCCGGGGAAGGAACGCGCCGCGCTCTGGCACGAGCGGGCGATCCACGATCTGGGCGCCCGCTTCGGCTCGCTCGTCGGGAGCTGAACGCCCGGACCTCAGCGGTGCGCCGCCGGGCGACCCGGGAGCGTCCGCGCCGACGCGAGGCTCCCCGCGTCCAGCCGGCGAAGGCCGAGCGCGTCGGCGATCTCGAGCGCTCGCGCCAGCTCGGAGCCCCGCGGCCGGCGATCGATCTCCGGGTAGCCGCCCCGCGGTACGAGCCCGTCAGGCCGGTACTGGGCCATGAGGTTGAGGTACGTGTCGGGTCCGAGCTCCTCGGCCACCCACCGCAGGACCCGCTCGGTCTCGTCGAGCATGCCGGGCATCACGAGGTGCCGCAGGAGCACGCCCCGCACGGCGATGCCGCGCTCGTCGAGCACGAGCGGCCCGACCTGGCGGTGCATCTCCTTCACGGTGCGCCGTGCGACCTCCGGGTAGTCGGGCCGGCGCAGGTACCGTCGGGCGCGCTCGGCCGTCCAGAGCTTCAGGTCCGGCATGAAGACGTCCACGACGCCGTCGAGCAGCTCGAGGCTGTCCATCGAGTCGTACGAGCTCGTGTTGTACACGATCGGGAGACGGAGGCCGGCCTCCGCCGCGATCGCGAGCGCCTCGAGGATCTGGGGCACGACGTGCTCGGGCGTCACCCAGTTCACGTTGTGGCAGCCGCGCGTCTGGAGCTCGAGCATCATCTCGGCCAGGCGTTCGGCCGAGACCTCCTCGCCGCGCACCTCCCACGAGATGTCGAAGTTCTGGCAGAACACGCAGCGGAGGTTGCAGCCTGCGTAGAAGATCGTCCCGCTGCCGTTCCAGCCTCGGAGCGGATCCTCCTCGCCGAGGTGCGGGAAGTGCGCGGCCACGATGGCGCGACGTCCGACGTGGCAGATCGAGCGCTCGTCGCGGCGCCGGTCGACCTTGCACGCGCGAGGGCACACGCGGCACGTTCCACCCAGGAGCCGGAGCCCCAGCTCGGCCCGCTCCGCGAGCTCGCCCGAGCGATGGAGCGCCACGTACGAGGGCTCCCGCACGGACCCTCCCTCGGGCCGGCGACCCACCGTCCGCATGTGCACCCCCATCGAACAGCGTACGTCGAGCCTTTGCCCGGGCGGACCTGAGGGGTGCACGACTCGCGATCGGTCTCTGGGGCGACAGTCAGTAGCATCGCGCCCCGTGTCGCTGTTCCTTGTCTACCTCTTTCTGCGCGGGATCCCTCGCGTTCCTGCCGCCGCACCGACGAAGGCACGAGCGGCCAGACCGACGACGGCCTCGGCTGGACCCGGTCGAGGGCGCTCCGGAGGTCGGCGCCTATCGCGGGACCTCGAGCTTCTCCCACCCACGCGAATGACGGAGGTGCTTCGCCGCGTCGAAGTTCGTCCCGGCGATCACCGAGTCGAGGTCCTCGACCTCGAGGAACGAGCTGTAGGTCAGGTAGGAGGCGCCGCTCGGCACGACGAGGCTCCCGTCGGGGAAGATCATCACGTAGAGCCGGTCGAGCGTGGCGCGGTCGAGGACGTGAACGCTGACGCCTGCCCGGCGTCCGAGATCGCGCTCGAGGTCAGCGAACGCCTCGTCGGACACGAGCAGCGATCCCCAATCGACGGCTTCCATGGAGCGCGGGAACGCCTGGAAGACGTTGTAGAAGACGCGGGCCTCCGTCGTGCGCGCGTAGCGGTCCACGAGGTCGAGGATGCTCGGGACGTCGTTGAGGTTGTGGCGCGTGACCGGCGTGCAGAGCTTGACGTCGATCCGCGGATGGGATCGGAGCCACTCGAGGGTCCTCACCACCGCAGCCAGATGGCCGGGTTCCTTCGTACGCGAGCTGACCTCCTCGGTTGACCCGTCGATCGGCAGCGACACGAGGTCGATGCAGGGGCCGACCTCGGCGAGGAACCCGGGGCCGACCTCGTCACCGGTCGTCGACAGCGCGACCTCGAGCCCGACGTCCTTCGCCCGACGGATCAAGACCCCGATGTCCGGCCGCTTGAGGGGATCACCCCCTGTGAACACGATCCGCCGAGCGCCCTGCGTCTTCACGTGCTCGACGATGGCGAGAGCAGTCGAAGTGGGCACCGGACGCTCGTATCCCTTCGGCCCCCAGCAGTACGGACACTCCTGCTTGCACTCGGCTGTGACGTGGAAATCGATCGTGACCACGCGGTAGCGATCGCGCTCGGGCGGTGCGCCGATCCCCCGCGACTCCGGCGCGCCGCTGGATACCGGTGGGAGCAACGCGAGCTCATCGCCCTCCTCGACCGGCGTGTCGCGACCCACGCGCTCGTCGTTCACCATGACGGAGCCCGCGGCGGCGATCGCGCCGAAGCGCTCGCCGAACCGATCGGCGAGTGCGTCGATCACCTCGCCCGCCGTCCGGCCAGTTGCCTCCACGACCCGCGCCCCCGCCTCCTCACGGAGGGCGGCGAACAGCCGTACTCGGATCCCCGTCATCGCAGGTTAAGGCTACCGCCCGACCGACGGACCCTGGACGAGCCGACCCGGAGCGCCCGCCGTCTGGCTCGCGAGGCGCGGGCGCGCGACGAGGGCCGCACGCCTCCGCCCTGACCGATCGCGATCGCGTCGACCGACCGCTGCCGGCGGCGGTACGATCCGCGGAGGAGCGGAACGTGCGATTCGAGGCGTACTCGTTCGGGTCCATACGGATCGACGGCGTGACGTACGATCACGACCTGATCATCGATGGCGGAAGGATCCGCCGACGCAAGAAGGCCGCGTCCAAGAGGTTCCGCGCCGCCTACGGCCACACTCCGCTCTCGGTCGTGGAGGACATCCCGTGGCGGTGCCACCGGTTGGTGATCGGCACCGGTGCTGATGGTGCGTTGCCGGTGATGAAGGAGGTCGAGAAGGAGGCACACCGCCGGAAGGTCGACCTCGTGGTCATGCCCACGGCGGAGGCGATCGGAGTCCTGAGCGAGAGCACGAAGGGTACGAACGCCGTCCTCCACGTGACGTGCTGAACGGGAGCACGATGGGGTGAGCGATGCGAGCGATCGCGATCGTCGGCTGGCTCGGCATCATCGGCGCGCTTCTGATCTGGCAGGGCATCGGGCTGGTTCGCTTCGGTATCCCCAGAACTCTCGGTCGACGGCCGGCTCGCTCGCGTCTAGGGCCGCACGGCCTTGGCGATCACGCTGACCGCGACAGCGTCCTGCCGCTCGACGGGGATCAGTTCGCGCATCAGGTCGAGTATCTCGCCGGTGAACAGCGGGTAGAGTGCCGCGCGGTCGACGCCGTACGGCGTGTGCTCTCCGATCCACACGGCGGCGAACCCCACCTTCTCCAGCTTCCGGGCGAAGACACGCTCCGCCATGGCGCCGGACACTCAGCCGGCCCAGGCGGAGTCGCTCGTCAGGATCTCTGGCGGCAGGTCCTCCTCGACGGTGAGGTCGGCGACGCAGAGCCGGCCGCCGGGCCGCAGCACGCGGTGGATCTCGGCCAGCACGCGCGACTTGCGAGGCGAGAGATTGATGACGCCGTTGGAGATGACCACGTCCACGGAGGCATCGGGGAGCGGCATCTGCTCCATCTCGCCCTTCACGAACTCGGTCCAGGCGCCGACGCCTACCTCGGCCGCGTTCGCCGCGGCCCGGTCCCGCATCTCGTCCAGCAGATCGAGGCCGATCGCCTTCCCGGTCGGTCCGACCCGGCGGGCGGCGAGGATCGTATCGATCCCGCCGCCGGAGCCGACGTCGAGCACCGTCTCCCCGGGCGCGAGCTCGGCGTGCCGGACGGGGTTCCCGACGCCGAGCGCCCACCGGATCGCGCCGGCGGGGACCTCGGCGAGCTCCTCCGCCGAGTAGAGCTTCGCAGCGACGGGTTCGCCGCCGCCGGTCTCGATCCGCTCGTAGACCCCGCGGACCGCCTGCTTGATCTCGTCTTGGAACAGAAGGTCCTCCGCCATTTCCCCCTCCTCAGAGCTCCCCGAGGAGCCGCTCCAGGTGCTCTTTCACGTCGGGCGGGATCTCCTCGACCTCGTTCGAGCGCAGGAATGCCTGGAGCTCCTTCGCGAACTCCAGCTCCCCGCAGCACTTGCGGCAGAACGCGAGGTGTCCCTCGACCCTCGTGGCGTCCTCCGGCGAGAGCGCCTGGTCGAGGTAGTCCCAGAGCTGCCGGACGGCGTCCGAGCAGGGGATGATCCGCTGCGCCCCGGTCATCGCGTCGCCTCCTGCGAGAGGAGCCCGTTCTCCTCCGCATAGGTCCACATCTCGCGCTCGAACAGCTTCCTCCCCCGGTGCAGGCGCGCGAGGATCGTGCCGAGGGGGGCGTCGAGCAGCCGTGCGATCTCCTTCGTCGCGAAGCCCTCCATGTAGCGCAGCACGAGGGGCGCGCGGTAGATGTCGGGGAGCCGCATCAGGACGGCCCGCACGTCCTCCTTGCCGAAGGCGCGCAGGAAGTCCACGTGCAGCGTGTCCGAGTACGGGAAGGGGTCCTCCTCCGCGATCGTCCGGTACAGGGAGAAGTCGTCGACATCCTCGACCGCGACCTCCTTCACCGCGCGAGACTCCTTCCGGAGGCGGTCGCGGAAGACATTCAGCATGATCGACTGCAACCAGGCGCCGCCGGCTTCGGGCTCCGCCAGGGTGTCGAACGACCGGTAGGCCCTCAAGAGGCACTCCTGGACGAGGTCCTCGGCGCCCGTGTCGGTGAGCCGTCGGGCGAGGGAGTAGAGCCGCGGGATCTGTTCGCGCGCGAGCGCCTCGAAGGCCACCTTGGAAGCGCGGCTCTGCGGGGTGTCTGCCACTCGGTTCCCCATATCACGGCGCCCGTCCCTCTCGCGATCGCATCCTAAGGACGTCCCCGGCGACGAAGTTATTGCATCCGCCCGGAAACGCAATGAGGCCGCGCCCACGGCCGTCTTTCCAGGCATCGGAACCAAGCATGCGAACGTTTGAACGGGAGGCAGAGGAGATGAGCGTGACGCCGGGGGGGACGACGACGCTGGTGGGGTCCTACGAGGTCGGGGAGCCCGTGCCGGGATTCGAGCTCGCCACCGTGTCGGGTGGGACTGCGCGGCTCTCGGACTACCGTGGGCGAGCGGTCCTGATCTTCTTCACCGCCACCTGGTGTCCCTACTGCGGCGCCGAGGCGCCCTACCTGGAGCAGGAGATCTGGCAGCGATACCGCGACCGCGGGCTCCAGGTGATCTGCGTCGACGTCAAGGAGAGCGCGGCGGTGATGGCGCCCTTCGTCGAGCGCTACGCGTGGACCTTCCCCGTGCTACTGGACGACGACGGCGAGGTGTCGATGCGATTCGCGCCGGTCAAGGAGGGACTCCCGCCGGAGGTCGCGATCATCAATGCTCACTTCATCCTCGATGGCGAGGGCGTCGTGCGGTACCGCGACTTCCTCAACATGGAACGGTTCGACGCGCACGCGAGCCACGTGCGCGAGTTCCTGGACGGGTTCCTGGGGGCGTGATGGTGGCGACGGTCGACCTGACGAACTGGCTGTTGCTGGCGGCCCGGGTCGAGCCGGCCAGGCTCACGCCGGGCGGGCGGGGACGGCTGGTCGTCGAGGTCCGGGTTCCCGACGGCTGCCACGTCGAGTCTCACCGGCCGAGCGAGCCGTTCCTGATCCCGACGGAGCTGTTCGTCGGCGAAGTCGACGGCGTGCGCGTGGAGGAGGTCGAGTACCCGCCCGACGAGGAGCGGGTCCTCGACTGGAGCCCGGCTGTGCTCCGCGTCTACCGGGGATCGTTCGAGCTCGCGGCCCTCGTGGAGGTCTCGGCCGGGGCGGCGCCGGGGAGCCGGAGCATCTCCGGCAGGGTGAGGTACCAGGGATGCACCGAGGCCCACTGCTTGATGCCGGCAGAGCAGTCGGTCGAGGCCACCCTGGACATCGTGTAGCGAGAGAAGGAGGGGGACATGGCAACGGTGACGATCAAGAATGGGGTCGACGTCGACCGCCTGGTGCAGACGATCGGCGCGATCGGGGGCGACGCGAACATCGCGCGGCTCACGTTCAAGGCCCGGACCGCGTGGGACGAGGGCGGCAGGAGCCGCGGGTGGATCTCCTCGTTCATCCACGCCGGGCAGGAGGTGCAGCACGCACGCCCGCACGAGCTCACAGGAAGCGAGCCGGATCTCCTGCTGGGTGACGACGCCGGCCCGAACGCGGTCGAGCTGGTCCTTGCCGCACTGGCGTTCTGCTACTCGGTCGGCTTCGTGTACAACGCCGCCGCGAAGGGCTACGAGATCGAGGAGCTCACCTACGAGGTGGAGGGCGACCTCGACCTTCGGAACTTCGTGGGCATCGCCGACGGGCCTCGGCCCGGGTTCACGGCGATCCGGGTGCAGGGGACCTGCAAGGCGAGGAACGCGACCGCGCAGGAGCTCGAAGATCTGTGTCAGTACGTGCAGGACACCTCGCCGGTGCGGGACATCATCGCCAACGCGGTACCGGTGACGACGTCGCTCACCGTCCTGTAACGGCGGCCGCAGCCGCGTCGCGCGTCGCGCGCTCCTCGGGTCTCATCCGTAGGAGCGCGCGCGCGTCGTGGCGCACGGCACAAACCCAGATGTGTGTGCCTACGCGTCACATCCCCAGCTCGCGATGGCGGGCGGCGGCAATCGCACGGAGCCTCGATCGCAGTTCCCGATCAGTGTCGCTTTAGTCGGGTGACTGCTCGTGCGTCTCCACCAGGATCTCGGCGCGCAGCGTCACGCACTCGTCGCAGATGAAGACCTGGTTCGGCCACTCGCCGGGGCCACCGACCATGCGACGCCCGTCGCTGCTGGAGCGGAGATCCCGGATCCGGTTACCGGATCGAGCCTCCGCCTGATATCTCGCCTAGAAGGGAGGATGATCCGAGTGGCGAAGGACGGCATTCAGGCGATCGTGTAGTCGTCGAGGAGGTGATGCCGTGACCCGTTCGGTCGGGCCGAAGGAGGCGGCGCTGAGGAAGGCGCGCGAGTCGAAGGCGGGCGGGAAGAAAGCAGAAGAAGGCGACCCCGAAGACCGGGCCGAGGAAGCCCACGGCGAAGAAGACGGCCCCGCGAAGGTCGCCAAGGTGCTGACCTTCAAGAAGGCCGAGCGGGCGAAGGGCGACGAGGGGACCCCGCCCGTCCCGAACGCAGCCCTCGTCAAACGACCGCGGAATCCTCCCGCGAGCGCGGAAAGGGTTCGAACACCGTAAGGTCCGAGCCCCGGCAGTGTCTGGTTTCAGGACATAGTTCCACCCTGTGTCGGGTCATCGTGCCTACCTCAGATGAGAGGGGTGGGCGATGTCGCTGGCACGGCTGGTGGTCACGGCGGTCAGGATCGAGGGACGCACGAAGGCGGGACTGCCCCCAGTTTGGTTGACTCGCTGATGTGCCCCGGGTTCCGTGGAGTCGACTCGTTTGATTTCATGCCACTTCCGATGGGTAGGTGAGCATCTTCTCGAACTCGATCGGTGTGCGCATCCCGAGCGAGCTGTGCCGACGCTTTCGGTTGTGGAAGATCTCCAGGTACTCGAAGATCGCGTTGGCGAGCTCGACTCGTGTCTTCCATCGCTGGCGGTTGAGCAGCTCGACCTGCATCCGGGCCCAGAACGATTCGACGACGGCATTGTCGAAGCGATCCCCGATCGAGCCCATCGAGGGCACGAGGCCTGAGTCAAGTGCTCGACGCGTGAATGCCCAGGAGGTGAACTGGGTGCCGTGGTCCGAATGGATCAGCGCGCCCGGTGAAGGCCGGCGGTTGGAGATCGCCATGCAAAGAGCGTTCGTGACGAGCGCTGCGGTCGGCGAGGAATCGATCGAGCATCCCACCACCCGACGAGAGAACACGTCGAGCACGACGGAGCAATAGACCCTGCCTTCGCGCGTGGGGTGCTCGGTGTAGGCGCGCGACGAAGGCGAATCTCGTCGCCGAGTCGACCCCGCCGACGTCGCACACCGCGAACCCTCCGGGGCCGCTCCTCTTGCTGGACAGCATCGGGGTCTCCGCGTGCACGAGCAGCTCCTCCACGTTCCGAGCGTCGTCGGGATGCACGCTGATGCCGACGCTCGCCGAGACGAACACCTCAGTGCCCTCGATGTCGAAGGGCTCTGCGAGGGCCTCACGGATCCGGCCGGCGACCGATTCGGCGAACAGCAGGGACGCCTGCAACTCGCCGACCTCCCCGCGCTCGAGGTCGCCATGTGAGGGTCGCCGCCCACCTGGGTTCGTCGGCCCTCGGCGGCGCTGACCGCGGCCTTCGCCGTATAGTTTCCGGGCAGAGGGGGTCTCGAGATGCCGCGGGCCGTGGTCCCCGAACGGGGAAGGGTCGAGCTGTTCCTCGAGAGGCACCGGGGGTCCTTCGAGTGTGAGGTGCTCCTGCACGCGTTCGTCCACAACCCGACCCTCGCGTGGACTCCCGACGGCCTCTCCTCCTGGTACGGCATCCGCATCGACCTGGTGCGTCGTATCCTCGCCGAGATGACGGAGTGGGGCATCGTTCGCTGGATCCCCGGACGCAGGGACATGTACCTATTGGCCGAGGAGCGCGTGCTCGCCGAAGATCGCGAGCTCCGGCCCGAGCCGATGCGACCGCGCGTGGCTCCCTTCCCCGGCCGCGGGGCGGCCGTGTATACGGGTTCGCCTACGACGGCATGGACCAGGCGGCTCCGTTCGCAAGGACGGTCCGGCTCGCCAAGCTCGCGCACAAGTACTACAGGGCGCTCGTGAAGACCTATGACGCTCACGGCTACAACGCGAAGGTGAATCACATCGTCTTCGAGGTCGGCCATGTC
This sequence comes from uncultured Actinomycetes bacterium, assembly GCA_964447335.1. GTDB lineage: Bacteria > Actinomycetota > UBA4738 > UBA4738 > HRBIN12 > HRBIN12. The sequence goes on from CAYUSA010000021.1 coordinate 46,293, forward strand.
GGGACGGTAGCACCCGCGTTTCCGCGCTCTGGTCGCCCAGCGTTGCCTGGAGAAGGCCGGCGCCGACGACGAGTCGCTGTGGCGCACGGCCTGCGCCCTGGACTGTGGGACGTTCTTCGGGCGTTTCCGTATCGATCCCGAAACCGGCCGGCACGTGGGCCACGAGGTGGTCCTCGTGCAGTGGCGGCGCGGGAGGAAGCTCGTGGTCTGGCCGCCCAGTGTGTCCAAGGCCAGGCCCCTGTACCCGAGGCCGCAATGGACTGGTGCCAGTGGGAGTGCGAACTGACGGAGGACTAGCATGGAAGCCATGCAGGTCTACCACCTGACGATTCAGGAGAACGGGCACTCAGTACGGTTCATCTACGAGGACCGTGATGAGGCGCTGACGCGCTTCGCCGATGCGATTGCCGCCGGGCTGGACGCAAAGCTCGACGAGGTTGTGCGCGCGCCGGCGCTCCCGAAGCCGACCGAGAGGTTGCCGGACGAGATCGTGCCCGTTCGCCACCAAGGCGAGTTGCTCGGGGCGGTCTCGATCGAGAAGAAGCCGGGCGAGTCCCTCACGCCGACCGAGCGGGAGCTTGTCTCTGACCTAGGCTCGCAGGCGGGCCTCGTGCGGCGAAACGTGGCGCTCATCGCCGATCTTCGCGCCTCCCGCCAACGCCTAGTCGCCGCTCAGGACGACGAACGTCGCAAGCTGGAGCGGAATCTCCACGACGGAGCGCAGCAGCAGCTCGTCGCGCTAGCGGTGAAGCTCCGGCTCGCGGAGTCCCTCGCGGAGCGCGACCCGTCCGCCACCAAGACGATGCTCACGGATCTTCGGACCGAGACGGGGGAGGCCCTGGAGAGCCTCCGTGACCTCGCCCGGGGGATCTACCCACCCCTGCTCGCCGACAAGGGGCTGGCGGCCGCTTTGGAGTCGCAGGCTCGCAAGGGTTCGGTGCCAACCGAGGTCAGATCCGAGGGGATCGGGCGCTACCCCCCGGACGTGGAAGCGGCCGTCTACTTCTGCGCCCTGGAGGCGCTGAACAACGTCGCGAAGTACGCGGGCGCCACCCGAGCGGAGGTTCGCCTCGCCCAGGCCGAAGGGGAACTGACCTTCGAGGTCTCCGGCGACGGCGACGGGTTTGATCCTGCCCAGACCGGCTACGGGACCGGTCTGCAGGGCATGGCCGACCGCCTGGATGCGATCGGCGGGACACTCAAGGTTCACTCGCAGCCTGGGAAGGGCGCGCAGGTCACAGGGCGAGTTCCCGTCTAGTCGTTCCAGCCAGCCCTGTCGCTCTGCTCAAGGAACAGGCGCCGGCTCACCGGCACGCGGGTGCTGGTTCTCGTCGCCGACCTGCGCGTGCGGGTCCTGACAGAAGACGGGGAGCTGCTGCGTGAGCTGACCTTGGACCCGAGCCGGGGCGCCGACCGGCTGAGCTTCGGCACGAGGGCTCCTCGCGGAGCGTCCACGTCTCGCGGTGGGTGGTCGCCTCGCCCGCCCCGAGCGTCACGAGCGGCCCGAGGGTCTCGAGCTCGCAGAAGTCGTCGCGGACGAAGACGAAGAAGACGGCCCCGCGAAGGTCGCCAAGATGCTGACGTTCAAGAAGCGGGTGGCGGTCGGTGACGCTCTACCCTGTCGG
>CAYUSA010000022.1:0-47171 GCA_964447335.1 uncultured Actinomycetes bacterium
ACGAGCACCTGGCGGAGCGGTGCCGCGGCGATCTTTCCCGGCGGGTGCGCGGGGCTCCAGGGGCGGCTCCGCTTCATCGCCGATGGCGAGGAGCTCGACGCGGGGCCCGGGTTCTGGCTCCACATGACGGCGGGCACCCCCCACGCCCTCGAGGCCGTCGAGCCAACCCTGATGTTGCTCACGCTCCTGCGACCCTGAAGGCCGGCTAGCGGGGCTGTTGCGCGGCGCGCTTGTCCTCGTACTTCTTGGCGGTGAGGTCGAGCATCATCAGGTAGTTCGAGATGCCGTCGCGCGCCTGCTCGGCCTCGTCCGAGAGGCCGGTCACCTGGTCGATCTTCCAGTGCCGGAACAGGACGGGCAGGACGACCTCGTCGTGATGGATCCGCAGGTCGTAGATCCCGGCCTTCGCGATCTGGATCGCCTTGGCCTTGAACTCTGGGATCTCCATGCCGGGCATCGAGAAGCCGGTCACCTGCCGGTTGATCGCGAGCATCATCGCGGACGGGTCGATCTGCAGCGCCGCCCTGCCGAGCTCCCGGTAGAAGACGTAGTGCAGGTTCTCGTCGATCGCGATCCGCGCGGTCAGCTTCTCGATGAGGGGGTCCTTCGTGAACGCGCCGGTGTTGCGATGCGCGAGGCGCGTCGCGAGCTCCTGGAGCGTGGTGTAGACGACGCCGTCGAGCGGATCGGAGAAGGACCCGCCGTTGCCGTCCGGGTAGTAGCCGCGGGAGACCTGGTCCATGCGCCCGCGCTCGAGCACGACCGGATCGACGCCGCGGGTCACCGTCAGGTAGTCGCGGAGCACGATCGCGTGCCGGCCCTCCTCGGCCGTCCAGCGGCGGACCCACTCGGCCCACACGCCGTCGCGGCCGAACATGTCCCACAGCGCGAGGTGGTAGTAGGGCAGGTTGTCCTCGGTCAGCAGGTTGATCTCGAGCGCGGTCCTGGCGACCGGGCTGAGCTCGCTGTCGGCCTCCTCCCACGGCTCGAGCTTGTAGTTGCGGCCGACCTCGTACGGCACGTACTCGTGCGGGAACCACTCGGTGGCGGCGGAGAGGTGGCGCTCGAGGCCGAGCGCGACCGTGGGCTCGAGCAGGTCGAGCATCTCGTCGGCGGGGATCGGTGGACGGTCGGTCATGCTGCCTCCAGGCTCGGGTCGATGCAACCGGGTCCTGGGGCTGCTCGGGCTGCGACCGCGGTCTTCGGCTGCTCACCCGCCGTACCGACGGGGCCTTGAGTATAGGGGGCGCCGCCCGAAGGGCGCGTAGCGTACTGCCGGGAAGACCGACGCGTTCGGAGCGATCGACCGGCGGCACCGAAGGAGGGGTCATGTTCGAGATGGGGACGGCTGCGTGGGCCATCGCGGCGAGGAGCGCACTCGTGTACCTCGCGCTCTTCCTCGGGCTCCGCTTGGCCGGCAAGCGAGAGCTCGGCCAGATGACGGTCTTCGATCTCGTCGTCGTCCTGCTCATCGCGAACGCCGTGCAGAACTCGATGGTGGGACCGGACTTCTCCGTCCAGGGAGGGATCCTGGCCGCCGCGGTCCTCCTCCTGCTCAACCGCGCGGTGGCGCTCCTCCGTCTCCGAGGCGAACGGTGGGGTCGCCTGATCGAGGGAACCCCGACGGTCCTCATCGAGGACGGCGAGCTCATCCAACCGCACATGCGGAAGGAGGGGATGGAGCGGGAGGAGCTCGAGATGGTGGTCAGGGAGCACGGGATCGATTCCCTCGCTCAGGTCAAGCTGGCCGTGCTCGAGACGGACGGCTCCGTCAGCATCGTGCCGATGGCCTCCCCGGTCGTCCGCACGCGCAAGCACGTCCGACAGGTGCGGCGACACTGACCCGACCTCCGACCGCTCGACGACGAGCCTACGGGCGGATGTAGGCGGTCTTGACCTGGGTGAAGAACTCGACGGCGTAGCGGCCCTGCTCGCGACTCCCCTGGCTCGAGCCCTTCGTGCCGCCGAAGGGGACGTGGAAGTCCACGCCCGCGGTCGGCAGGTTCACGGTGACGATGCCCGCCTGCAGGCCGTCGCGGAACCGTGAGGCGTGCTTCAACGAGGTCGTGCACACGCCGGCCGACAGGCCGAACTCGGTGTCGTTCGCCACGGCGAGGGCCTCGTCGGCGTCGGCGACCTTCACCACCGTCGCGATCGGGCCGAAGATCTCCTCGCGGTTCACGCGCATGTCGTTCCTCGTGTCCACGAGGAGCGCCGGCGAGAGGTAGAAGCCGTCGGTGTCGCGCTCGAGGCGCTCGCCGCCCCAGGCGACCTCGGCGCCCTCGGCGCGGCCGATCTGCAGGTAGTCCTCGTCCTGCTTCAACTGGCCCTCGTCGACGACCGGGCCGATCTGCGTGCCGTCCTCGAGCGCGTGGCCGACCTTGAGCGCGCGCATCGCCTCGACCATCGCCTCGACGAACGCGTCGTGGATGCCCTCGGTCACGATGAGGCGGCTGCTCGCGGTGCAGCGCTGGCCCGTCTGGAAGAACGCGCCCTGGATCGCGCAGTCGACCGCGACCTGGAGGTCGGCGTCGTCGAGCACGACGAGCGGGTTCTTGCCGCCCATCTCGAGCTGGGCCCTCGCGAAGCGCTCGGCGCACGCGAGCGCGACCTGCTTGCCGACGGCCTGCGAGCCGGTGAAGGTCACGCCGCGGATCTTCGGGTGATGGATGAGCGCGTCGCCGACGCTCGAGCCGCTGCCGTTCACGAGGTTGAACGTGCCCGGCGGCAGGCCGGCGCGGCTCACGATCTCGGCGAGGGCCCACGCGGAGGCCGGGACGAGCTGCGCCGGCTTGAACACCACCACGTTGCCGTACGCGAGCGCGGGCGCGATCTTCCAGGCGGGGATCGCGATCGGGAAGTTCCACGGCGTGATGACGCCGACGACGCCGAGCGGCTCGCGCAGCACGTCGATGTCCACGCCGGGGCGCACCGATCGGATGTGCTCGCCGCCCGTGCGCAGCGCCTCGCCGGCGAAGAACTTGAAGATCCACGCGGCGCGCTGCACCTCGCCGATGCCCTCGGCCTTCGGCTTGCCCTCCTCGCGCGAGAGCTGGACCCCGAGCTCCTCGGCGCGCGCCGCGAGCTCGACGCCGATCCTCTCGAGCGCGGTGAAGCGCTCGGCGGGGGTGGCGGCCGCCCACACGGGCGCGGCGGCGAGCGCGGCCTCGACGGCGGCGTCCACCTGGGCGGCGACGCCCATCGCGTACTCGCCGACGACGTCCGACAGGTCCGAGGGGTTGACGTCCTGCGCGCTGGCGATGCCCTCGACCCACTCCCCACCCACGAGGTTGCGGTGCGTGTCCACGGTGGTCTCCTCACGGTCCGGGCGCCCGTTCGGCTGCCGCTTCCGCGAGCCTAACGCCAGGGCGACCGGCCGGCGCCGGACGTGACCTGGTTCACAGCGCCGGCGGGCGCCCGCCGAAGTGGTGTACGTACGGCCTGACGGTCGCTGAACGCAAGGACCACAGCGTCACCACGAACCTTCGTGCTTGGGTGATTGGGACGCCGGTTGCTGGAAGGCCTCGCAGGTCGGAGGGGGTGGGCGAAGGCGGAAGTTGAACCCGCCCGCTGCGGTCGGTTCACGCGTGGCGCCGGGGGTCGCGTGAGAGCCCCTGACCTACTTCGACCTGCCTTTGCGGACGGCCCGTCACCACGAGCGTCACCACGGACCGGGCCGTGCCAGGCGCACCCGCTGCTCACTGCGGCACCGCACTGCCCCACTCGGCGAGCGCTCGTATCACGGGTTCGAGTGCACGGCCCGCGGGAGTGATCGAGTACTCCACGCGAGGAGGGATCTCGGCGTACATGGTGCGATCGACGAGTCCGTGCTCTTCGAGCGACCGGAGACGATCGGTGAGCGTATTGGGGCTGATGCCGGCGAGCGACGCGCGGAGCTCAGAGAAGCGGCGGGTGCCGCCGAGCAGATCGCGGACGACGAGCAGCGTCCACTTGCCGGCGAGCACGCGGACGGCCCGCGACACGGGGCAGGTCTCGTCGAGACAGGCATCGTGATCGTGCCCGATATCAGCCCTGGTAGACGCCATTAGTGCATCCTAGGGAACTTGTTCACTCTTTGACAACCGGATCGGCTGCTCGGTACGTTCGGCCCTCGAAGTCCCCGATCACGAGGAGTCCGACCATGCGACCACTGCGTATCACCCTGATCGTCATCGGCGTCTTCCAGCTCATGCTCGGAGCGCTCTTCTTGGCGGCTCCCGGCCCGGTGGCGGATCTGCTCGGCCTAAGGCCCGCCGCCCCGGGGTGGGTCGATTGGCTGTTCGCGATGATGGCCGCACGCTTCCTCGGATACGCGGTCGGGATGTTCGCGGCCGCCCGCGCGCCGGAGCCCAGCGTCTTGTGGATCGACACGATGATCGGGATCCAGGCCATCGACTGGCTCGCCACCATCGGCTACCTGATCGCCGGCGAGGTGACCTTCGCGCAGGTCAGCACGGCGTCCTTCATGCCCGTGGTGTTCGTCGGCGCGCTGCTGTGGTTCCATCCCCGGCGCTTGGCCGTCGCGCGGGTGGGAACGACGCGACCTTGAACCGCGATCGGGTCGACTCACTCGGTGAGGATCGCCGATGAGTGCCTCGTCGGCCGCGCTGTTCTCGTGGGTGCAAGGAGCCGGCTTCTACGTCGACGCGCATGCGGAGGCGGTCAACCTCGTGCCGCCCGGACACGGTGACTGGCTTGACGTCGGATGCGGGCCGGGCCTCGTTGCTCGGCTCGCCGCTCCGAGGGGGTACACGGTCATTGGCGTGGACAGCGATCCGCACATGGTCCGACGTGCGCGGCAGCTCGCTCGCGGCGTGGGATCGTGCACCTTCGAGACGCGAGCCCTCGACAGCGTCGCCGCCGAATGCGCCGACGTGGTGTCGGCCTCCTCTCTCCTGTGCGTGCTGCCTGAGCCATCGAAGGGTCTGCACACGCTGTGGAGTGCCGTGCGACCGGGCGGGAAGCTGCTCGTGCTTGAGACCACCGAGGAGATGATCCCCGACCGGGCTCGCGCGGTAATGAGTGTCGTCAGGCCCGGGCGACGCCGGGTTCTGGAGATGTGGGCGAGAGCGAGACACGGCCATGCTCTCGACGCATCGATGTTCGACTCGCTCCCTGCAGCGTCACGTGCGCACCACCTGCTCCTCGACGGCCTCGTCGCAGCGTGGATCTTCACGAAGAAGCAGTCACGACGTGCACCACTTGACGAGACGTGACCACAGCGCCGGCGAGCGCCCGTCCCTACCGTGGTTCCGGGAAAGGAGGGGAGTGGTATGCTGGCATATCTCATGCGACGAACGACCGTGAAGCTGCCCGATGAGCTCGATGCCAGGCTGCGCCACGAGGCCGAGCGGCGCGGGATGACGATCTCGGAGCTCACGCGGGAGGCGATCGAGACGCACCTCGGCGCGGGCGGGCACCGACGGCTCTCGAGCACCGCCGCGGGTCACAGCGGCCGGTCGGACGTCGCCGAGCGGATCGAGGAGATCCTCCGCGACGAGTGGCACGAGGTCCCCCGATAACGCTCATCGTGGACTCCGGCGTCCTGTACGCGAACGTCGACGCCGACAATCGTCACCACCTCGCCTGCGTCGAGCTGCTCCAGACCCATCCGGGACCGCTCCTCGTTCCACAACTCGTCGTGGCCGAGGTCGCCTACCTGACCGAGACACGGCTCGGCGCCCGGGCCGAGGTCCGGTTCCTCGAGGACCTCGCATCGGGGGTCCTGGCGGCCGAGCCGGTCGCCCCAGCCGACTGGCTCCGGATCGCCGAGCTGGTGTGGCGCTACCGCGACCTCGCACTCGGAACCGTCGACGCGTCGGTCGTCGCGCTCGCCGAACGCACCCGCGTCGTCTCGGTGGCGACCCTCGACCGGCGCCACTTCGCCGCGGTCCGCCCCTCGCACGCCGACGCGTTCGAGCTCCTGCCGTAGGGTTCCCACCCAGGAGGTGAGGCGGACGCCGCCGAGGACGCTGATCGACGTCTACCTGGAGGTCGGGGCCAAGCGGACCTTCGCGGGCGCACTCACGTGGCCGGGCTGGTGCCGGAGCGGACGCGACGAGGGCTCGGCGATCGACGCCCTGCTCGGGTACGCCCCCCGCTACGCGAACGCGCTCCGCGGCGCTCGGCTTGGGTTCCACGCGCCGAGCGACGTGCGCGTCGTCGAGCGCCTGCGGGGAGACGCGACGACGGACTTCGGCGCGCCGGGCGCGGCGCCGTCCGCGGATGCCGAGCCTATGGCCGACGCCGACCTCCGGCGAGCCCGGGCCTTGCTGCAGGCATGTTGGAGCACGTTCGACGGAGCCGTGGAGATCGCCACGGGCAGGGAGCTGCACAAGGGGCCGAGGGGCGGCGGTCGCGATCTCGACGGCATCGTCGAGCACGTGCTCGGCGCCGACGCCGCGTACCTCTCGCGGATCGGAGTCAAGCTCGGCGGCCCCGGGAAGGACCTGCGCCCGGAGCTGGACCGATCCCGGAGCGTGATGCTCGAGGGGCTCGCGACGGCGGTGCGGGACGGGGTGCCCCCGGCGCCCCGCGGCGGAGCGCGGTGGAGCCCTCGGTACTTCGTGCGCCGGGTCGCGTGGCACGTTCTCGACCACGCGTGGGAGATCCAGGACCGGACCGAGCGCTGAGCGCGGCTGGGCCAGCAAGGTCTCGAGGCGCTCGCGACCCGACTACCATCCGGAGGCGTGGACACGCGAGCCCGCGTCGCGATCGTCGGCGGCGGCATCGGCGGATGCAGCCTGGCCTACCACCTGACCGAGCTCGGCTGGACCGACGTCGTCGTGCTCGAGAAGGGCGAGCTCTCGAGCGGCTCGACGTGGCACGCCGCCGGCCTGTGCACCCACTTCAACGCGAGCCGCAACCTCACGCGCCTGCTGGCCGACAGCATCGCGCTCTACCGCTCGCTCGAGCCCGAGACCGGCCTTGCGACGGGCTTCCGCGAGGTCGGGAGCCTCCGCCTGGCGAGCACCCCGGACCGGATGGACGAGTTCCGCCACGCGGTCGGCCGGGCGAGCGTGCTCGACCTGCCGTTCGAGCTCATCGACCGTGAGGGCATCCTCGAGCGGTGCCCGCTGCTCGTCCTCGACGACGTGCTCGGCGCGCTGTGGATCCCGACCGACGGCTACGTGGACCCGAGCAGCGTGACGAACGCGCTCGCGCAGGTCGCGCGCGATCGCGGCGTGCGCATCGAGCGGCACACGCGGGTGACGGCGCTCCGCCCCCGGCCCGGCGGCGGGTGGGACGTCGAGACCGACCAGGGCGTGCTCGAGGCCGAGATCGTGGTGAACGCGGCCGGCATGTGGGCTCGGCAGGTGGGTGAGATGGCGGGGGTGTCGCTGCCGATCGTGCCGCTCGCGCATCAGTTCCTCGTGACCGACACCGTGCCGGCGCTCGCGAACCTGCCGCGCGAGATCCCGGTCGTGCGCGACCCCGACCGCTCCTTCTACGTCCGCGCCGAGGGCGACGGCCTGCTCGTCGGCCCGTTCGAGCCCGACCCCGCCGCGTGGTCGGTGGACGGCGTGCCCTGGGACTTCGAGCAGCGTCTCCTGCCCGAGGACCTGCCGAGGATCGAGGGTGTCCTCGCGCTCGCCGCCGAACGGGTGCCGGCGCTCGCGGACGTCGGCATCCGCAGCGTGGTGAACGGTCCCGACGGCTACACGCCCGACGGCCGCTGCCTCATGGGATGGGTGCCGGGCGTCCGCGGCCACTTCGTGCTCGCCGGCTTCAGCATCTTCGGCATCGTGTTCGGCGGCGGCGCGGGGAGGTACGCCGCCGAGTGGATCGTCGACGGCCGCCCGAGCATGGACATGTGGGAGGTCGACGTCCGCCGGTTCGGCCCGTACGCCTCGGCGGAGCCCTACCTCGTGGCGAAGGCGCTCGACGTGTACGGGCACGAGTACGCGATCCACTACCCGCACCAGGAGCGCCCCACCGCACGACCGGTCAAGACCGACCCGCTGTACGACCGGCTGCGTGAGCGCGGCGCGGTCATGGGCTTCCGGTTCGGGTGGGAGCGGCCGCTCTGGTTCGCGCCCGAGGGGACCGAGCAGGCCGAAGACCTCACGTTCCGCACGCCGGGCTGGCTCGAGCACGTCGCGGCCGAGTGCCGAGCCGTGCGCGAGCGCGTCGGCGTGCTCGACCAGACGAGCTTCGCGAAGTACGAGCTGCGCGGACCCGGAGTGCAGGCCCTCCTCGACCGTCTGTGCGCGAACGCGCTCCCGTCGCGGGACGGCCGCATCGTGGTGACCCAGATGCTCGATGAGGCCGGTGGGATCGAGTGCGACCTCACGCTCACACGTCTCGGATCGGATCGGTGGTACGTCGTGAGCGCGGCGGCGACCGAGGTCCACGACCTCGCGTGGATCGAGCGCCACCTGCCCGATGACGGCCGGGTCGAGCTCGAGGACGTCACCGACCGCACCGGGGTGCTCACGCTCGCCGGGCCGCGATCGCGCGAGCTGCTTCAAGCGCTCACCGAGGACGACGTCTCGAACGCGGCCTTCCCGTACATGACCGCGCAGGCGATCGGTCTCGGCTCGGTACCCGAGGTGCTCGCTCTGCGGATCGGCTACGAGGGCGAGCTCGGCTGGGAGCTGCACCTGCCGATCGAGCGCCTTCGGGAGGTCTACGAGCGGCTCCTGGAGGCGGGCGGGCCGCTCGGGCTCGTGGACTTCGGGTACCGAGCGCTCGACTCGCTCCGGCTCGAGAAGGGATACCGGCTGTGGGGGGCCGACATCGGGCCGGACTTCACGCCGCTCGAGGCCGGGCTCGAGCGGTTCGTCGCGTTCGACAAGGGCGACTTCATCGGCCGCGAGGCGCTCCTGCGGCAGCGGGACGAGGGGATCTCGCGAACGCTTGCCTGCCTGGTGGTCGAGACCGGCGACGCCCTTCCCCACGGCGACGAGCCGGTGCTCGACGGGGACCGCGTCGTCGGCTACGTCTCGGCCGCCGATCGCGGCCATGTGGTGGGTGCCATCATCGCGCTCGCCTACCTGCCGGTCGGGCTCGCGACGCCGGGCACCCCGCTCGAGGTCCGAATCCTCGGCGAGCGCTGCGCCGCCACGGTCGTCGAGACCCCCCTGTTCGATCCCACCGGCGCGCGCCTGCGCTCCTGACGCCGCGCGAGGAGGCCACGGACCGCAACGCCGGCGCCGCGCCGACTCGCGGCGGACGGGACGGCCGTGGCAGTATCCGGGGGTGATCCACACCGGCCCTCGGATCCGGCTCGCGCGGAGATCTGCGCTCGTGCCCGCCCTCGTGCTCGCACTGTCGATCCTGCCGGCGGCTCGGCCGTGGAGCGCTCGCGCCCAGGGCGTGTCCCCCGGTGTGCCCGCGCCGATCGAGCTCACGGTCGCCGAGTTCAACATCGAGTACGGCGGGATCCACGTGAGCTTCGACCAGGTCGTTCGCGCGATCGAGCGGAGCGGCGCCGACATCGTGGGCATCGAGGAGGCCCAGGGACACACCGCGCGGCTGGCACGAGCCCTCGGCTGGCCGTACTTCAGTCCCCGGCTGCAGCTCCTGTCCAGGTACCCGCTCATCGATCCGCCGGGCGGCGACAGCGTCTACGTGTTCGCGGAGGTCGCGCCGGGACAGGTCGTCGCGATCGAGAACGTCCACCTGCCCTCGAACCCGTACGGGCCGTTCGGCGTGAAGAAGGGGAAGACCCGGCGTGCGGTCGTCGAGAAGGAGCGCGAGCTTCGGCTCCCCGCGATCCGACCCTCGCTCCGTGCGGCCGAGGGGCTCCTCGCACAGCAGATCCCGGTCTTCCTCACCGGCGACTTCAACGCCCCGTCCTGGCGCGACTGGACCTCGGAGATGGTCGGCGTTCGGTACCAGATCCGCTACCCCGTGAAGTGGCCCGTCAGCCTCGCGGTCGAGCGGGCCGGGTTCGTCGACTCCTACCGCGAGGTCCACCCAAGCCCGCTGGACGATCCCGGGCTCACCTGGTGGGCGGCGCGGCCCAGCTTGCCCGGATGGAACCCTGGCCGCCACGCGCCCGAGGACCGCATCGACTTCGTCTACGCGGCAGGCGAGGCGACCCCCTCGCAGAGCCTCATCCTCGGCGAGCGGGACCACGCGGGCGTGGACGTGGGGCTCGAGCCGTGGCCCTCGGATCACCGAGCGGTCGTCTCGACGTTCACGGTCACCCCCGGCGTGAGCCCCGTGTTGGTCGCGGCGGAGCGGCGGCTGCTGCCGGTCGGCGCGGACCTGCAGATGGTCTTCCACGCGCCGGGGCTGGACGGCGAGGCCGTCGCGATCGTCCCCGCCGGCGGGGACCCCTCGACGGACCGGGTCGCGGAGCAGCCGACCGGACCCGTGGGGACCACCGACGGGACGCTGACGTTTTCGACCGACGGATGGAACGCTGGCCCGTACGAGGCCGTGCTCGTCGACGCCGCCGAGCTCTCGCGGAGCGCGTTCTGGCTGAAGGAACCCGGGACAGGTCCGGTGATCTCGACCGGGAAGACCACGTACGCGGTCGGCGAGCCGATCGACGTGTCGTGGACGAACGCCCGGGGCGAGCGATGGGACTGGATCGGCGTGTACAAGCGGCACCGCGATCCCCACATCGCCTGGTACCTGCTCTGGGCCTACACGGGCTCGAGCGTCGCGGGGGAGCTCACGCTCGACGACGCCGCGAACGGGCGATTCCCGCTCCCGGCGGGCGAGTACAGCGTGTACCTGCTGCGCGACGACGGCTACGTCCTGATGGCCGCGTCCGACTTCACGATCACCGAGTGAGCCCGCCCGATGGCGCGAGGCGTACGCTCCCGGGGTGACGTACCGGCTGTTGCTCGACGTCTCGAGCCTGATGTACCGCGCGTTCTTCGCGCTCGGGGAGAGCGTCGTCTCGCCCGCCGGGCGGCCGGTCGGCGCGGTGCACGGATACCTCGACATGGTGGCGCGCCTCATCGTCTCGAGGCGACCGGAGGAGGTCGTCCACGCCTACGATCACGAGTGGCGTCCGACCGCGCGCACCGACATCTACCCCGGCTACAAGTCGAACCGCCCGCCGGACCCACCGGCGCTCCCCGACCAGTTCACGATGCTGCGGCAGGTGCTCGACCTCGCCGGGATGCCGCAAGCGATGACACGCGGATGGGAGGCCGAGGACGCGATCGGCGCGCTCTGCGCCGAGGCGACCGATGCCGACCGGCTCGAGATCGTGAGCGGGGACCGCGACCTCATCCAGCTCGTGCGCGACCCGGTGGTCAAGCTCTTGTCCACGGTGCGCGGGGTCTCGGACCTCGCCGAGCTCGACGAGGCCGCGGTGCTCGAGCGGTACGGCGTGCCGGCGGACCGCTACGCCGAGTTCGCGATCCTGCGGGGCGACCCGAGCGACGCCCTACCGGGCGTGCAGGGCGTCGGCGAGAAGACGGCGCGAGCGCTGATCCAGGCGTACGGCTCGCTGGAGGAGCTCCTCGCCGACGCCGATGCGGCCGAGCCCCGTCCGGGGCCGCTGAAGGGCAAGCCGGCGCTCCGGACCCGCCTGCGCGAGGCGAAGGACTACGTCGCGTCGATGCAGCGGCTCGTGCCGGTGAACATCGAGGCGCCGGTCGACCGCTGGCGGGGCGATCGAGACGACGAGGCGCTGCTCGGACTCGCCGACGAGCTCGCGCTCCGCGGGCCGGTGCAGCGGCTCCGGGCGGCGCTCGATCTCATGGGCGAGCGCCCGAGCGCGAACCCCGGCGCGGCCGGCGGCGAACGAGAGTGACAAGAAGCGCATCCCGGCTTGACGGGGTGACCGAGGTGCCCGTAGGGTCTGCCGTGAGAGACCGTTGGGACCTTCGGGTTCCGGCGGTCTCTCACTTTCCGGCACCGCGCGGAAGGTGTGATGGCCCAGGGGTCCTGCGAGCGAGGCATCGAGCATGAGCATCAGCGGCTCCGCGCGGGCGACGTCGAGGCTCGTCGCCGGCCTCCTGGCCGGCCTCGTCGGTGCATCGACACTGGTCGCCGCGCCCTCGGCTCTGGGGCAGGAGGCGCCCGAGGGCGCCCTCCCATCGGGTCCAGCGGTCACGGCGGTCGCTCCCGTCGTCGTGAGCCCGCTCACCGCGGACCAACTGCCGGGGATCGACGTCTCGCACTGGCAGGAGGCGATCGACTGGACCCAGGTCGCGGCTTCGGGCCAGCGCTTCGCCTTCGCCAAGGCCACCGAGGGCCGGACGTACGTGGACCCGCGGTACGCAGCGAACAAGGCCGGCGCGGCGGCGGTCGGCATCGCGTTCGGCGCGTACCACTTCGCGCGACCCGACGACTCGGCGGACGACGCCCTCCTCGAAGCCGACCACTTCGTGGACACCGCGCAGCTCGTGCCCGGGGACCTGCTCCCCGTGCTCGACATCGAGCGGACGGGCGGGCTCACGCAGGCCGAGGTGACCACGTGGATCCTCACGTGGCTGGGCCGCGTGACCGAGCGCCTCGGCGTCCGCCCGATGGTCTACACCAGCCCGAACGGCTGGAAGCAACGGACCGGCGACACCACGGCCGTCGCGGACGCCGGGTACACGGTCCTGTGGGTCGCGCACTGGGGTGTCGACTCGCCGACCGTCCCCGCGCAGGACTGGGCCGGCAACGGATGGACGTTCTGGCAGTACACCGACTGCGGCGCCGTGCCCGGCATCACGGGCTGCGTGGACATGGACGTCTACGACGGGACGGACCTCGGGCCAGCCACGATCCCGAGCCCGGACGTCACGCCGCCGAGCGTCACCATCGCACCGCCGGTCGAGCTCACGGACCCGGTCACCCTGGCGTTCAGCGAGATCGTCCACGGCGTTGCGCCCGATGACGTCGCGCTCTGGACACCGGAGTCGCCGGTGTACGAGCCGATCGGGCTCACGTGCCGCTCGGGCAAGGGTCTGGACGTGGACTGCGTGACCGGGAACGTCCGCATCGCGCTCGTCCAGCCGCTGCAGACGCTCGTCCCCGGCCAGGGGTACCACGTTGCCGTGAACCCACCCGGCGCGCCGATGTTCGTCGTAGACCGGAGCGGCAACCCCGCCCCGACGACCGAGCTCGACTTCACGGCGGCGACCGAGCTCGAACAGACGAGCGAGGCGCTCACCTACGGGTGGCGCACGGTCTCGAGCCGTCGGGCCTACGGACGCTCGTACGCGGTCGAGCACCTCGCGGGCGCCTCGACCTCGTTCACGTTCACCGGCGGGGGGGTCACCTGGTACACGATCGCCGGCCCGGCCCAGGGCAAGGCCTCGGTGTGGATCGACGGGCGGTCGATGGGCGTGTTCGACCAGTACGCGGCACGCCCGGCCTTCAAGGTGCCGCGCCGTTTCGCCGGGCTCGAACCGGGGACGCACACGATCACGGTTCGGGCGCTCGGCCGTGGGTCGCGCGACGCGACCGGCACGTCCGTCGCGGTCGACGCGTTCGCCGTCGGCAAGGACGTCGTCGCGAACCCCGATCTGCGGAGCCGGTGGGCAAGCGTCCGGGAACCGCTCGCCTCCGGCGGAAGCGTCGTTCGCGCCGATCTCGCGCGCGCGAGCCTCGAGCTCACGTTCCGCGGCACCGGCATCCAGTGGTACACGGTGCGCGACGTGGATCAGGGCCGCGCCGCGATCTACCTCGACGGCGCGCTCGTGCGGACGGTGGACGGCTACGCGGCGGAGCCGGTCTTCGGCGTGGCCCGAACGATCGACGGCCTTGCGGCCGGCGTGCACACGCTGCGGATCGTCGTCCTCGGCCAGGCACGCGCGAGGGCCGAGGGAACGCTCGTCACGGTCGACCGGTTGGTCGTGCTGCCCTGACCTCGGCGGCAGCCTTCGCGACGGCCCGGTCCGAGATGCGGTCGGCGACCCACGGCGCCGCGTTCGCGAGGCGGGCGAGGAACCAGTTCGACCCGCCCGGGTAGATCCGCTTCCGCCGCCGCGCGATGCCGTCGAGGATCGCGTCCACGACGATCGCGGGGCTCATCGGCTTGATCTTGCCCTGCATCGCGTCCTGCTCGGGCGGGTGCTGGGGGATCTCGGCGGCCAGACCCGGCGTGTCGACGTCGGTCGGGTACACGGATGCGACGTGGATACCGCGCGGCTTCAGCTCGGTGCGGAGCGTCTCGCACAGTCCGCGGACCGCGTACTTCGGTGGGCAGTACGCGCCCATGCCGAACACGCCGACGAGCCCCGCGAACGAGGAGATGCACACGATCGTCCCGCTCCCCCGCTCGAGCATCGATGGCAGCGCCGCGCGGATACACCACAGCGTGCCGAAGTAGTCGATCGCCATGTCGCGCTCGAACACGGCGTCGGCCAGATCCTGGAAGTAGCCGGGGTGCACGACACCGGCACAGGTGACGAGCACCTCGGGGGACCCATGACGCTCGAGGCAGGCGGCGATCGCGGCGGACGCCTGCGCTCGATCCGCGACGTCCGCCGGCACGAGGCAGAGCGGGTACGAGCCCTCGGGCGGGTCCTCGCGCAGGCGAGTCATGTCACTGTCGTCGAGCGCGACGACCGAGACCCTCGCGCCGAGCGCGGCGAGCCGGCGGACGAGCGCGAGGCCGATGCCGCTCGAGCCGCCGGTGACGATAACGTGCCGGTCTCGCAGATCGGGCATGCGGGTCATCACGCGTACCTCAGGATCAGGATTAGGGCGAGGAGTAGGACGCCGCCGACGATCCCTGCGTTGAGCAGCCCGCCGCGCTCGAGCGCGAACATCCGATGCTTCGCGAAGTACGCGAGGTCGATCACGCCGAGGAACGAGAGCATCCCGGCGGCCACGAGGGCGAGCGAGCGCCCGAGCGGCTCCTCGAGCACCAGCAGCACCGCGGAGGCGACGAGCGTGAGCGCGAGGATCGAGTCCGGGAACACGAAGACCTGCTCGTGCTCGACGTAGCCCGTTGGGAGCCAGGGCTCGTCGTGCGCCTCGCGCGGCCAGGTGAGCCAGAAGCCCGCGATCGAGATGGCAGCGACGAGCTCGAGCGCCGCGACGATCCACGTGGCGGCGTCGTGGGTCACGGCGCGGTCGGGGTCGTCGTCCGCGGCCGTGTTCGCACGCGCTCGGGTACGGCGTCGCGAGCCCACACGTCGTCGATCGTCTCGGCGCGTTTGATGACCTCGGCGTCGTCGCCGTGCACGAGGATCGACGCCGGTCTGGGGAGCGCGTTGAAGTTCGAGGCCGAGGACTCCTGGTACGCGCCGGTTTCCAGGAACGCGATGACGTCGCCCTGCTCCAGCTCGGGGACGTGCGCACCCAGGATGATGATGTCCGCGAAGCACGAGTGCCCGACGATGTCGGCCGCGAGCGTCCGCGGTGCGTCGGCGCGGTTCGCGACGACGTACGGGTACCGGTTGTGCTCGAGCGTGCCGCCCGCGAGGAAGAAGTACGTCGTGTCGGTCAGGACCCAGGCGTAGCGGAACGGCTCCGTCTGCCGCTTCACCACCTTCACCTTCGTGAGGTGGATCCCGGTGTCGCCGTACAGCCACCGCCCGGGCTCGAGCTGCAGCCGAACGCCCTCGGTCCGGACGCCGTGACGATGCAGCTCGGTCCGAAGGGTCGTCGTGACCGTGCGCGCGAAGTCCTCGATCGCCGGCGGGTACGTGGGCTCGTGCTCGTTCGTGAGGAGCGGGAGCACCTTGCCCATCACGCCGTGGTACGCCCGCGACCCCAGGCCTCGCAGCCCGACCATGAGCGGATAGCCGAGCGCGGTGAGCACGAACTCGTAGCGGGGCATCTCCTTGTTCATGGGGTCGCGCTTGCTCGGGAAGCCGCCGCCGACGTCCAGCTCCTGCGGCTGCCATCCGCCCCAGGCCTTGCTGAGCTCGCCGACGAGGCGCGCGAACCGGGTCATGAGTCCCTGCCAGTACCAGGTGCTCGGGTGGTGACGGCCCTGGTGGACGTGCAGGCCGACGAGCTCGACGTTCGGCATCTGCAGCGCGCGCCGACCGAGCTCCACCAGGTACTCCTGCGGGATGCCGGACTTGTACACCTGGACACCGAGATCCACCGGCACCGTCGCCTGGCTGAAGTCGGTGCGGCGCCACAGGTTCGGGACGATCGACTTCACGCGGAAGCGGATCTTCGCGGTGGAGCCCAGCTGTTCCGCGACCTCCTGGATGAGGTCGATCTCGTGCACGTCCTCGACGGTGATGCGGACGCCGGCCTCGATGCAGCGGCGCAGGTGCTCGCGCGACTTGCCGCCGCCGTTCACCGAGACGAGGTTCGGGTCCACGCCGGTCTGGAGGACGCCGGCGAGCTCCTCGGGCGAGTAGATGTCGGCGCCGGCTCCCTCCTCGGACAGGATGTGGCGGGTCGCCAGCATCGGGTTGGCCTTGAAGGCCGGCAGGACGTCGACGGGACCCTCGGGCCAGCCCTCCGCGAACGCCGCCCTGAACCGGCGGACGTTGCTGCGGAGCTGGGCCTCGGAGAAGACGAAGATCGGCGAGCCGAAGCGCTCGACGAGCCCTGCGGCGTCGAGCTCCTCGACGAAGAGGCGACCGTCGCGGATGGACAGGACGTCGGACTCGCGCGCGGAGACCGGGGAGGCGTTGCGCGGCGTGGCGGACATCGGAACCGCTCCTTCCGGCGCCTCGCACGGGCGGCGGGCGCCCCGTCGAACTGGCGCGAATCATGCCCCCTCGGGGCGCAGGAGCGCCAACCTGTCACCCCTTTCGAAGGACGTCAGCGGCCGACCGCGTCGAAGATCCCGATCGCGCCCGGCCCCTTGCCCGACCGCCCCTACGGCGCAGGGGCGTTGGGTCCTGCGGTCGCCCCGGCCGCCGGGGGAGGGTTGGCGCGTCCAGCGGCAGGTCGCTGGGGGAGGTGGAGCCTGATGCAGCGCAAGATCGCCGGCATCGTCGTCGCCCTCGTCGGGGTGGCGTTCATCGGGTCCGTGATCGTGAACGACCTGTTCTCGGTCGGGCCCGCGTTCGAACGGATGAGCGACGGGTTCCGCCCGGTCATGCAGACCGAGGTCATCGCCGCGCTCGAACAGGACCTCACGGGGCTCGGGGCGGTGAGCGACGAGTTCACCACGACGGGCATGCCGATGCTCTCGCAGGCCCTCGGCATGACGGCCGAGGACTTCGGGGCGTTCATGGGCGAGCAGTTCGCCGACGTCGCGACCGGCGTCGAGCAACTCCCCGCCATCGTCACCAACTTCCAGGGTGTCGTCGGGACGCTGAAGGCCGAGCAGGACCACCTCGCGAAGGCCGACGCCATCCCGACGTCCTCGCTGCCCGCGACCACCGTGCCGTGGGGGCTCACGATCGCCGGGGTGGTGCTGCTCGCGCTCGGCGCGCTGATCGTGCTCCGGCCCGGTAAGGGCGCTCCGATCGCAGCCGTCGTTGTCGGGGTGCTGCTGCTCGTCGTCCCGTTCGCGCTCTCGCTGCCGGGCAAGGCCTCGGCCGCCGACGCGATGAACGAGAACCTCGAGCCCGTCTACACGGCCGAGCTCATCACCGGCGCGAACCAGGCACTCGGCGTCGTCGGCGCGATGGGCGCGCAGATGCAGGAAGCGATGCTTCCCGCCCTCGGCCAGCAGCTCGGGATGGACGATGCGGGCCTTCAGACCTTCCTCGGCGAGAACCTGCCCGCCACCGCGGCCGGGATGCAGGGCATGCCCGACGCGATGCAACGCTTCGCGACCGTCGTCGGGGCCTTCGACGCGCACCTCGGCGACTACGACACCCTGAAGCCGGTCGCCTTCGTGCCCGTCGTGTGGACGCTGATCCTCGGCGGGGCGATCGCGGTGCTGTTCGGCGCCTGGGCGCTGGTCGCCGCCGGCTCCGGCCGGCCGTAGTCGCGCGAGGGACGCTCGACCCGGAGCCCGCGGCTCGATGGCCGGCCGCGGGCTCCTCATATCGCTCCGCGCGGTACCGTTCCTCGTCATGAGCGAGGAACCCGAGGTGGAGATCCACGTGCGGCCGAACGGCTCGCTGAAGGTGTACGGGCGGGTCCGCGTGCTCGATGTCGACGGGAACGCCTACGACCTCGAGGCGTGGACGAAGGCCGACGCGCGTGGCGAGCGCATCAAGCTCTGCCGGTGCGGGCATTCGAAGGTCATGCCGTTCTGCGACGAGTCCCACGTCGAGGTGGCGTTCGCCTCGGAGCCGCGCGTCTCCGACGAGATCTCGCCGGCCTGAGCCGGCATCAGGCTGCCGGCGCTCCGCCCTCGCCGGCGCCGATGTGCGCGGCCGCATCCGGCCGAACTTCGGGCTCGGCAAGGGACACACGCTCGGCGAGGCCGAGGTGGAGCAGCAGCCAGAACGCGCTCTCGACGGTCGGGCCGAGCAGGAGCGCAACGGCGAGCGTCCCGAGCCCGACCGTGCCGCCGAGCGTCCAGCCGATCGACAGGGCGACGAGCTCGAGGCTCGCCCGCACGATCGCGATCCTCACGCCGGTGCGCCTGGCGAGCACCAGCATCAGCGAGTCCCGCGGGCCCGCGCCGAGCCCGGCGCTGATGTAGAGGGCGCTGCCGAGCCCGAACACCGCCACCCCGACGACGAGGAGGAAGGCGCGCACCGGCAGGTCGCCGTCGGCCAGGCCTTCGACCCACCCGAGCGAGCGCAAGATGTCGACGACGGCGCCGATCACGACCGCGTTCGCCACGGTGCCGAACCCCGGGCGCTGCCCGAGGCCCCACGCGAGGAAGAGCACGACGAGTCCGACGACGATGCTCGCCGTCCCGATCTCGAGCGACGAGTGCCGGGCGAGCCCGAGGTGCAGCACGTCCCAGGGTGCGAGCCCGAGGCGCGACTCGAGCAGGGAGACGATCGCGACCGCGATGAGGGTCAGGCCGGCGAACAGGCTCGTGACGCGCAGGGCGAGCCCGCCCCGGAGCCTGGGGGCATCCCTCATGCGGTGTCGCCCTCGCCCATGCCCATCACGGCTCCACGCACGGCATCTACCGCGTGAGCGTCTCGAGGAGCTCGTCCCACGCGCCGAGGTACGCGTCGACGTCCTCATCCGTGCCCTGCACCGGGACGACGGGCCCGGCGCCGAGGATCGCCTCCCACACCCCGCGGTTCGCGAGCCAGATGCGGACGAGCCGCGTGAGCAGGTCGTCGGCGCAGGCGCGAGCCTCGGCCGCGTTCCTCGCGGGCTCGGGCCGGAACGTCGTGCCGGCCCGGGGGCCGAGGTGGTGCACGTACCAGGGCAGCCCCGCGCGCTGGACGGCGGCGCGCATGCCCTCGGCGAGGCGCGCTCCGAGTCGCTGCGTGCTCGCGTAGGCCTCCGGCGTGAGGATCTCGAGCATCGTGGCGCGAGCGGCGGCCATCGAGAGCGCGTTCGCGAACAGCGTGCCGCCCGTGGCGACGAGCTCCGTACGCTCACCGTCGGCGCCCTTGACCTGCTCGAGGACCGCGGCGACCTCGTCGGTCGCGCCCCACGCGCCGAACGGCACGCCGCCGGCGATCGACTTGCCGATCGTGATGAGGTCGGGCTCGAGCCCCCACTGTGCGGTCAGGCCGCCTGGCCCGACGACCTGCGTATGCGTCTCGTCGAGCGCGAGGAGCGTGCCGGTCTCGCGCGTGATCCGGCGCAGGGCCTCGTGGAAGCCGGGCTCGGGAGCGAGCATCACATGGTTGTTCGTGAGCGCCGGCTCCGTCAGCACCATCGCGACGTCGCGAGGCTCGAGCGCCCGCTCGAGCGCGTCCGCGTCGTTGAACGGCACGACCTTCGTGCGAGCCGTTACGTCGCGCGGCAGGCCGCCCTCCTCGGGGATCACGCGACCGTGCGCGTCGAGCTCGACCAGCGCCTCATCGAAGTGGCCGTGGTACTTGCCGTCGAACATCAGCACCTTGTCGCGCCCCGTGAACACGCGCGAGACGCGGATCGCCTCGGTGTTGGCCTGCGACGCGGACAGCGTGTACTGCCACTTCGGCAGGCCGTAGCGGCGGCCGAGCTCCTCGCTCACGAAGATCGCGTCCTCGGTCGGCAGCAGGAACTGGTTGCCGGCCGCCATGCGCTCGGCCACGGCGCGCACGAGCGGCTCCGGCGCGTACCCGCAGAACATCGACATGTCCGCGATGTTGAAGTCGCTGTACGTGTGCCCATCGACGTCGGTGAAGCGCGCGCCCTTGCCCCGCTCGACCCACATCGGGATGTGGTGGTAGCTGCCGCGGAGCCACGCCATCGGGACACCGTTCGGCATGACCTGCAGCGCACGCTCGCGCAGTGCGGCCGAGCGGGGATGTCGCTCGAGGAACCAGGCGTCCTCGCGGTCCTTCAGCTCGCGAACGAGCGCGTGGTCGACGGTCGGAGCGGACATCGCCCGGAGTCTACGATGCCCGCTCCTTCGGACCCGGGGGTCGTCGGTCGCTCGTCGGTCGCTAGGAGACGCGCTCGAGCGTCCCGGGCGCCTTCACATCGGGACCGAGCGTCGGAACGACCTTGTCCCTCCACAGCGGCCCGCCGACCTTCAGCACCTGCCGTCCGGCCATCCCGTTCAGCACGCCGGCCGACGACGTGTACCACGCGACCGTCGCCGTCACCACGCCGATGACACCGCCGGCCTTGATGATCGACTCGGAGCCCGAGAAGAAGCCGACGAACAGGACGATCAGGGTGATCTCGAGCGTCAGGAACACCAGGAACGTGGCCTTCGTGAGACGCGTGCTCCACAGCAGCATGTAGGTGTTGAAGATGGCGAACGCGAGCAGGATGAAGCCGAGGTCGTTCAGCGCGTTCGGGCTGCCGCCCTCGACGAGCAGCACGTACAGGCCGAGACCGATCCAGAACGACCCGTACGTAGAGAACGCGGTGGCGCCGAACACGTTGCGGTTGCGGAACTCCCACATGCCGGCCAGGAGCTGGGCGAGGCCGCCGTAGGCGAACGCGAAGCCGAGCCACGCGTTGCCGCCGTCGGTCCATCCGGCGTTCTTCGCCGAGAGCAGGAACGTCGTCAGGGCGAAGGCGGCGAGGCCGAGCGGCGCGGGGTCCGCGGCGAGTGACATCTCGACGCGGCGCTGCGGTGTGTCTTCCACGGCAAACCCTCCCTCGTGCGAGCAGGCGAGACAACTCGGGCGGTCCCGCCACTTCGATGCTCCCGCATGGGGGGCACCCCCTCGGCGACGAAGGTCCCTCCGCCGAGGGGGCGAACGCGCCGGATCAAGCCCGGCCGGAGGGTTTCCCTCCTAGGGGACCGCGGGCGGAGGCGGCGGCGGCATCGTGCCGTCGTCCTGCCCAGGACCGGCCTCGGGAGACGCGGGAGGCGGCTCGACGGCCGGCGGGCTCATCGTGGGAGGAGCGACCTGCGCCTCGCCCATCGCCTCGCCCATCGCCTCGCCCTCCGGAGCGGCCGCGACGGCCGCGACGCCCTTCTTCTTCTTGGACATCATCACGAACACCACGATCGCGATGACGACGACCGCGGCCACCGCGATGAGGATGATCATCAGCGAGGAGGAGCTCCCGCCGCCGCCGCTCTTCCCGTTGTCGACCGCCGAGCCCGTGGCGGCGATGTCCAGCCGGTCGCCGAACTTCGGCGTCCACGTGATGGTGTTGCCCTCGATCGTGCCGTTCCCGCTGATGACCTCGCCGGGGAACGTGATCGCGATGCGGATCTCGGCCGACTCGAAGAACGCTTCCGCGCCAGTCCCGCCGGTCGCCCCGGTCGCGCCGCTCAGGCCCTGGGAGAGGTCGAGCACGCCGGTCACCTTGAACGTGTCGCCCTCGCGCACGATGGCGAGCGCCTCGGGGTCGGCCGGGTCCGTGAACTGGGCGATCGGCACGGCGTCGAAGTTGAACTTCTGGCCGGCGAAGTCGGCGTCGTCGTAGGGCTCGGACGTGACGCCCTGGACGTCGCTGGGGAACGGGCTGTCGCTGCCGAGGAGGTCCTCGGCCGAGCCGCCGGTCAGCTCGAGCACGTCCTTGCTGACGGCGAAGATGACCGAGCCGCTGACCGTGTCGTTCGACCCGACCCGCAGGTCCATGTCGAGCTTGAGGCAGCCCGTGAGCAGCAGCGCGAGCGCCGCCACCATGACGACGCGCGCGGTCGTGCCGAATCTCCTGGTCATCCCGAACCCCCTCCGTTGGCGAGTGGACCTGAGCGTACCCCAGCGTTCACAGGCACGGGGCGGTTTCGCCTCTGCGAGCTGAGGCCGAGGAAGCCACCTGCGGGGCGCCTGCACCGGCCTGGCTAGCCGCCGACCAGGTACGCGATGCCGACGACGAAGCCGATCGCGACGACCACACGCCGCAGGAGATCGGCGCGCATACGCCCGGCCAGCCGCCCCCCGACCGAGCCCCCGATCAGCGCTCCGATGGCCATCACGAGGGCCGCCGACCACACGACCTTGCCGGAGAACAGGAAGAAGATCGCCGCCGTCACGTTCACGCAGAAGGAGAGCCCTTGCTTCAGGGCGTTGATCCTCGTGAGCGTCTCTTCGATCACGAGCCCGAGCACCGCGAGCAAGATCACGCCGAGCCCCGCGCCGAAGTACCCGCCGTAGACGGCCGCCAGGAACGTCGGCATCGCGACCCACACGTCGCGGGGGTCGGAGCTCGGCGCGTCCGAGCGCTCGGCGAGCCGGCGGGTCACGCGGGTACGGATGCGGTCCTGGAACGCAAGGAGCGCGCTCGCGCCGAGGATCAGGAACGGCACGAGGTCGCGGAACAGCCGCTCACCCGTTTCGAGCAGCAGCACCCCGCCGACGAGCCCACCCGCGACCGCGACCGGCGCGAGCAGCCGCAGGCGGCCGCGCTGGCCCTCGAGGTCGGCCCGCTGCGCATAGGTCCCGCCCAGGTATCCGGGCGACAGCGCCACCGTGTTCGTGACGTTCGCCGAGACGGCCGGCACGCCGACCGCGGTGAGCATCGGGAACGTGATGAGGGTCCCGCCCCCCGCGATCGCGTTCACCGCCCCTCCGGCAAGCGCCGCGAGGCCGACGAGCAGGAGCTCGAGCGGGCTCAGGTCCACGACCGCACGATAGCGGCGAGCGGGCGCCGACGGCGCCCGCTCGCGCCACTCCGACGGATCCGCCCGCTACAGGCCGCTCGGATACTCCGTTGGCGTCTGCTCGCCCGGGTAGGTGGCGTCGATGGCGTCGCGGATCTCCGGCAGCGGACTCCCCCGCTGCCACAACGTGATCACGTCGGAGGTGATCTCCTGACAGACCGTGCAGTAGGTGGCGTGGTCGTCGAACGTGACGACACCGTTCGCATCGATCCCCTTCACGTAGCAGTTCCAGTTGCTGTTGTGACCCATGCTTCCGCACCCGCAGGTGCAGGGCATGAAGCTCATGACCTCAGGGTGCTTGTACGCGAACGTGTACAGCCGCGCGAACTCCGGGGTGCTGGCGAACGATGGGAGGATCGTGCCGGGATCCGCCATGTGAGTGGTGTGGGTCATGTACCCCATCTCGTTCATCGAGCCGGCGTCACCCGTTGCCCGGTCGAGCGCCGCCCCTCCGCCCACCGAGCCCGAGTCCCCGCCCGAGCACCCCGTGAACGCGGCGGCGGCCATCACGAGGAGCACGCCGGCCAGGACGGCTCGCATCGGGGCGTGGCTCCGTTGCATCTGCAGATCCTCCCCACCATCGGTGCCGCTCTTCCGGCCTCACCGGCACTTTCGCGGACGCGCGAGGGACCTCGCAGGGCCCTTAGACCCACCGCGCGGGAGCCGAGCGGCCCGGCTCGGGGAGGAAGCGGCGGAGGTCAGATGGCGAGGACGGGGCAGGTCATCGTCCGGGCGATGCCCGGAACACGCTGGACCTGGTCGACGAGCGCGCTGGGCGCATCGAGATCCCCGGCCTGGACCCGGGCCACCACGGTCGTAGGGCCCGGTGACGCTCTGCACGAGCACCACGCCGGGAACGGCTCGGACCCCCTCCGCCACCCTGGGTCCCGAGCCCATGTCGTTCTGGATCAGCAGGTACGCCTCGACCATGAACCGTCACCTCCGCGCCGTCGAAGCACCATCTTCCCGGCCGGTGAGACCCCCAACATGGACCGAACGTCCCGCGCCCGGTGAGTCCGGCAGCCTCTCGCACCTGCGGGGATGACGCCGCGCCGCCCGGCCGGGGAACATGAGGGCATGTCCGAACGGCTCTGGAACTTCTCCGCGGGTCCCGCGGTGCTCCCGCTCCCCGTGCTCGAGCGGGTGCGAGACGAGCTCGTCGCGCTCCCGGGCGCCGGCGCCTCGGTGCTCGAGCTCAGCCACCGCAGCCCGGCGTTCGACGCCGTGATCGTCGAGGCCGAGGCGAACCTGCGCGAGCTCCTCGGCGTCCCCGAGACCCACCGCGTGCTGTTCCTGCAGGGCGGGGCCTCGCTGCAGTTCTCGATGGTCCCGATGAACCTGCTCGCCGGCGGGGTCGCCGAGTACGTCGTCGGCGGCTCGTGGGCGAAGAAGGCGCTCGCCGAGGCGAAGAAGCTCGGGCGGACGCGCGTCGTGTGGGACGGCGCCGACACCGGGTTCACCACCGTGCCCGATCCCGGCGAGCTCGAGCTCGACGCGTCAGCCGCCTACCTGCACGTGACCTCGAACGAGACCATCCAAGGCGTCGAGCTCCCGGCCGGGTTCGAGCCGCCGGCCGGGGCGCCGCTCGTGTGCGACGGATCCTCCGACTTCCTCTCGCGCCCGATCCCGGTCGAGCGGTATGGGCTCCTGTACGCGGGAGCACAGAAGAACGCCGCGCCGGCGGGTCTCACGATCGCGCTCCTGCGCGAGGACCTGCTCGAGCGCATCCCCGGCGGTCTTCCGACGATGCTCGACTACCGCACGCACGTCGAGAACCGCTCGCTGTACAACACGCCGCCGGCGTTCGCGATCTACGTGTTCATGCTCGTGACGCGATGGCTGCGCGACGAGGTGGGCGGCCTGACGAAGATGCACGAGCGCAACCAGCAGAAGGCGGCCGTCCTGTACGAGGCGATCGACGCCAGCGAGGGCTTCTACCGCGGCCACGCGGCACCCGAGGCGCGTTCGCTCATGAACGTGACGTGGCGCCTGCCGAGCGAGGACCTCGAGAAGACGTTCGTCGTCGAGGCGAAGGCCGAGGGCCTGCTGGAGTTGAAGGGCCACCGCTCCATCGGCGGCATCCGGGCGTCGATCTACAACGCGATGCCGCTCGAGGGCGTCCGGGCGCTCCGCGGGCTCATGGACGACTTCCGCGCGCGCAGCGCGTAGCGCTCTCCCCCGCTCCGCTGACGCAACCGGCGCTCGGCTACGGTCCTGGGTGCAGGATCTGGTCGCCCTCCCGCCGCCCGGGGCCCCCCTCGGCGAACAACGTCGTCACGCTCTCCACGACACCCCGCGGGATGTGGGTGATGGCGCGGTACCCCTCACGGCTCGGGAGCCGCTCCTGGGCGACCGAGACCACCTCGTCGTTCTCGCGCACCAGGAAACCGACCGTGTGCACGATGTACTGGTCGCGCCACCCGCCGGTCGGCTGTTCGAAGTCGAACCACGCGTCCCGCCAGCGCACGAGAACCAGGCTGAGCGGCCCGCGCGCCCGCTCGCGGGGTCGCCGCTCCCTCGAACGGAACTCCCGGATCGAGCCTGGCGTCTCCAGCTTCTCCTCGTCGCTCATGTCGCCACTGTAGCCCGACAGATCAGGTCACTACGAGCACCGCGGTGCGTGCGGATCCGGCGCGGGCGTGAGCGATCGCGTCGTTCGCCCGCTCGAGCGGGAACGGTGCGACCTCGGTGCGGACGCCGGCCATCGGCGCCACGGCGAGGAACTCGAGGCCGTCCCTCCGCGTGAGGTTCGCGACCGAGCGAAGGACGCGCTCGCCCCACAAGATCTCGTAGGGGAACGAGGGGATGTCGCTCATGTGGATCTCGGCGCAGACGACGCTGCCGCCCGGAGCGACGGCGCGGAGCGCGACCGGGACGAGGTCGCCGGCCGCGGCGAAACAGATCGCCGCGTCGAGCTCCTCGGGCGGGGCCTGCGTCGATTCCCCTGCCCACTCGCACCCGAGCTCGAGCGCCGCTCGCTGCGAGGCTTCGTCGCCCGGCCGCGTGAACGCGAACAGGCGCCGGCCCTGCATGCGTGCGACCTGCGCGACGATGCGCGCCGCGTTGCCGAAACCGTAGAGCCCGAGGCGCTCGGCGTCGCCGGTCATGCGGAGCGACCGCCAGCCGATGAGCCCAGCGCAGAGGAGGGGCGCGGCCTGCTCGTCGGGG
The DNA here is from genome assembly GCA_964447335.1 of uncultured Actinomycetes bacterium. Classification (GTDB taxonomy): domain Bacteria; phylum Actinomycetota; class UBA4738; order UBA4738; family HRBIN12; genus HRBIN12. Next base: position 26,084 of record CAYUSA010000022.1, read on the forward strand.
TAGCCCTCGGGGACGGGGAAGCAGGCGCGAGCGTCGGCGACGAGCATCTGCGCATACCCGCCGTCGAGCTGGTATCCCGTGAAGCGCGCTCGCGGGCAGAGGTTCTCGCGGCCGCTGGTGCAGTAGCGGCACTCGCCGCAGGTCCACCCGAGCCACGGCACCCCGACGCGGTCGCCCGCCGCGAGCCCGTCGACGCTCTCGCCGAGGGCCTCGACCACGCCGACGACCTGATGCCCCAGCACGAGCGGCAGCTTCGGCTCGCCGAGCTCGCCGTCCACGATGTGCAGGTCCGTCCGGCAGACCCCGCATGCCCGGACCGACACGAGCACCTGTCCCGCGGCCGGCTCCGGCGCCGGCAGCTCGCAGAGCTCGAGCGCTCCTCCCGGAGCGTCGAGCACCATCGCGCGCATCGTGCGGCCCATCCCCCGCAGTATCGCCGAAGCACCGGGACCGTAGACTCGAGCCTCGGACGACGTCGTGGGAGGGATGGCCATGCCGGACAGCTCGAAGGAAGCGTGGGACGAGGTCGGCGAGCGGTTCGCCGTGTTCGGACGGGCGCTCGCCGCCCGCTACAAGCAGCTCGAGCAGGAGCGAGGCACCTCGACCGAGGAGGACAAGCGCAAGCTCGAGGAGGCCGTCTCGACCATCACGCGCCAGCTCGACCAGGCGTTCACGTCCCTCGGCGACACGATCCGCGACCCCGGCGCGAAGGACGAGCTGAAGCAGGCCGCGAAGTCGGTCGGCGACGCGCTCTCGGTGACGTTCCAGGAGGTCGGCCAGGAGGTCCGCAAGCGGGTCGGCGGCTCGAAGGCCTGAGCGCGTGGCCGACGTCGTCGTCGTCGGCGCGGGGGTCATCGGGCTGTCGGTCGCGCGCGAGCTGAAGCGCGCGAGGGTCGGCGAGGTCGTGGTGCTCGAGCGCCACGGCGGGATCGGTCAGGAGTCGACCTCACGCGCGAACGGCGGCTTCCGCGCGCAGTTCACGACGGCGCTGAACATCGCGTTCTCGCACTGGTCGATCGGTGAGCTCGAGCGCCTGGAGGCCGAGACCGGGCTCCTCGCGATGCACCAGACCGGCTACCTGCTGTTCACCGGTACCGAGGAAGGCGAACGAGGCTTGCGCGCCGCGTGCGAGCTCCAGCGCTCGCTCGGCGTGCCGACCGAGTGGCTCTCGGCCGGGGAGGTCCTGGCGAAGGCGCCGTTCCTGCGACCCGACGGCCTGCGCGCCGGTACGTTCCACGCGCGCGACGGGTTCCTCGACCCGTACGGCGTGGCGCGCGCGATGGAGCGGCAGGCCCGCGAGCTCGGAGCCCGGATCCAGACCGACGTCGAGGTGCGCGCGATCCGTCGAACGGGCGGTGGCTTCGATCTCGAGCACGACCACGGGACTATCGGGGCGACGTGGGTCGTGAACGCAGCCGGCTCCGAAGCTCGCGAGGTCGGCGCGATGCTCGGCGTCGAGGTGCCGGTCACCCCGTACCGACGGAACCTCGCGTTCGCGCCCGACCCCTCGCACGCCAGCGAGCTGATCCCGATGTGCGTGGACCTCGACACCGGCGTGCTCGTCCGGCGCGAGCCGGGCGGCGGCTACGTCATCGCCTACTCGAACCCGAACGACCCGCCCGGGCGCGAGACGACCGTGGACCCGGCGTTCTTCGAGGACCTCGCCGAGCGCATCGGCAACCGCTTCCCGTTCCTCGAGGAGCACCCGATCGACCCGGGGAGGTGCTGGGCGGGTCCGTACCCCGAGACGCCCGACCACCATGCGATCGTCGGCGACACGCCGGGGGTGCCGCGGTTCCTCCAGTGCGCCGGGTTCGGCGGGCACGGCGTGATGCACTCGCCCGCCGCGGGGCGCGCGATCGCCGAGCTCGTCACGCTCGGCCGCTGCGAGACCTTCGACCTGCGGCCAATGCGGCTCTCGCGTTTCGCCGAGGGCGACCTCGTCGTCGAGACGGCTGTGCTGTAGGGGGTCCTTCGGCCCCAGCCGACGGAACGGCACGGGCTCAGCATGCGCCCATGGGATGGAAACGGATCGTTCGCTTGGCGCTGTTCGGGCTGCTCGGACTGCTCGTCCTCGTCCAGTTCGTGCCGTACGGGCGCGACCACTCGAACCCGCCGGTCACGGCAGAGCCGCTGTGGGACAGCCCCCGCACGCGCGAGCTTGCCGCGGGGTCGTGCTTCGACTGCCACAGCAACCTGACGGCCTGGCGCTGGTACTCGAACGTCGCACCGCTCTCATGGCTCATCCAGCGCGACGTCGACGAGGGCCGCCAGCTCCTGAACTTCACGGAGTGGGACCGGTCGCAGGGCGGCCTGGACGAGATCGGTGAGGTCGTCGGCGAGGGCGGGATGCCGCCCGCGCAGTACACGCTGATCCACCCGGGCGCGAAGCTGTCGGACGCCGAGCGGCAGGCCCTCGTCGACGGCCTCCGCGCCACGCTCGCGGCCTCGCCGCCGGGCGCGGGGGGCTAGCGCACCGGGTACGGAACGGGGGCGCCGTCCGGCTCCCCCGTTCGCGTTGCCTCGCCGCCTTCTGTCACAGGTAGATCGTGTGCTCCACGACCTCGGACACGGCCCTCGCGCACACGTCCGCGCCGATCGTGACCGCCGGCGCGACCGCCCGGTACTTGCCGCTGCGGTTGTTCAGGGCCTCGTCGTACTTGCCGTCGGCGTTGGTCGCGGTGACCGTGTTCGCCTTCCAGTCCCCGTTCACCTTCTTCTGGATCTTGACCGTCATCGCGGCGGTGCAGAGCGGCGCGGCCCCGGGCGCCCGCAGGCGGCCGTTGGCGTTCAGATGGCCGCTCAGGTCGAGCGTCAGCGTCCGGGCGTGTGCGGTCGGCACGGGTGCCGGGACCGCTCCGCACAGGCCATCGGCGTCGAGCGTGCACGGGCCCCAGTCCGGGTTGTAGTTGGCACCGGCGGTGTCCGTGACCCGGACCACCTGGCCCTCCTCGCCCATCATCCAGATTTCGGCCGAGGAGATGTCACCGGGCGTCGCGCGCGCGAAGGCCACCCACGTCGTGTCCCCACGCCAGCTCGGGGAGAACTCCCACAGCTCCGGCGTGTCCGTCACCTGGTACGCCTGGGGCACCGGATCGCCGGGCACCGGGATCTGCTGCATCGAGATCTGGTACAGGTCGCCCTCGCCGGGTGCGCCCCGCACGAACATCACGTTGTGGAAGATCGCGCCCGGGAGCTCGGGCGCCCAATCCGGGCCGTAGTCGCTCTGCGAGCTGCTCGTGAGCGGAACCATCACGGTGCCGTCCGGGATGAACGTGTAGAGCTCGTTGTCCCCGTCCTGGTCGCTCACCATCACGACGCCGTTCGGGCCCCAGTCCGGGCTGAAGTTGTTCATGCCCGAGAACCCGTAGGGGCCGAACAGGGCACCGAACGCGAACCACAGATCGGTCCCGGTCCCGTCGCGGTCGGAGACGAACATGAGGGCGCCGTTCGCGTTCCACACGGGCTCCGCGTCGTAGCCCGAGTTGAGGGTGAGCTGCGTGACGGCCTTCGTGGCGATGTCCACGACGAAGATCTCCGCGTCGCCGTCCCGCCAGCTCGTGAACGCCACCTCCGAGCCGTCCGGCGAGATCGCCGGGTAGTCGTCGATCGCGGTGTTGGTCGTGAGGCGGGTCTGCGCGGTGCCGTCGGGGTTCATCACGTAGATCTCAGGGTTGCCGTCGCGCGTGCTCGTGAAGGCGATGAGGCCTTCGGTGCCGAGCGGCTCGGGCACCACCGGCTGCCACTCGGGCTCGGAGTCGACCCCGGGCGCGGTCGTGAGCCGGGTCGAGGTGCCGCCGGGCGAGGACCCGGTGACGTAGATGTCCCAGTTCGCGCCGTCGTAGCCCGAGTAGGCGATCTTCGTCTGGTCGGGCGACCAGCCCGGATACATCGCCTCCGGGCCGACGAGCTTGGCCTCGTTGAACCCGTTCGCCTCGACGACCCAGACCTCCATGTTCACCAGGCCCTCGCCGGCCGACTCGAACCTCGACACGGCGACCATGGTGCCGTCGGGCGACCACTCCGGGTCGGCGTCGGCGAGGGTGTTCCACGTGATCTGCTGCTTCGCCATGGTGGCGAGCGTGAGGACGTAGATCTCGCCCGACTCGTCGTCTGCCTCCATGTCCCCGTACGCGAGGCGAGTCCCGTCGGGCGAGTAGGCCGGGCCGTGCGCGCCGTCGAGGAGCAGTGTCGGGGTGCCGCCGATGGCCGGGACCGTGTAGATGGCCTGCTCACCGGGACCGTCGCGCGTGAACGCGATCTTCGAGCCGTCGGCCGACCACGAGGGCTCCCAGTCGTAGGAATCCGGACTGGTCGTGAGCCTCGTCACGTTCGAGCCGTTCGCGTTCATCACGTAGAGCTCGAAGTTCCCGGCTCGGTTGCTGGTGAAGGCGATCTTCGTCCCGTCCGGCGACCAGACCGGCATGTCGTCCACGGCCGCTTTGTTCGTGATGTTGGTCTGCTGCGCGCCGTCGGCCTTCATCGTGAAGATCTCGGAGTTCCCGGACACGCTCCGGACGAACGCGATGAGGCCGTTCTGCCCTGGGAACGCCGCCCGCGCGATCGGCGCGGACACGGGCTCGAGTGCGAGCCACGCGAGCAGCAGCGCGGACGTGAGCACGGGCGCGACGCAACGGACCCTTCTCATCGGAAGCCTCCTCCCCGAACGGGGGTACGCGGAAACGCCCTCGGCAGGCCGCGGTCGGTTGCGGGCAGGCAGCAAGGACGTCCTCCGCCGCAAGCGTGCCCTGGGCGAGCGGCACCGGATGAGGGCCACCCGTCCCCACGGACGCGGGCCTGACCCGGAACAGCCGCAGGGCCGTTTCGGTCGGAGCGCGGACGCCGAGCCCTCAGCCGGTGAGGCCGGCGAGCTCGTCGGCCCAGGGGGACTCGAGGAGCTCGCGCACGGGTCCGGCCTCGTCGAACCACAGGAACCGGTCCATGAGTCGCATGAACCAGCGGTCGTGCGTGACGGCGATGACCGTGCCCTCGTAGCGCAGAAGCGCGTCCTCGAGCGCCTCGGCGCTCGCGACGTCCAGGTTGTCCGTGGGCTCGTCCAACAGGAGCATCGTCGGGCACTCGACCTCCATCAGCAGGAGCTGGAACCGCGCCTGCTGCCCGCCCGAGAGCAGGTCGAAGGGGTTGCGCCCGACGTGCGCGAGCTCGTAGCGCTTGAGCATCGACATCGCCTCGCTCATCGACATGCCCCGCTTGCCGAGCACCTCGACGAGAGGCACGCCGACCAGGTCCGGCCGGTCGTGGAGCTGACGGAACAGGCCCGGCTGGACCCGCGCGCCGAGCCGCCACTCGCCCTCGTGGCGGACGTCTTGGCCGTCGAGCAACCGCAGCAAGTGCGTCTTGCCGGTGCCGTTCGGGCCGATGATCCCGATCCGCTCGCCGAAGGAGATCTCGGCGTCGAACGGGTCGAGCAGCCCCGGGATCGACAGCCCCGAGAGGCGGAGCGCCATCTTGCCGGTCCGCCCGCCGGCGATGCCGATCTTGACGTGCTGGTCCTTGGGGCGCTCGCCCGGGGTCTCGCGCTCCTCGAACCGCGCGAGCTTCTTCTCGGCGCTCCGAGCGAGCGAGGCGAAGTCCGAGTTGTACGCGGCCTTGCGCTTCATCTCCTTCAGGTGGTCCTCGAGATGCTTGTGCTTCTCTGCGAAGCGCCGGTGCTCGTCCTCGAGCTTCTCGAGGCGGTGCTCGCGGGCCTGCCCGTAGCTCGCGAAGCCGGCGGGGTGGACCCACGCGCCTCGGCCCTCGAGCGTGACGACGCGCGTCGCCGTTGCCGCGAGCACCGCGCGGTCGTGGCTCACGAACAGGATCGTCTTCGGGCAGGCGCGGATCTGCTCCTCGAGCCAGCGCTTGCCCTCGATGTCCAGGAAGTTGTCGGGCTCGTCGAGCAGGAGCACGTCGAACGCGCTGCGGAAGAGCACCTCGAGTGCGAGGCGCTTGCGCTCGCCGCCCGAGAGCGTCTCGATGTGCCGCTCGGCGCACTCGGGATACCCGTGGCCGAACGCGGCGTCCGTGCAGCGGTCCCAGACGACCTCGGCGCGGTACCCGCCGGCGTCCTCCCAGGACGCGAGCGCGTGCGCGTACGCGAGCTGCACGCGCTCGCCGGCGTCGTTCGCGAGGGCCTGTTCGGCGCGGGCGAGCGCGCGGCCCGCCCTCGCGACCTCCGGCTCCGCGTACGCGAGGAGGAACTCGCGCACCGTGGTCGGCTGCGCGTCCGAGCCGATCATCTGCCGCATGAGACCGACGCGCCCCGGCACGTTGCGTTGCCCCGACGTCGGGGCCTCGAGCCCCGCGACGATCCGCAGCAGGGTCGACTTCCCGATGCCGTTCGCGCCGACGAGCGCGGCGTGATGACCCTCGGGCACGCGGAACGTCACGCCCTCGAACAGCGTCCAGCCGCCGGGCAGCGCGTAGCTCAGGTCGACCAGGTCGATCACGCTCACGACCGAACGAGGATACGGGAGCGCTACGTGAGCCCGCCGGCGAGGGCGCCGACGACGTGGTCCTCGAGGAACGTGAGGTAGGAGTACACGGCGTACATGTGCACGCGCGGGTCCTCGTCGTCGAGCTCGGCGAAGTCCTCGGCCGTCGTCTCCTCGGTGACGTCGAGGCGCACGCCGATCACGAGTCGCAGGTCGTTGATCGCCGAGAGCCACGCGGCCAGCTCGTCCTCGGTGAGGCGCTCGGCCTCGAGCGTGCGCTCCATCGTCTCGAGGGACGCGAGGCGCTCGGCGAGGAGATCCCCACGCATCAAGCGCTCGAACTCGGCGTTGATCTCGGCGTCGTCCAGCGTCGCCGGAGGGAACAGCCGCCGGAGCGCGGCGTCCTCGGCCGCGTCGCCGTCCCTCAGCAGCTCGCGAAGCTGCTCGGGGAGCGCCTTCAGGAGCTCGCGCTCGCCCGGCGGGAGCCGGACCTGGAAGTCGCCCTTGCGGGTGCGTTTCACGCGCTCGAAGGCCACGGGGTCAGCGGTCCTTCTGCATCGTCGCCCACAGGCCATGCGCGTGCAGGCGCGAGACGTCGAACTCGCACGTCTCGCGCGGGCCGTGCGCGACCACGGCCCTGCCCTTGTGGTGGACGTCGAGCATGAGCCTCGTCGCCTTCTCCCGGCTGTAGCCGAACAGCTTCTGGAACACGTAGACGACGTACGACATCAGGTTGATCGGGTCGTTCCACACGATCACGATCCACGGGATGTCGGGCCGGACGTCCTGGTCGCCGACCGGCCGGTCGACCTCGACGGGGGCGGTGGACATGGCCCCCAGGGTACGCGCGTCCTCAGGGAACGGTGATGGACACCTCGTTCGACCACACCGACGCGCCGGCCGCGTTCACCGCGGTCACCACGTAGAAGTAGGTCGAGCCACTCAGTGCGCTCGCATCGTCGTAGGTCGTCACGAGCCCGAGCGCGACGAGCGACGTCTCGGTCCCGGTCGTGTCCCCGCGGTAGACGGTGTACCCGGTGATCGGCGATCCGCCGTCGGCGGGCACCGTCCACGCGAGCGAGACCATCGCCGTGCCGGCCGTGGCCGAGAGCACGGGGGCCTCGGGGGCGGTCGGAGCCGGCGGGGGTGTGACCACGCCGGTCACGCTGAAGCCCTGCGCGCGCTGCGCCTTCTTGTGGAGGTCGTCCCCGGCGAAGAACACCTTCATCACGTGGTCGCCCTCGAGGGCTCCCGGGTACGCGACGGCGGCGTGGCCGACGGCGTCGGTGGTGAGCGTGCCGACCTCGATCCCGTCGACCCGCAGCGACAGCGTCGCGCCGGGGAACGCGGCCCACAGGTTGCCGCTGCGCGTGAACACGTCCACGGAGCCGGTCACATCGGTCCCGGCCGTGAGCTCGTGCACGTCGAGCTTGAACCTGATCTTCGTGACCGGCGCCGGCTTGGCCACGGCCGGAGCCGCGACGAGCGCGAGCCCTACCGCGACACCGAGCACCACAGCGATCCACCTGCGTGTCATCGAGCGCACCTCCACCGACTCGAGATCTCCGGACTAGTCATCTGTGACTAGTCATCGGCGGCGCGGGGCTCGGAACTGAAGCGCGGGATCGGAGAACGAAGCTCAGGACCCGTGGCTCGGCCGGGGCCGCTCGAACCCGCCGACGAGAGCGACGATCCCGGAGAGGAACAGCGCCGGCACGCCGATCCACAGGACACGCTCCGCCCACCAGCCGGCCGACGTCTCGGCGTGGTCGCCGAGGCCGAGCGGCCACAGCGCGAGGACCGCCAGCAGGAAGGCGGTCATGTGCCACAGGAACAGCGTCATGATGATCGAGTTCAGGAAGATCGTGACCTTCCACGGGCCCGGCCGTTGCAGCCATCGCGTGAGCACGGGGCGCAGCAGCATCACGGCGCCGATCGCCCAGATGCCGGCGAGCATGAAGCACGCGGTCGGCGGGTACGCGTTCGAGATCTTCTCGACATCGGTGCCGAGCAGGCTCTTCGGGTAGTGCCCGATGTCCACGAACCAGTCGAACCGCGCGTCGCCGAACCACCGGAACACCCATGGGTTCGTGAGGAGCACCAGCCCGCCGAGCCCCACCGCGACCATCGCCCAGAACACCTTGCGAGACAGTCGCGTCAAGCTGCCATCGCCGTAGAAATGCCCGAGCTGGTGTGGCAGGAGGAGCACGAACACGATGTTCACGTAGCGCACCGCGGGGAGACCGAGCCCGAAGCCGACCACGTCGACGACGATCGTTCCCGCAACCATCGCCGCCGGCACCCACCACCCGAACCGGCGATGCAGCCGTATCGTGAACGGCGCGACCGCCACGACCACCAGGTACACCGCGAGGAACCACAACGGCCCGAACGGCAGCGTCGCCGCCGGCGGGTACATGCCGCGGAGCAGTGTGGTGTCACCCCAGAGCGTCGGACCGGTCGCCGCGCCCGTGTCGGAGAGGTGCAGCGCAGCCTGCACGACGAGCCACGCCCCGAGGAAGACGAGCGACGGCCGCAGGAGCCGGTCCATCCGAGTGCGAACGAACGCCCAGTCCGAGTCGCCGCGGCGCTCGAACGACTCGTAGGTGACGAGGTTCGAGAACCCGCCGACGAAGAAGAAGATCGGCATCACCTGGAACACCCAGGTGGCGAGCCACATCCACGAGGTGACGCCGACGGCGCTGTGCACGCCGATCACGCCACCCTTCCAGTAGATGAGGCCGATGAACCAGTGGCCGAAGACGACGGCGCAGATCGACGCCGCGCGCAGGAGATCCACGTAGCGGTCGCGGGTTACCGGGGTCTTCGCGGCCAGCTCGTCGAGGCGACTCGAGGCCATGGCTCCCTCCCGGGGGAACCGTACCGTTACCAGCGCTCGCGGTGCAGGAGCTCCTCGAGCGGACGGCGACCGCCGTGCCCGCTCGGCGCCGAGGCCGGATAGCCGAACGAGAGCAGGTAGTCGCAGCGATGGTCATCCGGAAGCCGAGGAGCCGGCGCGTGCGTTCCTCGTCGTACACCGCGGCGTGGACGGAGCCCACGCCCTCGGCCCAGGCGGCGAGCTGCAGGTTCTGCGCGCACTGCCCGAGGTCGAACGCGATCGACTCGCGCCGCCAGCCCTCCTCGGCTCCCGGCGTGACGAGCGCGATCGCCGCCGCGGCGCCGGCGATGTGGCCCGCGTAGTCGCCCACCGATGCGAGCTCGAGCAGGCGCTCCCGGTCCGTGCACACGACGAACGCCCAGCGCTGCTCGTTCATCGAGGACGGCGCCCGGCGGCCGGCCTCGAGGATCCGCTCGAGCACGTCGGGCGGGATCGGGCGGGGGTCGAACGCCCGGACGGCTCGGAGCGAGGAGATGGTCTCGAAGGCGTCCATGCAGGCGGCAGTCTACGTCGGGCATGATGTGCCCATGACGGGATACCGGCCGGTGCTGACCGAGGACGCGAACGCGGGAGCGGTAGCGCTCGTGACGGGCGGGGGGACCGGGCTCGGGCGGGCGATCGCGTGCGAGCTCGCGCGGACGGGCGCGTCGCTCGCGATCGCGGGCCGCCGGCCCGAGCCGCTCGAGCAGGTGCGCTTCGAGCTCGAGGCGGCCGGGACGTCGTGCCTGGCCGTGCCCGCGGACGTCCGCGAGCCCGAGCAGGTCGAGGCGCTGGTCGACACCGTGCTCGAGCGCTACGGGCGGATCGACGTGCTGGTGAACAACGCCGGCGGGCAGTTCGTCGCCACGCCCGAGAACATCACCCCGAAGGGGTGGCGGGCGGTGCACCGGCTGAACGTCGACGCCGTCTGGGACCTCACGCGCACGGTCGCGACACGGTCGATGATCCCGAGCTCGGGTGGGCTGGTCGTGTTCATCGGGTTCAGCCCGCGCCGTGGGATCCCGTTCATGGTGCACTCGTCGGCCGCGAGGGCGGCGCTCGAGAACCTCGCGGGAGGGCTCGCGATCGAGTGGAGCCGGTACCGGATCCGGGCGGTCTGCGTCGCGACGGGCGCGGTCGACACCGAGGCGTTCCGCGCGTACGGGCCGGAGTTCGTCGAGGAAGCGCTGCGGACGACGCCGCTCGGCCGGCTCGTCCCGCCCGAGGAGGTGGCGGCGCTCATCGCCTTCCTCGCGACCCCGGCCGCCGCGTCGATCACCGGGACGACGATCGTGGTCGACGGCGGCAACGACGCGTGGGGGCTCGGCTACCCGCCACCCCGCCCCGAGGGGTAGCCGTCAGCGACCCTGGAACCTCGGGTCGCGACCCTCATCGAACGCCGCGGTCGCCTCGGCGTGGTCCCCAGTCTGCGAGAGCATCCCGTACGCGAGGCGCTCGATCAGCAGGGCCGCCGAGCGCGAGGATTCGGCCGCCGCGTCCACCGCACGCTTGGCGACCTCGACCGCGAGCGGCGGCAGCGCGGTGAGCTCCCCCGCGATCTCCACGGCCCGCTTCGCCGCCGAACCCTCGGGCACCACCAGCGTCACGAGTCCCCAGCGCTCGGCGTCCTGCGCATCGAAGCGGTCGCGGAGCAGCAGCAGCTCCTTCGCGCGAGCGACCCCAACGAGTCGCACGAGCCGATACGTGCCGCCGGAGGAGGGCACGATGCCGATCCCCACCTCGGGCAGACCGAACACCGCGGTCTCGTCGGCCACGCGGAAGTCACACGCGAGCGCGAGCTCGAAACCTCCGCCGAGGCAGTACCCGTGGACCGCCGCCACCGTTGGCATCGGGAGCGTCGCGACGCGCTCGTACACCTCGCCGGTCCCGCGGTAGTAGGGCAAGATCGCGGCCGGCGTCTGCTCGCGCATCTCGTGCACGTCGGCCCCGGCGCTGAACGCCCGCCCCGCGCCCTCGAGCACGACCGCGCCCGCCGAGCGCACCTCCTCCGCCCGGAGCGCGCCGTCGAGCGCCTCCTCGAGCGCCGTCGAGAGCGCGTTCAGCTTCGCGGGCCGGTTCAGCGTCAACACCGCGACCGCGCCCTCGCGCCGGACCCGCACGAGCGTCTCAGCCATACGTGATCACCGTCCGTAGCTCCTCCCCCGTCTCGAACAGCGCGAGCGCGTCGTTGATCTCCTCGAGCGCGACCCTCCGTCCGATCATGCCGCCCAGCCGCAGGTCACCGCTCGCGACGAGCCCGGCGAGCATCGGGAAGTCGCGGGACGCGACGCACGAGCCGTACCACGACCCCGTCACGGTTCGCTCCTCATAGACCATCGTGAGGGCGTCGAGCGGGATGCGCGCCTCGGGCGGCGCCATCCCGACGAGCACCGCGGTACCGCCCGGCCCGGTCACACGCGTCGCGAGCTCGATGGTCTCTGTGCGGCCGAGCGCCTCGAACGCGAAGTCCGCACCTCCGCCGACCGCGTCGCGGACGCGCTCCTCGACGCCCTCGCCGCCGGCCACCGTCGCCGTCGCACCCAGGTCGCGCGCGAGCTCGAGCTTCGACGGCACCACGTCCACCGCTACGATCGGCGAGGCGCCCGCGATCCGCGCGCCCTGCACCACCGACTGCCCGACGCCGCCGCACCCGATCACCACGACCGACTCGCCGGGACGGACACGCGCCGTGTTCATCACCGCGCCGACGCCGGTCATCACCGCGCACCCGAGGAGTGCGACGTGCTCGAGCGGGATCGCCGGGTCGACCTTGATCGCCGTGCTCGCCGGCACGACCGAGCGCTCCGCGAATGACGACGGCACGTTGTGCTTGATGCGCAGCTCGCCCTTCGAGAACCTCGTCGTCCCGTCGGCGAGGTAGCCCTTGTCGAACACCTCGAGCCGCTCGCAGCGCGCGGGGTGTCCGGCGGCGCAGCGACGGCACGTTCCGCAGTGCGGCAGCCAGGAGAGCGCGACGTGATCGCCCGGCGCGAGATCCTCCACACCCTCGCCGACCGCCTCCACGACGGCCGAACCCTCGTGACCCAGGACGATCGGTGTCGCGTGCCAGTGGACCCCGCGCACACCGTGCCAGTCGCTGCGGCACACGCCGCTCGCGGCCATCCGGACCTGGACCTCGCCCGCTTCCGGCGGGTCGAGCGCGAGCTCCTCGATCACGAGCGGCTCCCCGAAGCGGTAGAGGACGGCCGCACGCATGCGCACAGTATGACCCTTGCGCTCGCTCCACCGCAGACGGACGATGGCAAGCGAGAAGGGAGTTCGGCATGTGCGCGGACCTCGAGCACCACCCGCCGATCGACCCCGGTCTCCACGCGAAGCTCCATCGCTGGGTCGCCGCGTCCCTCGTCACCGACGCCGAGGCGGACGCGATCGAAGCCTTCGAAGCCGGCGAGGCCCGTGCCGCATCTCGCCGCGTACCGCTGGTGACCGAGGCGCTCGCGTACCTCGGGGCCGCCCTGGCCCTGGGTGCGGGAGCTGCGGTGCTCGCCGACCGGTGGGCCGACATGCACGCGATCACCCGCGCCTCCGCCGTCGGCATCGCCGCGCTCGGACTGCTCCTCGCGGGCTGGCTGCTCCGCGGGAGCGAGGAGCCGGCGATCGCGCGACTGACGAGCGTGTTGTGGCTGCTCGCGTCGGGCCTCGTCGTCTGGTTCAGCTGGGTGCTCGCGCTCGACGTGTTCGAGACCCCCACGGACCGCATGGCCGGGCTCGTCGGCGGCGCCGTCGGGCTCGCCGTCTCGGCGTCGCTCTACGCGTACCGGCGGAGCACGCTCCAGCACGTCGCGGTCGCCGTCACGCTCGCGTCCACGACCGCGTTCGCCTTCTACGACCCGGCGTGGAACGGCGTCGCGTGGTGCGTGATCGGAGTGGCGTGGTTCGGGCTCGGGGTCGCGCGGGTGCTCGTGCCGAGACGGACCGCACTCGCGATCGGGTCGATCGGCGCGCTCGTGAGCGCGCTCGTGCTCGCGACGGACCAGCACGCTGCCGGCTTGCTGCTCGGCAGTGTCGTCGCGGTGGCGCTCGTGGCAGCGAGCGTACGCCTGCGCGAGACGCCGATCCTCGCGATCGGCGTCGTCGGCATGTTCCTGTTCCTCGTGCAGACGGTGGCCTACTTCTTCCAAGACACGCTGGGAGCGCCCATCGCGCTGCTCGCGGCCGGCGCGATCGTGCTCGTCGTCGCGCTCGTGCTCGCTCGGCGGAGCCGGCCTACCCGTAGTGGCCCGCGAAGTCCTTCGTGATCTTCGCGACCGTGACGGTCTCGTCGCGGAACACGTCCTCCGAGCGCGCACGGATCGACTCGGTTTGGGTGCCCGCGGCGAACACGATCGTCTCGTGCTCGAGGACCTCCGGATCGATGTAGGCATGCACCCTCAGCAGGCCGCCGAGCGGCGGTAGGCTGCCGAGCTCCAGGCCCGGCAGGTCGCGCTCGATCTCCTGCTCGGTCGCCAGGTGCGCGTGCTTGTCGCCGACCACGTCCTCGACGAGCCGCATGTCCAGGCGCCGGTCCCCGGGGATCACCGCCAGGACGTGGCCGGCCACGGTGTCGAGCAGCAGCGTCTTCACCACCGCGTCGGCCTCGATGCCGAGCGCCCGCGCCTCGTCGATCGAGGTGAACGCCTTGTCGTGCGGGATCACCTCGAACGAGATGCCCCGGCCCTCCAGGTACTCGGTCGTGAACGACATCCCGATCTCCTCCTTCCACGTTCCACACACGAGCGTGGCCCCGCAACCCGGTGCGGTCACGGGCCGGTCGGCCATGCCGAGGCAGGCCCCCGGGCGCACGCGCGCCGTGGATGCGGCACGGGGAGTGCGCCTAAGCCGGTGTCGGCTACCGTAGCCTGGTGCCCGGTATCCAGGACCAGGTGTCCGCCCTACGGCGTGTCTACGTGCGGCCGCCTCGCCCCCTCGACCTCTCCTCGTGGGAGGCGTTCGGATGGCGGGCGGAGCCCGACCAGGATGCGGCGGAGGAGGAGCATCGCGGGCTCCGCGCCGAGCTCGAACGCGTCGGTGCCGAGGTCGTCACGGGCACGGCACCGGTCGACGGAGACCCCGACGCGATCTATACCTACGACCCGGTGCTCATGACCGACCGCGGAGCGATCCTGCTCCGGCCCGGCAAGATCGAGCGGCGGCGCGAGCCGCAGGCGGTCGCCGTCGACCTGGAGGCCGCGGGCGTGCCGATCCTCGGACGGCTCGAGGACCCGGCCTGCGCCGAGGGCGGCGACATGCTCTGGCTCGACGCGACGACGCTGGCCGTCGGTCGCGGGTACCGCACGAACGACGAGGGCATCGCCGCGCTCCGCGAGCTCCTCCCCGAGATCGAGATCCTCGCCTTCGACCTGCCCCACCGTCACGGTCCGAGGGAGTGCCTGCACCTGCTCTCGTTGCTGTCACCGCTGGACGAGGACCTCGTCGTCTGCTTCCCGCCCCTCATGCCGGTCCGACTGATGCAGGAGCTCGTCGCTCGAGGGATCGCCTACGTCGAGGTCCCCGAGGACGAGCTCCGCTCGATGGGCCCGAACGTCCTCGCGCTCGGCCCGCGGCTCGCCCTCGCGCTCGAGGGGAATCCCGAGACGAGGCGACGGATGGAGGATGCGGGCGTCGAGGTCCGCACGTACCGCGGCGACGAGATCAGCCGCAAGGGTGACGGCGGGCCGACCTGCCTCACGCGTCCGCTCTTGCGGGGCTGAGCCTCCCCTCGTCCGTGGCGCGTCGCACCCGCGCGAGGAACCGGGCGCGGCGAAGCGGCTCGGGCGTACGGGCCCTGCCGGCCGCCGCCAGCACGACGGCCTCGGCCGCATCGACGTCGGTCCGCCATGCGGCGTGCACGAACACCGGGCGAGTCCCGGCCCTCGTCACCACCGCTCGCCCCACCTCGCGTCCATCCAGCACGAGCCGACCTCGGCCGTCGGGCAGGGCGAGGAGTGGTCGGTCCGTCACGCCGACGGTGGGCACGCCGAGCACCGCGCCGAGGTGGAGCGCGAGCCCCGCCCCACGCGGGTGGTCCCGTCCGGTGGCGTCCACCAGCAGCACGTCGGGGAGCACGTCGAGACCCCGCACCGCCGCCTCGAGCGCAGCGCCCTCTCGGAGGGCGAGGTAGCCCGCCTCGTACGGCGTTCGGACCTCGCACGTGACGAGAGACCGCGCCACGCCCGCCACGGCCGCGACCCACGCGTGCTCGACGGGTGCCGGGTCCGCCGCGGTCGAGAACGCCGCGAACACCGCGCCGATCGTGGCGCGACCATCCCGCGGCATACGCCACGGCTCCGGCTCTTCGGTCGCGAGACGCCGTTGCATCTCCTCGAGTTGCGCTCGGGTGTCGGGCCACCCGGTCACGGGGATCTCCTACTCGCCGACGCCCTGGTCGCGCAGGAAGCGCTCGAGCTCGGCGGCCAGGTCGTCGCCGCTCGGCACCGGTCCGAGATCGCCCGACGTTCCACGTGCCTCCTCGAGGCGTCGCACGTAGTCGGTGAGCTCGGCGTCCTCCGCGACCTCCTCGTCAACCTGCCGTTGCCAGCCCGCCGCGACCCGCGCCATGTCGCGCGTGTCCACCTCGAGCCCCACGACGTCGCGCAGCGCCTCGAGCAGCGCGAGCGCGACCTTCGGGTTCGTCCCCGATGGCAGGTAGTGGGAGGCGGCGCCCCAGAGCGACACCGACGTGAGCCCTACCTTCGCCGCCGAGTCCTGCAGCACACCGACGATGCCGGTCGGCCCCTCGTAGCGTGCGGGCTCGACGCCAGGCCGCTCAAGCCACTCGGGATCGGTGCTCGAGGCGTTCACGGGCGCGGGATCCGTGTGCGGCACGTCGGCGAGGAACGCCCCGAGCGTGACGAGCAACTCGGCGCCCAGGTCATCCGCGATCTGCAGGACCGTCTGGCAGTAGGTCCGCCACCGGACGTTCGGCTCGACGCCGATCATCAGGACCACGTCGCGCTCACCAGGCCGCGCGAGGAAGAAGTCGTTCCTCGGCCAATCGAGCCCCCGGGTGAGGCCTGCCTGCAGTCGCACGGTCGGGCGGCTGACCTGGAAGTCGTAGAACTCCTCGGGATCCAGGCCCGCGAACCGGCGGGCCACCCACTGGTCCTTCAGGGACCGCGCCGCCGTCGTGGCCGCCTCGCCGCCGTCGTTCCAGCCGGCGAACGCACACACCACGACGGGGCGCGAGACCTCGGGCCGGAAGATCCACTCGACGCGACTCACGCCACCAGTGTCTGCTCCCTGGCCCGTGCTGTCATGCGCGTCAGGCGGCCGCGCTCGGGGCCTGCGGCTGGACCCGACGCGAGATCCGCCGGTACCCGAGCCACGCGATGAGCCCGAGCGCGGTGAGCGGCACCAGGTAGCCGAGGCCGACGATCGTCGCGTACGCCACGCCGAGCAGCCCGTCGACGGCCTTCTCCCACGCCTCCGCCAGGCTCGGACGGGCATCGCTCCTGTCGTTCTGGATCGCGATCGGCGCGCCCGTCTCGACCATCGACAGGCGGATCGTCGAGAGCGACGTGCGGTCCTCGAGGACGCGGAGCTGCCCCTTGATCTGCTCGATCCGGAACTGCACGTCCTGGAGCTCGCGCTGGATCCGCAGCATCGAGTCGATGCTGTTCGCCTGCTCCATGAGCCCGAGCAGCACGGACTCCTGCGTCTCCCACGTGAGGAGTCGCGCCTCGAGATCGATGAAGTCCTGCGTCACGACCTGGCCCGAGATCGACTCGCCGGTCACCGTGCCGAGCGCCCGCAGGTCGGACATCGCCTCGTCGAACCGAGCGGCCGGCACTCGGACGAGCAGGCTGCCGGAGCGCGCCTCGGCCCCGGACACCGACGACGACTCCACGTATCCGCCGTACGTGCCCGCCACGAGCGAGGCCTCGTCGAACGCCTGAGCGAACGTGCCCTTGCGCACCTCGACCGAGATGTCGGCCGTCTTGACCACCGCCTGGCCGAGCGGCGGCAGACCGGGAAGCTCGCCCACCGCCGTGCCCGGTACCTCGAGCAGCGCGGTCTCGTCGGCCGCGTACGAGCTCGCGCCGGCCGCGCCGCTGGTGGCGGTCTCGGCCTCGATCACACCCACATCGTTCGACGGCGCGCGCATCGCGTCACCGCCCCCGGACGCCGCTTCCCGACTACCGCCGAACGGTCTCGAGACGACGAAGCCGAGAACGGCGGCGACGGACAGGAACGCGACGAGCATCAGGCCGGCCTTCTTCACCATGGGGGCCTCCTCCGTCGGGAACGGCCGTTCGACGTCGAGCCCGGCGCTCGCGTTCCCCGCGCCTCGGTCCGAGCGGATCAGCGCGCCGGCCCGCGTGACGCGCCACGGGTACGCGCTGCGGCGAGAGAGCTAGAAGCCCGGCTTCTCGGGCTCCCGCATCTCGGCCGCGGCCTCGCGGAGCGCCGCGTACACCTGCTTGAAGACGTCACCCGCGAACGCCGGCGGCTGGCTGTTCTCGCCGCCGAGCGCCCCTCGAACCGCCGATGCCGTGATCTCGACCGCCTTCTCGAAGATCGCCCAGTCCATGTCGCGTGTCATGACTCGAACCCCCATCTGGATGCCTCGCTGTCTTCAGACGTGTGCACAGGCTACCCGACGCCGGCGATGCGACCGCCGGCCGTCAGCCCGGCAGCAGGCGCTCGACGAGACCGAGCACGCGCGAGGCTCGCCCGGTCCGCGACTCGACGGCGTCCGCCCATCGCATCGCGGTGAACAGGCCGGCGACGCCCACCATGGGAAGCGGCTGCGGCTCCCACGGCTGCCACCGGTGGCCGACCCACGGGAGGCGCGTGAGGTCGCTCTCATGTCCGGTGATCAGGTCGGCGAGCGTGCGCCCGGCCAGGTTCGCCGTCGAGACGCCGTCGCCGAAGTACCCGCCGGCCCAGGCGATGCCGCCACGGAGCCCGACCGAGGGGAACCAGTCGCGCGACATCCCGACGTACCCGCTCCACAGCGAGTCGATCCTCGCCCCGCGCGCCGCCGGGAACAGCCGCGCGAGCGTCGCCCGCAACGCACGCGCAGCCGTCGGCACGACGTACGTTGGCGTGAGCGAGCCCGGATGCGGGTGCCCTCGCGCGAGGCCGAAGGCGATGCGATCGTCGCGCGTACGCTGCGCGTAGACGAAGACCGGTCTCATGTCCGACAGCGCCTCGCCCTCGCGCCAGCCGATCTGGTCCCAGAACGCGGACGGGAGGGGCTCCGTCACTCCCATGTGGATGTGCACCGCGAGCAACAACCGTCCGTGTCCGCGCAGGTTGCCGGTCGCTCCTTCGAGCGCGCGGACGACCACGCCGGCGCGCACGATCCCGAGCTCGGTCCGCACGCGGCCGGGCGCGATCGCGGTCGCCGCGGTCCGCTCGACGATGCGCACCCCGAGGCCCTCGACGACCCTGGCGAGGCCCCGCGCCAGCCGCGCGGGGTGCAGGACCGCACAGTGCGGCGAGTACGTGGCGGCGACCATGCCCTGGACGGCGATCCGCTCTCGGGTCTCGTCCGCGTCCAGCCAGCGGCGGTCGGCGTCGGACGACCCGAACCGTCGCGAGACCTCCAGGTCCGCGCGCAGTCGCTCGGCCTCGAGCGGCGATGTCGCCACCTTCAGCGTGCCGCCTCGGACGTAGTGCGCGTCGATGCCCTCGGTCTCGCACGCGCGCCCGACCTCGACGACCGTGTCGACCATCGCGCGGCGCATCGCGACGGCGGCGTCGTGCCCGTACCGTGCCTCGACGGCCTCGGGCGGCGACACCAGGTCCGAGGAGCACCAGCCGCCGTTGCGACCCGAGGCGCCCCATCCCGCGATGTCCTTCTCGAGCACGAGGATCCGCAGCGACGGATCGGCCTTCGCGAGCGCGTACGCCGTCCACAGGCCGGTGAACCCCCCGCCGACGATCGCGACGTCCACGGTCTCATCACCGCGCAGCGACGGCCGTGGCGCGAGGTCGTCGCCGCAGGTATCGAGCCAGAAGCCTGCGGGGTGACGGCGGTCGGCGTTCACTCGTAGGCCCGGAGGCCGGTCAGTGTCTCGCCGACGATCAGGGTGTGGATCTCGTTCGTGCCCTCGTACGTGTAGACCGACTCGAGGTTGTTCATGTGACGGATCACGGGGTACTCGAGCGTGATCCCGTTCGCACCGAGGATGCCCCGCGCCTCGCGCGCGATCTGCAGCGCCTCGCGCACGTTGTTCAGCTTGCCCATGCTCACGTGCTGCGGCGCGAGACGTCCCTCGTCCTTCATCCGCCCGAGGTGCAGCGCGAGGAGCATGCCCTTGCCGATCTCGAGGGCCATGTCGGCCAGCTTGCGCTGGGTGAGCTGGAAGCCGGCGATCGGCTTGCCCCACTGCACCCGCTCTTTCGCGTACGACAGCGCCGACTCGAAGCAGGCACGTGCCGCGCCCATCGCCCCCCAGACGATCCCGAACCGCGCCTCGGTGAGGCACGACAGCGGGCCCTTCATCCCGACCACGCCGGGCAGCAAAGCGTCGGCGGGGAGCCGGACGTCGTCGAGGATCAGCTCGGAGGTGACGCTCGCGCGGAGCGAGAGCTTGCGATGGATGTCCTGCGTCGAGAACCCAGGCGTGTCGGTCGGCACGATGAACCCGAGCACCCCATCGTCGCTCTGGGCCCACACGATCGCGACGTCGGCGATACCGCCGTTGGTGATCCACATCTTCGTGCCGCTCACGATCCAGTCGGCGCCGTCGCGGCGCGCGTGCGTCCGCATGCGAGCGGGGTCGCTGCCGGCGTCGGGCTCGGTCAGGCCGAAGCAGCCGATCACCTCGCCGCGCGACATCGACGGGAGCCAGCGCTGCTTCTGCTCGTCGCTGCCGAACTTCCAGATCGGGAACATCGAGAGCGAGCCCTGGACCGAGACGAACGACCGTGCACCGCTATCGCCCGCCTCGAGCTCGAGACACGCGAGCCCGTACGACACGGCGTTCGCGCCGAGGCACTCGTATCCCGTGAGGTGCATCCCGAGGAGCCCGAGGTCCGCGAGCCCCTTGGCGACCTCGCGCGGGAACGTCGCCGACTCGAACCACTCCTCGATCCCCGGCAGGATCTCGCCCACGACGAACTCGCGGACGGCGTCGCGGATCGCGCGCTCCTCCTCGGTGAGGAGCCGATCGATCCCGAGATAGTCGAGCGGGTCGACCTGGACGCCCATGGCGGCCTCAGCCTACCGCCGGAGAACCGAGGTCCGCCCCGATGTCGAAACCCGGGCTTGCCGTTCGTCGTCTAGGGTGAGCGGCGGCAACAGGCCGCCCGAGCGGTGGGAGGCAGGCATGCGGTACATGCTCCTGATCTACGGCGACGAGACGCAGGGAGGCGACGTCCCGCCCGAGCAGCAGGCCCAGGAGATGCAGCCCTGGTTCGACTACACGGACTGGCTCCGGGAGAGGGGTTGGATGCTGGCCGGCGACGCCCTCCGCGAGACCGAGCACGCGACGACCGTCCGGGTGCAGAGCGGCGAGACCCTCTCCACCGACAGACCGTTCGCCGAGACGAAGGAGCAGCTCGGCGGCTACTACCTGCTCGAGTGCGAGAACCTGGACCAGGCGATCGAGGCCGCCGCTCGGTGCCCAGGTGCGGCGTACGGCTCGATCGAGATCCGGCCGGTCGTGGACTTCGACATGCCCGAGGCCGGGCACGAGGACCACTGAGCGGCACCCCGCGTGAGGTCGTCGACCGTCTGTTCCGGCAGGAGCAGGGGTGGGCGGTCGCGACCCTCATCCGCGTGCTCGGCGACTTCGACCTCGCCGAGGAGGCGGTGCAGGACGCG
>CAYUSA010000023.1:0-45179 GCA_964447335.1 uncultured Actinomycetes bacterium
GGCTTCGTCCCTGTTGTGGGAGGTTCCGATGTCCGGCTTCAACGTGGGCACTACGACCTAGAACTGGTTGTAGAACCCGGCGCCGACGATCCGCTCGCGATCCTCGGCCGAGACCTCCATGTTCGCGGGCGTCAGCAGGTAGACGCGGTTCGCGACCATCTCGATCTTGCCGTCGAGCCCGTAGACGAGCCCGGAGGCGAAGTCCACGAGGCGGCGAGCGATGGTGTCGTCGGTGCTCTGCAGGTTCATGATGACCGGGATGCCGTCCTTGTAGCGGTCGGCGATCTCGCGCGCTTCGTTGAAGCGCTTCGGCTCGGACTTGTGGATCGATGCGGCCGTCGACGCGCGCGACGCGGGGATGGTGCGCACGATGTCCCCGGCGTCCGCCGTCACCTCGCGGACGGGGTGCGGGCGCTGGAGACTGCGGACCTCGGCCTGCCGTGGCTGCGCGGCGACCTCGTCGAGCTCGTCGAACTCCTCGTCCTCGACCAGCCCGAGATAGGCCATCGTCTTCTTCCACACGCCTGGCATCGCTCCTCCCCTTATCCCGTCGGGATCCGTGCACCGAACAGGGCCGTGCCGATGCGAACCATCGTAGCGCCTTCCTCGATGGCAACCTCGTAGTCCAGCGACATTCCCATCGAAAGTTCGACCGCCTCGCGATGCCGCTCGACGAGCCGTTCCCGCAGCTCACGGAGCCGTGCGAAGTACGGACGACCGCCCTCGGCGGTCGCGGTGACCGGCGGGATCGTCATGAGCCCCAGGAGCGAGAGCCCCGGGGAAGCCGCCACGTCCTCGCAGGCCGCGAGCGCCTCCTCGGGCGAGACGCCGACGCGCGAGTCCGTGAAGTCGACCTCGACGAGGGTCGGGAGGCGGCGCCCGGCCTCCGCCGAGCGCCGCGCGAGCCTCGCGAGGGCCTTGCCCGGCACGGCCGTCTCGACGATGTCGGCGAGCTCGGCGACGCGATGGGCGCTGTGGCTCTGCAGCGTGCCGATGAAGTGCCACGTCGCGCCGGGCACCGCGTCGCGCTTGGAGCGCAGCTCCTGCACGTAGTTCTCACCGAAGTCGCGGACGCCGGCCTCGCGCACCCAGCCGAGCGCCTCGGCCTCGACGGTCTTGCCGGCGGCGACGATCCGAACCTCACCCGGGTCGCGGCCCACGCGGGCGCACGCCCGTTCGATCCCCGCCCGGATCCGGGTGAGGTTCCCGAGCACGAGGTCCCGTGAGCGCGGGCTCATCAGTGCTCAGAACGATACAGGAGTCATATCTCGTTGACAGGTGGCACATGGATCTCGCCCGCGAGGCGCATGGCGAGCGCGAGGTGCCGACCGGTCGTCCCGTCCCGGCGGAAGGAGAACAGCCGCCGCTCCTCGCACGCGGTGCACAGGCCCGTGTCCTCGACCCGACGGATGCCCTCGGAGCGCAGGATGGCCCGTCCCGTCGCGACGAGGTCCAGGTACCGACGGCCGCCGCGCCGCTCCGTGACCGCACCGGCGGGCGAGCCTGCGGCGACCGCGAGGGCAACGTCCTCCCCGACCTCGTAGTGACACGGGCCGATGGTCGGACCGATCGCGACGCGCACCTCGCGACGCTCCGGGAACAAGGAGGCGCCGCGCTGCAGCACACTGGCCGCGAGGCCTCGCCATCCCGCGTGCACGAGGGCTACCCGCCCGCTCCGCGGATGCGCCATCACGGCGATCACGCAGTCGGCGCTGAAGGCGCCGAGACCGATCCCCACCGACGTCGTGTGCGTCCCGTCGACGTCCGCAAGGAGGTCCGCCGGACCGAGGAAGCCGTCGGCCGCGCGCTTCTCACCGACCGCCACGACCTTCGTGCCGTGCACCAGCCCGGGGACGCAGAAGCGCTCGACGCCGAAGGCCGACGCGACGAGCCGACGGTTGCGCTCGACGAGCGCGGGATCGTCGCCCACGGTGTAGGAGCCGTTGAGCGAGGAGAAGCGGTCGGCGCTCGCGCCGCCGGTCCGTTCGAGGAACACCGCGAGGAACCCATCGCGCTCGAGGGCCGAAGCCACGAGCCCGACCACGCCGCCGCCGAGATCACGCCGTTCGAACCCGCCCATGGCGCTCGATGGTCCCAGACGACGCCGACCGAGGCCGCGGAACCCGGACATGGAGATGGGGGCGGGGAGATGGTCCAGAGGCGGGGGAAGGTCGCCTCTGACCCGTTCGTCCCCGCCCCCACGACCGGATGCCGCGTGGGCGGCCGAGCCCTAGCTCTTCAGGAAGTCCGGGATGTCCAGGTCCTCCTCGGCGTCGAAGGACACGGTCTCGGGAGCCGGGCGGAAGATCTCGTCCTCCTCATCGACGAGGATCGACGGCATCGGGGCCTGTGTCTCCTCGAACTCGTCGCGCTCGCGCGCGCCGACGGCGACCGGCACCGGCTCGCCGACCGGCTGGAGCGAGGGAGACGGCTCCTCGAGGAGGCGCGAGAGACGGCTCTCGAACTGCGCCGTGCTCGGCGACACGAGGAGCTTGTCGAACCCGGCGGCGATCACCGTGACGCGGACCTCCTCGCCGAGGGCATCGTCGACGACGGCCCCGAAGATGATGTTCGCGTCCGGATGCGCAACGCGGGTGATCGCGTCGGCCGCGCGATTCACCTCGTGGAGCGACAGGTCCATCGGGCCGGCGATCGACAGCAGGACACCGCGGGCGCCCTCGATCGAGGACTCCAGGAGCGGCGAGCTGATCGCACTCTTCGCGGCCTCCTCGGCGCGGTCCTCGCCCGAGCCGTGCCCGATGCCCATGAGCGCCGAGCCGGCCCCGGTCATCACCGCGCGAACGTCGGCGAAGTCGAGGTTGATGAGGCCAGGCGTCGTGATGAGCGATGTGATGCCGTCCACGCCCTGGAACAGCACCTGGTCGGCCATGCGGAATGCGTCCAGCATCGGCGTGTTCGGGTCGGACACCTGCAGCAGCCGGTCGTTCGGCACCACGATCAGGGTGTCCACGGCCTTCTTCAGGTCGGTGATCCCGACGTCGGCCTGCGTGGCACGCATGCGGCCCTCGAACCCGAACGGCCGGGTCACGACGCCGATCGTGAGCGCGCCGAGGTTCCGCGCGATCTCGGCGACGATGGGCGCGCCACCGGTCCCCGTGCCGCCGCCCTCTCCGGCGGTGACGAAGACCATGTCGGCGCCCTTGAGGATCTCCTCGATCTCATCGGCGTGCTCGTCGGCCGCCCGACGCCCGACGTCGGAGTCCGAGCCCGCGCCGAGACCCCGGGTCGTCTCCCGCCCGATGTCGAGTTTCACCTCGGCGTCGGACATGAGCAGGGTCTGCGCGTCCGTGTTGATCGCGATGAACTCCACGCCGCGCAGGCCGCCCTCGATCATCCGGTTGACGGCATTCACGCCGCCCCCGCCGATCCCGACGACCTTGATGACGGCGAGGTAGTTCGAAGGAGAATCCATCACCGTGTCCTCCGATCCCCGGGTCGGTTGCCCCCGGTCTACCTGGGGAAACGCCGCTCGTGTCTCCCAAACCTGAACCTCAACTACAACGTGATTGTTATATCTATCTACACTGAACCTTCGCCACAGTACTATCGAAGGCCTGGCCCGTCAATGGTTCTCAGGGCAAGGTGAAACCCTCCGATGCGGTCCGACGCTGACCGTTCGGACGCGATCAGGAGACGGGGATCACCGCGGGCGCGGTCGGGGCGGTGACGTCGATCGAGCGCACCCGCTCCCCCATCTGCTCCGCCCACGCGAGGACATCGACCAGAGCACGCGCTTTCTGGTCCAACGACCGCGCCGAGCCGAAGGAGACCCGCACCCCGTCCTTCAGGACGAGGGACAGACCCTTCACCGGGTCGAGCTCGACCCGGTGCACCCGCTCGAGGATCGCCGGCTCCAGCGACCCGAGGGCGCGGGCGGCCCCCTGCAGATCGACCTGCTCGACACCCGCCACCCACGAGGGCGGCGTCACGATGATCGCAAGGCCGCGCGTCCGCGTTGCGACGCCGAGCACCGTTCCGTCCCCGGCAACCAAGAGCGGGCCCGCGCCGCGGTCCATCGTCGCGACGGGTGTCCGCTCGACGATCGTCACGTGGACCGTCCACGGGAGGGAGACCTCCACCTCAGCTCGAGCGACCCATGGGTCCTGCTCGAGCCGGGCCCGTGCTGCGCCCTCGTCGAGCCAGATGGCGTTCGAGCGGGTCGTCACGCCGGCGAGGCGGACGACCTCGGCCCTCGACAGGTGGACGTTGCCCCCCACGTCGACGCTCCGGACGTGGAACATGCCGGTGCGCGTCAGCGCGAGGCCGCCCAGCGCGAGCACGACGGCAGCACCCGCCGTCACCAGCGGGCGCCAGATCCGGCCGAGCAACCGCGTCACCTCAGAGCGGAACACGGTCGAAATGGCCAACGAGATGCACCTCCGTCTGCAGATGGATGCCGAAGCGGGCCGCCACGCGCTCCTGGACGGACCGGATGAGGTCGACGACGTCGGCGGCGCGCGTGCCCTCCGACGTCACGATGAAGTTCGCGTGCTTGCTGGAGACCGTCGCGCCCCCGACCGCCCTTGCCTTCAGGCCGGCCTCGTCCACGAGCCGGGCGGCGAAGTCCCCGGGCGGGTTCTTGAAGACGCTCCCGCAGTTGGGCTCAGCCAGGGGCTGGTGCTCACGCCGCCACTCGCGCACCTCGTCCATACGGGCGCGGATCTCGCTCGGATCGCCCGGCGCAAGACGCACGACGGCGCTCGTCACGACGCCGTCCGGCGGCAGATCCGAGTGACGGTACGCGAAACCGGCGTCCTGCGCGCTCACGACCACGGACTCGGCGCACCCGAGCACGAAGACCGCGACCGTCTCCACGGAGTCGGCGAGCTCGGCGCCGTGCGCGCCGGCGTTCATCCGGACCGCGCCGCCGAACGAGGCCGGGATGGCCGCGCTCCACTCGAGGCCGCTGAGGCCATGGGTGAGCGCCACGCCGGCGAGCGCCGGGAGCGGCATCGCGCCCCCGGCCGTGATGCGGTCCCCCTCGCGCGCCGCCCACCGGTATCCCTTGCCGAGGCGGAGCACGAGCCCCTCGAACCCCCGGTCGGAGACCAGGATGTTGGAGCCCTTGCCGATCACGACGACCGGGATCCCCGTCTCGCCGATCGCATCGGCGGCCGCCGCGAGATCCTGGTCCGACTCGGGCTCAAGGAACAGCGCGGCCGAACCGCCGATCCGCAACGTAGTCAGCAGGGCCATCGGGAACCCGGCGCGGACCCGCACGCCGCAGCGGGCGCGCAGGATCTCCTCGGCCCGCGCGAGATCGCCGCTCACGCCGACTCCCGGATCGCCTCGAGGGCGGCGTCGCCCAGCATCCACACGTCGCCGCAGCCCATCGTGACGACGAGGTCGCCTTCGCGGACCTCACGCTCGAGGAAACGGACGACGTCGCCCCGGTGGGGCAGGTAGACGACGCGCTTCCCCGGTGCCGCCAGGCCGATGCCGTCGACGACGAGCTTGCCGGTGACGCCGGGGATCGGGTCCTGCGCGGCCCCGTACACGTCCGTGACCACGATCACGTCGGCCTCGACGAGGCTGGCGCCGAGCTCGCGCCACAGCGCCTGGGTCCGTGAGTAGCGGTGCGGCTGGAACACGGCGACGAGCCGTCGCGGCCCCGTCCGCCGTGCGACGCCGAGCGTCACCGCGAGCTCCGTCGGCACGTGCCCGTAGTCGTCGAAGAAATCCGCGCCGCGGACCGACCCGCGATGCTCGAAGCGTCGATGCACACCGGTGAACGACCCGAGCGCCTCCGCGGCGACCGAGGGCTCCACCCCCACGATCTTGGTCGCCGCGATCGCCGCCGTCGCGTTGCGCAGCATGTGGGCGCCGTCCACGCCGAGCGCGATCTCCACGTGCTCGTCGCCGACCCGCACGCTGCCCGTGGCGCCGCCGGGTCCCTCGGACGAGATCGTGAGGCGGGCCGAGGCCTCCTCGGCGGTGCCGTACCACGAGACGTCCGAACCCGCGTCCCGGACCGAGCGCACGGCTCCTTCGTCGTCGGCGCACGCAACGACCTGGCGGCATCCCCGCGCGAAGGCGGCGAACGCAGACTCGATCTCCTCGCGGCCGCCCTTGTAGAAGTCCACGTGATCGACCTCGACGTTCGTCACGATGCCGACCTCGGGGCGCAGCAGCAGGAACGAGCCATCGCTCTCGTCGGCCTCGGCGACGAACAGGTCGCCCGACCCGGATCGCGCGCCGCTCCCGCTCTCGTTCGGCTCCCCGCCGACGAGGTACGTCGGGTCGGCGCCGGCGCGCTCGAGGATCAGGCCCACCATCGAGGTCGTCGTCGTCTTGCCGTGCGTCCCGGCCACCGCGATCGCGCGCGCGTCGCCGGCGATCGCCGCGAGTCCCTGCGCCCGCGCCCACACCGGGAGTCCGCGGCGACGCGCCTCGGCGAGCTCGGCGTTGCGCTCGGCGATCGCGCTCGAGATCACGACGGCGTCGGGGTCACCGAGCTGCCCGGCCGCATGTCCCACGTGGACCTCGGCGCCGAGACCCTCGAGCTCGCGCAGGCCCTTCGAGTCCTTCATGTCCGAGCCGCTGACGCCGATCCCTCGCGCCAGGAACAGCTTCGCGAGGTTCCGCATCCCGGCGCCCCCGATGCCGACCAGGTGCAGACGTCGGACGGGCGCGAGGTCCGGCACATCGAGCGTCGGGATGCTTCCGGGCGGCGGCACGTACGGGACCGTCACCGGGATCCCCCGGCGGCGACCACGACGGCCGCGAGCGCCTCGGCGGCGTCGGGACGGGACCAGGACCGTGCCCCCTGCGCCATCGACGCGAGCGTCGCGGAGTCATCGAGCAGACCCGCGATACGAGACGCGAGGGCGGCGCCGTCGAGCTCGTGGTCCGCGATCACCATCGCACCGCCGGCGCGCTCGAGCGCATGGGCGTTCGCGTCCTGGTGATGACCGGTCGCGTGCGGGTAGGGCACGAGGATCGACGGCAGACCGCAGACCGCGACCTCGGCGCACGTCGTGGCGCCCGCCCTCGCGACGACCAGATCGGCCACGGCGTACGCGAGCTCCATCCGGTCCAAGAACCCCCGGACCCGGACCCGGACCTGCCCGCCGAGGCCGCCGAGCCGTCCGCGGACGTCCTCCTCGTGCGAGGCGCCGGCGAGCACGAGCACCTGCAGGTCGTCACGATCCCGGAGGCGGCTCAGCGCGTCGAGCGTGGCCATGTTCACGTGCAGGGCGCCCTGGCTGCCACCGAAGACCACGACGGTGCGCCGCCCGGGCTCGAGGTCCAGCTCCGCGTGCGCCTGCGTCGCGAGCGCCTCGCGCGTCTGTGTCACGGCAAGGATCTCCTCGCGGACGGGGTTGCCCGTCACGACGGTTCGGACCCGAGCCGGCAGTCTCGTGGCGGCCTCGGCGAAGGTGAGCGCGACGGTGGTGGCGCGCCGGGAGAGCATCCGGTTCGCGAGCCCGGGCAGCGCGTTCTGCTCGTGCAGGACGAGCGGTCGCTTCGCGCGCGCCGCGGCGAGTCCGATCGGAACGCTCACGTAGCCGCCCATCCCGACGACGACCTCGGCGCCCTCGACGAGCGGTGCGCAGCGCGACACAGAGCGCAGGGCGGCGAACGGGGCCGAGAGGGTACGGAAGGAGAGCTCGCGCCGGAGCGGCCGCGCGTCCACCGCATCGAAGGTGAACCCGGCCGCCGGCACCAGGGTCGCCTCCTGCCCGCTCGATGTGCCGGCGAAGCGGACGTCGGCGCCGTGGTCCTCGACGAGCCGGCGGGCGAGCGCGAGCGCGGGGAACACGTGGCCGGCGGTGCCGCCGCCCGCGACGAGCACCCTCACGCGGCGCGCCTCCCCGAGCGTGAGCGTGCCGCCGTAGCCGCGGCTGCCGGTGTGCGCGCGATGTTCCACAGGATGCCGATCGCCGCGAGGGAGACGACCAGCGAGGAACCGCCGTACGAGACGAACGGCAGGGGCACACCGGTGATCGGTAGCAGGCCCGTCACGGCCCCGAGGTTCACGAGCGCCTGCAGCCCGAACCACGACACGATCCCCGCCGCGAGGAGCCGGCCGAACACGTCGGTCGTCCGGGTCGCGATGCGGATCCCGGCGAAGATGAGCGCCCCGAACGCCGCGAGCACGGCGATCTCGCCGATCAGTCCGAGCTCCTCGCCGAGGATCGCGAAGATGAAGTCGGTGTGCGCGTTCGGCACGTACATCCACTTCTGCCGGCTCGCGCCCAGCCCCACGCCGAGCCACCCTCCCGAGCCGAGGGCGATGAGCGACTGCACGAGCTGGTACCCCTTGTTCGTCGCGTCGGCCCACGGGTCCAGGAAGGACAGGAACCGGTCCCGCCGGTAGTCGGCGCTGAAGATCAGCGCCATGCCGAGCGCGGAGCCGAGGACCCCGGCCGCCAGCAGGTAGCGGAGGCGAACGCCTGCCGCGAACAGCAGCAGGAAGACCGTCCCCGCCAGGATGAGCGTCGTGCCGAGATCGGGCTGGAGCATCACCATCCCGCAGACGAGGATCGTCACCGGCAGGAGCGGCAGCACGAGATGCCCGAGATCGCCGAGCCGGCCCCACTTGCGCGCGAGCACCGCGGCCGCGAACACGATGAGGGCGAGCTTCGCGATCTCGGAGGGTTGGATCGTCACCGGGCCGAGCGCGATCCACCGCGACGACCCGTACGCCGCGACGCCCGAGGTCGGGTGCAGCACGAAGGCGAGCAGCACGATCGTGAGGCCGAGGAACGGCACCGCGAGCCGTTGCCACGCGCGGTAGCGCATCCGCGACGTCAGCAGCAGCGTGAGCACCCCGACAACCGCGTATATCGCCTGCCGCTGGAAGAACAGGAAGCTGTCTCCGTATTGCGCGTACGCAGAGACCGAGCTCGCCGACAGCACCATGACGAGCCCGCCGATCACGAGGAAGGCGCTCGAGCCGAGCAGCAGGGCGATCGTCCGCCGGGTGCCGACGTCCTCGCGCAATCGAGCGCGGACGCCCTCCTCCGGCCGGATCAGCCTCAGGTGACGCGGCCGTTCGGCAACGGCGCTACCGCTCGCCACGTGCAACCTCCTCGGACAGGGAACGGGCCGCGGCCGCGAACCGGTCGCCGCGCTCGGTGTAGTCGCGGAACATGTCCCAGCTCGCGCACGCCGGCGCGAGCAGCACGGTGCCCTCGGGGGGCGCGAGGGCGAACGCGGTCGCTACCGCCTCCTCGATCGAGGCGGCTCGGCGGACGGCCACACGGCCGTCGAAGATCGCCGCCACCTCGTCCCCGGACTCGCCGATCGCGACCACACCGGCCAGCGAGGGTGCGGCCGCGCCGAGGGGCGACAGGTCGACGCCCTTCGCCATGCCGCCGGCGATCAGGACGACGTCGCGCCGGCCCTCGAGCGCGTGCAGCGCGGCGTGGACGTTGGTCGCCTTCGAGTCGTCGAGGAACCGGACCGAGCCAACCCGCGCGACCTCCTCGCCCCGGTGCGGGAGCGGGGTCATCGCAGCGACCGCCGAGGCGACCGCGCCGGCGGGAAGGCCGAACGCGAGCCCGGCGGCGGCGGCGGCGGCGCAGTCGGCGACGAAGCCCGCGGCGTCGTGCGCCGGGCGGCCGAGCCCGAGCTCGTGCCCGTCCCACAGGGCGACGATCTCGCCCTCCTGCACCCCGACCTCCCCGGGGCCGGGCGCGCCACGGCGGAACCAGGCCACCTTGCATGGTGCCTCGCTCGAGATCCGTGCGGCAGCCGCGTCGTCGACGTTGCCGACGTGGGTCTCGTCCGCGCGCTGGAGCTCGAACACGCGGGCCTTCGCCTCGCCGTAGGCCTCGAGCGAAGCGTGCCAGTCGAGGTGGTCCGGCGCGAGGTTGAGCAGCACGGACACGAGGGGGTGCACCCAGTGGTGGAACCGGAGCTGGAAGGACGACGCTTCGACGGCGAGCGCCTCGTGGCCCTCGAGCGCGGCGACCGAGAACGGATGCCCGATGTTGCCGCACGCGACCGCGTCGAGACCGGCCTCGCGCATCATCGCCGCGACGAGCTTCGTCGTCGTGGACTTGCCGTTCGTGCCGGTGACCGCGACGTACGGCGCGCGACACAGGCGCGCCCCCACGTCGAGCTCGCTCCACACGGGGATGCCGCGCTCGTTCGCCCACGCCAGCACCGGCGCGTGCTCGGGAACACCGGGGCTCGTGACGACGGCGCTCGCGCCCTCGAGGTGCGCGGGATCGTGGCCGCCGGTGCGGACCTCGACGCCGAGCGCCGCGAGCTCGTCGTCCGTCTCGACGTCGGAGCGCTCCTCCGTCACGCGGACCTGCGCCCCCTCGCGCGCGAGCACGGCCGCCGCGGCCCTTCCGGCGATGCCGAGGCCGACCACGACGAACCGCTCTCCCGCGAACTCGCCCTCCGTCACCCGAGGCCTCCGCGCGCGATGAAGTCGTAGTAGAAGAGCCCGAGACCGACCGCCACGCAGATCCCCGCGACGATCCAGAACCGGACGATGACGGTGAACTCGGGCCAGCCGGCGAGCTCGAAGTGGTGGTGGATCGGCGACATGCGGAAGATCCGCTTGCCGAACCCGCGGAACGAGATCACCTGCAGGACCACCGACGTCGTCTCGATCACGAAGAGGCCGCCCATCACCACGAGGAGCAGCTGCGTGTTCGTGGTGACGGCGAGCGCGCCCATCAGCCCGCCGAGGGCGAGCGCGCCGGTGTCGCCCATGAAGATGCGGGCCGGCGCGGCGTTCCACCACAGGAAGCCCGCGACCGCTCCCGCCGCGCCACCCGCGATCACGGCAAGGTCGAGGACGTCGCCGGAGTTGACCGGGTAGCACGCCTCCGCGGGACCGAGCCCACACGCGTGGCGGAACTGCCAGAAGGCGATGAAGACGTACGCCGAGAACACGAAGATCGACGAGCCCGAGGCGAGACCGTCCAGGCCGTCGGTGATGTTCACCCCGTTCGAGGACGACGCGAGGATCACGAACACCCACACGACGAAGAAGACCCCGAGGTCCAGGCCCGTCTCGCGGAAGAACGACAGCTCGGTCGAGACGTGGCCGAAGCGCACGGCCACGAGCGTGAACAGCACCGCGACGAGCGCCTGGCCGGCGATCTTCGCAGCCTTCGACAGGCCGAGCGATCGGCGGCGGCGGACCTTGATGTAGTCGTCCAGGAAGCCGAGCGCCCCGAGCGCCGCCGTCGCGAGCAGCACGGCGAGACCCACCGCGGTCACGCCGCGGAGCACGAGGTGCGCGACCAGGTACGCGAGCACCACGCCCGCGAGGATGACGACGCCGCCCATCGTCGGGGTCCCCATCTTCTCCAGGTGCGTGTGCGGGCCGTCCTCGCGGATCCGCTGGCCCCATCCCCACAGGCGGAACGCGCGGATCGCGAGCGGCGTGCCGAGGAGGGTCACGGCCAGGCCGACGGCGGCGGCGACGAGGATGCCCCTCACCGTAGCGCCTCCGCGATCCGCTCGAGCCCGACGACCCGAGAGCCCTTCAGCAGCACCACGTCGCCCGGGCGGAGCCACGCCCGCAGCTCCGCCAGCGCCTCCTGCGGCGTCTCCACGTCGACGGCGTCGTCGGGGTCCTGGCCCTCGCGCACGGCGGCGCGGTGGATCAAGCGCGCGGCCTCCCCCACCGTGATGAGCCGCTCGACGCCCACGCGCACGATCAGCTCGCCCAGGCGCTCGTGCTCGTCGATCGCGATCGGCCCGAGCTCTGCCATGTGGCCGAGCACGGCGACGAGGCGGCCGTCGCGCGCCATCCATCGCGCGGCCTTCAGGCCGGCCGCCATCGACTCGGGGTTCGCGTTGTACGCATCGTTCACGACTCGCACACCGTCCGGCGTGGTGAACGTCTCCATGCGCCAGGCCGACACGCGCGCGCCCTTCAGCGCGGCGGCGCACTCGCCCGCCGACAGCCCGAGCGAGGAGCCGACGGCCGCCGCCGCGAGCGCGTTCGCGACCATGTGCTCGCCGGGCACCGCGAGCTCGACCGCCTCTGTCTCGCCGTCGACCTCGAGGACGAAGCGCGCTCGCCCGTCGCCGTCCATCTCGATCGCCGAGGCGCGGACGTCGACGTCGCTCCCGAGGCCGAACCATCGCACCCGCGCTCGGGTACGCTCCGCATATCCGCGCACGACCGGGTCGTCGCCGTTCAGGATCGCCACGTCGTCGTCCTCGAGCGCCTCGACGGGCTCGGCCGACGCCTCCACGATCGCGTCCCACGACCCGAAGATCTCCATGTGGGCGACGCCGACGTTCGTCACCACGACGACGTCGGGGCGCGCGACGTCGCAGAGCAGCGCGACGTCACCGAGGCGACGCGCGCCCATCTCGGCGACCACGACCTCGGTCCCCTCGGGCGCGCCGAGGAGCGTGACCGGCAGCCCGATCTCGGTGTTGAACGAGACGGGGCTCGCGTGGGTTCGGTAGCGCGTCGCGAGGACGGCAGCGGTGAGGTCCTTCGTCGAGGTCTTGCCGTTCGCCCCGGTGATGCCGACGACGGTCGTCTCGAGCGTCCGGTCGCGCTCGTCGCGCGCGAGCGTGAGGAGCGCGCGCCCGGGGTCCTCGACCTCGACGAAGGGGACGCCGTCCACCGGTCGAGCCACGAGGGCCGCGGCGGCGCCGTTCGCGACCGCCTGCGCGACGAAGTCGTGCCCATCGACACGGTCGCCCGGCAGCGCCACGAACATCGAGCCCGGGACGGCCGAGCGACTGTCGCTCGCGACCGAGGTCACCGTCACGTCCTCTCCGTGCACCCGGCCCCCGACGGTGGCCGCCACGTCCGAGAGCCGCCTGGCGATCACCGGGCACCTCCCCGGCGCGCGCGGATCTCCTCGGCCGCGACCTCGCGATCGTCGAACGCGATCGTGCGGTCGGCGAGCTCCTGGTAGGTCTCGTGGCCCTTCCCGGCGATCACGACGACGTCACCCGGGCCGGCCTCGGCCACCGCGAGACGGATCGCCGCGCGGCGGTCGGGCTCGATCACGAACGCCCCGCCGCCCTCGCGTGCGCCCGGCTCGATCTCGGCGAGGATCGCGAGCGGATCCTCGCTCCGGGGGTTGTCACTCGTGACGACGGTGAGGTCCGCGAGGCTCGTCGCGGCCCGGCCCATGAGCGGGCGCTTCGCACGATCGCGATCGCCCCCGCAGCCGAACACGGCGACGAGCCGGCCGTCGGTCAACGGGCGGGCCGCGCGCAGCACGTTCTCGAGGCTGTCGAGCGTGTGCGCGTAGTCCACCATCACGAGGAAGTCCTGCCCGGCCTCGACCGCCTCGACGCGCCCGGGGACCCCGGCGACGTCCGCGATCCCCCGCACAGCAACCTGGTCGGGGATGCCGAGCACGCGGGCCGTCGCGAGGGTCGCGAGGCAGTTCTCGACGTTGAACAGGCCTCGGAGCGACGAGCGCACGAGCATGTCGCCCACGCGGAAGGACAGACCCTCGCGTGTGGTCTCGACCCGGCTCGCCCGCACGTCGGCATCTGCATCGATCGCATAGGTGGTGGTCGGGAGGTCGTCCCGAAGGAGGCGTCGGCCCTGCGGGGCGTCGAGGTTCACGACCGCGTGCTCGCTCATCGCCGGCGTGAAGAGGCGGGCCTTCGCTTCGAAGTACTCCTCCATCGACGCGTGGTAGTCGAGGTGGTCCTGGGTGAGGTTCGTGAAGATCGCGACCCGGTACCGCGTCCCGTCGACGCGGTGCTGGTGCAGGCCGTGCGAGGACACCTCCATCGCCACGGCGCCAACGTCCGAGGCGACCATCTCGGCGAGCAGGCGCTGCAGATCCGGCGCCTCCGGCGTCGTGCGCGGGAAGGGCACGTGGTGCCCGTCCACGCGGACGCCGGTCGTCCCGATCACACCGGCCCTCCACCCGGCCGCGCGGAACACCGACTCGAGCAAGAACGTGGTCGTCGTCTTGCCGTTGGTCCCGGTGACGCCCACCATCGTGAGGCGCTCGGCCGGCCGGCCGTGGAACGCGGCCGACATCGGCCCCATCGTCTCGCGCACCGACGGCACGAGCGCCTGCGGGATCTCGAGCGGCAGCCACCGCTCGACGACGAGCGCCGAGGCTCCTCGCATCGCCGCCTCCGCCGCGAAGTCGTGTCCGTCCGCGTGCTCCCCGGGGATGCAGAAGAAGAGCGCGCCGGACTCGACCTCGGCGGAGCGGTACCGGAGCGCGTCGACGCGGGCGCTGCGGTCGCCTCGAACCTCCACGCGCGGCAGGTCCGCGAGGAGGTCGGCAAGGGATCGCGCCGGGGAAGGTGGGGCCACGGGACTTGAGCGTACCGCCTGGTCCGCCCCTCCCTCCCGCGCGCCCATGGCTACGGCTACGCGGTCGGGGGCGTCCGCAGCGGCCGCCCGGGCTCGATCGAAAGGCGCGTGATCGCGTACCGCGCGATCCGTTGGAAGAGCGGCGCCGCCGCGACGCCGCCGTACTCGGTCACCGGCCGATCGAGGATCGCCGCGATGACGACCTGGGGATCGGAGGCCGGCAGGTAGCCGATGAACGAGGCGATGTACTGCCCCTCGTAGTAGCCGGGGCGATCCGGAAGAGGGATGCGCGCGGTGCCGGTCTTGCCGGCGACCTCGTAGCCCTCGATCTCGGCCGCAGTCCCCGTGCCCTCGTGCACGGCGTTGGCCAGGAAGCGCGTGACCGTGAGCGCGGTCGCCGAGGACACGACGCGCCGCGTGGCGGCATCCGCGACCGGGGTGAACGCGCCGCCGGGGTCGCGGGTCCCGAGCACCAGACGCGGCTGCACCCACCGCCCCCCGTTCGCGATCGTCGCGTACACGGAAACCATCTGGAGCGGTGTCGCCGCGATGCCCTGTCCGTAGGCGATGGTCGCGAGACTGGTCTCGGTCCACTCGTACAGCGGCGGGATGATGCCCGAGGATTCGCCGGGGAACCCGACCCCGGTCGGCCGGCCGAGCCCGAACTTCGATAGGTAGCTTGCCATCGCGGACTCGCCGACCCGGCGGGCGACCATCACGGTCCCGATGTTGCTCGACTGCGCGATGATGTCGCCGAGCGTCATCTGCTCGATCTCGTGCGGGTGCGAGTCGTGGAGCGTGTACTCGCCGACGCGCATCTGCCACGGCACCGAGAGCACGTGGTCGAGCCCGATCGCGTGACGGTCCACCGCCGCCGTCGCGGTGATGACCTTGTTCGTCGAGCCGGGCTCGAACGCGTCCGTGACCGCGCGGTTGCGGTACGTGCCGGAGCGCGCGTCCTCGAAGGCGTTCGGGTCGAACCACGGGTAGCTCGCCATCGCGAGGATGTCTCCGGTGTGCGGGTCCATGACGACGACCGTTCCGCCGCGCGCATGGTTCGCCTCGACGGCGTCCGCGAGGGCCTGCTCGGCCTGGTACTGGAAGTCGCGGTCGATCGTCGTGACGACCGTCGAGCCGGGAACCGGGGCAAGTTCGACGTCCACGCCGCCCTGGATCGGCTGCCCGCTCGGGTCCATCTCCTGCGTCCGCTCTCCCGCGGCGCCCGCGAGCAGGTCCTCGAACCGCAGCTCGAGCCCCGAGAGCCCTTCGCCGTCGATGCCCACGAAGCCGAGCACCTGCGCGGCGAGTGAGCCGGCCGGGTAGTAGCGGCGGCTGGCCTCGAGGAACCCGATGCCCGGGAGCTCGAGCCGGCGGATCCGCTCGGCGATCTCCAGGTCGACCTGGCGCGCCACGTAGACGAAGGTTTTGTCCTCACCGAGGCGCTCGGCGAGATCTCGGACGTCGAGATCGAGGATCGGGGCGAGGGTCGTCGCGGTGCCCCAGGGGTCCTGCACGTAGCGCGGGTCCGCGTACACATCGCGGGCCTCGAGTGAGATCGCGAGCGGCTCGCCGTTGCGGTCGAGGATCTGCCCGCGCGTCGCCGGCAGCTCGAGCGTGCTGACGCGCTGGTCGAACGCGCGATCGCGGAACGAGGTCGCCTGGCTCACCTGGAGCACCGTGAGCCGGACGAAGATCGCGCCGAACGCGAGGGCCATGACCGCGAGAAGGGCGACGAGACGCGTCACCGGCGGCCGTCTCACCGCAGCTCCTCGATCAAGGACGTGATGTCCGCGGCCCCGGCCGGCGCCGCCTGACGGTCGCCGGACGCGTGGAGGAACCGGATGTCGTCGGGGAGACGCATACCGTTCCGGCTCGCCCAGTCGGCGATCCGGCCGGGCGCGGACAGCTTGGCCTGCTCGTGCACGAGCTCGAGGTTCTCCCGCGAGAGCTCCTCGATGCGTCGCTCCGTCTCATCGATGCGGAACGACGTCTGCGCGAGCAGGGCGTTCAAGGACACGATGCCGAGCACCATCGGGGCGACGACGACCGTCGCCAGGATGGCGAAGCCGAGGTGGTGCTTCCTCCGGCGTCGCGTGACCGTCGAGGACGCTGGGTGGGTCGTCGGAGGAGCCGGGCTCCGCAGGGGGCGCTTCGCTCCTTCGGCTCCCTCCGGTCGCCTCAGAGCCCCTGCTCCGCGCGACGGCTCCGGCACCTCGTGTGTCACCGCGCGGCGGGCGGGGAGGCTCATGCGGCCTCCTCGTCCGGGACCTTCTCGGCAGCTCTGAGCTTGGCGCTGCGGGATCTGGGGTTGCGGGCGGATTCGGCCTTGCTGGGGGTGAGGGGCTTCTTGGTGAGGATCTGGAGGGTGGGCTCGGCTTGCAGGAAGCGCTTGGCGATGCGGTCTTCGAGGGAGTGGTAGCTGATGATGACGACGCGGCCACCGGGAGCGAGGATGTCCGCCGCTCGAGGCAGGGAAGCGGCGAGCTCCTCGAGCTCCCGGTTGACCGCGATGCGGAGCGCCTGGAACGTGCGCCGCGCGGGGTGGGGGCCGCCCCGCCGGGCGCCCAGGGCGCTCGCGACCACGCGAGCAAGCTCGTCGGTCGTCTCGATCGGCCGTCGTGACCGGGCGCGCACGATCGCGGCCGCGACCCGGCGGGAGCGATGCTCCTCGCCGTACTCGAACACGATGCGGGCCAGCTCCTCCTCGGGCGCGGTGTTCACGAGGGTCATCGCGCTCTCCGAGGTGTCGTCGCCCGAACCGCCCATCCGCATGTCGAGAGGTCCCGGGCTGCGGTAGCTGAACCCACGCTCCGGGCGGTCGAGCTGCATCGAGCTCACGCCGAGGTCGTACAGGATGCCGTCGACCCGGTTCTCCACGGGCATCTCCGAGAACCGGGCCGACACCGCGGTGAAGCGCTCGCCGAAGCGGGCGAGTCGTTCGCAGGCCATCCGGACCGCGTCCGGGTCACGGTCGACGCCGATCAGGTGCTCGACGCCCGAGTCGAGGAGCGTCTCGGCATGACCGCCCGCGCCGAGGGTGAGGTCGAGAACGGTTCCACGGCCCGCGAGGAACTCCATCACCTCGCGCACCATGACCGGCTCGTGCCCCGACCTCGACATACGCGGACCGTCATCCGAGGACCCGCACCGCGAGCAGGCCGAGGCCGACGTAGACGGCCATCGTCGTCGCGGTGAGGATGAACAAGGACAGGCTCTGGCGAACCTCGCTCGCGAGCGGACCCCTCATCGACCTCTGCCTCCTAGTGCGTGCCTGGCTCCAGCGTTCCGGCCTGGTACGCGCCGCCGTGGGTCTGCTCGTAGCGCTCGTGGGCGTCCTTGTCCCAGATCTCCATCCGGTCGAAGACGCCGAGCACCACGGCCTCCTTGCGGATCCCGACCTCGCTCCGAAGGCGCTGCGGGATCAGCAGCCGCCCCTGCGAGTCGAGCTCCACGGCCTCGGCTTTGCCGAAGAACATGCGCGCGTACGCACGGCCCTCAGCGTCGGAGAGGGGAAGGTTGCGGACCTCGTGGCTCCGCCCCTCCCATTCGGCCCTGGGGAAGCAGAAGAGGCACCCGTCCTGACCGAGCGTGAGGACCGCGCCACCTGCGAAGGCCTCGCGGAACTTCCCGGGCAAGCTGATGCGCCCCTTCGGGTCGAGCTGGTAGCTGTGCGTGCCGAGAAGTTCGGCCACGCTTCCTCCCCTTCTCCTCCACTGCGTGCCACGTATTCTCCACCTGCGCTCCACCATGTCAAGGAGTGTCCGTCAACTGATGTCACCGTGAGATAACAGTTGTAAACAAGCGTGGCGTCGACGAGGCACGGGCGGGCAGAGACCGGCCATGCTGAGGGGCTCGATGCCGGGAGCTCAGTGCTCGGAGCTCAGCACCGGACGATCAGGCGAGGTAGGGCTCCCACTCGGGCTCGAGGCGCCCGATGGAGAGCCGGAACCCGTCCGAGGGCGCGAACGGATGGCGGGCGAGATGCAGGCCGGCCTCGGCGGGAGGCCGGTTCTCCTTGCGGGAGTTGCACCGGCGGCATGCGGCCACGACGTTGTCCCAGACGTGCAGGCCGCCCTTGGACTTCGGCACCACGTGGTCGAGGTTCTCCGCGGGCGCGCCGCAGTACTGGCAGCTCCAGTCGTCACGAGCGAACACCGCTCGTCGGGTGAGCGGGGCCTGGGCCCGGAAGGGTACCTTGACGAAGTACCGCAGGCGCACGACCGAGGGCGCCTCGATCGTCGCTCGCTCGGAGTGGAAGACCAACCCGTTGGAGACGATGGTCTCGGCCTTGTCCTTGAGCACGAGGACGACCGCCCTCCGCGCAGAGACGACTGCGAGAGGCTGGTGCGACACGTTCAGCACGAGCGCTCTTCCCATCTGGGTCGCCCGCGAGTCTAGCGCACGCGTGTTTCCTCCCGGCATTTCCGGCCGAGGGTGCTTGCACCGGGGGGATGACAGGGTTGTAATCCCGGCGAAGGCGGCGGTTACCAGCCCGAGTCGGACGCCTGTAGTAGCGAAAATGGGGCCGCGCGGGGCGTCCAGCAGCTCATGGTTCGGGGCCGCCGCCTTCCTGTGCCCGGTCCCGCCCGAGCTCGGAACCGCCCCGCCACCCACGCCGTCGAAGCCCGATGATGCCCACCGGGAACCCGAACCCGGCCGGACACGTACACCTCAGTAAGATGACCTCTCTCGACAACGGACCGGAGGTGGGCGTGGAGGCACGGGAGCCGACGCTCGACTGGCGTGCGTTCGCCGAGCGCTTCCATGCCATCGAGGCCAACGTCGAGAAGGTCGTTCAGGGCAAGCGCCGCGAGATCCGCCTGGCGATCGCCGCCCTCGTCGCCGAGGGCCACATCCTGATCGAGGACGTCCCGGGCGTCGGCAAGACGATGCTCGCGAAGGCCATGGCCCGCTCGATCGACTGCTCCTTCCGCCGCATCCAGTTCACGCCCGACCTGGTGCCGACCGACGTCACGGGCGTCAACGTCTTCAATCAGGAAGGCGGTGACTTCGAGTTCAAGCCGGGCGCGATGTTCGCGAACATCGTGCTCGGCGATGAGATCAACCGCGCGAGCCCGAAGACCCAGTCGGCGCTGCTCGAGTCCATGGAGGAGCATCAGGTCACGATCGACACCGAGACCTACCAGCTCGGCGTGCCCTTCATGGTCATCGCCACCCAGAACCCGATCGAGCACGAGGGAACCTATCCGCTGCCCGAGGCCCAGCTCGACCGGTTCATGATGCGCCTCGCGATCGGCTACCCCTCGGCGGAGGTCGAGGCCGAGATCCTCGCGACGCACGGCGTTCGCTCGACCCTCGGCGACATCGGTCCCGTGACGGACGCACTCGAGGTCCGCGAGATGGTCGAGCGGGCACGCGAGGTCCACGTGGCTTCCGCGCTCCGCCGCTACATCGTCGACATCGTCGAGGCCACCCGCCGGCACCCGGACATCTATCTTGGCGCGAGCCCGCGCGCGTCGATCATGCTGCTCCGCGCCGCGCGCGCGATGGCGGCGGCCGACGAGCGAGACTTCGTCGTCCCCGACGACGTGAAGAACCTCGCGCTGCCCGTACTCTCGCACCGCGTGATCGTGACGGCCGATGCCGTCATGGGCGGCAAGACGTCGTCGATGACCCTGCAGGAGCTCCTGCACGACGTCCCCGTCCCCGTCATCGGGACGGCTTGACGTGCCTTCCGGGCGCGGCGTGCTCGTGTTCGCCGCCGGGCTCGGACTCTGGCTCGCGGCTCGCGTCACCGGCTCGCCCACGATCCACATGATCGCGGTCGGGCTCGTGGTCCTGCCGTTCGCGGCGGCACTGCTGGCGCGCTGGAGCCGCCTTCGGCTGCGGGTGCGTCGCCGGCTCTCGGACACGCGCGTGCGGCCCGGACAGCGGGTCACGGTCGACCTCGAGGTCGAGAACCAGTCCGCCGCCCCGACGTCCTTCCTCCTGCTCGAGGACGAGGTGCCCTCGGCGCTCGGGCGCTCGGCGCGGCTCGTGATCGCCGGGATCCGCGGGCGGACCAAGCAGCACGTCTCGTATACGCTCGCGCCGCAGCGGCGAGGACGGTACACGCTCGGACCGCTCGCGATCGACCTGTCGGACCCGTTCGTCCTCACGAAGGTTCGGATCGAGCTCGACGAGCGCGAGGAGCTCGTCGTCACGCCCGAGGTCGAGGACCTCGTCGGTGGACCGAACTCGCCGTTCGGGATGACGAGCGGGCTCGCGATGGCGCGGAACCTGTTCCGCACGGGCGACGAGTTCTACACGATGCGGCCCTACGTGACCGGCGACGATCTTCGCCGGATCCACTGGCCGAGCGTCGCGCGGACCGGCGAGCTCATGATCCGCCAGGACGAGTCCACCCGCCGCTCGACGGCGGTGCTGTTCCTGGACACGCGCGAATCCGCCGTCGGACAGGTCCATACGCCGTCGTTCGAGAAGGCCGTCTCCGCGGCGGCCTCGGTCGGCATGCTGCTCGTCCGCTACGGCTTCACGCTGAAGCTCGCCACTAGTCAGCTCCCGCCCCAGCACGTGGGCGAGGAGCAGCTGCTCGACGCCCTCGCCAGCGCCACGCACCACACCGCGCGAGCGCTCTCGGGCGGTCTCGGCCGACTGAGGATCGCCGCGGCGGCCGATGCGACGCTCGTGCTCGTCACGGCGCCCCCGCCGCCGGCCGAGCTCGCCTCGCTCGTCCAGGCCGGCGCCGTCTTCGGTCCGAAGGTGGCCGTCCTGGTGTACCCGACCGATCCGGACACCCTGCCGCCCGACCGCCGGGAACAACTCGAGGGCCGGGCCACGCAGGCCCAGCGCTCGTTCTCCCGATCCGGGTGGGAGGTCGTCCTGGTGACCCCGACCGGAAGGCTGGCCGACGCATGGCACGCGCCGAAGACCCAACCGCTCGCGTACAGCGGCTAATCCCGCTCGCGACGGTCGGCGCGCTCGCGTTCGCGACCGCGCTGGCCTTCGGGCGCGTGTTCGTCGGCCGAGCGCCGACCCTCCGGCTCATGGCCGCAGCCCTCATGGCTGTGGCGATCGCCTGGGCGACCGGCCGGCGAGGCCTGTTCGTGGCGACGCTCGCGAGCGCGGTCGGCCTCGCGTTCGCCCTCGCGTGGCTCGTGTTCCCACAGACGGCCTGGTACGGCCTGCCGAGCCTGCGGACGCTCCGCGCGATCGGCCGGTCCCTCGAGTACGTGGGCCAGCAGACCCGCACGCAGATCTCGCCGACGCCGGCGCTGCCGCCCCTCCTGCTCGCCGCCGTGACGGCGGTGTGGGCGTCGGCCTCGTCCTCGTACACGCTCGCCGTCCGCGCAGGCAGCCCGCTCCTCGCCGTGACGCCGCCCATCGCCCTCGTCGGGTTCGCCGATATCGTGCTCGAGGACGGGGTGCGGCCCGTTTACGCGGTCGCCTTCCTCGTCGCGGCGCTCGCGGTCGTGTTCTCCGACGGCCTGCGGCGGATCCGGCAGTGGGGGCCCGTCTGGGCGGGGCCCTACCGGGACCGATCGGTTCGCTCGGCGACGGGCCGCGGCGTCCGTCGCGTGGGCCTCGCCGCGGTCGCGGCCGCCGTGCTCGTCCCCGGCCTGCTACCGGGGTTCCGCTCCGCGCCGCTCGTGG
Source organism: uncultured Actinomycetes bacterium (assembly GCA_964447335.1). Lineage (GTDB taxonomy): Bacteria > Actinomycetota > UBA4738 > UBA4738 > HRBIN12 > HRBIN12. The sequence goes on from CAYUSA010000023.1 coordinate 21,866, forward strand.
ACTTCAGCGCGCCCGGAGGCGACGCGGTCCGCATCGACCCCTTCGTCTCGATCCACGCGTCCTTGAACCGCGACACGCCGGTCGACGTGCTCCGCGTCACGGCCGAGGGCGGGGCGTACTGGCGCCTCGTGGCGCTCGACGGATTCAACGGGTCCTCGTGGTCGATGTCCGACCCGAGCCTCGAAGGCGCGCCAGCCTTCGACTCGCCGGCTCGTCTCCCGATCTCCTACCCGCCGGGCGCGCAGGAGATCGAGCAGCGCTTCGAGGTCCTGAACGACCTCGGCGACCGCTGGGTCCCGATGGCCTACCCGGCCGAGTTGCTCACCCTGCCCACGGATGGCGTCCGCTACGACGAGGGTGCGGGCGTGGCGCAGGCGCCCGATCCTCTCGAGGCCGGCGAGGAGTACACCGTGCGCTCGCGACGCGTGCAGCCCACGCCCGAGCAACTCGATGCCGTGATCTTCGGCGCGCCGGCGCAGTACGGCCAGTACACGTTCCTGCCGGGCGACGTCCCTCCGGAGGTCGGGGACCTCGCGCTCGAGTGGGCCGGCGAGGCGCCGACCCCGTATCGGCAGGTGCTCGCCATCGTCGAGCACCTTCGCGATCCCTCGTTCACCTACTCGCAGGACGTGCGGCCCGAGGCCGACGCACGGGCGCTCGTGGAGTTCCTCACGGTGACGAAGACGGGGTTCTGCCAGCAGTTCTCGACCGCGATGGCGGTCCTCGTGCGTGAGCTCGGATACCCGGCGCGGGTGGCCGTCGGCTACCGCCAGGGCTCGGCCGACGGCGACACGTTCACGGTGAGCACGGACGACGCACACAGCTGGGTCGAAGTGCTGTTCCCCGGCTACGGCTGGCTCCCCTTCGAGCCCACCCCCGGGCGCTCGCTCCCGGCGGCCGAGCCCGGTACCTACCTGAACCCGACCGTGCCAGGGCAGCAGGATGGCACGGATGGCGGCGGGAACGGTGCCCAGACGGGCCTCGACGGTGGTACGAGCGGCCTGCCGCCGAAGATTCAGGCCATGGAGCTCCTGAACGGACCGAGGCGGGGCGGCGCGCTCCGGCTCGACGAGCTCACGCCCTCGCCGGCGCCTGCGGTGGACGAGTCGGGGTACTCGATCCCCTACAAGCTCCTGCTCACCGTCCTGCTCGCCCTCCTCGCGCTCCTGGCCGTCGTCGTCCCGCTCGCGAAGTGGGCGTGGCGCGGGCGCATGCTCCACCGCCGGCGCGAGCCGAGGCAGGTCGTCCTCACCGCCTACCGGGTGTTCGACGGCGAGGCCGCGGACCTCGGGCTCGGCCGCATGGAAGGCGAGACGCTCCTCGAGCACCGTGACCGGCTCCAGGGCCGGGTGGCGTTCTCGGACGGGCACCTCGCGACGCTCACGATCGCCACGATGCGCGCGGCCTACGCGGCGGAGCCGATGGGGCGCGAGGAGGCGGTCGGGGCGGCGGCGGCGGCTCGCACGGCGATCCGGGACATGCGCCGCAGCGCCGGGATCGTGCGCAGGGTGACGGGCATCTACCGCCCGGGGCTCTAGGGCCCCCTGGCTCAGGTGCCGGTCTGGGCGTGCGCAGCGGCCTCGCGGAGACCCCGGACGAACCGGTCCCGGTCGTCGCGGAACTGGCCGACCTTCGAGTCCACCCCGGTCGCGATCTCGTCGATGGCCACGAAGAACGCCAGCTGACCCTCGCGCAGGGCGTCGAGGACCTCCCCATCGCGCCGGCAGATCTTGAAGATGCTCTGCCCGTCGGTCACGAGCCGGACCTCGGAGAGGTGCCGGTCCAGAGCGGCCCGGCGGTTGAGGTAGTTCCACGCACGACGGACGCGCTGGAGCGACATCCCGCCGTCGAGGAGCGACTTCACGACCTTCAGGGCGACGAGGTCACGGAACGAGTACAAGCGGGCGACCCCGGGACGCCCTCGGGTGCTCTGCACCGACGGTTCCACGAGGCCGATCTGATCCCAGTACCGGAGCTGCCGCGGCGTGCAGCCCGTGAACTTCGTTGCTTGATGAGCGGTGAACCCTTCCATAGGAACGCGCGCCCTCCGACGACTCGTTGCCAACTTCAACTCTTCGCGGTCCGTCATCGGGTCGAGGGAAGGCTCGACTTGCAGCTGACGGTCACGCCCCTGGGGAAGGTGACGTTGTTGTACTGCGCGCGCGGCGCACGTGGCAAGTGCGCTGGTAGCTTCACGCCGCCATGGAGCCGTTCGCGGTGCGGATGGACGACATGCGGCCGCAGATTCATTCGTCGGGCTGCTGTGGTCCCTGGAAACGGCCGGACATCCGAGCGAGGAACCCGGCGATCGAGAACCGCCCGGATTGTTGCATCGCGCGCACCTGATCCTTCGTGAGTTGCTTCAGGTACCGGTAGATCAGGAGCGCGGCGGCGAGCATCACGCCGAAGCCGATCGCCGCGATCCACAGCGAGACCGGGAACAGCATGAGCATCAGGAATCCCACGACGAACGAGAGGAAGGCGAGGCGGATGCGCCGTGCGAGGTGCGAAGAGAGCGAAGCGCGACTCACCGTCTCGACGAGACGGGGGTCTTCCTCGGCCAGTCGCTCCTCGATCTCGTCGAGGATGCGCTGTTCGTCGGGCGAAAGGGGCATCCGGCTCCTGTCGGTCGGGACGGTTCGTTCTTGCGCCACCCCATTATAGGAACGACACCCCCTCGAACTGAAGGGTCATCCCTACGCGTCACGCGGCCGGGAGGGGCGTCGCGAGCTCCGCCGGCCCAGGAGCGCGGCCGGCATGGCGGCGCCCCGGCCGAACCGGCGCTCGATGCGGTCGACCGCACGCTCGACATCGCCCCAGCGCTCACCGCGCAGGAACGCGAGCTGCTCCTGCCCGGCCGGAGCGAGCCCGGTCGCCGCGACCCCCAGGAGCCGCACCCGCCTCCGGGCGCCCGGGAGGCCCCGGTAGAGCTCGGCGACGACCTCGTACAGGTCCGCGGCGACGTCGGTCGGCGCGGGGAGCGTGCGCGAGCGCGTGAGGGTCGTGAAGGTGGCGAGCCGGACCTTCAGGGTGACCGTACGGGCGCGATAGCCATCCTCACGCAGGCGCGAGGCGACCCGGTGCGTGAGCGCCAGGGCCTCGCGGAGCAGGTCCTCCTCGGCGTCGAGATCGGCATCGAAGGTCTCCTCGTGGCTCACGGACTTCGGGGCCTCGTACGCGACGACGGGCCGCTCGTCGCGGCCGATCGCGAGGTCGTGCAGGTCACGAGCGTGCTGCTCGCCGAGCAGGCGCCCGAGCACGGCCGGCGGGGTCCGGGACAGGTCGCCGACGGTCTTCACGCCGAGGCGGGACAGGGTGTCGGCGGTCTTCTCCCCCACCCCCCAGAGCGCCCGCACGGGGAGCGGCTCGAGGAACGCCGCCACGTCGTCTGCCCGCACGACCACGAGGCCGTCGGGCTTCGCCTGCTTCGAGGCGAGCTTGGCGATGAGCTTGCTCGGACCGACGCCGACCGAGCACCGCACGCCGACCTCCGCGAGGACCTCGCGACGGATCTTCTCGGCGATCCCCGCGGGCTCTCCGAAGAGCAGGAGCGCGCCGGCGACGTCGAGGAAGGCCTCGTCGAGCGAGATGGGCTCGACGAGGGGCGTGACCGCGAGCAGGACCTCACGGAACCGGTTCGAGTGCGCCTTGTAGGACTCGAAGTCCGGGGGCACGAAGACGGCCTCGGGGCACAGGCGCTTCGCGCGGACGGCCGGCATCGCGCTGCGGATCCCGAACGCCCGGGCCTCGTAGGAGGCCGACATCACGACCCCGCGCGAACCGGCGCCGCCCACGACGACCGGCTTGCCGGCGAGCGAGGGGGCCTTCAGGACCTCGACCGAGGCGTAGAACGCGTCGAGGTCGACGTGCAGGAAGGGCTCGGCCGGACGGAGATGCGTCACCGCCGCCGAGCGTACCCCCGCACGTGCGCCGGCCGCGGTCACCATCCCGCCGAGCCCCCGCTCGCGTGCCACAGCTTCCTCGGCGGTCCCACGGGCGCCCCGCTCGAGCGCCCAGCCGCGAGCGCCTCGGCAAGCCGCCCCCCCCGTCGAGCCCGGTGCAGCGCGACGAGGTCCCACACATCCTCCGCGACCACGCTCACCCCTCGCACGCCCGTGCGCCGCACCTGCCCCCGCACCACGAGCACGTACGAGTGGAAGACCGTCTTCGCGACCTTGGCCTGCACGCTCTCGAACACCGTGATGTCCACCGGCCCCGTGGCATCGTCGAGCGTGAGGAAGATGATCCGCTGCCCACTCCGGATCGCCGGCGTCTGCGAGGCCACCTTCACCCCCGCCACCATCACCACCGCCCCCGCCCGCTGCCGCCACAGATCCCTCGCCCGCACCACCCCCAGGTCCGCCAACACCGGCTCGAAGAAGCTGACGAGGTGCCTCGACGCATCCAGGCCCACCACCTCGAGCTCGGCCCGCACCCTCTCGGCATCCGAGTACTCCGGCAGCGAGAGCGCCAACTGCTCCGGTGGCCCCACGAGGTCGAGCGCCATCTGCTCCCCCTCCCGATCGGGCTCCGCCGTCATCGCCGTGTACAGCCGATCCCTCCGGGTCCCACCCCCGAGCGCGTCGAACGCCCCCGCGTGCGTGAGCGCCTCCACCACGGGTCGCGAAACGGTGGTTCGGCGTAGGAAGTCCCCCACGTCCCGGTACGGCCTGGTCGCTCGCGCCTCGAGGATCGACCTGATCTCCGCGTCCGAGATCCCGTGCACGTCCTTCAGCGCCAGCCGGATGCCGTACCGAGCTTCGCCGGTACCGGCGCGCGGGGAGGGGTCCGGCCCGGGCGTCGTCGAGGCGGCCCGAAGGGCCGACCGAGCAGCCCGGGTCGGGGCCCCGACCTCAGCGTGCCCCACCGACGTCGAGACGGTCTCGACGACATAGTCGGGCTCGCTCGCGTTGATGTCGAGGGGGAGGATCTCGATGCCGTGCTCGCGGGCGTCTTCGAGGATGAGGCGTCTCGGATACATGCCGGGGTCGTGGGTGAGGACACCCGCCAGGAAGTGGGCCGGGTAGTGGGTCTTCAGCCAGGCGGACTGGTACGTGGGCACCGCGAAGGCTGCCGCGTGGGCCTTGCAGAAGCCGAAGCTCGCGAACTGCGCGATGTCGTTCCAGGTCCGCTGGGCGACGGCGGCGGGGATGCCGCGCTGCTTCGCTCGTTCGAGGAAGTCCCTCTCGAGGCTGGGGAGCATCTCCTGGTCGTCGAGGTGGCGGCGGATGTGGTCGGCGTAGGTGAGGTCGTGGCCGGTGAGCGCGGCGATGACGCGGATGACCTGCTCGTGGAAGACGATGACGCCGAAGGTCTCCTGGAGCGCCGAACGCAGGGCGGGGTGGGCGTAGGTCGGGAGCTCGCGGCCGTGGCGGCGGTTGAGGTAGGGGCGGATCATGTCGGACTTCACGGGGCCGGGGCGGAACAGGGAGATGTCGACGATGAGGTCCTCCCAGCGGGTGGGCTGGAGCTTCTGGAGGAGCTCGCGCTGGCCGGGAGACTCGATCTGGAAGCAGCCGAGGGTGTCCGAGGCGCGGATCAGCTCGAAGGTGGGCTCGTCGTCCAGGGGGACCTCGCCGAGGTCGACCTTCTCGTGCTCGGTGCGGGCGATCTCGTCCAGGCAGTGGCGCATGGCCGAGAGCATCCGCACGCCGAGCACGTCGAGCTTCAGGTAGCCGAGCAGCTCGACGTCGTCCTTGTCGGCCTGGATCATCCGGTAGCCCTGGTACGAGCGCTCGAGCGGCACGCGGGTCACGAGCTCGTCGTTCGAGAGCACGATGCCGGAGGGGTGGAGCGCGAGGTGGCGAGGGAAGCCGTTCAGGCGCTCGGCGACCTTGAACAGCAGCTCGAACTGGCCGGCGTTCAGGTTCTGGCCGGCGAGCTCGGGCAGGCGCTCGATCGCCACGCGCAGGTCGTCGGCGCGGATGTGCGGGAACGCCTTCGCGATGGTGTCGACCTCGGGCTCGGGCAGGCCGAGGGCCTTGCCGACTTCACGCACGGCGGCGCGGGCTCGGTAGGTGTCGACCATCGCGACACACGCGGTGCGCTCGTCGCCGTGGCGCGAGAGCACCATGTCGTAGACGTCCTCGCGGCGGGCCGACTCGACGTCGATGTCGATGTCCGGCAGCTCCTCGCGCATCGGGTTCAGGAACCGCTCGAACGCGAGGTCGTGCCGGACGGCGTCGACGTCCGAGATCCCGGTCAGGTAGCACACGAGCGAGCCCGCGGCCGAGCCTCGGCACGCGCAGCGGACCCCCATCGCGCGGATGTCGTCGACGATCTCGGCCACCGTGAGGAAGTAGGCCGAGTACCCGAGCTTGTGGATCATCGCGAGCTCGTGGTCCAGCCGATCGCGGACCGTCCGGGTGACCTTCATCCCCCGGCGCTCGAGCCCGCGCCAGCACCGCTCGGCGAGCACGGAGGACGCGCTCCGCCCGGCGGGCGTCGCGAACTCCGGCATGTGCATCCGCCGAAGCCCGAGGTCGAACGTGCACGACTCGGCGATGTCGAGGGTCGCCTCGGCGAGGTCGGGGCGCTCCTCGAAGAGCCGGCGCATCTCGTGCGCCGGCTTCAGCCATCCCTCGGCGTTCACCCTCGAGACGTTGTGCCGGTTGATCGGCACGATCTCGCGCATGCACTCGAGCGCGTCCGCCAGGAACGCGTCCTCCGGCACCAGGTACCGCACCGCATCCGTCCCCACCGCCCGCGTCCTCGTCGAGTCCGCGAGCCGCAGCAACGCCCGCACCTCGTCCCGCGACCCCGCCTCGAGCCGCTGCTCCACCGCGACGTACAACCGCTCCCCGAACGCGTCCCTGAACGGCGAGAGCGCTCGCTTCGCCGCATCGAGCCGCCCACCGACCGCGAGCCGACCGACCGGCGACGAGGGCCCGAGCAAGCCGACGAGCCCCCACGAGTGCGCGCACACCTGCTCGGCAGTGAGCGAGGGGTCTCCGCGCTCCCCCACCATGTGCGCATCCGTGATCAGCCGGCACAGGTTCGCGTACCCGGCCGAGTCCCGCGCGAGCAGGATCACGTGGCTGTCGGTCGGGCCCTCACCCGAGCTGCTCGGACGGCCCTTCGGGCCGCCTCGACGACGCTCGGGTGAGACCCTCCCTCCTTCCTCGTCCGCCCCGACGGTGACGGATGCGCCGAGCAGCGGTTTGACGCCATGCTTCCGGCATGCGTCTACGAAGCGGGCGGCGCCGTAGAGCCCATCGCGGTCGGTGAGCGCCACCGCGGGCATGCCGAGCTCGGCCGCCCGGCGCGCGAGGTGCTCGGGCGAGAACGCACCCTCCTTCAGCGAGAAGAAGGAGCGGACGTCGAGATGGACGAAGGAGGGGGCGACCATGGGCGCGGTTCACCTAATCCCAGAGACGCTCCATGTGCCAGCGGTCGCGCTGGCGATCGTGGTACAGGTCCCAGACGGCGCCGCCGCGGGCCTCGACCCGCCAGTACTCGCGGTCGCGGCCGTCGGCCCACCACCGGCCCTCGATGCGCCAGCGGCCGATCACGTCGGCGACCTCGTACCGCCGGCCGCGCCACACGAACGCGCACGGCATCCCGGCGTCCCGCTCGACCCGCACCTCGACCTCCTCGTCGTAGCGCTTCGACATCGATCTCGCCTCTTCCCGTGACCACCTCCCCCTCGGGATAATCGAACATATGTTCGAGGGGGAAGGCCACGATACGCCTGGGGTCCGACACCGGTCAAGTCGAGGTGTTCCCGCTGGTCAGGGGTCGGGCCACCCGCTCGGGTACGAGCCGATAGGCTCCTTGCGATGGGAGCCGAGGAGCCGCTCGTCGTCTGCGTTCCGAACTTCAGCGAGGGGCGCCGGGCCGAGGTGATCGAGCAGATCTGCGACGCGCTCGCGGGCGTGCCGGGCGCGCGCCTCGTCTACCGGCAGGCCGACGCCGAGCACAACCGACTCGACACCACGGTCGTCGGCTCCCCCGAGGCTGTGCGTGCCGCGGCTCTTGCCGGCGCCGCGAAGGCCGTCGAGCTCATCGACATGGAGCGTCACTCGGGTGGGCACCCACGGATGGGCGCGGTCGACGTCATCCCGTTCGTGCCGCTCCGCGGGATCTCGATGGAGGAATGCGTCGAGCTCGCGCGCTCGTTCGCGAAGGAGCTGGCCTCCACGCTCGACCTGCCGGTGTACCTGTACGACCGCGCGGCACTCACCCCCGAGCGCGCGAGCCTGGCCGAGGTCCGTCGCGGCGAGCTCGAGGGCCTGCGCGAGGCCATCGCACGCGGCGAACGGCTCCCCGACTTCGGCCCGCACCGGATCGGCAGGGCCGGCGCGACGGCGGTCGGCGCTCGCAAGCCGCTCGTCGCGTTCAACCTGTACCTCACGGGCTCGGAGGCGGACGCGAAGGAGATCGCGAAGACGGTCCGCGAGTCGAGCGGCGGCCTGCCGGCCGTCCGCGCGATCGGCTTCGCCGTCCCCGAGCGCGGATGCGTCACGGTCTCGATGAACCTCGTCGACTTCGAGGTGACCGGACTGCGCGCGGCCTTCGACGCCGTGCGTGCCGAGGGCGCTCGCCGGGCTATGGAGGTGCTGGGGAGCGAGATCGTGGGGCTCGTGCCCCAGGCGGCGATCTCGGACGAGGATGTCGCCAACCTTCGACTGGAGGGATTCGATGCGGAACACCAGATCCTCGAGCGGCTCGTGAGCGGGGGTGGGATCCGCGAGCAGCGGGTCGACGCGTTCCTCGACGTCCTCGCCTCGGACTCCCCCACTCCGGGGGGCGGCGCGGTGGCGGGACTCGCCGGGGCGGCGGGCGCCGCGCTCATCGAGATGGTCGCGCGCCTCACGCTCGGCCGGGAAGGCTACGAGGGCGTCGCCGAGCGCATGGGCGCGTTCCTCGCCGAGGCCGAGACCGCGCGCGCGGTGTTCCTGGACCTCGCCGACCGCGACGCGAGCGCCTTCGACGGCGTCATGGCCGCGTTCAAGATGCCGAAGGGCGCGGACGCCGAGAAGGCCGCCCGCGCAGAGGCGATCCAACGCGGCTACGAGGCCGCGGCGAGCGTTCCGCTCGAGGTGGCTCGGCGCGCCGTCGCCCTGATGGAGCTGGCGCGCGAGGCCACGGAGAGGGGCAACGTGAACGCGGCCTCGGACGGTGCCTCGGCCGCGGCGATGCTCTTCGCGGCGGCGAGCTGCGCGATCTTCAACGTCGAGATCAACGCCGCATCGATGAAGGACGCGGTCGCCGTCGAGCGCATGCAGGGCGATGTCGCGACGCTCCGCGCCGAGGCCGCCGCGCTCCTGGACGCCACGAACCGCGCGTTCGCCGAGCGGTTGGCGTAGCAGCACCATGCGCCGCCGGTCGCCGGGTGACGCCGTCCTCGTTCGCGAGGTGTGGCGGGGACGGGTCTTCGAGGCCCGACCTGCGATCGTCGTCCACGACGCGGCCGAGCAAACGATGCTCCTCGTCCCCGGCGGGATCGCCTGCGGTCTCCCGATCGGCGACGACGGCGCGGAGCTCCGACTCCCCGACCGGCCGTGGCATCTGGAGATACGCGAGCGCGGGCCGAGCCCCATCCTGTCGTTCGCGTGGCCGGACACGCCGTACGCGGTGCTCCGCTGGTCGACGGCCGAAGGAACTCCGGTCTGGTACGTGAACCTCCAGGACCCGCTGCGACGCACGGCCCTTGGGTTCGACACCGTCGACCACGCACTCGACGTGATCGTCGAGCTCGACGGCACGTGGCGGTGGAAGGACGAGGACGAGCTCGCCGAGGCGGTGGAGCGGGGTCTGTTCACCGGGGATCAGGCCGCGACGTTCCGCGTCGACGGCGAGCGCGCCGTGGCGCGAATCCTCGATCGCGAGCCGCCCTTCGACCGCGACTGGAGCGGCTGGCGCCCAGACCCGTCGTGGCCGGTGCCCGAGCTCCCGCCGCGGTGGGACGTCGTCTAGGACGTCTTGTCCCCGAGACGTGGCGACGCCTCCCACTCTGCGCGTAGCCTTCCTCACGATGGTTCCAGCTCACAAGGAGCGGTGGGTCGTCTTCGACGCTATGGGCGTGATGTACCGGGACGGAGACGATGTTCGCAACTTGCTCGTTCCGTATCTCCGGGCGAAGGGGTGCCACCTCGATGAGGCGCGGATACGGGAGCTATACCTCGCGTGCAGCCTGGGCCAGATCTCGTCGGAGGACTTCTGGCGGTCGGCGGGCGTTGACCGCCTCGCGTCCGACGAGGAGTACTGCGAGGGCCATCAACTCAACGTTCAGGTGACCGATCTGCTCCGCGAGCTGCACGTCCCCGGGATCCGTACGGCGTGCCTGAGCAACGACGTTTCCGAATGGGCGAGGCTGCTTCGAAACCGGTTCGGCCTTGACGGCCTCATTTCAACATGGGTGATAAGCGGAGATGTCGGGGTTCGAAAGCCAACTCGTGGGATATTCCAGGTGCTTCTCGAGACGTTGGATTGCACGGGTCCGGATGTGGTCTTTGTGGACGATAGCGTCAAGAACCTCGACGCAGCCACCACTCTGGGTATCCGTACGATCCACTTCACGCCATTCCGAGTCGACGGATGTGAACATGCGCATGTGTCTTCGATGCAGCAGCTCAGTCGGCTGTTGCTCGGTTAGATGGGATGGATAGACGTCAGCATCCCCTCCCCCCTCCCAACACCGTGACGCATGTCAAGTTCCGCAAGCAGAACGATGCTGCGCCTTTCGTTCGCGGAGTGGGGAGCCCTCCGGGGTCGCTACCACCCAGGGATAGGACAGTCTAGGACAGGGTCGGAAGGATCTGCTCGACGAACTCGTCGAGGCGTGCTCGGCCTTCGCTCGGCCACTCGACGTGCAGGTAGGAGATGCGCCCCTCGCGCATCCACTCGAAGGCGCGCTTCACCTCGTCCCACGGCTCGCTGATCGACAAGCTCGACGCCCGCAGGACCGAGGCCGGGTCGCGGCCGGCCTCCTCAGCGGCGCGATCGACGATCGCGTTCATCTCGGCGAGCTCCTCCGGCGTGCCGGCCCAGCCGTGCCAGACGTCGCCGAACCGGCCGGCGATCGGCAGGAGGCGGTCGCGCCCGGTGCCGCCGATCCAGATCGGTGGGTGCGGCTGCTGGACGGGCTTGGGACGGTACAATGCCTCGTCGAGGCGGTAGTGCTCGCCCTGGAAGGACACGCGCTGCCCGCTCATGAGGAGCTGCAGTACGCGGACACCCTCTTCGAGCCGGTCCATGCGCTCCGCGACGGGCGGGAACGGGATCCCGAGCTCGGTGTGCTCGTCCTCGTTCCACGCGGCGCCGACCGCACACTCCACGCGACCGCCCGAGATGTGGTCGACGGTCACGACCTCGGTCGCGAGGATCGACGGGAACCGGTGGGTGATGCCCGTGACCATCGTGCCGAGCCGGATCCTCGAGGTCGCCGCCGCGAGGCCCGCGAGGAGCGTCCAGCCCTCGAGGCACGGGCCGTCGGGGTCGGCGTGGAGCGCGGTGAAGTGGTCGAAGACCCACGCGCCGTCGAAGCCCGCGTCCTCGGCGAACCGGACACGGTCGAGGATCTCCTCCCACGTGAGCTGGTGCTGCGCCACGTCCAGTCCGAACCGCATCTCAGGCCTCCTCGTCGTCGGCGTAGTCCCACGTTCGCAGCTCCCCCGGCTCGAGGCGCAGGATCACCGAAGCGGGCACGGTCTCCTGCGTGAAGTCCTCGCCACGCTCGTCGCCCTCGTACCGGACGTTGATGCGGCGGGCGGACTCCTCGACGTCCTCCGTCAGGATCGTTGCCTCGCAACGGAGCTCGACGCCGGTCCACGGATACGTCTGCTCGGCGACGACGAGGCTCACGCGCGGGTCTCGTCTGATGTCACGCACCTTCGCCCCGTCCTCGAGGGTCACGACGTGGAAGCCGCCGTCGCGCCACTCGTGCCACACGGGCGAGAGCAGCATCGAGCCGTCGGGCCGGTGCGTCGCGAGGACCGACGTGATCGGCCGGTCCAGGAACGCCCGCAGGTCGTCGATCGGGATGTCGCGGTGCATCGGCCGCATCGTAGCCGGGTTGTCACGCGGCCCGTCCGTGCGGGAGCCTGAGCGGCGATGCCCGACCTGTCCGACCTCCGCGATCGGTTCCCCGCCCTGCGGCGCGAGCACGACGGCCGCCCGGCGGCGTTCCTCGACGCGCCCGGTGGGTCGCAGGTGCCCGAGACGGTCATCGAGGCGATGGCCGCGTACCTGCGCTCGAGCAACGCGAACACGCACGGCGCGTTCGCGACGAGCGAGGAGACCGACCGCGTCATCGAGGAGGCGCACCTCGCGGCGGCCGACCTCCTGAACGCCGACCCCGACGAGGTCGTCTTCGGGCCGAACGCGACGACGCTGCTGCTCGCGATCTCGCGCTCGGTCGGGCGGACGCTCGGGCCGGGCGACGAGGTCGTCGTCACGCGCCTGGACCACGACGCGAACGTGCGGCCGTGGGTGCTCGCGGCGCAGGACGCGGGGGCCAGGGTCCGATGGGTCGACATCCGCGACGAGGACGTGACGCTCGACCTCACGTCGTTCGCGGAAGCGCTGTCCGAGCGCACCAAGGTCGTCGCCTTCACGCTCGCGTCGAACGCCGTCGGGACGATCACGCCGGCGGCCGAGCTCGCCCGCCTCGCGCACGAGCGCACCCCGGCGATCGTCGTGTGCGACGGCGTGCACCTCGCGCAGCACCGGTCGATCGACGTGCGGGCACTCGGCGTGGACCTGCTGGCGTGCTCGCCGTACAAGATCTTCGGGCCGCACCTGGGCATCCTGTTCGGGCGGCGCGAGCTCCTGCGCTCGCTCACGCCGTACAAGGTGCGGCCGGCGAGCGACCAGCTCCCCTATCGCTTCGAGACCGGCACGCAGAACCACGAGGGCTTCGCCGGGTGGACCGCCACCGTCGAGTACCTTGCCGAGGTCGGCCGCACCCACGGCGAACCCGCGGGCTCGTCGCGGCGGGAGGCGGTCGCCGCCGCGTTCGGCGCGTTCGGCGCGTGGGAGCACGACCTGAGCGCGCGGTTCCTCGAGGGCGCCCGCCACGTGCCGGGGCTCGCCGTCCACGGCATCACCGACCCCGAGCGCCTGGCCGAGCGCACTCCGACGTTCGCGGTCCGCCTCGGCGAGCAGCACCCGTTCGAGACGGCGAAGGCGCTCGGCGAGCGCGGGATCTTCGTATGGGACGGCCACTACTACGCGCTCGAGCTGATGGAACGCCTCGGCCTGCAGGAGACCGGCGGCGCGGTGCGGATCGGCTTCTGCCACTACAACACGCGGGCCGAGGTCGACCGCGCGCTCGAGGAGCTCACGGCGCTGGCCTGACACGCGCCGGAGCCGTGTTTCCGCAGGTTGCTAGGATGACGGTGCTCCCCGAACACACCGAAAGAGGGCTTCCATGCGCATCTTGATCCTGGGCGGCGACGGGTACCTCGGCTGGGCCACGTCGATGTACTTCTCGCGCCGGGGCCACGAGGTCCACGCCGTCGACAACTACCTGCGTCGCCGGATGCACGAGGAGAACGGCACGGACTCGCTCCTGCCGATCCTGGACTCGCTCCCGGCCCGCGCGCAGGCGTGGAAGGATGTCACCGGCCTCGAGATCGGTGTCACCGAAGGCGACCTCACCGAGTGGGGGCTCGTCGAGCGCCTGTTCGAGGAGTTCCGACCCGAGGCCATCGTGCACTACGGCGAGATGCCCTCGGCGCCGTACTCGATGATCGACCGGGACCACGCCGTGTTCACGCAGACGAACAACGTCGTGAACACCCTGAACGTGCTCTACGCGATGGCCGAGATCACCCCGGACGCGCATCTGGTGAAGCTCGGCACGATGGGTGAGTACGGCACGCCGAACATCGACATCGAAGAGGGTTACATCGAGATCAACCACAACGGCCGCTCCGACGTGCTGCCCTTCCCGAAGCTGCCCGGGAGCTTCTACCACCTGTCGAAGGTGCACGACTCCCACAACATCCACTTCGCGTGCCGCATCTGGGGCCTGCGCGCGACCGACCTCAACCAGGGCGTCGTCTACGGCATCGAGACCGAGGAGACGAAGCTCGATGAGCGCTTGCTCACGCGCTTCGACTACGACGAGCTGTTCGGCACCGCGCTGAACCGCTTCTGCCTCCAGGCCGTCATCGGGCACCCGCTCACCGCGTACGGCAAGGGCGGGCAGACGCGCGGGTACCTGAACATCCTCGACACGATGCGGTGCGTCGAGCTCTCGGTGCTGAACCCCGCCGCCGAGGGCGAGTTCCGCGTCTTCAACCAGTTCACCGAGCAGTTCTCCATCAACGAGCTCGCCGAGCACGTCCGCGAGGCCGCCCTGCATCACGGCCTCCAGGCCGAGCCCGTGCACGTGGAGAACCCGCGGGTCGAGCTCGAGGAGCACTACTACAACGCCAAGCACACGAAGCTGCTCGACCTCGGGCTGCGGCCGCACCTGCTCTCGGAGACGCTCATCGAGTCGATGTTCTCGACGATCGAGCGCTACAAGGACCGCGTGATCCACGACCGCATCGACCCGCGGACCCGCTGGCGCGGCGTGCTGCACGAGCGCGCGACGAGCTGAGCCCACCCGGGTCGCGACGGCCCGGGTTCCCGGGTCGCTAGAGTGAGGGACCGTGCTGGCCCTTCGCGTCCTCGGAGGCATCTTCGCGGCGGCCTTCTTCACGCTCGCCGCCGTGCGGTACCGGGGACGGCAGATCAGCCGCCTCAACCTCATCATCACGTGGCTCATCGCGTTCGGGGTCCTGCTCCTCGCGATCGATCCCTCGCTGTTCAACCCCCTGTTCGACGTCTTCAACTTCCGGGAGGGCAGCGGCCAGCGGCTCACCGGCGTGCTGTTCGTCGCCGTGGTGGTGTTGTTCCTGCTCGTGATCCGGCTGCAGTCCGAGGGCGACACGAACGAGCGCAGCATCCGGCTGCTCGTGGAGTCCTTCGGGCAGACCGCGTTCGACTGGGAGGCCGTCGAGCGGCTCCCCGCGGGCAAGCGCATCGTCGTCGTGTCCCCCGCCTACAACGAGGCGGAGAACGTGGGGCCGGTGATCGAGGCGATGCCGAAGGAGATCGACGGCCACCACGTCGTGCCGATCGTGATCGACGACCACTCCGACGACGGCACGGCCGATGCCGCGAGGGCGGCCGGCGCGCTCGCCGCCAGCCTGCCGATCCGCCGGGGCGGCGGGCTCGCGCTCCGCGTCGGCTACGACATCGCGCTGCGCCTGGACGCGGACATCGTCGTCACGATCGACGCCGACGGGCAGCACCAGCCCGAGGAGATCCCCACGCTCGTCGCGCCGATCATCGACGGCAGGGCCGACCACGTGAACGGCTCGCGGATGCTCGGTGACTTCGAGCGTGAGAGCCTCATCCGTCACGTCGGCGTGCACTTCTTCTCGCGCGTCGTCACGGTGCTGACCGGTCAGCGCGTGACCGACATCTCGAGCGGCTACCGCGCGACACGCGCCGACACGCTGCGCAAGCTGCTCCTGGAGCAGGACCAGTTCTGGACCTCGGAGGTCACGATCGAGGCGCTGCGGCATCGCGCTCGCGTCGTCGAGGTCCCGGTGACGTTCCTCACACGGCGGGGCGGCGTCTCGAAGAAGCCGAAGTCGTTCCGCTACGGCTGGAACTTCTCCAAGGCGATCGTCAAGACCTGGCTCCGGTAGCCGGGGGCCTCAACCCGCTGCGAGGGCGACCGCCACGTCGGCCGCGAGCGCCGCGTTGGACCCGAGCAGCGCGAGGTTCGCCTCGAGGCTCGCGCCGCCGGTCGCCTCCGCCAGGCACGACAAGAGGAACGGCGTGACCGCCTTGCCCCGCACGCCCTCGCGCTCGGCGCGCGCCTCGCACCGGCGGACGGCATCGGCGACGAGGTCCGCATGCATCGCGTGCGAAGCCGGCACGGGGTTGCAGAGCAGGACCGCGGCCCGCAGGCCGAGCGCACGCTGGGCCCTCGCGAGGGCCGCGGCCTCGGCCGGGGTGTCGACGCGGTGCTCGAGGTCCACGGGCGCCTCGGTCGCGAGGAAGAACGGGAGGCGGTCGCAGCCGTAGCCCACGACCGCGACACCGAGCTCCTCGAGCCGCTCGTCGGTCGCGACGGGGTCGACGATCGACTTCGGCCCCGAGCAGACGAGCAGGACGGGCGTGCGCGCCAGCTCCAGCAGATCCGCCGAGACGTCGCCGCTGCCCGGGTGGACGCCGCCGATGCCACCGGTCGCGCCGACCGCGATCCCCGCGGCGTGCGCGGCCCAGATGGTCGTCGAGACCGTCGTCGCACCGAGCCCGCCCGAGGCGACGGCCGCGGGCAGGTCGCGTCGGGCCACCTTGGCGATGCCCTCGGGATCGCAGAAGCGCGCGATGCGCTCGGGCGACAGGCCGACGTGCACCTCGCCGTCGGCGATCCCGACCCATGCGGGCACGGCACCCCGCTCGCGGATCGCGGCCGACATCGCCGCCGCCGCCTCGGCGTTCCTCGGCACGGGCAGGCCCTGCGAGAGCACGCTCGTCTCGAGCGCCACCACGGGCCGCCCCGCCGCGAGCGCGTCCCGGACCTCCGGGGACGGCGTGACGGCGCTCACGGCATCAGCTCCGGCCACGACTCGATGCTCGACACCTGCCGCGCGCCGGCGTGGCACGCCCGGCGCAGCGCTTCGGCCGGGGAGGCACCGGCGACCAGGGAGGCGAGCAGGACGCCGTCGAACGCGTCGCCGGCGCCGGTCGGGTCGACCTCGACGACGTCCTCGGCAGGCTCCCGGATCACCTCGCCGTCCACGCAGAGCACCGCCCCGCGAGCCCCGAGCTTCACGCACGCGAGCGCGTACCTTGCTCCGAGCGCGCGAGCGGCGAGCTCGCCCTCCCGCCCCGTGAGCGTCCGGGCCTCGAGCTCGTTCGTGAGGATCGCGTTCGCGGCCTCGGTCTCCTCGAAGAAGCGCTCGATGCCGAACGCCTCCACGAGCGGCCAGGACGCGGGATCCACCGCCACGTAGCGGGCCTCGGCGCCGAGCAGCGCCGCGAGCGCGGCCGGGCGCGAGTCCTCCTGCAGCAGCAGGTACCCGGAGACCAGCACGGCGCCGGCGCGGATCGCCGGCGGCAGGTCCTCGGGCCGCAGGCGCGCGTTCGCGCCGCGGTCGGCGACCATCGAGCGCTCGCCGGCCTCGTGCACGACGAGCATCGTGCCCGTCGAGGCGTGCGGGTCGGACGCGAGGTGCGCCTGCACGCCGCACTCGGCAAGCGCGCCGGCGAGCACCCGGCCGCCGACGTCGTCACCGACGCGGCCGTACAGCGCCGTGCGAGCGCCAGCCCAGGCCCCCCACACGGCGGCGTTGGCCGCGCTGCCGCCCGGCTGGACGAGCACCCGGCCGTGGACGTCGCCCCCGCGGGCGAGGGCACCGGTCTGCACGCGCACGTCGAGCATGAGGTCGCCCACGGTCGTGAGGTCCATCGGGCGACGAGCCTACCGCGCGACGGGTACCGTTCACGGGTGACCGAGACGGACCGAGCGCTCCCCCGCGTGTACCTGCGCGAGCTCAGGCACGAGGACCAGGACGAGTTCCTCCGTCGCGTGAAGGCGAGCCGCCGCCTACACCGTCCGTGGACCTACCCGCCCGAGACGCCCGAGGGCTTCCGGTCGTTGCTCGGCCGGGTCGAGATGCCGACCGAGGCGATCCACGTCGTCTGCCGGCTCGAGGACGGCGCGATGGCCGGCCTCGCGAACCTCAGCCAGATCTTCCTCGGCGACTTCCGCAGCGCCTACCTCGGCTACTTCGCGTTCTCGCCGCACGAGGGACACGGCTACATGACCGAGGGCGTGCGCCTGCTGCTGCACGAGGCCTTCACCGACATCGGTCTGCACCGGGTCGAGGCGAACGTCCAGCCGGAGAACGCACGGTCGATCGCGCTCGTCGAGCGGCTCGGGTTCCGGCGCGAGGGCTACTCCCCCCGTTACCTCAAGATCGGCGGCCGCTGGCGCGATCACGTCCGCTACGCGCTCCTCGCCGAGGAGTTCTACTCGGAGGGCTGAGCGCTCCGCGCGTGCGGAGGATCAGCCGGACTCGGCGATGCCGGCGGCCTCCTGGGCCCACCTGCCGAAGGCGCCCCAGAACGGATCGAGTCCTGGATGCTCGAGCGGGCGCTCGCCGTCCGCGGTGACGAGCACGCTCCCGCGCTCGGGCTCGGTGACCTCGCCGACGATCGCAGCCTCGATGCCCTGCGCTCCAAGGGTCTCGACGAACGCCGCCGCGCGGCTCGGGACGACCGTGGCGATGAGCGTGCCCTCGGAGATCGCGGTGTAGGGGTCCATGCCGGTGTGCTCGCACACGGCGAGGACCTCGGGGCGGACGGGGATCGCGTCGAGCTCGATCCGCATGCCCGTGCCCGAGGCCGCCGCGACCTCGGTGAGGCCGCCGAGCACGCCGCCCTCGGTCGCGTCGTGCATGGAGGTGACGCCCTCGTCCCGCAGCCCGAAGATCCGCGCGAGGGTGGCCTCGGGAACCACGGTCATCCGCTCGAACAGCGCGTCGGCCGCCCGCACGACGTCTGCCCCAACACCCCTGGAGAGGCGCTCGGGGAAGGTTGCCGCGAACAGCGCCGTGGCCTCGATCGCCGCGCCCTTCGTGACGACGATCGCGTCGCCGGTCCGGGCCATCGTCGGGGTGACGTAGCGGTCCTCGGGGCCGGCCGCGATGCAGACCGCCCCGCCGACCATCGGCCAGGTGCAGCCGTCGTAGCGGGCGGTGTGGCCGGTGACGACGGCGATCCCCATGCCCTCGCACGCGCGGTGGAACGCATCCCACAGAGCGGTGAGGTCCTCGTCCGTGACGTCGGGCGGCAGGTTGAGGTCGACGGCCATCCACCGCAGCGGGAGACCGCTCGTCGAGGCGTCGGACGCGAGGATGTGAGCGGCGAACCACGCGGCCCGCTCCCAGCCATAGGCGGGTACGATGAACACGGGGTCGGCCGTGAGCGCCATCGCGACGCCCTCGGCCACCCGCACGACACCGACATCGACGCCGTGCTGCGGCCAGACGAGCACGTCTGGATCCGCCGCGCCGAGGCGCCGCAGGATCACCTGCTCGAACAGCTCTGCCGTCGCCTTGCCCGTCCGCTGCTCCGTCATCGGCCCTCCGTCCTCCACCTGCTCACGACCTCCGCCAGCACGCGCGCCGCCGCGACGGGGTCCTCGGCCGCGCCGACGGCCGAGACGACCGCGACGCCCGCCGCCCCCGCCCCGAGCACCTCGGCGGCGTTGGCCGCCCCGATCCCGCCGATCCCCACCACCGGGAGCGCCGTCGTCTCGACGACCTCGCGCACGCCGTCGAGCCCTCGAGGCCGGGCGTCCGGCTTCGTCGGGGTCGACCACACCGTCACGCCGAGGTAGTCGGCGCCCGCGGCTTCCGCGGCAAGGGCCTGCTCGGCGCCCTCGACGCTGATGCCGAGCACGACGTTCGGGCCGATGCGCTCCCGCACGCGCATGAGCTCGTCGGACTGACCGACGTGCAGCGCCTCGGCGCCGGTCGCGAGCGCGACCTCGACACGGTCGTTCACGACGAACAGCACCCCGGCCGCCCGGCACCGCGCCGAGAGCTCCTCGGCGAGCGGCGCGAGATCCTCGTCGAAGAGCTCCTTCGCGCGGAGCTGGACGGCCGTCGCGCCTCCCGCGATCGCCGCAACGGCGACCTCGCGATGGCCTCGCCCGGCGACGAGGCCGCTCGAGGTCACGACGTACACACCCAGTGAGCGGGGATCGAGCCTGCCCATGTCCTCCCTCCGCCGGCATTACCCGGTTCAGGTTCGTCGGGTCGCCGTCGCTTCCTGACGGCCTCTCAGCCCGGTCGCCCGAGCTCCCCGGTGGTTCCGAACGAGTCTAGCGTGCCGCTCACGGGCAGGCGCCCCAGAGGCCGAGCCCGGCCTCGCGGGCGCTGCGCTGAGCCGCGACGAATCGGTCGACGTACTTCACGTCCGGTGGGTAGGTGGTGACGAGGGCGTAGCCCTCGGCCACGAGCGTCTCGTTGAACAGCTCCGAGCCGATCCACACGTAGGCGAGCGTCCGCCCGTACCGGTCGAGGCGCTCGACGTCGAACTCGAGCCGCACCGGCTCGCCCTCGAGTCGATCGGTCGTGTAGCTCGAGGCCTGCGGGCCGAAGCACTCGACGGGCTGGTCGGGCGCGACGCTCTCCGGCGTGTCGATGCCGATGAAGCGGACACGGACCTCGCGGCCGTCCAGGTCGACCATGGCCGTGTCGCCGTCGACGACCCGGGTGACGACGACCGGCCGGCCGGGGCCCGTCGGCTCGCCGAGGTCTCGCTGAGCCCCCTCGCACGAAGCGAGGAGCAGGACCGCCGCGAGCGCGGCCGCGAGGCGCGTCACCGGGTCGAAGCCTGTGCGCGCGCGATACGCCGCTCGCGCCCGACCTTCTTCCAGTCGCTCGACTTCCTCGAGAACACGATGTCGGTCACGATCTGCAGGACCCCGAGGGCCGCGACCGCCCAGGCCGCCCAGGCCGACGCGTCCGTCGCCCACCAGAAGCCGAGGGCGACGAACGGTGCCACCTTCGTCGCGAGCGCGCCCGAGGCATGCATCCACGCGCGCGAGCCCGGGTTCGTCCGCAGGTAGGTGGCGTAGTCGGTCTTCAGACCCGGTCGCGGCGGGAACGGCCCGCCGACGAAGTAGCTCGTGAATCCGATCCCGACCAGCCGCCCGACGACCCAGTGCGCGAGCCCGTGCACCGAGACCGACCACACCCCCGCCGCGACGAGGAGCGCCAGCCCCGCGACGGTGGGATCCTCGGCGCCCATCGCGACGACCACCGCGAGCCCCCCGACGAGCGTGCCGACGAACAGCACGAGGTTCCCGAACCACACGGGGAAACGAGGTCGCACGCCCGCCTCGAAGGCCTTGCGATCGATCCGCCCGGCCACCTCGGCCCAACGCGCCGAGAGCGACGGGTCGGCCTTCACCGCCCGGAGCGCTCGCCAGAAGCCGAGACGCGACAGGTCGGTCTCTCCGGCGTCGACCGCGGCCTCGATCCTCGCGAAGGTCTCCTGCAGCTCCTCGTCCGGCTCGCGAACCGTGCCCGTATCCCCCATCTCACCCTCCACGCACGCTAGGATTGCGGCTCGGACCCGCCCCCGGCCCCTCA
The DNA here is from genome assembly GCA_964447335.1 of uncultured Actinomycetes bacterium. Classification (GTDB taxonomy): domain Bacteria; phylum Actinomycetota; class UBA4738; order UBA4738; family HRBIN12; genus HRBIN12. Next base: position 42,985 of record CAYUSA010000023.1, read on the forward strand.
CACAGCCCTCGACGGGAGGACCCGCCACGTCCAGGAGCACGATCCCGGAGCGACCGGCCGGTCGGGCCGACGCGTTCGACCTCGTCACGCTCGACGGCCGGTATCACATCGTCGATCGTATCGCTGAGGGCGGCATGGGCGAGGTCTTCCGAGCGCACGACGCCGTCCTGGCACGTGAGGTGGCCATCAAGGTGCTCCACCGGCCGCTCGCGTCGGACCAGGGATTCGTGGACCGGTTCCGGCGCGAGGCGCGCGCCGCCGCCGTGCTCTCCCATCCGAACATCGTCGCCGTCCACGACTGGGGCGCGGTCGACGGCATCTACTACATGGTCATGGAGTTCGTGCGCGGCCAGAGCGTCCGCGACGTCCTGAACGCCGAGGGGCTCCTCGCGCCGGCGCAGGCGGCCGACGTGCTGGCGCAGACGCTCTCGGCGCTGGACCACGCGCACCGACGAGGGATCGTGCACCGCGACGTGAAACCCGAGAACATCATGGTGACGCGCGAGGGCGTCGTGAAGGTCGCCGACTTCGGGCTCGCGCGCGCCTACGCGGACGCGCAGATCACCCACGCGGGCAACGTGACAGGGACCGTGCAGTACCTCGCGCCCGAGCAGCTCCAGGGCGAGCCCGCCGACCCGCGCACCGACCTGTACTCGCTCGGCATCGTCGCCTACGAGCTCCTCACCGGCCAGATCCCCTTCAGCGGCGAGAGCCCGATGGCGATCGCATACAAGCACCTGCGCGAGCGTGTCCCGGCGGCCTCGGCCCGCAACCCCGCCGTGCCGAAGGGCCTCGACGGCTGGATCGCCTCGATGACCGAGAAGGACCGCGAGCTGCGGCCCGAGTCCGCGGCCGAGGCCCGCCGCGACCTCGAGGCGGAGACCCGGTCGCTCCCCTCGGCGGCTCCGATCGCGACCCTCATCCCCGAGATCGCGGTCATCCCGCCGCCGGACAGCCCCGACCGGGCGACGACCGTCACGATCCCCCGCTCGCGGAGCGTGAAGCGCTCGCGTCGCCGTCGCGGGCGGTGGGCGTTCGGCCTCGTGTTCGCGCTGCTCGCGCTCGGCGCCGCGGCGTGGGGCGCGTGGACGTACCTCGTCCCTCACGACGTGGAGGTCCCCGGCGTCGTCGGCCTGTCGGTGCAGGAGGCGCAGGCGAAGCTCGAGGCGGACTTCACCGTGCGCATCGCCGAGGGTGTGTACGACGAGCAGGCGCCCGTCGACCAGGTGCTCTCGCAGCGGCCGGGACCGGGCGCCGAGATCCGCGAGGGCTCGCAGATCGTGCTCGTGCCCTCGCTCGGGCCTCGGCCGGTGAAGGTGCCGGATCTGGTCGGCATGACCGTGCCGGAGGCGCGGAAGGCCCTGGAGGACATCGGCCTGCACCTGGCGGAGCCCGCCGAGCGCTACGACGCGACGGCCCCGACCGGCCAGATCATCAGCCAGGGCGTTCAGGCGAAGGAGAAGATCCCGCAGGGCTCCGAGGTCGAGGTCGTGGTCAGCAAGGGACCGGCTCCGGTGCCGGTGCCGAAGGTCATCGGCGAGACGCAGGAGGCGGCCGAGGGTCTCCTCGGCGCGAACTGGGTCGTGAAGGTCAAGGAGGAGTACTCGGACGAGGTCGAGCGCGGCCGGGTGATCTCGCAGACGCCGGACCCGAGGACCAAGCTCCAGCCGGGCGAGACGGTGACCATCGTCGTCTCGCTCGGACCCGAGCAGTTCCCGGCGCCGAACGTCGTCGGCATGACGCAGGCGGCCGCGGTCGCGAAGATCGAGTCGCTCGGCCTCCAGGCTCAGGTCATCAAGCTGCCGGGCGCGACGGGCGAGCTCACGGTCGCGACGCAGCTGCCGGTGGCCGGCGCGACGGTGAGAGCCGGCTCGACCATCACGATCTACGTCGGGTGAGGTTCGGGGCGCACATCGGCACGCGTGGCGGACTGCGCGCCGCCGCCGACGAGGCTCGAGCCGTCGGCGCCGATGTCGTCCAGCTGTTCCTGTCGAACCCTCGCGCGTGGGCGGCGCCGCGCATCGAGACCGCCGAGGGCTTCGGCGAGCAGTGGCGAGAGGCCGGCATCGGCCCGTTCTACGTGCACGCGCCGTACCTCGTGAACATCGCTTCGCCGAACCCCGAGTTCCACGCGAAGTCGCTCGAGCTCGTCGCCCGCTCGGTCGCGGCGTGCGAGGTCGCCGGGGCGGCGGGGT
>CAYUSA010000024.1:0-45108 GCA_964447335.1 uncultured Actinomycetes bacterium
AAAGCGTGCGAAGCGGTAGGGGAGCAGGGGTGGAGCCGTGACAGTGCAGCAGCAGCAGACGGGTCGTTGGCAGGGAACGCAGCAGCAGGCGAACAACACTGCGCGTGCGCACGCGCTCGAAGACCTTCGCCAGAAGATGCACCAGTTCGTGATCCACGAGCTGGGCCCGATCCTCTACGACCAGCGGGTCTCCGAAGCCGACCTGCGCAAGCAGGTGGAGGAGCAGCTCCACAAGGCGCTCGCGCAGGAGCGGCTCGCGCTCACGGCGCAAGAACGCCAGACCGTCGTGCAGTCGGTCTTCGACGACGTCCTCGGGTACGGGCCGATCGACATCTTGTTGCGCGACCCCTCGATCAACGAAGTCATGGTGAACGGTCCCGATCGCATCTACGTCGAGCGCAACGGCAAGATCGTGCTCACCGACGTGAAGTTTGTGGACGAGGGTCACGTCCGGCGCATCATCGACAAGATCGTGAGTCAGATCGGCCGGCGCGTCGACGAAGCGACACCCATGGTCGACGCCCGTCTACCCGACGGCTCCCGAGTCAATGTGATCATTCACCCGCTCGCCATCGGCGGCCCGTTCATGACGATCCGGCGCTTCGCTGCCGAGCCGTACCAAGTGCACGACCTCGTGCAGTTCGGCACGATCACCGAACAGGTCGCGAATTTCATCGACGCATGCGTGCGCGGCCGTCTCAACGTGGTGGTCAGCGGCGGTACCGGTACAGGAAAGACGACGATGCTGAACGTGTTGTCGTCGTTCATCCCTGCCGACGAGCGCATCGTCACCATCGAAGACGCGAAGGAACTCCAGCTGCAGCAGCCGCACGTGCTCTGCTGTGAAGCGCGCCCGTCGAACATCGAAGGCAAGGGTGAGGTCACGATTCGTGACCTCGTGCGGAACTCTCTGCGTATGCGGCCCGACCGCATCGTCGTCGGTGAGGTCCGTGGCTCCGAAGCCCTCGACATGCTCCAGGCCATGAACACGGGCCACGACGGCTCGATCAGCACGATCCACTGCAACTCGCCGCGGGACGCCCTCGCGCGTCTTGAGACGATGACGCTCATGTCCGGGATGGACCTCGGGGTCCGGGCGGTGCGCGAGCAGATCGCATCCGCGCTCGACGTGATCATCCACCAGGCCCGCATGAAGGACGGCACGCGCCGGATCACCCACGTGACCGAGATCGTGGGCATGGAGGGCGAGGTCATCACGCTGCAGGACCTGTTCCTGTTCGACTACAGCGCCGGCATCGACGAGGAGGGGCACTTCCTCGGCAACCTGCGCTCGACGGGACTTCGCCCGCGGTTCCTCGATAAGCTGGAGGAGAAGGGCGTCACGGTGTCGCCCGAGGTCTTCGCACCGGTTCCGGGGGGGCGGGCGGCGTGAGCGCGCTGGCCGGATCGTTCTGGGGCTCGAACCCCGGACTGATCCTCGTTCTGATGCTCGCGTTCTTGGCCGTGTTCGTCCTCGTCATCATGCTCGTGGGCGGCCGGGAGCGCCGGAGGCGTGAGAGCGCGCTCGCCCAGCGCATCGGCCGCCGCGAAGGCCCCGAGGACGCTCGGCAACCCACGTCCACCCAGTGGGTGCCGTCGCAGTTCGCCGAGGTGGGCCAACGGTTCGCGGTCGCCTCGGGGTTCAGCGCATCCCTCGACGAACGCCTCGAACAGGCTGGCCTGCCCATCCTGTCCGGGGAGTTCGTGGCCCTGAGCGTGATCTGCGCAGTGGCCGGGGCGGTGTTCGGTGCGCTGCTCGTGCAGAACATCATCTTCGTCCTGCTCATCGCGGGCATCGCGGCCATCGGCCCGTACCTGTGGATGGGCCGCGCCCAAGCGAAGCGGCAGCAGGCGCTCCTCGACCAGCTCGCGGACACCCTGTCGATCCTCGCGAGCTCGCTACGGGCCGGCTACAGCTTCCTGCAGGCGCTCGACACGGTCTCGAAGGAGATCGGGGAGCCCTCGGCCCACGAGTTCCAGCGCGTGGTCGCCGAGATCCGTCTGGGTCGGCCGGTGGACGACGCGCTGAACGCGATGGCATCTCGCATCAACAGCGACGACCTGAAGTGGGCCGTGATCGCGATCAACGTCCAGCGTCAAGTGGGTGGGAACCTCGCAGAGGTGCTCGACATCGTCGCGAACACGGTGCGAGAGCGGGCCTACATCCGGCGGCAGGTTCGGGTCCTGTCCGCCGAGGGCCGGATCTCGGTGGCGATCCTGGCCGCCATCCCGTTCATCCTGCTGCTCTACCTCGCGATCGTGAGACCCGAGTACGTGAGCCTCCTGTTCACCCGCACGGCCGGACTCATCATGCTCGCATTCGGCGCCGCCCTCCTCAGTCTGGGGGTCTGGGTGATGCTGAGGATCGTGAGGATCGATGTCTAGTCTGTGGCTCGCCCTGTCCCTGGTTGGAACCTTCCTGACCGTCTTCCTGGTCGGCGTGATCGTCGACATGCTGATGCGCGAGCGTCGACGGGCCGTGACGATCCTCGAGTCGCAGGTTGGGCAGGTCACGGACTCGGTCGACCTGCGGCAGGAGGAGCTCGAGGGCAGCGCCTTCGACCGGGCCTTCATGCCCACGGCCCGCAAGCTCGGGCGCGGGCTCACGAGGCTCACTCCCGTTGACCTGCACAGCCGCATCTTGCAGAAGCTCGTCTACGCAGGTAGCCCTGCCGGGCTGGATGCGGAGCGCGTGGTCGCGCTCAAGATCATCTTCGCGATCGTCGGGCTCATCGGGGGGACGCTCCTCGTCGCCGTGCTGCCCATCGCCGGACTCCTCAAGGTGTTCTTCGTGGCGGTGTTCGTCATCCTCGGGTACTTCCTTCCGAGCATCCAGGTCTCGAGCATGGCAGCTGGGCGTCAGCGAACGATCCAGCGTCAGCTGGCGGACGTCATGGACCTGCTCACGATCAGCGTCGAGGCGGGTCTCGGATTCGACGCGGCGATGGCCCAGGTCGTGAAGAACGTACCCGGACCTCTCGCCGAGGAGTTGTCCCGGCTCCTGCAGGAGGTGCAGATCGGCGTGAGCCGGATCCAGGCGTTCCGCAACCTCGGAGAGCGCACCGACGTTCCCGAGCTCCGCGCCTTCGTTCTGTCGATGATCCAGGCCGACCTGTTCGGCGTGAGCATCGCGAACGTCCTTCGAGCGCAATCGCGCGAATTGCGCCAGAAGCGGCGCCAGCGCGCCGAGGAGACGGCTCAGAAGATCCCCGTGAAGCTGCTCTTCCCGATGATCTTCCTGGTGATGCCGGCGATGTTCATCGTGCTGCTCGGCCCGGGCGTCATCAGGATCTACGACCAGTTCTTCGGGTAAGGCACGCCCGACCGGCTCGAGGGCGGCTGCTAGGCTGCTCGCCATGCACGTCGCCTACCAGGGAGAACCCGGCGCGTACAGCGAGGTCGCCGTCCGCGCCGCGTTCCCCGACGCCGAGCCGATGCCGTGCGACACCGTGCGGCTCGTGTTCTCGCGTGTGACGAGCGGCGAGGCCGAGTTCGGGGTCGTGCCCGTCGAGAACTCGCAGGCCGGCTCGGTGAACGAGACGTACGACCTGCTCCTGGACAGCAGCCTGGTGCGGATCATCGGCGAGGTCGTCGTGCGGGTGGACCACGCGCTCGTCGCCCCGCCCGGGGCGCGCCTCGAGGGCATCCGGCGCGCGCACTCGCACTGGCAGGCGCTCGCGCAGAGCGAGGACTTCCTCGCCGTGCACCACATCGACCCGGTGCCCGTCCACGACACGGCCGGCGCCGCCCGGATGGTGGCCGAGGCCGGCCGCCTCGACGAGGCCGCCATCGCGAGCGTCGAGGCCGCGAACCGGCTCGGCCTCGCCGTGCTCGCCGAGCGCATCCAGACCTACCCGGACAACTTCACGAAGTTCGCCGTGGTCGGGACCCGCGACGCGGGGCTCGGCGCGCCGGACAAGACCTCGCTCGTGATGGCCGTCGCCGACCATCCCGGGTCGCTCCTCGCCTCGCTCCAACCCTTCTCCGAGCGCGGGATCAACATGGTGAAGCTCGAGTCTCGCCCGAGGCGTGGCGCGCCGTTCGAGTACGTCTTCTACGTCGACATCGAGCGCGCCGCCGACGATCCGGACGTGGTCGCGGCGTTCGAGGGCGCTCGGCTGCACACCTCGATGCTGAAGGTGCTCGGCTCCTACCGCGGCTCCAAGGGTCCGGTCTAGGCTCCGGCGCCCGATAGGATGCCGGCGATGGCCGGTCGAGGGCGACACGCCGCCCACTCTCGCGTCGCGTTCGCGGCGTTCGTGGGTGTGCTCCTCCTCGCGGTGGCGCTCGCGGCGTGGTGGACACGACCCGACGACGGCGGTGCGGCGGTCGCGACCGGCACGCCCTCGGCGACGCGCTCGACATCCGGCCCGACCCTTACGCCCTCGCCGAGCCCGACCGCCGAGCCCAGCCCGACGCCCTCGCCGACGCCCGGACCGATCAACACGGCGTTCGAGGGCATCACGACGTTCCGGGGCAACGCGACTCGCACGTACTACGGAGAGGGCCCGGTGCCGAGGCGCCCGCAGATCCTGTGGCGATACCCCTCTTCGGGCGGCCTGTGCAGCAGCTCCTCGGTCGCCGACGAGACGAGGGTGTGGTGCGGCACCGGCTGGACCGGCCAGCCCCACGTGATCGTCGGCGAGGATGGCGCGATCGAGGTGCGTATCAACGCCTATGACGGCGCGTATCACTTCCTCGACGGCATGACCGGGGAGCCGGTCCGACCGAAGCTCCAGACGGGCGATCTCGCGAAGGGGTCGGCGACGAGCGACCCGGACGGCTATCCCCTCTACTACGCGGGATCACGCGACAACTTCCTGCGGGTGATCGCGCTCGACCGGCCCGAGCCGACGGTGCTGTGGGAGGTGAGCTCGCTCTCGAGCGTGCCGAACCCCGTGTGGAACAGCGACTGGGACGGCGCGCCGCTCGTGATCGGCGACTACCTGCTCGAGGGCGGGGAGAACTCCTGGTTCTACGTGATCCGGCTGAACCGCGACTACGACCGCGACGGCCTCGTCACCGTGGATCCGGAGATCGTGTTCACGGCGCCGGGGTTCGACGACGAGCTGTTCGCGGTACTGCCCGACGGCGACGTCTCGATCGAGAACTCGGTCGCGTTCTCCGACGGCGTGGCCTACTTCGCGAACTCGGGAGGGCTCGTGCAGGGGTGGGACGTCTCACGGCTCCTCGACGGAGGCAAGAAGGCGCATCGCGTGTTCCGGTTCTGGGCGGGGGACGACACAGATGCGTCGATCGTCATCGACGACGAGGGCTTCCTGTACGTGGCGACCGAGCTCCAGCGCTTCAACGCCCGCGCGGCCGAGGTGGGGCAGCTCATGAAGCTCGACCCGTCGGACCCGCAGGACCCACTCGTGTGGTCGTTCGCGGTCCCCGAGCGCGGGGGCGACGGCCTCGGCGGCATCTGGTCGACCCCCGCCCTGTACGGCGACATGCTCTACGTCGCGACCAACTACGGCGACCTGCTCGGCATCGACCGCATGACCGGCCGGGAGCGCTGGCGCATCCACCTCGTCGGCCCGACGTGGTCCTCGCCGGTGCCCGTGAACGACGTGCTGCTCGAAGGTGACTGCGGCGGAACGCTTCATGCGTACGACCTGTCCGGCAACCCCCGGCGCGAGCCGCCCGAGCTGTGGTCGTTGCAGATCGGCGGCTGCATCGAGTCCACGCCGTCGGTCTGGCACGGGATGATCTGGGTCGGGACGCGGGGCGGCGGGGTCTACGGCATCGGACGCGAGTCGGCGGGGTAGCCTGTCGCCGTGGCGCCGCTCGAGGTCGGATCCGTCGCACCGCCCGTTCCCGGGGTCGCGTTGGGCGACGGTCCCGTCGGGCTCTTCTTCTACAAGGTCACGTGTCCCACCTGCCAGTTGGCCGCGCCCCCGATGGCGGCGTTCGAGCGCGCGTACACGGGACGCGTCGTCGGGGTCGGCCAGGACCCGCAGGACGTGCTCGAGGCGTTCGGCGAGCTCCACGGCATGGGGATCCGCTCGTTCGAGGACCGGCCGCCCTACGACGTCTCGAACGCGTACGGCATCGTCTCGGTCCCGACGCTGTTCCTGGTCGGCGGGGACGGCACGGTCGAGGCCTCGGTGGGCGCGTGGGACCGCGAGGGCTTCAACCAGGTCTCGGCCCGTATCGCCGAGGCCCTCGGCACGGAGCCCGTCGTGATCTCCGAGCCCTCGGACGGCCTGCCGAGCTTCAGGCCCGGCTGAGGCTCTCGCAACGCGGGCTCGGTCTGAGCCCCGTCCCTAGACCCCGAACGCGGCGCGCAGATCCGCCGTCCGCCAGACGACGAGCGCGACGCCCGCCGCGGCGAGCCCCGCGAACCCGACCAGGGTGAGGAGCGCCCGCTGGGCTCGGCCGGCGCCGAAGCCCTCCGCCGCGAGCCCGGCGACGAGACCCGCGAGGAACCCGCCGAGGTGCGCGCGCCAGTCGATGACCCCGCCGAACGCGAACGCGAGCATCGCGTTCAGCAGGATGAGCGTCATCGCCCACCGCAGGTTCGCCGAGGCCATCGCGAGATGCCGGCGGCGGTAGTTGTAGGCGACGAACGCCCCGAAGACCCCGAAGATGGCCCCCGAGGCGCCGACCCCGATCGCGATGGCCGGGCCGAACGCGTAGGAGGCGGCGCTCGCGACGAAGCCGCTCACGAAGTAGATGAGGAGGAACCGGCCCGTCCCGACCTCGCGTTCCATCATCGTCCCGAAGATCCAGAGCGCCCACGCGTTGAACAGGATGTGGAACAACCCGGCGTGCAGGAACATCGCCGTGAACAGGCGCCACCACTGCCCGCCGACCGCGATCGCCGGCGGGTAGAGCGCGCCGAGGTCGAAGAGCCGCTGGTTGCTCGCGCCCTCGCCGAGGGTCTGGGGGCCGGCCGAGACGAGCTCGAGCACGAACACCCCCGCGATCGCCGCGAGCAGCACCTTCGTGGCCGTGACGCTTCGGACCGCCATCCGCCTGCCGGGGCCCTGCCGGAACTCCTTGCGGGCCGCGCCGATGCACTCGGGGCACTGGTGGCCGACCGGAGCCGGGGTCATGCAATCGGGGCAGATCGGGCGGCCGCACCTCGTGCAGTGCACGAGGGTCGCCACGGTGGGGTGCCGGTAGCAGACCTCGACGGCCGGGGCCGGCGGCGGCGGGATGCGGGGGTCCCAGGGGCCGTCCATGCCGCCCATCCTACGGGCTGCCCTCGGCTACGACGGCGGCGGGATGCGGGGGTCCCAGGGGCCGTCCATGCCGCCCATCCTACGGGCTGCCCTCGGCTACGACGGCGGCCGCTCCGGGTCCGGCGCGGGTTGATGGCGGTTGCGGTGGTGCGCCATCGGGCCCGAGGGCGGGCCGTGGTCGTGAGGGTCCACGTGCACCGTCGCGCCGCGCAGGCGCGGCACGTCGTGGAGCAGCCGGTGCTCGACCTCCTCGGCGATCCGGTGGCCCTGCTCGACGTTGAGGGAAGGCTCGACCTGGATCTCGAGGTCGGCGTTCAGGACGTGGCCGGTCCATCGGGCCTTCGCCGAGGTCACGTGCTCGACGCCCGGCACGCCCGCGGCGGTCTCCTCGAGCAGGACGACGGTGGACCCCTCGGTGCCGTCGAGGAGGCGGCGGAACACGCTCGCGGCGGCCTGCCACAGGACGAACAGGATCGCCACGCTGATCGCGAGGCCGGCGATCGGATCGGCGCGCTCGAACCCGAGCGCCACGCCGAGCGCCCCGGCGAGCACGCCGAGGGACGTGAGCCCGTCCGTGCGCGCGTGTAGGCCGTCCGCCACGAGCGCGGCCGAGCCGATCCGTCGGCCGACGCGGATCCGGTACCAGGCGACCGCTTCGTTCCCGGCGAAGCCGACGACCGCCGCGACCATGACCCATCCGAGGTTCTCGAGCGGCCGGGGGTCGAGGAGCCGTCGGGCGGCCTGGAAGGCCGCGAGGGTGGCCGAGCCCGCGATCACGAGGACGATGAGGATGCCGGCCAGGTCCTCGGCGCGCTGGAACCCGTACGAGTAGCGCTTCGTGGCCGGCCGCCGGCCGATCACGAACGCGATCCACAGCGGGATCGCGGTCAGTGCGTCGCTGAAGTTGTGGATCGTGTCGGCGAGCAGCGCGACGGACCCGCTGATCGCGACGACGACGACCTGCGCGAGAGCGGTCGCCGCGAGCGCCGCGAGCGAGACCTTGATGCAGCGGATGCCGCCCGCGCTGCTCTCGAGCGCGTCGTCGAGCGTGACGGCGTGGTCGTGGGTGTGACCTCGGCCGTCGTCCCCGTGGTGGGGGTGCATGACGGAACGATACCCCGGTGGTGCCGGCTACCCCTTCATCGGCGCGAGCTGCTCGAGCTCGGCGGCGACCTCCTGCTCGCTCCACATCGAGCTCCACCGGTCGAGGATGGTGCCGTCGGCTCCGATCAGGAACAGCCAGGGCTCGGTCAGGTCGCCGTTCGGCATCTGGAGCCAGTCGATCGCGGCCTGGTTGAGCGCCTGGTTCTCGTAGTCACGCCAGATCTCGACGTGGATGAAGACCGCCCGGTCCGCGTACCGGGCGGACAGGTCCTGGGTCATGTCCGTCACCGGACCGCAGAACTGGCTCACGCAGTACACGGGGGTGGCGAAAACCACGAGCGCCGGTCGCCCCTCGCGCAGGGCTCGGGCGATCGTCCACGCGTGGAGCTCGGGGTCGGGGATCTCGCCCTCGGTCGCGACGCGCGAGTCGATCGCCGCCTCGGGCACGCCCGTGGAGTCCACGGTCAGGTTCTCGGTCGCCGGGGCGGGCCGGCCGGGCGCGGGCAGGCCCGGCTCCTCGGCCACCGCCAGTGTCGCGAGCGAGGACTGCGAGCCGAGGTCCTCGACGTCGGCGGTGACGAGCACCTGCCAGAACCCCGCCCGATCGAACGTCACGCCGGAGGCCTCGTAGACCCCCCGCGACTCCGAGGGCAGCGTCACGGTCGGGGCGTCCCCGGTGCCCTCGCTCCCATAGGTGGGCACGAACGTCGCGGTCGCCGTCGGGCCGGGTTCGGGCTGAGCGGGCTCGGAGGCGGTCCCGATGTAGCTGAACGCGAGGTCGACCGACCCGTAGCTCACGAGCTCGTTGTCGTTCGTCACCAGGCCGCTGCGGAGCACCGGCGTACAGGTCGACGCTCGCGACGATCGCGGTCACCTGCGCCCGCGGGGGCGTGCTCGAGGTCGACTCGGCGTCCCCGGCCCCGCCGGAGCCGCACGCGACGGCCGCGAGCCCGAGGGCGAGGACTAGCGCGAAAAGGCGTAGGCGGCTCATCACGTCCTCGGGCACGCCGGCGCCGGGAGCCCGACCGCCCCGAGCGCCAGCCTCATGGCGGAAAGGAGTTCGTCGGTCGCCGCCCCGAGCGCTGCGGCGTCGGCGGGGTCCTGGCGGAACCCGTCCTCGACCACGGACTTGGCCATGAGCAGGTCGCCCGATACGGTGCGGTCGACGCCCGCGACCTCGTCGGCGAGGTGGTGGAGCTGCTCGTGCACGTCATCCTGGAAGGTGGCCTCGGCGCCGGCGGTGTCCCTTCGGGCGAGGCTCGCCCGAACGTCGCAGAGCGACCGCAACGCCACGACCTCGGGGGCGTCGGTCCCGGCTCCATCGCCCGAGGGATACGTGACCGACCGCGCGGCGTCGTCGGACCCGCAGGCGACGAGCGTGAGCGCGAGGGCGGCGGCGAGCAGGAGCAGGCGCACCGACCCATCATCCCGCGGTCGCGCGCCAGCGTCAGCCGAGCGTCGCGCCTTCGAGGTTCAGGAGGAACGACTTGCGCCATTCCTGGCCGCCGTACTTGCCCACGCCGCCGCCCGACGGCACGACGCGGTGACAGGGCACGACGATCGGAACCGGGTTGTCGTGGAGCGCGTTGCCGGCCGCGCGCGCCGCCCTCGGGCTGCCGGCACGGAGCGCGACCTCCCCGTAGGTCGAGACCGAGCCGAACGGGATCCTCGCGGTCTCCTCGAGCACCCGGCGCGAGAAGCCCTCGTGCGAGAGGGACCAGTCGATCGGGACACGGAACCGGCGGAGCCGTCCCTCGAAGAACGCGTCGAGCTCGCGGCGGACGCGCTCGGTGAGCCTCGCGTCCTCGAAGATCCGGGGGGAGATCGCCTCGGCGACGTCCTCGAGCACGTGAGCCTCGGGCTCCTCGGGGAACGCCAGGCGCGCGAGCCCGCGCTTCGTCGCGACGACGAGGAGCCGCCCGACGGGGGAGTCGACCGGCGCGAACCCGACGTCCACGAGCCCGCGCGCCCGCGCGCGCTCGGTGAGCGCCTCGGCCGCCCGGAGCGAGGCCCGCTCGACGTCGGCCGCCCGCATCCTGCCCAGCACGTCGCTCATCGGGACCCCTCTCCCGCGAGCGCGAGCGCCCGCAGCTTCTTCCGGCCCTCCGACGCGCTCGCGCGCGCCGCCTCCACCGAACAGCCGATCGCCTCGGCGACCTGCGCGTAGGGCAGGTCGAGCACGTAGCGATGCACCACCGCCGCCCGCTGCATCGGCGGGAGCGCGTCGACCGCGAGCCAGAGCGCCGGATCGGCGTCCTCGCGCTCCGGCGCGGCGCGCTCCGGGATCTCGTCGACCGGCAGCGGTCGCCGCTTCGTCGCGCGCCAGTGATCGAGCGCCTTCCGCGTCGCGATCGTGAGCACCCACCCCCGCAGGTTCGCGCCATCGCGCAGCGACGGGTACGCGCGGAGGGCCGACAGGAACGTCTCCTGGAAGCAGTCGTCGGCCTCGTGCGGCCCGACGGCCGCGAGCAGGAACCGATACACCTCGGCCCGATGCGTCTCCAGGAAGCTCGAGAACGGCGGTACGCCTCTCACACCGGAAGAACGCTCCGGAGCTCGCGGGCGTGAGACGGCGCTCACACGGCCGGCCAGGGGTAGGGGCGTCCGGGCCCGGGCTCGGGGAAGCGGGCGTCCTCGAGCAGGTCCGCGAGCCGGCGCTCGGTGGCCCGGAGCTCGCGCGGCAGGAGCAGCTCGGACAGGCGGTCGCGGAGGGCGCCCCGCTCGAGCGCACCAGCGAGCCGCCGCAGGTCGCCGAGGAGCTCCGATGGAACGGGCTCGCCGACGAAGTCCCAGATCACCGTGCGGAGCTTCGGCTCGTCGTGGAAGCACACGCCGTGGTCGATCACGAACACGCGGTCCTCGGCCGACAGCAGGCAGTGGCCGGACTTGCGGTCGGCGTTGTTCACGACGACGTCGAAGGCCGCGACGCGGCGGAAGTCGTCGGGCCGCTCCTCGCGCATCGTGAGGTAGTGGCGCGAGGGGTCGAACCCGACGAACAGCTGCACCGAGCCCTCGCCGTGCGGGCCCTCGCGCAGGACCGTCGGGGGCACCCACGGCCAGCCGAGCTCGGCCGCGACGACGTGCGCGGCGACCTCGCGGCGGCAGAGCGTGCCTTCTGGGAAGTCCCAGAGCGGCGACTCGCCGGCGCGCGGCTTGTAGACGGCCAGCATGCGCTCGGGCGACCCGTCCACGCGAGTCAGGAAGGTGTAGTTGGAGGCGCGCGGGAGCAGGCCGAGGATCTCGAGCTCGCCCTCCGCGAGCATGCGCAGGATCTCGGCGTCGCCGTCGGTCACCCCGCGCCGGGCCTCCCGTGACCGTTCATCGCCGGGCAGGTGTGACCCTCCGGGTTGATGGGGTTGTCGCAGAAGCGGCATCGCGGGCGTCCGCGGGCGGCGACCGCCGCGGCATGACGCGAGAGCGCGAGCATCTGCGCTCGCGTGGCCCACAGGCGGATCTGGTCGGGCTCGAGCAGGTCCGCCTCTTCGACGGACGGCTCCCCGGCGTCCTCCTCGTCCTCCTCGTCGTCGGGCAGGAGCTCCTCGAGCTCGAGGAGGAAGAGGTCGCGGTCCTCGGCGTAGCCGATCGACAGGCGCCCTGCTCGGAACACGGGCTCGAGCGGTTCCTCGAGCTCCATCTCGGGCTCGGCGGGCGAATCCTCGGTCTCCTTGCCCACCGTCGCGAGGATGTCGAGGATCGAGGCCGCGAGGAGCTCGACCTGCTGCTTCTCGACGAGCACGGTGACGAGCTCGGCGCCGGCGCGAGCCTGTAGGTAGAAGGTCCGCGCCCCCGGCTCGCCGACGGCGCCGGCGGTGATGCGGTCGACCGCCTCGAGCTCCATGAGACCTATCCTCGCACCTTCCTCGGCGGCGACGACCGCCCCGCGCGCGGGGGCGGAGCGAGCGAGCCGAGGTCTCCGGTGTCGTTCACCTTCAGGATGCGCGGCTGCCCATCGTGCAGCGCGATCGCGGAGACCGAGGCCGGCTCGACGGACAGGCGCTGGTAGAGGTCCAGGTGCACCCCGGCGAGGTCCGCGAGCAGAAGCCGCACGACATCCGCGTGCGTGACGACGGCGACCGTCTCCGAGGGGTGCTCCTCGGCGATCGAGCGCACCGCCTCGACCGCCCGGGCCTGCACCCCGCGCAGGCTCTCGCCGCCGGGGAACCGCACCGCCGATGGCGTGTTCCGGACCGCGCCCCAGAGCTTCGTCCGCGAGAGCTGGCGGATCGAGCGCCCCGTCCACTCGCCGTAGCCGACCTCGATGAGGTCGCGGCGGACCAGCACCGGAAGCCCGCGGTCGGCGGCGAGCGGCGCCGCCGTCTCGCGGCAGCGCTCGAGCGGGCTCGAGTAGATCGCCTGGATCGGGACGCCCTGCAGACGCGTCACGAGCGCTCGCGCCTGCTCGCGGCCGTGATCGGTGAGGTGCACGCCGCGTTCCCAACCGGTCAGCACCTTGCCGGCGGTCGGCGTGTGCCCGTGGCGGACGAGGAGCAGGAGCGTCATCCCGCGTAGCCTACGCGGCCCCTCGCGGAGCGACGACGCTACGCCGTCGGCAGGTGGACCTCGAACGTGGAGCCCACGCCGAGCTCGCTCCGCACGGCGACCGTGCCGCCGTGGTTCTCGACGACGTGCTTCACGATCGACAGTCCGAGGCCGGTGCCGCCGGTCTCGCGCGAGCGGGCACGATCCACGCGGTAGAAGCGCTCGAAGATCCGGGTGAGCTCCCGCCCGGGGATGCCGACACCGGTGTCCGCGACCGTGAGCACGACCTCCCCGTCGGCCGACGCGAGCCGGACGTCGACACGTCCACGCGGACGCGTGTACCGGATCGCGTTGTCGACGAGGTTGCGCACCATGAGGGCGAGCTCGCGCGCCGAGCCGCGCACGCGCGGGACGGTCTCGGCGTCGATCGAGAGCGCGACGCCCGCCTCCGCGGCCGGGCCCTCGAAGCGCTCGGCCTCGTCGCGGAGGACCGCGTCGAGCGCCACCATCTCCTCCAGCGAGCTTCCGGTCTCGAGCCGCGAGAGGTCGAGCAGGTCCGAAACGATCCGCGACAGGCGGAGAGCCTCGCGTTCAAGCTGCGCCGCGAAGCGCGGGACGACCGCCGGGTCGTCCCGGGCTGCCGCGCCGATCGTCTCGGCAGCCGCCTGGATCGACGCTGCCGGCGTCTTCAGCTCGTGCGAGGCGTTCGAGACGAAATCGCGTCGGACGGCCTCGAGCCGCCTGGCCTCGGTCACGTCGCGGACGACGAGGAGCACCGCCCCGTCCTCGCCCACGGGGATCGCATCGCCGCGGAGCCACCGGCTCGGCGCTCCGGCCTCGACCTCGGCGCTCCGAGGGGCGTCCTCCGACGTGGCCGCCCGGACGGCCTCGCGGAGGTCGAGCGGCAACAGCGCGTCGACCGACGCGGGGATCCCACCGACGAGGCTCTCGAGGGCGGGGTTGGCGAAGACGACGCCGCCACTCGCCTCGACGAGCAGCACGCCCTCGCGCATCGAAGAAAGGACGAGCGCCATCGAGGCGCGCTCCTCCTCGGCCTCGCGGAGTCGGCGCTCCATGTCCCGCGCCTCGCGCTCGGCCGCGGCGGCGCGAGCGTGGCCGGCCGCCCGGTCGCGGAGCAGGAGCACGGCGGCGACGCCCAGCAGCACGAGCGCTAGGGCGATCCCGACCGTTTCCACGTGAGTCAGTCTAGAAGGGCCGTTCCCCCGTTCATGGTGGGTTCACCGACGCTTCGGTGCACGGCCATGAGCTCTCCCGGGGGTCGCCACGCGGGCCCAGTAGCGTTCAGGTCATGGAGTGCGACGCGAGGACGCGCGGACCGGAGTGTCCGGACTGCGGCGCGACGGCCTCGATCGAGGACGGCGTGTGCGACGTGTGCCTCGCGGACCTGGGTGAGCGGCACGGTCGGCATCCCGGCCCGGAGGAGCGGACGCAGGTCGCCCCGGTCGGGCTCCGCTTCTCGGACGTGATGACCGAGCTTCGCGCGGTGGTGGATCTCGCGGGCGCCGTCGAGGCCGCTCACACCGTCGCCGCCGCCGGGCGTCGCGCCGAGCGGCTGCTCGACCTGCTCCGCGAGCAGTTCCTGCGAGACCTCGGGGCGCCGGTGACGGGCGCCGCTCGTGGGCCCGTCGCCTGAGGCCCGTCGCCTCCCGTTCACGTCCCTGGGACCTGTTCACGCTCCGTTCATGAACGGGACCCGGGATGGCCAAGGGCCGTCCCTAGCATCCGCAGCGGTGAACGGCCTACGGAGCGTTCGACGTTCCTCGACCAAGGAGGGGACATGGGGAAGCGCAAGAAGTGGCTCGCGGTTGTCGCGGCCGCACTCTCGCTCTCGCTGGTTGCCGCCGCGTGTGGTGGCGACGACGAGGGAGGCGATGGTGGTGAGACCGGCACGACCGGGACCACCGGTGGTGGAGATCTGACCGGCACGATCGTGATCTCGGGCTCGTCGACGGTGCTGCCGATCTCGAGTCTCGTCGCCGAGCTGTTCAACCAAGAGGTCGCCCCGAACGTTGCGATCAGCGTGGACGGCCCCGGCACCGGCGACGGCTTCGAGCTCTTCTGCGCCGGTGAGACCGACATCAGCGACGCCTCTCGCCCGATCGACGAGGAGGAGGTCGCCGCGTGCGCCGAGGCCGGCATCCCGTACGTGGAGCTCGAGGTCGGCATCGACGGCATCGCCGTCATGACGAACCCGGCCAACGGTGCCGTGACCTGCCTCACGCAGGCCGACCTCTACGCCCTGTTCGGTCCGGAGTCCGAGGGATTCACCAATTGGTCGGACGCGGACGGCATCGCGGCCGAGATCGGGGGGACGGGCGGCTTCCCCGACGCGCCGCTCGAGATCACCGCTCCGGGCGAGGAGTCCGGGACCTACGACTCGTTCATCGAGATCAACGGGTTCGAGGACGTCGCGCTGGAGCGTGGGGTCGCCGAGGACCAGGCCGGGTCGCTCCGCAAGGACTACCAGGCCTCGCCCGATGACAACGTCATCATCGCCGCGATGGAGGGCTCGGACTCACCGCTCGGCTTCGTCGGCTTCGCCTACGCCGAGGAGGCGGGGGACGCCGTGAAGGAGCTCCAGATCGACGGTGGCTCCGGGTGCGTGACGCCGACCATCGAGGCGATCGCCGACGGTTCGTACCCGATATCCCGGTCGCTGTACGTCTACGTGAACACGGCCAAGGCCGCCGAGAACCCGGCCCTCACCGCGTTCGTCGACTACTACGTCAGCGACGCCGGTCTCGTGGACATCGTGAGCGAGGTCGGCTACGTGGGCCTGCCCACCGATCGCGTCGAGGCAACCCGGTCCGCCTGGGGGGCGGCCATCTAGCTCGGCTCGACCGCATCGAGGGGGCCGGCACGGGTGCTGGCCCCCTCCTCGCGGGTCCAGAGCCGAGGGTAAGCTCGCCACGTCATGACCACGGACCCCATCGCCGGTGTGACGCTCGAGCTCATGCGCGGCAGCGCAAGGCGCCGGCGCAAGGAGCACCTCATCCGCGCCCTGTTCGCGGGCGCCGCGCTCCTCGGGCTCGTCATCAGTCTCGCCATCGTCTTGGCGCTGATCCAGGGCGCGGTGCAGTGGCTGTGGTCGATCGACCTCGGGTGGCTGTGGTCCGACGGGTGGTTCCCACGCCGCAACGACTTCGACCTGCTCACGGTCTTCGCCGGGACGATGATCATCGCGGTCATCGCCATGCTGGTGGCGACGCCGCTCGGCCTGGGGGCGGCCGCCTACCTGTCCGAATACGCCACGCCACGCGTGCGGCGCATCCTGAAGCCGGTCATCGAGACGCTCGCGAGCATCCCGAGCGTCGTGCTCGGGTACTTCGCCCTCCAGTGGATCACGCCGACCCTCGTGCAGAGGGTCTTCTCGACGGCCGGGACGTTCAACCTCCTCTCCGCAGGTCTTGGCGTCGGGATCCTCACGATCCCGCTCGTCGCGTCCGTGGCCGAGGACTCCATGCATTCCGTCCCGAGCGCGCTCCGTGAGGCAGCCTACGGCATCGGCGCCCGTCGCCGGACCGTGACCACTCGCGTGGTATTCCCGGCCGCGGTCTCGGGCATCGTCGCTTCGATGATCCTCGGCTTCTCCCGCGCGGTCGGCGAGACGATGGTCGTCGCGATCGCCGCCGGTGCGACAGGCGGGGCGTTGCGAACGTTCAACCCGCTGGACCGAGGGCAGAGCATGACGGGTGCCATCTCGTCGCTCGCGATCGGCTCGGACCAGGTTCAGGGTTCCGGGTTCGCGTTCGACAGCCTGTTCTTCGTGGGCTTGCTCCTGTTCGCCATCACGCTCCTCCTCAACCTGGTGAGCGAGCGCTTCGTCCGCCGGGTCCGGAGGCAGTACTGATGGCCGTCGTCACGCAGGCCGACGTTCGAGCGTCGGTCGACCTGGCTCTTCGGGGTAAGCGCCGGGACGTCCTGGGGCTGCTGTTCCGGCTGGGGCTCCTCGGCACGCTCCTGCTGGCGCTCGCCATCCTGATCGTCCTCATCGGAACGACGCTCGTCGATGCCTGGCCGGTGGCCGCGGACCGGGGATGGGACTTCGTCACGAGCAACACGTCAAGCCTCTCGAGCCGGACGGGCGTCCGGCAGGGACTCGTTGGGTCGCTCATCCTGGCGGGCTTCGTCGCCGTCATCGCCATCCCGATCGGCGTCGCCGCCGCCGTCTACCTGCAGGAGTACGCGCGCGACACGCGCCTGAACCGCCTGCTGATCGCGAACATCCGCAACCTGGCGGGGGTCCCCTCGGTCGTCTACGGCATCCTCGGGCTCGTCGTGTTCGTGAAGGCGCTCCGCGGCTTCACCGGACCCGGGACGTATGGCAAGACCTACATGTCCGGCGGCCTCACGCTGGCCGTGCTCGTGATGCCGATCGTCATCCTCATCACGATGGAGGCGCTCCGCGCCGTCCCGAAGAGCATCCGAGAGGGTGCGTACGGCGTCGGTGCGACGCGGTGGGAGGTCGTTCGGAGCCACGTCCTGCCGTATGCGGCGCCCGGTGTCTTCACCGGGGCGATCCTGTCGCTCGCTCGCGCGTTCGGCGAGACCGCTCCGCTCCTGCTGGTCGGTGCGGTGCGGGGCTACCTGAACACACCCCCGGGCCGCGGTCCGTTCGAGATCCTGCAGGGCCCGTACACGGCCCTTCCCACGCAGGTGTACGCGTGGGCCCAGCTTCCGGGGGAGGACTGGCAGGCCAACACGGCGGCTGCCATCATCGTGCTGCTCGCGGCCATCCTCGTCGTGAACTTCATGGCCGTCCTCATGAGGAACCGGTATGAGCGGAAGTGGTGATCGGATGGAGACGACCGACATGACCGCGGCATCCGAACCGAAGGGCGCGGGCGAGCGCCTCGGTCGCCTCGACGTGCGACACGGCCAGGGGGCTGCCGAACCCGTGACCGAGCTCGAGCACGTGTTCGACGTGCACGACCTCTCGGTGTTCTACGGCGACTTCCGTGCCGTCCGGAACGTGTCTCTGCCGGTCTACAAGAACCAGATCACGGCGTTGATCGGGCCCTCCGGCTGTGGCAAGACGACGGTCCTCCGGTGCATGAACCGGATGAACGACCTCATCGAGGGCGCGCGTGTCGAGGGCACCCTCCTCTACCACGGCATCGACCTGTACGACGGTCAGGTGGACCCGGTCGAGGTGCGCCGGCGCATCGGGATGGTCTTCCAGAAACCGAACCCGTTCCCCAAGTCGATCTACGAGAACATCGCCTTCGGCCCGAAGATCGCAGGGTTCAAGGGCAACATGGACGAGCTCGTCGAGGAGTCCCTCCACCGGGCCGCGCTCTGGGACGAGGTGAAGGACAAGCTGAAGGAGTCAGGGCTTGCGCTCTCGGGCGGACAGCAGCAAAGGCTGTGCATCGCGCGGGCGATCGCGACCCGCCCCGACGTGATCCTCATGGACGAACCGTGCTCGTCCCTGGACCCGATCGCCACGCAGCGGATCGAGGACCTGATGCAAGAGCTCGTCTCCGAGTACACGATCGTGATCGTCACCCACAACATGCAGCAAGCCGCACGGGTCTCAGACCGGACCGCCTTCTTCACCGTCGAGGTGCAGGAGGAGACCGGCCACCGGACCGGGACGGTGGTCGAGTACGACCGCACCGAGACGATCTTCACCAACCCGTCCGACGATCGGACGGAGGATTACGTCACCGGAAGGTTCGGATGATGCCGAGGACCCACTTCCACGAGGAGCTCGAGAGGTTGGAGCTCCAGCTGCTCACGATGGGCGAGCTCTCGGCGGTCGCCGTGCGCAACGCGGTCGACGCCGTGCTCGAGCACGATGACGCGAAGGCACAGGCGGTCATCGGGGGCGACGACGAGGTAGACGATCTGTTCCTCGCGATCGACCAGGGGGTGTTCTCGCTCCTCGCGCTGCAGGCCCCGGTCGCGAGCGACCTGCGGCTGATGTCGGTGATCATGCACTCGAGCGGGCACCTCGAGCGGATCGCGGACCAGGCGGTCAACATCGCGAAGCTCTTCGAGATCACGCGAGACCTGCCCACGAGCCAGGCGATCCTCCAGATGCTGGGCGAGATGGGCGACGTCTCGGTCGAGATGGTTCGGTGCGCGATGGATGCGCTCCACCGCCGCGACCTCGCGATGTGCGAGCGCCTGCCCGTGATGGACGACCCGGTGGATCGATTGAACCGACACATGCACCTCGAGGTCGCGAAGCTCGCGGACGATGCGCGCGCCCTCGACTGGGGCATGCACATGAACATGGTCGCCCGCGCGCTCGAGCGCGTCGGAGACAACGCGGTGGACATCGGCGAGCAGGTCGAGTTCCTGCTGACCGGCGAGTACCGCGAGTTCACCGACGCGTCCCAGACGGGCATCATCGGCGATGAGGACTGACGGCGCCGCCCGGATCCTCGTCGTCGAGGACGAGGAGGCGCTGGCCGACTCGGTCCGCTACAACCTCGAGCGAGAGGGATACGCGGTCACCGTCGCGACCGACGGCCGCCGCGCGATCGACCGGTTCCACGCGGACCCACCGAGCCTCGTGATCTTGGATCTCATGCTGCCCGAGATCTCGGGCCTCGACGTCTGCCGCATGATCCGGGCCGAGTCCGAGGTGCCGATCATCATGGTCACGGCGAAGGACTCCGAGGCCGACAAGGTCGCCGGGCTCGAGCTCGGCGCCGATGACTACGTCACGAAGCCGTTCTCGGTGCGCGAGCTCGTCTCCCGCGTGCGGGCCAACCTGCGGCGCGTCCGGTCTGCCGCCCCCACCGTCCCGGACGAGCGGCTGACCGGCGGGCCGGTCGAGATGGACGTCGCCCGGCACGAGGTGTCGGTCCGCGGCGAGGCCGTGGCCATGCCGCCGAAGGAGTTCGAGCTCCTCGAGGCGCTCCTTCGGCGCCGGGGTCGGCTCCTAACCCGTGAGTTCCTCATCGAAGAAGTCTGGGGAGTCGACTACTACGGGGACACCCGGACGCTCGACGTGCACGTGAAGCGCCTGCGCCACAAGGTCGAAGAGGACCCGCACAGTCCGGTTCACCTGGTGACGGTCCGGGGGCTCGGCTACAAGTTCGTGGACTGAGGACCTCGCTTCCCGGGCGTTTGTCGCCCGACCCGTCGGATGAAAGACTCCGGCGGGGGCGACGCGAAGGGGGCGAAGGTGCCGCGTTGGCGACTGCGGCTCGTGCCGCGGGACGAGAGCTTCTTCGAGCTGTTCGTCAAGCAGGCGCGCAACATCGAGGTCGCCGCCGACGCGCTCCTGGACCTGATCTCCGATTTCCGGAACGTCGAGGCGAAGGCCGCCCGTCTGCGCGATCTCGAGCACGAAGGCGACGAGATCACGCACGAGGTGATGCGGCGGCTCAACACCGTGTTCGTCACCCCGCTGGACCACGAGGACATCCACAAGATCACGACCACGCTGGACGACGTCCTCGACCACATGGAGGCCGCGGCCGACCTGTTCGTGCTGCACAAGATCGAGACGCCGCTGCCTGAGATGAAGGCGCAGGCCGACGTGCTCGTCCTGGCCACGCGGGCGATCCGGCAGGCGTTCGAGACCCTGCCGCACTACGGCAAGCTCTCGCCGTACTGGATCGAGGTGAACCGGCTCGAGAACGACGGCGATCGCGTCTACCGGCGGGCGGTGGCCGACATGTTCGGCGGCGACCACCGGGCGCTCGACGTGTTGAAGTGGAAGGACATCATCGACGAGCTGGAGGCGGCCATCGATCGCTTGGAGGACGCGTCCAACGTTCTCGAGGCGATCGCGCTGAAGCACGCCTGATGCCCCTTTGGCTCGTCCTGGTCCTCGCCTACCTCTTCGAGTTCGCGAATGGGTGGACCGACGCCCCGAACTCCATCGCGACCGTGGTCTCGACCCGCGTGCTGCGGCCGCACCACGCGGTGCTGATGGCGGGAGCGATGAACCTCGTGGGCGCACTCTCGGGGACCGCCGTCGCGAAGACCATCGCGGCGGACATCGTCGATCCGGGTTTCGTGACGCTCACCACGATCGGCGCGGCCGTCCTCGCGGCCACGATCTGGGCGCTGGGCGCCCAGTACTTCGGGTTGCCGTCGAGCGAGTCGCACGCGCTCGTGGCGGGGCTGCTCGGGGCGGGGTTCGCGGCAGGGGGGATGCCCGCCCTCGAGTGGACGGGCACGAGGAAGGCGCTCATCGGCCTGGTGACCTCGCCGGTCGGCGGCTTCGTCATCGGGCTGCTCCTCATGGTGCTGATCTACCGGCTGTTCGCCAAGGTCCGGAAATCGACCGTGAGTCGCTTCTTCGGCAAGGCGCAGATCGCGTCGGCGGCGTTCATGGCCTTCAGCCACGGCACGAACGACGCACAGAAGACGATGGGCATCATCACGCTCGCGATCTTGCTGAACGACGCGGGAACCGGCGGCAACGTCCCCAAGAACTTCGACATCCCGCTCTGGGTGATCTTCTCGGCGGCGTTCGTGATCGGCGTGGGCACGATGATCGGTGGGTGGCGGGTCGTCCGCACGCTCGGCCTGCGCATGACGAAGCTCGAGCCGGTCCAGGGGTTCGCTGCCGAGACCGGGGCCGCCCTCGTGATCACGGGTGCCGCGCAGCTCGGCATCCCGGTCTCGACGACGCACGCGATCGGTTCGGCGATCATGGGTGTCGGGGCGACGAAACGCTTCTCGGCCGTCCGCTGGGGGGTTGCCGGGCAGGTGGTCACGGCCTGGATCCTCACCTGGCCCTCGTGCATGGTGCTCGGCTATGTGCTGGACAAGGGGCTCTCGACGGTCTTCTGAGGCCGGGAGGACCGGATCATGGGACCCTTGTCTCGGAACGCCACGCGCCGATACCATCTGTTGCCCTCCCGATGAACGCCGCCATCCTTCCCGAGCTCCCCGAGTCACGCTTCCTCAACCGTGAGCTCTCCTGGCTCGAGTTCAACGCCCGCGTCCTCGCGCTCTCCGAGGATCCCCGCTCGCCGCTCCTCGAGCGCGTGAAGTTCCTCTCGATCTTCTCGAGCAACCTGGACGAGTTCTTCCAGGTCCGCGTCTCGGGCCTGCGCGAGCAGGTCGCGGCCGGCGTCGTGACCTCGAAGACCCCGGACGGGCTCAGCCCCGCGGAGCAGCTCGCGGAGATCCGAGACCGGTGCGGCGAGATCCTCGCTCGGGCCGACGCGACGATGGGGGCGCTCCTGCCCGAGCTCGACAAAGCCGGGATCCGGGTCGTCGACCTCGAGGGGATGAGCGAGGAAGACCTCGCGTTCGTCGCGGAGGCCTTCCACGAGCGCATCTTCCCCGTCCTCACGCCGCTGTCCGTCGACCCGGCCCATCCGTTCCCGTACATCTCGAACCTGTCGCTCAACCTCGCGGCGATCGTGCGGGACCCGGTGACCCACGTGAACCGCTTCGCCCGCGTGAAGGTGCCGCCGCTGCTCCCTCGGTTCCTCGCGCTCCCCGACGGCGAGCGGCTCGTGCCCATCGAGGACGTGATCGCTGCGCACCTGGATGCCCTGTTCCCCGGCATGGAGATCGCCTCCCGGCACGTGTTCCGGGTGACGCGCGACGCCGACGTCGAGGTCGAGGAGGACGAGGCCGAGGATCTCCTGGCCGCGATCGAGAGCGTCCTGTGGCGGCGCCGCCGGGCCGCGAGCCCGGTCCGGCTCGAGGTCAACCGCACGATGACGCCCGAGGTGCTCGAGCTCCTCACGCGCGAGCTCGATCTCGAGTCGGCCGACGTGTACGTGTCGCGCGGGCTGCTCGACCTCGCGGGGATGATGGCGCTCGCCAAGCTCGACCGTCCGGACCTCAAGGACGATCCCTGGACGCCGGTGACGCAGCCGCGACTGCAGGCCGAGGAGGGCGAGCCGGACCTGTTCGCCGTGCTGCGCGCCGGCGACGTGCTCGTGCACCATCCCTACGACTCGTTCGCCGCCTCCGTCGAGGCATTCTTGGACCAGGCCGCCCGGGACCCAGACGTGCTCGCGATCAAGCAGACCCTGTACCGCACCTCCGCGCAGGAGAGCCCGATCATCGGCGCCCTGGTCCGGGCGGCCGAGGCCGGCAAGCAGGTCGTGGCCCTCGTCGAGCTGAAGGCTCGGTTCGACGAGCAGGCCAACATCACGTACGCGAGGGCGCTCGAGGAGGCCGGCGTGCACGTCGCCTACGGCGTCGTCGGGCTGAAGACGCACTCGAAGACCTCGCTCGTCGTCCGGCGGGAGGACGGCGGCGTCCGCCGGTACGCGCACGTCGGCACCGGCAACTACAACCCGACGACGGCCAAGTCGTACGAGGACCTCGGCCTGCTGACCGCCGATCCCGAGATCGGCGCCGACCTCACGGACCTGTTCAACGTCCTCACCGGATACAGCCGCCAGCGCGAGTACCGGCGACTGCTCGTCGCGCCGTACGACCTGCGGCCCAAGCTCCTCGAGCTGATCCGCCGCGAGTCGAGGCCGGGCGGCAAGATCGTCATGAAGATGAACAGCCTCGTGGACGCCGAGATGATCGACGCGCTGTACGCGGCCTCGCAGTCCGGCGCCGACATCGACCTCGTGATCCGAGGGATCTGCTGCCTGCGCCCGGGGGTGCCGGGCCTCTCGGACCGGATCCGTGTGCGCTCGATCGTCGGGCGGTACCTGGAGCACTCGCGCATCTTCCGGTTCGGGCGGCGCGCGAGCGGCTACGACCACTACATCGGCTCGGCGGACCTCATGCCCCGGAACCTCGACCGTCGCGTCGAGGCGACCGCGCCCGTGCTGGATCCCGCGCTGAAGCGGCGGCTCGATCAGATCCTGCGCGTGCTCATGCGCGACGACGTGCTCGCCTGGCGCCTGCGCGCCGACGGCCGGTGGACGAAGGTGCACGAGCGCAAGGGCCTGAACGCGCAGGCGCGGCTGCGGGAGCTCGCGCTCGAGCGGACGGCGAGGCCGAGGTGAGCACGGAGCGAGAGGTGAAACTCTCGGCGCCGGCCAGGTTCGCGCTGCCGGACCTCTCGGACCTGGAGGGCCTCGTCGCGACGCCCGCCGAGCCCCGCCGCTACCAGACCGTCTACGTGGACACGGAGGATCTCCGGCTGGCACGATGGAACTGCAGCCTGCGCCACCGCGAGGGCGAGGGCTGGACGCTGAAGTTCCCGCCGACGTCGGAGGGTGTCCTGGTCGTCCGAGACGAGCTCGCCTTCGAGGGCGAGGCCCGCCGGGTTCCACCCCAGGCGTCGGATCTGCTCCGCGCCTACGCGCGGGGGTCCGAGCTCCGCCCGGTCGTGCGTCTTCGGACCCTCCGCCGCCGCGTGGAGCTGGCCGATGCACAGGGCGCCCCGCTCGGCGTGATCGTCGACGACGAGGTCTCGGTGATGGACGGCACGCGCGTCGCCGCGCGCTTCCGCGAGGTCGAGGTGGAGGTGCAGCCCGAAGCCCCGGCGTCGGTCCTCGACGCGATCGTCGCCCGCCTGCGCGAGGTCGGCGCGAGCCCGACCGACGGCACGCCGAAGTACCTGCAGGCACTCGGCGCGCGGGCGTCCGCGCCGCCGGAGGTCGTCGTCCCGGAGCTCGGCCCCGAGGCATCGGTCGGCGAGGTCGTGCGCGGTGCCATCGCGGCCTCGGTCGTGCGGCTCCTTCGCCACGACGCCGGCGTGCGGCTCGGCGAGGACATCGAGGACGTGCACCAGGCCCGGGTGGCCACGCGCCGGATGCGCTCGGACCTGCGGACGTTCCGGGACGTGCTCGACCCGGACTGGGACGCCGCGCTCCGCGAGGAGCTGGGGTGGCTCGGCGGGGAGCTCGGGACGGTACGCGACCTCGACGTCCAGCTCGAGCGCCTCCGCGGTCGCGTCACCGCCCTGCCCGAGGAGGACCGCCCCGTCGGTGAACGACTCGTGGCGGGGCTCGCCGCACGGCGGGACGCCGCCCGCGAGCACCTGCTCGCCGGGATGCGCTCGGAACGGTACGTCGCGCTGCTGGACCGGCTCGTCGCCGCCGCGCGCGAGCCGGCCGTGTCATCCAACGCGGCGAGCGCTCCGGCGATCATGACGCTCGGCGCCGTGATGGAACGGCCGTGGGAGCACCTGAAGGGCGCGCTCGACGGGCTCGGGGACGACGCGGCCGACGCGGATCTGCACGTGGCCCGCATCCGCACCAAGCGCGCTCGGTACGCGGCCGAGGCCGTCGAGGCGGTCTTCGGCAAGCGCGCTCGGGCCTTCGCGCGCGAGGCCGCGACGCTCCAGGGGGTGCTCGGCGAGCACCAGGACGCCGTCGTCGCGCAGGCCTGGCTCCGCGAGATGGCGACCGGGGGCGGCCGGCGCGCGTTCGTCGCCGGCGAGCTCGCGATGCTCGAGCGGCAGGCGGCGTCGGCCGCCCGCGGCCGCTGGCGGAGCGTGTGGAAGCGCCTCTCGCGCAAGCGCCTGCGGTTCTGGCCGTGAGCCGGCTCCCCGCCGCCGATGGACCGGTCGTCCGGGCAGCCGGAGGTCTCGTGGTCCGGCGCGAGCCGGATAGCGGGCGACGGATCGCCCTGGTCCACCGGCCGAGGTACGACGACTGGACCTTCCCGAAGGGCAAGCTCCAGCCGGGCGAGACCGACGAGCAGACGGCGATCCGCGAGGTCGAGGAGGAGACCGGGCTGCGGTGCGAGCTCGGCCTGGACCTCGGGACGGTCGAGTATCGCGACGGCGAGGGGCGACCGAAGATCGTGCGCTACTGGGCGATGGAGCCCGGCGACGGCGCGTTCACCCCCGGCGACGAGGTCGACGAGCTCCGTTGGCTCGCGCCCGATGAGATCGCCCCGGCGCTCTCCTACGACCACGACCGCGAGCTGCTCGAGACCTATCTGCGGATGGCCGGCGAGGCGAGCGCCTATCTGGTGCGGCATGGGAAGTCGGGCGCGCGCTCCGCGTGGACGGAGGACGACCGGCTACGGCCGCTCTCGAAGGCCGGGCGCCGGCAGGCCGACGCGCTCGTCACCGCGTTCCGCGGGCTCGACGTCGAGCGGGTCGTCTCGAGCCCGTACGTCCGGTGCGTGCAGACCGTGCGCCCCCTCGCCCTGGATCGCGGGCTGCCGGTCGAGACCTCGGAGGCGCTCGCCGAGGGTGCGCCGCCGGAACAGGCGCTCGCGCTGCTCGAGGAGGCCGTAGGGACGCCCACGGTGTTCTGCGCCCACGGGGACGTGGTGCCGCCGGTCGTGCTCCACCTGGCCGAGTGCGGTGCCGAGCTCGAGGGCGAGCGCGACTGGAAGAAGGGCTCCGTCTGGGTGCTCGAGCGTCGCGACGGCCGGGTCGTGCGAGCCCGCTACATCCCGCCGCCCGACGAGCGGTAGATCCGGCTCGAGCGTTCGCCACCTGCCCGCCCTACGATGTCGCCCGTGCGCCTCGCCGTCCTGGATCTCGGCAGCACGACGTTCCAGATGCTCGTCGCCGATGCCGACGAGGACGGCTCGCTCAGCCCCGTGATCCGCGACCGCGTCGTGCTGAACCTCGGCATGGCGCTCGGTCCGGAAGGGATCCCGCGCGAGCTGGCGGCGCGCGCCGCCGAGACGGTCCTGCGCTTCCGCAACGTCGCGGAGCGCGCCGGCGCGGGGCGCTTGGTCGCGGTCGGCACGAGCGCGCTGCGCGACGCGCCGAACCGGGACGAGCTCGAGGGGCTGCTCGCGCCGGCGGCGGGTGTGCCGATCCGGTTCATCGACGGTCGCGAGGAGGCCCGGTTGATGCTCACCGGCATCCGCGCGAGCGTCGCGCTCGGGCCGGGGGCGACGCTGTTCCTGGATCTCGGTGGCGGCAGCCTCGAGGTGGCCGTCGCCGAGGGCGTCCTGCGGTGGGGTGAGAGCATGCCCGTCGGCGCCGGGCGTCTCACCGCACAGCTCGTCGAGCACGACCCCCCGACGCGCGCCGAGCGCAAGGCGGTCCGCGACACCGTGACCGCAGTGGTCGCGCACCTCGTGGAGCCGGTCCGCGACATCGGGCCCGTGCGGTGCGTCGCGAGCGGCGGGACGGCCGGTGCGCTGGCCCGCGTCCTCGCGGCCCGGCGCTGGGTAACGCCGCCCGACTCGCTGAACGGGTTCGAGCTCGGGGTGAGCGAGATCCGCGACCTGGCACGCGAGCTGGCGGCCCTCCCGATCCAGGAACGGCTGAAGATCCCGGGCATCGACGACCGGCGGGCGAACCTGCTCCCCGTCGGGGGCATCGTCCTCTCGACCGCGGCGGCAAGCCTGGGCGCGGCGACCCTCGTGCACTCGGAGTGGGGCCTGCGCGAAGGCATCGTGCTGGACGTGATCGGCCTGGCGGACGGCCCGGGACCGGAGCCCGCCGAGCTCCGGCGGCGCTCGGTCGAGCGCCTCGTTCGGATCTGGGCCGAGGATCGGACGCACGTCGAGCTGATCGCCCGTCTCGCCCTCCGCTTGTTCGACGACCTGGGCGAGATCCACGGCCTCGGCGCGCGCGAGCGCGAGTGGCTCGAGCACGCCGCGCTGCTGCACGACGTCGGGGTGCGGGTCTCACCGGACCGCAACCACAAGCACGGGGCCTACCTCGTCGAACATGCGGGTCTCCGCGGCTTCTCGCCGGAGGAGGTCGCGGTCATCGCCTCGCTCGTCCGGTTCCAGAAGGGGAGGGCGCCCCGGCCGGTCTACGTGCCGTACGCGGGCTTGCCCGAGGATCTCCGGGAGCGGGTCGATGTGCTCGCCGGCGTGCTGCGCGTGGCGCACGCGCTCGGCCGGGGCGGCGAGGAGGACGTGCGCGAGGTGCGAGCGCGGGCCTCGAGGGGCGGCGTGCGGGTCCGGCTGGCCGGGACCTCGAACCCCGAGGGCGCCGCCGCCGAGGCGCAGACGCAGGCCGAGCTGCTCGCCCGCGCGCTCGGGGTCGAGCTGCGCTTCGAGGTGAAGCCGCTCGATCCGACGACGGCCTAGCCCCGCACCCGCTCCGGCGGAGCGATCCAGCTCGCGAGGTGCGTGACGCGATCGAAGCCGAGCCGTGTGTAGAGCTCGGTC
Organism: uncultured Actinomycetes bacterium; assembly: GCA_964447335.1. GTDB lineage: Bacteria > Actinomycetota > UBA4738 > UBA4738 > HRBIN12 > HRBIN12. The sequence goes on from CAYUSA010000024.1 coordinate 27,732, forward strand.
GCGGGGCCACCGGGCTCGGCGAGCAGATACGTGCGCTCGGCGCCGGCGTCGCGGGCTTCGGCGAGGACGCGGCGGGTGAGCGCGGTGGCGTGACCGCGACGCCGGGTTTCGGGGAAGGTCACGACGTGGTCGATGTAGCCGACGCCCTCGAGCACGAGCAGCGCGGTGAAGGCCACGGGGGTCCCGCCGGCGTCGCGGACGGCGAACCAGCGGCGGCCCGCGGGCAGGAGCACCTCGCGCTCGAGCGCCGCGAGCTGGTCGAGCACCGCCTCGTCGTCCACGTCGAACAGCCGCATCGACTCGCGGAGCGCGGGCCAGAACGCGTCGTCGGCGTCTGCGATCTCCACGACCGGATCGGCCCGGCCCGGCCGGGTCGCGCCGGCGTGCGACATCACCAGATCCCACACGACGCGCTCGCCCCGGGTGCTCGCCTCGGCCACGAGATCGGTCTGCTCCTCGGGGAAGAACACGACGACGTGGACCCGCCGGCATCCGCTCCGCTCGAGCGCCGGGAGCAGCTCGTCCTCGATCTCGGCGAGCGTGACCGGCTGCTCGGTCTCGACCCGGGCGTAGTTCGGCTCCTGGATGGCCGGGTACCGCGGGTCCGAGACCACGGCGCCCCACCAGGTCGGCCGGACGAGGTCGAACAGGGCGTCCTGCGCCCGCCAGAGGCGGAGCAGCGGCTCGAGGTCCGGCATCGAGCGCGGAGTCTACCGGGGCGGCGGTCCGAGGTAGGCTCGCACCCGTGAGCATCACCTGTCGCGTCTACCGGGCCGGCAAGCTCGAGGAGGAGACGGCGTTCGACGCAGCCGTCATCGGGCAGGCGCGGCGCGAGGGCTCGCGGGTCTGGCTCGACGCCGTGGATCCGACGAGCGACGAGCTCGGCGCGCTCCAGGCGGCGCTCGGCTTGCACGAGCTCGCGATCGAGGACTCGCAGAGCTGGGGCCAGCGCGCGAAGGTGGAGCTCTTCGCCGAGGACGACCACCTGTTCCTCGTCGCGCACGGCCTCGGCCTGGACGGGCAGAACCAGCTCATCGACAGCGAGATCCATCTGTTCGCGGGCGGGCGGTTCTTCGTGGCGACCGTGCGGCGGCCGCCGGTGTTCGACTTCCGGCGCGCCGGCGAGCGCCTGCGCGCCGACGCCCATCTGGCCGACGAGGGGATCGGGCACCTGCTCTACCTGCTCCTCGACGAGATCGTGGACGGGTACCTGGACGCGGTCGAGCGGCTCGAGGACCTGTCCGACGACCTCGAGGAGCGTGTGAGCGAGGACGGCGAGGTCGACACCGGGGACGGCGTCCTGGCGCACGACATCTTCCGGCTCCGGCAGACGGTGGTGAAGTTCCGGCGCCTCGCGGTCCCGATGCGCGAGGTCGTGGACCTGCTGCTCGAGACGCCCGAGCTCGTGACGCCCGGGCTCGTGCCGTACTACCGCGACGTGCTCGACCACGTGATCCGGGCGAGCGAGCTGATCGACAACGTCCGGGACCTGTTGAGCTCGGCGCGGGAGCTCCAGCTCGCCCAGGCCTCGAACCGCCTGAACGAGGTGATGAAGCGGGTCACCTCGTGGGGCGCCATCATCCTGGTCCCGACGCTCATCGCCGGCATCTACGGGATGAACTTCCGCGACATGCCCGAACTCTCCTGGCACCTCGGCTACCCGCTCGCGATCGGGATGATGCTGATCGCCGGGTTCGTGCTGTTCCGCGTCTTCCGCAAGCGGGACTGGCTCTAGCGTCTAGGGGGGTCCTCAGGCGCAGCCCCAGATGCCCCAGCCGTCGGCCGAGTTCGCCATCCGGACGGAGACGACGATGTTGGCGCGGCCGTTGTAGACGGACCGGTCGGGGAACCCCCACTTGTCCGCTCGGTCGGGCCAGTAGTGGACGGCCTGCTGGTAGACGCCGGCGTACCCCGAGGGGTTGTAGGCGTCGGTCTGGAACCCGGATTCGCACCTGGCGACGTCGAGCGCCTTGTTCGCGCCCCCGGGGCTGCCCCAGTGACGGGCGGCGCACCGGATGAGGCGCTTGACCTCACGTTTGGAGGCCTTCCAGTCGTAGTCGCAGACGCGTTCGGAGATGGTGCGGGCGGACGGCTCCGCGGTCGTCGCGTGAGCCGTGGCCGGGACGGATGCGAACAGCCCGGCGATCGTGAGCGCCGCAGCGAGGACGCGGCGGCGCGATGCGGTGAGATGTGTCATCGATGGGTTCACCCCCGCGGTGGACGCTGGCTGGCGGCCAGGTCCGCGCGACCGGTCGACGGGCTGCGCCGGTCGTCCCGCGGTAGGTCGTGGGTGGGCGGATCACCTCCTCGTGTCGAGTGTCGATATGCGACCTCGACGCACCCGCACGTCCGCTCCCAGCTCCCGGCCTCGAGCGCGCGCCGTCCACTCCTGGGCGTGGGGGAAGACGCAGGCTTCGAGGCGGGGAGGATCGGACCGAACGTCCGTTTGCGTCCGTCCGACCCTACCAACGGGGTCCGACATGCGACAAACCGAACGTGACCCGCGGTCATCTCGGGTCGCCCGTACCATGGGACCGTGCCGAGCAAGGTCCTCCTCGCGGCTCCACGCGGTTACTGCGCCGGCGTCGACCGCGCCGTCGAGGCCGTCGAGCAGGCGCTCGCGAAACACGGGCCGCCGGTCTACGTGCGCAAGCAGATCGTCCACAACCTCCACGTCGTCCACGATCTCGAGGCCAAGGGCGCGGTCTTCGTCGACGAGGAGACCGAGGTCCCCGAGGGTGCCGTCGTGGTGCTGTCGGCCCACGGCGTCGCGCCCGAGGTCTACGCGAACGCCCAGGACCGCGGCCTGACGATCTTGGACGCGACCTGCCCGCTCGTCACGAAGGTCCACCTGGAGGCGCGCCGGTTCGCGCAGGAGGACCGCACGATCGTGCTCATCGGCCACGCGGGTCACGAGGAGGTGGTCGGCACCACCGGCCAGGCCCCGGCGCGCACGATCTTGGTCCAAGGCGTCGAGGAGGCCAGGATCGTGGAGATCGCCGACCCCGCGAACCTGTCGTACCTCACGCAGACCACGCTCTCGGTGGACGAGACGAACGAGATCATCCGCGTGCTGCGCGAGCGGTTCCCGGCGATGGAGGGGCCGCCGCGCGAGGACATCTGCTACGCGACGCAGAACCGCCAGGACGCGGTCAAGGAGGTCGCACGTCGCGCCGACGTCGTGTTGGTGATCGGCTCGGTCAACTCCTCGAACTCGAACCGCCTGGCCGAGGTGGCTCGCGAGCTCGGCACACCGGCCTACCTGGTGGACGACGAGATCGAGGTCGACCCGGTCTGGCTCGAGGGCGCCGAGGTCATCGGGCTGACGAGCGGCGCCTCGGCGCCCGAGTGGCTCGTCGAGCGGATGCTCGCGTTCCTGGCCGAGCAGGGGGCGGCCGAGGTCGAGGAGGTCTCACTGACCGAGGAGCGGCTCCGCTTCTCGAACGTCCGGCTGTAGGGCGGGAGTCGGGGACCCGCCTCAGAGGGGCAAGACGGCCCTGGCCGCCCCCCGACGGGTGCCCTTACCATCCGGGAAGCAGAGGCGACGGCGATGCTTCGCAAGGATCCGTTCATCACTTTGTACGGCTGTCGCTCCGATTCGCTGCTCCCGTGGGATCGGATGGCGGGCGAGTGGCCCGAGCACGTCGCGCTTCCGCTCGGCGAGGAGTTCCTCGATGAGTGGCAGGATCCGCTCTCCGAGGAGCACCTCAAGCCGCCGAGGACGCCGGATACGGTGATGGCGTCGGGCAAGGAGGACGTCGACCGGGCGCGGCGGGAGGCCGAGCAGCTCGCCGACGAGCTGACCGAGGCCGAGGAGCGCTGGAACGTGCTCGTGGACGACCTCGAGGCGGCCGAGGCGAAAGCTCGGAGCCGCGAGGTGGGCCTGCGAAGCGTGCAGACGGACCTGGCCGCCTCGCCCGAGCAGATCCGGACCGTCGAGGCCCGCGCGTCGGCGGCGGCTGAGCGTGTCCGGCGAGCCGAGGAGGCGTTCGCCGCCAAGCGCCGGCTCGGCGCCGGCCACCTGGGCCGAACCCTGAAGGCCGCGACAGGGGAGGAGGCTGCCTGGGTCGCCCGGGCGGAGGAAGCCAGGTCGGCACAGACGCGGTTGCTCTCCAGGTTGCGGGAGACCGAATCCAGCCTCGCACAGGCCCGGGCGGAGGTGGAACGGCTCCGGTGGAAGGAGGGGCGTGTGCGCGAAGCGCTCGTCCCCAGACGCGAGGCGGCGATGAAAGCGGCGATGACGCTCCAGGCCCTCGAGGAGCCGGCCGCCGCCCAGCGAGCCCTGCGGTTCGAGCACGTGACGATCACCCGGTCCCACCAGGTGCTCCGCACGCTCTCGCTGGGTGAATGGGCGCTCCGGGCTTCCGGTCACCGGTCGTCGCCGCGGTTCGTGCTGGAGCTCCCCGACGAGACGCTCTGGCTCTACCGCGGAGAGTGGTTCGCGGCCGATCCGCACGTGGGCGCTGAGGACGTGATGATCCTCACCGAGGGACGCGTGCCCACGTCCGTCGATCTGAGGACCGCGGAGGTCGTCTGGGAGCGCGATGGTGGGCGATGCGTCCACTGCGGCGCCGTGGGCGGCCTTGAGATTGACCGAGTCGTCGCGGAGAGCCTCGGCGGCAGCGACGAGCCGGCGAACCTTCGCCTCCTCTGTCGCAACTGCGCGCGGACGAGGTCGCACGACCGCTGAGACGGCCGACGGCTTCAGGTCCAGGCCGAGAACTGGTCGCGGTCCTCGTCCTCGGGCTCCAGATAGGGGACCGCCACGAGCGTCTTCGTCGACAGCACGCCGGGGAGCGGGATGACGTGATCCACGATCACGCGAGCCGCCTGCTCCCACGGATAGGGGACCTCGGCGATCACGTCGTACTCGCCGGCGATGAGCGCGACGGCGGAGACGTCCTCGAGCGAGGCGAGCGCCTCGACGAGGCCGGGCGCGGTCCCGGGCGCCGCACGCACGTGGACGAAGCACGCGTCGCCGTGCTGCTGCATCGGTACCGGCGTCCGCAGGCCTCCGCCGGCCAGACCCAGCACGTCGCCCGGCACGACGGGAGCCGTGACCGTGCGCTCGACGCCCTCGATGCGGTGGACCTGCCGGACGACCACCTCGGCGATCGATTGGAGATCGGGCCCGTGGGCGGCGGCCAGGACGTCCCAGTCGCCGATGACCGTCACGGCCGCGCGGATGCCCTTCGTGGCCTGGAGCTGGACGACGACGTCCTCGACCCGCCCGGGATGAACCCGCAGGTAGACGAACGCGTCCACGCCCGCAGGCTAGGGCCGCCCGAGGGGTGGTGCAAGGACCCAGGTCACTCGGCCTGCGGCGCCTCCCCGGCCCGGCAGAGCGCCGCGAGCTCCTCCTCGCCGTCCTCGGGCCCGACGGCGATGAGCCGGTCCCCGGCGCGAAGGACGAATCCCGCGCGCGGCCGGTAGATCCACCTCGGCCCGCGCTGGACCGCGAGCACGAACATCCCGGTCTCGGTCTCGACGCGCAGGTCGCGCAGGTTGTGACCGTCGGCGGGCGTCCCCTGCTCGATGACCATCTCGGTGCTCGTCTCCTCGGTCTCCTCGAGCGCCATCTGCACGACCGGGTGGAGCGGCTCGCCGTGCTCGACGTACCAGGTCATGTCGCGCGCCGCGTCGCAGATCGACTCGCTCGCGCTCGCGAGGCGGATCAGCCCTCGGAGCTCGTCGACGTCGCGGGCCTCGGGCGCGGCGCGGAGCACCCAGGACTCGAGCTCGTCCTGCAGGATGTCCGCGCGGCCCTCGAGCGCCGCGACCTCGGCCGCGAGCGCGCGGTTGTTGAACAGCAGCGAGGAGTACGCGAGGCCGACCGCGGCCTCGGCCAGGTCCTTCAGCTCGACGAGGATGTCCACCGCGCGGTCGAGCTCGGACAGCGGGGGCGCGTCGCCCTCGGTGACCTCGGGGAGCTCGGGCGCGCCGGCGAAGACCCGGACGAGATTGACGCCCTCCTCGGGGCCTCGGACGAGCAGGACGTCGCCCTCGGACACCACGTCGTCGGGGCCGGGATCGAAGCGCCAGTCGATGCCGCTGCGGATCGCCATCACCCACATCCCGGTCTCGGTCGGCAGGGACAGCTCGCGGAGGGTCTGGCCGATCACCTGCGAGTCGGCGCGGACCTTCACGCGAGCGGTCATCTCGTCGGCGTGGCGAAGGTCGGGTCGCAGCTGATCCGGGATCCCCAGGCGCGCCGCGACGACCCGCGCGATGTCCGAGGCCGCGTCGCCGATCTGCTCGATCGCGCCGGCGATCCACAGGACGCCGGCCATGCCCTCGGCGTCCTCGGGGCTCCGCGCGGCGAGCATCGCCACCGTGCGCAGGCGCCGCAGCGAGACCGTCATGCGGTCCTCGAGGCGTTCGACCTCGCGCGCGAGCTTCTCCTCGTTGAAGAAGACCGCGGCGTAGGCGAGGTCGACCATGAGCTCGGAGGCGTCCTTCGCCTCGACGAGCAGCTCCTTGACGGTCCTCGGTTGGTCATCCATGCGACAGCACCCCCGATGATGTCATGACCAGCAACACGCAGGCGACGCCGGTCAGGTCCATGACGCTCGTGATGATCGGCACGCTGTGGTTGTCCGGATCCAGCCCGAACCGGTAGGTCACGATGGCGAGGTAGTACCCGGCGACGATCGTCACCGGTGCGACGATGAGCCCCGAGAGCATGGTGCCCCGCAGCAGCGCGCCGAACGCCGGCATGTCCTCGAGCCCCGTCGCCGTGCCGAGCACCCACGCGACGGCGCCGATCATCGTGAACACCGCGAGACTGAGCACCGCGACGAGCGACGCGTCGACGACCGCCGGCGCCTCGGGAAGGCCGCGCGGCGTGATGACACCGATCTGGAGCTTCGAGGTGATGCGCGAGGCGAAGATGCCGCCGAGCGCGCCGGACTGCGAGACGAACGGCGGGATGAGCGCGAGCAGCACCGGCACCGCGAGGAGCTGGGGCTCGCGCGTGCGCAGGAGCGAGCCGGCGAGCACATCCAGGATCGGCGTGAGCAGGATGACAGCGGTCATCTCGACCACGATCCGGCGGATCACCCGGTCGGCCACGCTGTAGGAGCGCACCGCCGCGTAGAGGGTTGCGACCACGGCGATCACGGCGGCTCCCGACGAGATCGCGTCGTTCCGGACCAGGTAGGTGGCGAGGAACAGGCTCGGCAGCGTGGTCATGTCGCCGAGCGCCGTGACCATCGGGGTCGCGACCGAGTCAAGGTCCCATCCACGCCGGTACGAGAGCACCGACAGCCCGAGCGTGATGAGCAGGATGAACACCGAGCCGAGCGCGCCGCCGACCACGGCGATCGTCGCGAGCTCCCAGATCGAGAGCGAGGGCGTCCCGAACGCGCTCGAGGCGACCCGCGACAGCACGGCGAGCCACAGGGCCGAGCTGAAGGTGGTGACCACGGCGACGTAGACGTTGCGGTACAGCACGCCGCCCCGCTCGAGGGTCGGCTCGAGCAGGCCCGCCGCGTTCGCGGTGCCGAGGCGCGCGCCGATCGCGCCGAAGATCGTGCCCTTCATCCCGACGGCGGCCGGGATCAGGACCAGGAGGCCGGGAAGGTCGTCGAGGGTGTCGGTGAGGTGGGCGAGCGTCAGGCCGGCGACGAAGCCCGCGACCGTGCTGAGGGCGAGCGCGACCAGGCCCTGGCGGAACGTGCGCTGCTCGGCACGCCAGAGGGCCCACACGTTTCGAGCGCGGCGCGGGAAGGCCATAACGGTTCGCTCATCGGTTCCTTCGCCTGGTCGGATGGTCGTGCGTGGGGCCGGAGCCCCGGGAAGTATGTCACTCGACCCAGTCGCGGGTCACGAACAGCCAGAACGCGAGGCCGGCGTACGGGCCGTACCGGCGGAACCGACGTTCGATCGCGGCGTCCTTCACCGCTTTGCGGCCGACGATCCTCGCGTAGGTCGGGCGGGTCCACGAGTCCAGGATCAGGCGGTGGTACCGGCCGACGGTCATCATGATGTGCGCTGCCGCGTAGGGCCCGACTCCGGGCAGCGCGAGCAACTGCCGTTCCATCTCGGCGTCCGGGAGATCCTCGACGGTCGCGCTCGAGAGGCGTTGCAGGTCGAGCTGCCCCTCGGCGACCGAGCGCGCGAGGGCGATCAGGTAGGCCCCGCGGTAGCCGGCGCGAGCGACATCGCGGTAGAAGGCCTCGCCGGCCTCGGCCATCCGCTCGGGGCTTGGGAAGGTCCGGCCGAGCGCCCCCTCGGCCGGAGCGCCGGGCGCCCGCTCGCCGAGGTGCTCGACGATCGCGTGCACCATCCTCACGGTGGCCGACCACGTGCAGTTCGTCGTGCACACGGTCTTCACGACGTCTTCGAAGACGGTCGGGCTCTGGACCATCCGACCGGCGCCCGTCGCCGCCCAGGACAGGTCGGGGTCCTCGGCCGCCATCGCGTAGAACGGGGAGAGGTTGGCGTCCAGGCGAAGGACGTGCCGGACCGCCTCGGTCAACCGCTCGAGCGCCGCGGCCGAGACCGCCGGCCCGAGCACGGTCAACGCGCCGTGGTCGTCGCGTCCGGCGTGGATCCGCACCGTCCGCGGCCGGCCTCGGCCGGCGGGTAGCGTGATCTCGAGCGAGCGGTAGTCCGGGGCCGGGTGCATCGGCGGGAGGTCGACGAACCCGTGCGAGTTCAGCGTCCGCACGAGGTCGACCGGCTCGCCGCCCGCCCCGAGGAGCGGGAACTCGGCGGTCGTCACCGGGTGACCCTCTGGCGCTCGCGCCAAGCGCGAACCTTCGCGCGGTTGCCGCAGACCTCCATCGAGCACCACCGGCCCGAGTGGTTCTTCGAGCGGTCGTAGAAGACGGCGCGGCAGTCCTCGGACGCGCAGGTCTTGAGGTGCTCGAACGTCCCGTCGAACGCGGCGACGAACGCGATGGCCACGACCCGCCCGAACGCCGCGGGGACGCCCTCGCCCCGCGGCTCGAGCGTCGGCTCGTGCTCGGCGTGGAAGTGCGGGTGGAGTCCGGCCTCGACGCCGAGCCGATCGATCACCTGCGCGTCGACGGGGGAGAGCGGCTCGCCCTCGGTGGTGAGGATGAGCGCCCGGAGCGCCCGACGGAGCTCGAGACACGTCTCACGGTCCGCCTCCGTGAACCGTTCTTTCGGCGTGAGCAGATCGCGCTCGACGAGGAAGGCCCGGACCATCTCGAGCGGCGGATCGAGCGTGAGGCCCTCGGCATCGTGGTCGTGAAGGTTGAGGAAGCGCTGGAGCACCGCCAGGTCGCCCGGTGCGGGGGAGTCGTGCTCGTTGATGTCGATCATGGCACCTCGAAGTGTACACCGGTGAAATCCATTGACAAGTTACGCTAACCGATGTAGATTTCAGGCAGGTTACGAGGCGGGGAGGTCGGCGATGCTGCATCCGTGGATGGGCAACGAGCTCGCGAGGGACCGCATGGCGGCGTTCCGCGCCGAGGCTGTGAACGACGGCCGTGTCCGCCGGCCTCGGGCCGCCCGCCGGCGGGGGTCGCACGGGTCGGTCCGGCTCGCGCTTGGCCTGAGGTTGGTGAGCGCCGGGAACCGGCTGCTCGGGGGCGCGGGGCAGGTGCGGTGATGGCCGCGTTCCTCGCGACGCGCCGGTACCATGACGCGACCGTGATCGCGTTCACCGACTGGGCCACCGAGATCCTCCAGCGCACGCACGAGGCCGCCCGGCGCCTCAACGCCGATGCGTCGGTCCGCCTGCAGCGCTCGGGCGCCGGCGTCGAGTTCGTCCTCACCGACGAGCGACCCGAAACCGACGAGCTCGTGCACGCCGACGGCTTCGAGCTCCTCGTCGAGCAAGGCCTCGAGGGCACCGTCGACGTGATCGAGCCCCACGACCGGCTCATCCTCCGGGCGCCCGGCGACGCCGAGCGCAGCGTGAAGCCCCACTGAGAGCGAGAACCGCCTCCGACCTGCGGCTACACTGCCCGGCATGAGCGAACCCCTGCGTCCGGTGGCGCTCGCGGCCGGGCCCGTGATGGTGATCGGCGGGGCCGAGGACAAGCTCCGGCACAAGGCGATCCTCACGCGGTTCGCGAAGTTCGCGGGCGGCGCCGAGGGGCACGTCGTCGTCGTCTCGACGGCGTCCTCGCTCGGGGATGAGGCGACGCAGATCTACCGAGAGCTCCTCATCGGCCTCGGGATCGGACGCGTGTCCGGTCTTCGACCCGAGGAGCGCGCGGAGGCGAACGACCCCGCCGTGGCGAAGCTCCTCGCCGATGCCACCGGCGTCTTCCTCACCGGCGGCAACCAGTCACGGCTGACGCAGGTCGTCGGCGGGACGAAGCTGGCCGACGGGCTGCTCCTCGCGCACGACCGTGGTGCCGTGCTCGCGGGCACATCCGCGGGCGCGAGCGCGATGGCGAGCCACATGGTCGCGTTCGGCCAGTCGGGGCCGACGCCGAAGCACCGGATGGTCCAGCTCTCGGCGGGGCTCGGCGTGATCCAGAACGTCGTGATCGACCAGCACTTCGAGCAGCGGGGCCGGATCGGCCGGCTGCTCGCGCTCGTCGCGCAGTCGCCCATGCTCCTCGGCATCGGCGTGGACGAGGACACGTGCGCGATCGTGCATCCGGACCGCACGCTCCAGGCGATGGGCAAGGGCGCCGTCACGATCGTCGACGGCAGCCACGTCAAGACCGACGCGTTCCGCGGGAAGGGCTATCGTCCGCTCATGGTGAGCGGAGCGGTCCTGCACTCGCTCCCGGCGGGCTACTGGTTCGACCTCCGCGGCCGGACCCTGCTCGCCGAGCCGCGGGCCCTCGAGCAGCGCGAGGCCTCGGAGTGACGCAAGGCCGGACCCGGACCACGGCCGAGCGCCGGCGCGCGAAGCAAGAACCCGCGGCGAGCAAGCCGAAGGCGAAGCCCGACCTCACGATCGTCGAGACCCAGGTCTTCCGCGGTCCGAACTACTGGTCCTACGAGCCGGCGATCCGGCTGCTCGTGGACCTCGGCTCGCTCGAGCACTGGCCGTCGAACACGATCCCGGGGTTCGTCGACGGCCTCCTCGAGATGCTGCCCGGCGTCGGCGAGCACTCGTGCTCGCTGGGCAAGCGCGGCGGCTTCCGCGAGCGCCTGGTGGACGGAACCTGGGCCGGCCACGTCGCCGAGCACATCGCGATCGAGCTCCAGCGCGAGTCCGGGGCCCACGTGTACCGGGGCAAGACGCGCAGCACCGGCGAGCCCGGCCGCTACAACGTGATCTACGGCTACTGGGAGGAGCAGGTCGGCCTGGAGGCCGGGCGCCTGGCCGTGACCCTCGTGAACCACCTGGTGAAGCCCCGCAAGGACTTCGCCTTCCTGGCCGAGCTCGAGCGCCTGATCCTGCTGGCCGAGCGCCGAGCGTTCGGGCCCAGCACGCAGGCCATCGTGGACGAGGCCAGCAGCCGCGACATCCCGTGGATCCGCCTGAACGAGGCCTCGCTCGTGCAGCTCGGCTGGGGCAAGTACCAGCAGCGGATCCGCGCGACGATGACCTCGAAGACCTCGGCGCTCGCGGTGGACATCGCGGGCGACAAGGACATGACGCGGCGGTTGCTCGCCTCGGCGGGGTTGCCGGTCCCGCGCGGCGAGATCGTCCGCGAGGAGGATGCGGCCGTCGCCGCCGCGAAGCGCATCGGCTTCCCGGTCGTGACGAAACCGCTCGACGGCAACCACGGGCGCGGCGTCGGCCTGGACCTGCGGACCGAGCGCGACGTCCGCGCCGGCTTCAAGCGAGCCCTCGCCGAGGCGCGCCGGGGCGATGTCGTGGTCGAGAGCTACGTGACCGGCAACGACTACCGGGTGCTCGTGGTCGGCGGGCGGATGGTCGCCGTCGCCGAGCGCGTGCCGGCCGGCGTCACCGGCGACGGCGTGCACACCGTGCGTGAGCTCGTCGCGATCACGAACGACGACCCACGCCGCGGCATCGGCCACGAGAAGGTCCTCACGAAGATCTGGGTCGACGAGGCTGCCGGGGTACTGGTGAAGAAGCAGGGCTATGCGCTCGACGACGTGCCGCCGAAGGACGTGTTCGTGAAACTCGCGGTGACGGGCAACATGTCGACTGGCGGCATCTCGATCGACCGGACGTGGGAGGCGCACGAGGAGAACGTCGAGATCGCCGAGGAGGCCGCGCGCGTCGTCGGCCTCGACGTCGCGGGGATCGACTTCCTGGTGCCCGACATCACGCACCCGGTGCGCGAGTCCGGCGGCGCGATCGTCGAGGTGAACGCCGCCCCCGGCTTCCGGATGCACACCCACCCGACCGAGGGCGAGGCGCAGTTCGTCGCGAAGCACGTCGTGGACCTGCTGTTCCCGGCCGGCACGCCCTCGCGGATCCCGATCGTCGCGGTGACGGGCTCGAACGGCAAGACGACGACCGTGCGGATGATCGCGCACATCTTCAAGGGGATGGGGCGCTCGGTCGGGTTCACGACGACCGACGGCATCTACATCGACGAGCGCCTGGTGAAGCGCGCCGACGCGAGCGGGCCGAAGTCGGCGCAGATGGTGCTCCAGAATCCGCGCGTGGACCTGGCGGTGTTCGAGACCGCGCGCGGCGGCATCCTGCGCGAGGGCCTCGGCTACGGCAAGAACGACGTCGCCGTCGTGCTGAACGTCACGGGCGACCACCTCGGCCTGAAGGGGATCGACACGCTCGAGCAGCTCGCGGCCGTGAAGCAGGTCGTCGTCGAGGCCGTGCCGAAGAACGGCTTCGCGGTGCTGAACGCCGACGACCCCCTCGTGCTCGAGATGCGCCGGGCGTGCAGCGGCAGCGTGATCCTGTTCTCGATGAACCCGGGCAACGCCGTGGTCGACCGGTGGGTCCGGCGCGGGCGCAAGGCGGTCGTGCTCGAGAAGAGCGAGCGCGGCGAGATGATGGTGATCCGCGAGGGCCGGCGCACGATGCCGATCGCGTGGGTCCACACGCTGCCGGCGACCTTCGAGGGCCGGGCGCGCATGATGGTCCAGAACGCGATGGCCGCCGCGGCCGCCGCCCACGCCGCCGGAGCGCACCTGCACGACATCCGCCAAGGCCTCCGCTCGTTCACCACCTCGATCTACCAGGCGCCCGGGCGGCTGAACGTGTTCGAGCTCGACGGCGTGACGGTGCTCATCGACTACGCGCACAACGCGGCCGGGCTGCAGATGCTCGGCGACTTCGTCGAGCGCCTGACCTCGGACGCGCCGGTCCTGGGCCGGCCCGGCGAGCCCTCGTGGACGGCGAACCTGCGGGTGGCCGTCGTTGCGACGGCGGGTGACCGGCGCGATGAGGACATGCGCCAGCTCGGCCGCGTCGCCGGTCGGTACTTCGACGACGTCATCGTGCGCGAGGACCGCTCGGCCCGGGGCCGCGAGCGCGGCGAGACGGCCGGCCTGATCCTGGAGGGCGTCCGCGAGGCGATGGCGGGCGGCGCTCGAGCCGGGCACGTCGAGGTCGTGCTGGACGAGATGGAGGCCGCGCGCAAGGCGCTGGACCGCTCGCGGCCGGGCGACCTCGTGGTGCTCTGCGTCGACCACGCCACCGAGGTCTTCAAGGAGCTCGAGGCCCGCCGCTCGCTCGCCTCGCCGTCGGTCTTCGCGCCCGAGGGCAACGGCAAGGTCGTAGAGGCGGGCGGCGACCCCGACCTCCTCGACGTGTGAGCTCGATGAGCGAGGACGTCCACTCCGTGCTCGAGCGCACGCGCGACGCGATGGTCGCCGAGCTGGCCGAGCTCACCGCCGCCCCGCGGGACCCGATGGCCGCGGTCTCCTTCGGCAAGCGCGTCGGCGACGGAACCGCTCAGGCCGTCGAGCGCATCACGCAGGTCGACGCCGCGAAGAAGCTCGACGCCAAGCTCCGGGGCGTCGAGCGCGCGCTCGCCAAGCTCGACGAGGGCACCTACGGCGTGTGCGACTCCTGCGGCGAGCCGATCGCCCCCGAGCGCCTCGAGGCGATCCCCTGGGCCGTCCTCTGCATGACGTGCGCCACCCGTCGGTAGGCGCTAGGGCCTCGACGCGCGGGCCGAGCGCACGAGGCGCTTCACCCTCGCAGGCGTGAGGCGCGTGGCGCCCGTCGCGTCGAGCCAGCCGAAGATCGCCGGGCGCATGCCGAGGGCGGTGACCGCGACGACGTCGCCTCGACGTGCGTGCCGCAGCATGTGCTGGAGCGCTGCGAGCTCCTCGGGGAAGACGTCGAGCTCCTCGGCGCCGCCGTCGAGCGCGCCCGCGCGCAGGCGCGCCACCACGTCCGCCCGTTCGCGACCGCGCAGATAGGCGATGAGCTCGGCGATCGCGAGGTGGTCGGCGCCTCGAGCGGCCCGATACGCGAAGGCGTGGAGGATCTCGTCCGTGCGATCGCCGGCGACGCAGATCGCCAGCCACACCTCGCGAGCCTTGCGCCGCAGGCCGCCGCAGAGCTCGATGAGTCCATCCATGCCGGCCTCGTTGTGGGCGTAGTCGATCACGACGATCCGGCCGTCGAGCTCGAACAGGTTCGCCCGGCCCGGGTTCCGCTCGGGGTCGAGCACGAAGGTCCGCAGCCCGCGCACCACCGCGCGCTCGGGCAGGCCGATCGCGAGCGCGGCCGAGGCCGCCCCGAGCGCGTTCCGCACGTTCGGCGTCGAGACGCCCGCGATGGTGACCGGCACGTCCTCCAGCCGCACGAGCGGGCGCGTCTGCGAGCCATCGAGCACCGTGAGCCAGCCGTCGAGCACGGTCGTCGCGCGGCCGCCCTCGGCGAGGACCTCGCGGAGCGCGGGGTGGTCGGGGTCGGTCGAGCAGAGCCAGGGCCGGCCGGTCGCGCCCCGGCGCATCGCGAGGACCCGCGGGTCGTCGGCGTTCAGCACCGTCCAGCCGTCCGGCCGCGTGATCCGGGTGACGCTCGCCTTCACCTCGGCGAGCTGGTCGATCGTGTCGATGCCGTGCAGGCCGAGGTGGTCCTCGGACACGTTGGTGACGACCGCGACGTCGTTGTGCAGGACGCCGATCCCGCGGAGCAGGATGCCCCCGCGCGCGGTCTCGAGCACCGCGACGTCCGGTTCCTGCGCGAGGGCTCGCGCGGCGCCCCCGAAGCCCGAGTAGTCGCCGGCCTCGACGAGCACGTCCTCGTCGCGGTACACGCCGTCGGTCGAGGAGTAGGCGACGCGCTTCCCGGCGGCTCGCACGAGGTGCGCGAGGAGGCGCACCGTCGTCGTCTTGCCGTTCGTCCCGGTGACCTGGATCACGAGGACCGCCGGATCGGGCACGGTCGGTTCCTCGCCCGGCTCGGCGGCCTCGAGTCGCGCCGCGGCCGTCGAGAGGGCCCGCTCGGGCGATCGGCGCGCGTCGAGCAGCGTCCCGAGCATCGACACGATCTCGCGGCCGAGCGCCTCGGCCGCGCCCCGCCGTCGCCAGGGGTACGCGACCACGATGCGGTCGGGCTCGGGGCCGGGGCGCGCCCGGACCGCGAGGCGAACATCCGCCGCGCTCGCGAGGCGCCGCGTGAGGTTCGAAGCGAGCCGCGCGACGGCTCGGCGACGTTGCTCCGAACCCGGTCGCCCCGGTCGCCCGCCGTTCGCGCCCGCGGCCGCGGTAAGCCGCGCGAAGCGCTCCTCGGTGAGCTCGAGCCAGCCCGGGACGGCGAGGGTGAGCTTGACCGCCGGTCGCGGGAAGTACAGGTTCGGTCCCTCGAGGACGCGAAGCTCGATCAGGGTCACGCGCTCCGCCATCAGCCGAGCATAGTCAGGCCGGGTCGCCGGCGCGGTACCGCCGGAACACCGGCACGCGCCACGCGACGAGCGCGGCACCGGCGACGCACAAGAGGCCGCCCGAGACGACGGACACCGTGGGCGAGAACGCCGCGGCCACGAGCCCGGCCTCGAGGTCGCCGAGCCTCGGCCCGCCGGTCACCACCAGGATGCGGATGCCCGAGAGCCGCCCGCGCAGGGCGTCGGGGACCGTGAGCTGCAGGATCGTGCTCCGGAACACGGCCGAGATCACGTCGGCCGCCCCCGCGACCGCCAGGAAGCCGAGCGCGAGCCATAGCCGGTCGCCGACGAGCCCGAACGCCGCGATGCCGACGCCCCACAGCGCCACGGCCCAGACCACGGCGAGCCCCTGCCGGGTCACGTGCCTCACCCACCCCGTCGTGGCCGCGCCGAGGAGCGCGCCGACGGCCGGCGCCGCGAACAACAGGCCGACGATCTCGGGGCCGCCGCCGAACGTCGTCACCGCGATGATCGTGAAGAGCGCGCGGGGCATGCCGAAGACCATCGCGACGATATCGATCGCGAACGTCGACTGAAGCACCTTGCGACCTCGCAGGTAGCCGAAGCCCTCCTTCACGGCCGCCCACCCGCTCGGGGCGCCCTCGGCGCGCTCGGGCGGCATCGGCCGGATGGAGAGCGCCGCCGCGAGCATCGCGCCGTACGTCACGAGGTCGATGCCGTACGCCCACGACAGGTTCGCCTTCGCGATCACGATGCCGGCGAGCGCGGGTCCGATCAGCCCGGTCCCGTTCCAGATGACCTGGTTCAGCGCGAGTGCCGAGGGCACGAGCTCGCGCCCGACGAGCCGCGGGGTCATCGCCGAGCGCGTCGGTCCCTCCACCGCCGAGACCATCGCGATGATCGCGACCCCTGCGTAGACCAAGCCGACCGGCGGGTGGCCGAGGAGCGCGCCCGCGAGCAGCAGCGACGAAGCCGCGATGTACCCGAACTGCGACCACACGAGGAGCGTGCGCCGGTCGAACGCGTCGAGGATCGAGCCGCCGACGAGCGTGCCGATCACGAGTGCGGCGAACCCGACGAGCCCGATCATCCCGACCGCCGCCGCCGAACCCGTGAGCTTCGTGACCTGGTAGTAGGTCGCGACGAGCGTGAACTGGTACCCGAGCTCGCTCACGAGGAGCCCGCTCCAGATCACGCGGAAGTCGTGCGAGGCGCGCAGCGGCGTGACGTCGGCGGCGATCCGGCGCAGCAGCGACGGCCTCGTCGTGCTCGTCGGCGGACGGTCGGCGTCGGTCAAGGCGCCCCGACGGTAGCAGCGGCGCCCGGTCCAGGGCCGGCGACCGTGCCGAGCGCTACCCGGCGACCACGCCGATCGCCTCGTCGAGCACGTTCAGCCCGTCCTCGAGCAGCGCCTCGTCGATGTTGATCGGCGGCAGGAGCCGGACCACGTTGCCGTACGTGCCGGCGGTGAGCACCACCACGCCGCGCTCGAGCGCGCCGCGCGCGATCGCGCCCATCTTGTCGGCCGCGAGGGGCTCCTTCGTCGCGCGGTCCGCCACGAGCTCGAGGGCGCACATCGCGCCTCGGCCGCGAGCCTCGCCGACGATGGCGTAGCGCTCCTTCATCTGCTCGAACCGACGCATGACGATCTCGCCGGTGCGGCGCGCGGCCTCGAGCAGGTGCTCGCGCTCGAT
>CAYUSA010000025.1:0-44112 GCA_964447335.1 uncultured Actinomycetes bacterium
CGGTCTTCGGGCGAAGCCGGTCCTGGCCCCCGTCCTTGGCGAACTCGTTGCAGATCTGGTCGGTTCGGGTGTCCTGCCACACGATCGCGTTGTGGACGGGCTTGCCGGTGGCCTTCTCCCACACCACGGTGGTCTCGCGCTGGTTCGTGACGCCGACGGCGGCGATGTCGCTCGCCTTCAGCCCCGTGTTGGCCAGCGCCCCCTTGATGACCTCCTGGCAACGCGTCCAGATCTCGTTCGCGTCGTGCTCCACCCAACCCGGCTTGGGGTAGATCTGCTCGTGCTCCTTCTGGTCGATCCCGACCACCTTGCCTGCGTGGTCGAAGATCATGAACCGGGTGCTGGTGGTGCCCTGGTCCAGGGCGCCTACGTAATCAGCCATCGATCCTCCTTCTCCGGTCGGGGGTGCTCATCCGCCACCCCAGGTCTCGGCCGCCGTCTTCACCAGCAAGAACGAAGACGTCGCGCCCGGGTCCTGGTGTCCGGCGCTGCGTTCGCCGAGGTAGCTCGCCCGACCCTTCCGAGCCACCCACGGGATCGTCGCTTTCATGCCCTCTTCCGCCGCCGCGGCCGATCGCCGCAGCGAGTCCTCGAACGACGCACCTTCCTCCACCGCCTGCCGGAACGCATCGCGGGCGGGGATGAGCGCGTCGACCATCGTCTTGTCACCGGGTTCGGCCTTGCCGCGCATCTGCACGCCCTGTACGGCGGCCTCGAGGGCCGAGGCCCAGTCCGGCGGCTCGAGCTCGGCTTTCCCTACGGTCGCCGTGCCGAGCTGGAGGAACAAGGTTCCGTACAGGGGGCCTCCGGCGCCGCCGACCGTGGACACGAGCGTCATCCCGACGGCCTTCAGCATGACGCCGATGTCACCGTTCGGGATGTCGTCGAGCTTGGCGGCGACTGCCTGCATGCCACGGTTCATGTTGATGCCGTGGTCCGCGTCCCCGATCGCCGAGTCGAGCTGGGTGAGGTACTCCTTGTTCTCCGCGATGACGTCGGCGAATACCCGCACCCAGCGGACCGCGTCCTCGAAGGACACGCTCAATCTCCACCTCCTCGTCGAGGGAACCCACCCCCGCGGCGAGGCCGCGGGGGTGGGATCGCACT
Organism: uncultured Actinomycetes bacterium; assembly: GCA_964447335.1. GTDB lineage: Bacteria > Actinomycetota > UBA4738 > UBA4738 > HRBIN12 > HRBIN12. Next base: position 1,108 of record CAYUSA010000025.1, read on the forward strand.
CGTCAGTCGGTCAGACCCCCCAGCGCATGCCGGCGGTCTTCACCGGCGCGTCCCAGAGCTTGGTGAGGTCGTCATCCAGCTTGAGGAGCGTGATCGAGAAGCCCTGCATCTCGAGCGAGGTGATGTAGTTGCCGATCAGGTTGCGCGAGATCTCGATCCCGCGTCCCTTGAGGAACTTGTTCACCTCGTTGAAGACGATGTAGAGCTCGATCAGCGGTGTGCCGCCCATCCCGTTCACGAAGGCGAGCACCTTGTCGCCGGATGCGTAGGGGATGTCGTCGACGACGGCCGTGGCCATCATCTCGACGATCTCGGAGACGGGCTTCATCTTCCTCCGCTCACGGCCCGGTTCGCCGTGGATGCCGACCCCGATCTCCATCTCGTCGTCGCCGAGCTCGAACGTGGGCTTGCCCGCGGCGGGGACGGTGCAGGAGGTGAGCGCCATGCCCATCGAGCGACCCAGCTCGTTCACCTTCCGGGCGACCGCGGTCACCTCAGCCAGCGGACGGCGCTCCTCGGCCGCCGCGCCGGCGATCTTCTCCATCAGCACCGTCGTGCCGACGCCCCGCCTACCGGCCGTCCAGAGGCTGTCCTGCACGGCCACGTCGTCGTCCACCAGCACGGACTCGACCTCGATGCCCTCGGCCTTGGCGATCTCCGCCGCCATGTCGAAGTTCATGACGTCGCCCGTGTAGTTCTTGACGATGTGGACGACGCCGGCGCCGCCGTTCACGGCCTTCGTCGCCTCGGCCATCTGGTCCGGCGTCGGGGAGGTGAACACCTCGCCCGGACAGGCCGCGTCGAGCATGCCCATGCCGACGAAGCCGCCGTGCATGGGCTCGTGACCCGATCCGCCGCCGGAGATGAGCCCGACCTTCCCCTGGACTGGGGCGTCGGCGCGAACGACGACGTGCGGGTCGAACCGCACCTTCACGAGGTCGGGGTGGGCTGCCTCGATGCCCTGCAGCTCCTCCCGGACGACATCGTCCGCCTTGTTGATGAGCTTCTTCATGTGTCTGCCCTCACCTCCGAACTTCTGCGAGCTTCCGTCCGGAGCCCCTGCCTCCGTGACTCGACCTACTGGAAGAAGAGCGCGTTGCCGGCCAAGCCGCCGATCACACCGCCGATGATCGGTCCGACCACCGGGATCCAGCTGTACCCCCAGTCCGAGTCGCCCTTGCCTGCGATCGGCAGGACGAAGTGCATGATGCGCGGACCGAGGTCTCGAGCCGGGTTGATGGCGTAGCCGGTGGGGCCACCGAGCGACATGCCGATCACGACCACGAGGAGTGCGACAGCCAGCGGGCCGATCTCCGCTGCGCCCGCGAGCGCCAAGATGCCGAACACCAGCATGAACGTGCCGATGATCTCGGTGATCAGGTTCGCGGCGGGGTTGCGGATCGCGGGGCCCGTCGAGAAGACCGCGAGCTTGAGGCCCGGGTCCTCGGTCTCGGGCCAGTGCGCCATGTACGCGAGCCACACGAGCGTCGCGCCGATGAACGCACCGATGAACTGACCCATGATCAACTGCGGGACGTCGCCCCAATCGGGGCCGCCGTCGGTGACCGCCAGGCCGATGGTGACGGCCGGGTTCAGGTGCGCGACGCCGTCCGTCACGGCGATGCTCGTGAGCACCCCCATGAAGACGGCCAGACCCCACGCCCAGGTGATGACGATCCAGCCGGAATTCTGCGCCTTCGACTTGCTCAGAAGGACACCGGCCACGACGCCGTCGCCGAGCAGGATCAGGACGGCAGTGCCAACCACCTCGCCCAGGAACATGGTGACCAACCACCCCCTCGTTGGTGCCCGGTCGGGCACCCGAGGGTAAGACAACCGTGTTCCCATAGGCGTGTCAAATCCGAAGGTCCCCCGAAACCCGGGCAGCATGTCCGAGGGCTGTTCGGCATCATCGAACAGACCGGGTAGCTTGCGCCGCACCGGTTGACAGTTGGCTGCCGGCCCACGAGTGTGGGCGTCGATGAGCGGTTCGACGCTGCGTCGCGGCGGGGCCGGAACGGACGAGGGGGCAGGGCTCCTGGACTCCGTATTCATCCAGTCGTGGATACGGGCCGCGGCAGAGGACGTCTCGGCCCATCGCGACTACCTCACGCAGCTCGACGCGGCGATCGGCGACGCCGATCACGGCACCAACATGGACCGCGGTTTCACCGCCGCGCTCGCTGCGCTCGGGGCACCCGACGGCCAGGGCGAACCGGTGCCCGGGGGTCTCCTGGAGGCCGTCGGCAACGCGATCGTGTTCAAGGTCGGCGGCGCGGCGGGCCCGTTGTACGGGACCGCGTTCCGGGCCGCCGCTGCGGCGCTCGGCGACGCCGACACCTTCGACGGCGAGGCCCTCCTGTCGGCGCTCCGCGCCGCGCTCGAGGGCATCCAGCGGCTCGGCGCCGCGGTCGAGGGCGACAAGACGATCGTCGACGCGTGGCTCCCCGCGGTCTCGGCGTTCGAGCGCGAGCTGCGGAGCGGCGGCTCGATCGCCGACGCGAGCGCCCGCGCCGCGGTGGCGGCCGAGGAGGGCGCACGCGAAACCATCCCGATGCAGGCGCGGAAGGGTCGCGCCTCGTACCTCGGGCCGCGGAGTGTCGGGCACCAGGACCCCGGGGCGACGTCCACCGCGATGCTGTTCTCCGCGCTCGCGCGGGCCGCGCGCGGCGTCGCCGCCTGAGCCTCCGCGGCGCCGGGGCCTTCGCCCGGTCCTCGTGACGGATGCTGGGGTGTCCATCCCGTCCTTCGCACACCGGCGGGGGCGAGGGTCTAGGCTGGCCCCGATGGGGCGGCCGGCCAGGTGACGGGGTGACGGCGGAGCGGGGGATCATCCAATCCGTGGAGCGGGCCGCGCGGATCCTGCGTGAGCTCGGTTCGGGCGCGTCGCGGCTCGGCGTCACGGAGCTCTCCGAGCGGCTCGGTATCGCGAAGGGGACGGTGCATGGGCTGCTGCGCACGCTCGACCGGCAGGACTTCGTCGAGCAGGACCCGGAGACCGGGAAGTACCGGCTCGGCCCCGCGATGCTGCAGCTCGGGAACGCGTTCTTAGACAACCACGAGCTGCGCTCGCGCTCGCTGCTGTGGGCGGACTCGCTCGCCGGGCGCGTGACCGAGGCGGTGCGGGTCGGGGTGCTGAACGGCTCGAGCATCCTCATCGTGCACCACGTCTTCCGTCCCGACGACTCGGTCCAGATCCTCGAGGTCGGGGCGTCGATCCCGTGGAACGCGAGCGCGCTCGGCAAGGCGATCGCGGCCTACCTCGAGCCCGATCGCCGGGCGGCGCTCGTCTCGGGCGAGCTCCCGAGGCTGACCGGCAGCACGATCACCGATCCCGCGACGCTGAAGGCCTCGCTCGAGCGCGTCGTCGACGCCGGTTACGCGATCGAGGACCAGGAGGGCATCGTCGGCGAGGCCGAGATCGCCGCGCCGATCTTCGACCATCGTGGCGCACCCATCGGAGCGATCGGCATCGCCGGGCCGGTGGAGCGGCTCATGCCCGACGGGCCGGACGAGCAGCTCGTCGCCGCCGTGAAGCAGGTCGGGCGCAGCCTGTCCCGAGAGATGGGGGCCGGTCGCGCGGCCGCTCGCGGCGGGTAACCGGCGCCGGTGGTCGCACCGCTCCCCGCACGGCTCCTCGCGCTGCTCGCGCTCGGCGTCATCTCGGTCGCGTTCTCCTCGATCCTGATCCGCTGGGCCGAGGCGCCCGCCATGTCCGTGGCGTTCTGGCGGAACGCGATGGCGGCGGCGATCCTGCTGCCCATCGCCCTCGTGCGCCGTCGCGACGAGCTCCGGACCCTCTCGCGCGCCGACTGGGCCACCGCGACCCTGGCGGGCGCGCTGCTCGCGCTGCACTTCGCGCTGTGGATCCCCTCGCTCTCGTACACGACGGTCGCGGCGAGCACGGTGCTCGTCACTACACAGCCCGTGTGGGTCGCGCTGATCGGACGGGCGCTCGGCGAGACGGTGAGGCGGCGCACCGCAGTGGGGATCGGGCTCGCGCTCGTCGGGGCGGTCGCGATCTCGGGCGGGGACTTCGGGGTCTCGACCCGGGCGGCGCTCGGGGATCTGCTCGCGCTCGCTGGGGCCGTCGCGGCGGCCGGGTACTTCCTCGCCGGCCGGCGCCTGCGGCGGAAGATCTCGCTCACGACGTACGTCGGCGTCGCCTACTCGACCACGGCCGTGATCCTGGCCGTGGTCGTTGCGGCCTCCGGCTCGCCGTTCTTCGGGTTCGAGCCGCGCGTGTGGGCGATCCTGGTCGCGATGACGCTCGGCCCGCAGATCGGCGGGCACACCGTCTTCAACTACCTGCTCGGCCACCTCGAGGCGGGCACGGTCGCGATCGCGGTGACGGGGGAGCCCGTGGTCGCATCGATCCTCGCGCTCCTGTTCTTCCAGGAGGTGCCGCCCTGGGCCGCGGTGGCCGGTGGCCTCGTGATCCTGACGGGCATCTGGGTCGTGCTCTCGGGCCAGCCGGGGGCCCGGAGCGCCCCGCCGGGCTGAGGGCGGCGGGAAGGTCCTTGCCCGAGGGGGTGGCGGGTCGTACCGTCGCCGCGCATGAGCCCGAACGCCCGCACCGCGCTCCTCGCCGCGTTCGTCGCGGCCGTCTTCGCCGCCGGGGCGCTGACCGGCTACGCGATCGGCCGTTCGAGCGGGGACGAGGAGCGCGCGGCGCCCTCGGCCACGCCGACCACCGCGCCGAGCCCGACGACCGTCGTCTCGACCCTCCCGCCGCCGGTCACGACCCCCTCCCCGGGCCAGCTTCCGGCGATCGGCACGGACGGGCGCGTGCTGACCGAGGGCACCCGCGCGGTCGTCGCGGCTGCGCCGAACGCGGCGTGCGCCTCGCTCATCACGGCGGGGGTCCTCGGCGAGTGCGGCGAGGTGCCCGTCGCGGGGAACCGCGTGGTGTGGGTCGTCGAGTCCTCGCCGACGACGACGCCCGCCCGCGCCTTCACCGTTCGCGTGTTCACGTTCGTGACGGACGAGAGCGGGTGGGTCGAGTGGCTCCGCGCGGAGGACCCCACCGCCGAGCGGTGGTCGGACGTGAACGTCGTCGCGCGGGATCTCACGGCCGACGGCGTGCCCGAGCTCGTCGTCGGTTTCCACGGCCAGGGCGACGCGCAGGCGCTCTCGGTCGACGTCGTGTCGTACTCGGACGTCGGCGTCCCGGAGGTGGTCGCCCACCCCGACGCGGCCGACCGCGGCTCGCTCGTGTTCTCCGGCGTGGGCTTCGACCTCTACGCGGCCAGGTATCCCGGGGACGAGCCCGCGTGCTGCCCCCCGGTGTACTCGCGGCAGACGGTGGCGTTCGTCGACGGGTTCTTCCGGGTCACGGCGAGCCAGGACGCGACGCCGAACGCGGTCCCGGCATCGCAGGTGTAGGGCTCAGCCCAGGTCGAAACGTTCGATCGCGCGCTCGGCAAGGACCCGCCCGATCGCGAGGCTCGCTGTGGCGGCCGGGGAGGGCGCGTTGCGGACGTGCAGGATGCGCTCGGAGGCCTGGACCGAGAAGTCGTCGGCCAGCTCGCCGCTCGCGAGCACCGTCTGCGCGCGGATGCCGCTCGGCCCCCACTCGACGTCGTCCGGCTCGAGCTCGGGGACCAGGCGCCGGCACGCCTGCACGAAGGCCGTCTTGGACCAGTCGCGGCGCATCTCGGCCAGGCCGGTGCGCCAGTAGCGGCGGGCGAGCCGCCGGAAGCCGGGGAACGCCAGGGTGGCGGCCAGGTCGCGTGAGCTGAGGTCGAACCGCCCGTACCGCTCGCGCGCGAACGCGAGCACGGCGTTCGGCCCCGCCCACACCTCGCCGTCGATGCGGCGCGTGAAGTGCACGCCGAGGAACGGGAACGCGGGGTCGGGCACCGGGTAGATGAGCCCTCGGACCAGGCCGCGCGCGCTCGGCCGCAGCGCGCAGTAGTCACCCCGGAATGGGACGACCCGCATGAGCTCGGGCGCGCCGGACATCCGCGCGACGCGATCGGACTGCAGCCCGGCGCACGTGATGAGGTTCCAGGCGAGCACCGGGCCCCGGGTGGTCTCCACGACGAGCTCGTCGCCGAAACGCCGGATACCGGTGACCCGGTGACCGAGCAGGATCTGCCCGCCCCGCGCCCGGACCTCGTCGGCGAGGGCGAGGGCAACCTGCCGGAAGTCCACGATGCCGGTCTCGGGCACGTGGAGGGCTCGGACGCCGGCCGCGTGCGGCTCGATCTCGGCGATGCGCTCGGGGCCGACCTCCTCGAGGCCGCGGAGCCCGTTCGCTTGGCCGCGGGCCTTGAGCTCGGCCAGGCGGGGGAGCTCGGTCTCGTCGACCGCGACGACGAGCTTGCCGCACCGCTCGAACGGGACGGCGTGCTCCTCGCAGAACCGCTCGAGCGCGTCCTTGCCCTCGCGGCACAGGCGCGCTTTCAGCGAGCCGGGGGCGTAGTAGAGGCCGGCGTGGATGACCCCGGAGTTCCGCCCGGTCTGATGCTCGGCGAGGGCTGGCTCCTTCTCAAGGATGGCGAGGCGGAGGCCGGGGCGAGCCTCGAGCAGGCGGTATGCGGTGGCGAGCCCGACGATGCCGCCGCCCACGATCACGAGGTCGAGACGCTCGGTCACGCGGACAGCGTAGACGCGAGCGGATTGCCCGCACGGCGCATCCTGCCGCGTCTTCCTGGAGCTGGCATCTCGATCTGCCGGCAGGATTGCAAATGGCGCTGCCACGATCGGCGGACTGATCCATCCAGCGGGAAGGCCGGGCCCGATGGGCCCGGCCTTCTGTGCGCCTAGGACCGATCAGCCCCGAAGGTCGAACTTGGCTGGATCGGGGATGTTCTGCCCGCCGAGGTGCACCCACACTCGGTAGGTACCGGCGCGGGTGGACAGGTCCGGATCGAGGCTGCTGACATCGAGGTTGTAGATGTACTTGCAGTCCACGATCCGGTAGTAATCCCCGCTGTCGCCCGGCTGGATGCTCTGGGCCTCGTTGACCGCCCCAGACGGGACCGGGTCGTTCTTCGACCAGCGGAGCTCGGCCTGTGGCAGGTCGCAGGTGCCCGCGAAGGGCGTGGTCGTGTCGGAGTCAACCGTCGTGGTCTCGCCTTCCGGCAGTGGCTCCCACGAGTTGCCGTCGGCCGATGCCCCAGTCAGGTCGACCACCTGGTCGCCATTGGCCCAACCGCCATCCAGCACGAGGCTTGCACGCAGGACGTTGGTCCCGCCCATGATTGCCAGGGCGTCGGCGTAGGTGCCGTACCACGGACCTCCCACTTGCGACAGGTCGAAGCGAGCGTCGGAAGAACCGATGAGGTTCTGTCCGCTGTTTGAAGCCGCTCCTGCGCAGTCGGTGAAGCTCGGGACGTCTCCAAAGTAAAGGAAGACGCTCTTGTCGTTGGAGGTGTTCCCGTCGTTGCCGACATCAACGCGGATGTACCACGCTAGAGTTCCCCCTCCGCAGTTCCCCTGCGTGAACGAATAGTCAGCGACCAGTTCGTTCAGGTCGGCGAACAGCATCGGCGTGTTGGGCACGAACCGCAGGAACGAGTAGTCGTTGGCCGTGTTGCCTGGGTTGTCGGACCAGATCGACTGGAACACGACAGGTCCGACGGTCGTCGTGGTCTCGACCAGGGTGCGGGTCGCCGATTCCAGGTTGAACTGCACCGGGATCACGCCGCGGCGCTTCGGGAAGTTGCTCGAGCCATCGGCGTTGATCGGCGGCCGGACCCTGGCTTGGTACAGCGTCTCCGTGGTGGTGGTAGTCGTGGACGATACCGATTGCTCCGGGGAGAGGGTCCACTCGCCGTCGGAGTCGGTCGGTGGGATCGGGCCCGAGCTGAGCGAGAAGTTGTCGATCAGGAATCCGTTGCCGAGGTTGGCGGGGACGGCCACGCCGCCCGTACGGAACAGGATCGAGTCCACTGTGCGCGACGTGTCGGTGGCCTCGCAGTAGCGGAAGTAATCTTCCCACGACGTGTCGGTGTGAACCAGCGCGCCATCGACCCACACGCGCACGGCGTCGTTTCGCGGGCCCTCGAGGAAGTCCATCGTCACCTTGATCGTGTGGACGACCCCACGGTCGAGTCCGCTGGCGATAGTGGTCGAGAAGAAACCGTCGCCCGAGGCAGGGTTGCTAGCCCCCGCGTTGTCGCACCCGGTGGCAAACAGGTTGGGGGTTGTGCCGACGACGTGCTTGTCGCGGTAGTCAAAGAAGTTCACTTTTAGTCCGGTGGACGTGTCCGCCATCTGGATCCAGCTCATGCGGGCACCGTCGCCCCGGTCGGGGCTCGCCACGACCGAAAGACCAGCCTGCTCGGAGCCTGGCACGGTCGAGGCGAAGTCCCACTGCGCCTCGAAGTGAGGTTGCCGAGCGCCGCCGGACAATCCGTTGCTGTCCGCCGTTGACTCGCCGGCGTCATCCGTCAGTGACGCAGAGAACGTGTGGTCACCGAAGCTACCGCTGGTGAGGGCGTTGGAGATTCGAAGGCTCTGGCCCCCGAAACTCGCGTACCCATAGGTGTTGGAAACGACCTCGACGTCGTACCCTCCAGTCTTCGTCCACCCGAACTGACCGTTCGGGTTGCCGAGGGCGAACCCCTCGAATCCCTCGGGCCCGAGCGTGTCAGCGCCCGCGCCGCTCGCCATGATCCCGGCGACGAGCACCATGGCACCCATTGCCGCGACGAAACGTGCCCGTCTGTGCATGCCACCCTCCTTGGGGGTTTGCCCCCCGGCTCCACACCGCTGGCTGGCGCAGCGGCCCTGTGAGCGGTATACACCTCCCTACGTCGACCGTGCTAGCCCGGGGGACCGACAAAGGACCGAACGGCCTACGCCCAAAGGCGGAACCCCCTGCTCGCTGGGCACGCGGCATGACGCGGCTGCAGGTCGTCTGGGAGCATCCGGGCATGCCCGGGATCGACCTGCACACGCACTCGAACCGCTCGGACGGCACCTTCGAGCCGGCCGAGATCGTGCGGCGCGCGGCCGAGCGCGACCTGGAGGTCATCGCGCTCACCGACCACGACACGACCGAGGGACTCGAGGAGATCCTCGCGGCCGGGGTCGAGCTCGGGGTCGAGGTCGTGCCCGGTGTCGAGTTCTCGGCCGAGTACGAGAAGACCTCGATCCACGTCCTGTGCTACTTCATGGACGTCGCGAACGCCGAGTTCCAGGCCGAGCTCCAGCGCCTGCGGGACGACCGCTTCCGGCGCGGCGAGCTGATGGTCGGCAAGCTCCAGGCGCTCGGCTTCCCGATCCGCTTCGAGCGCGTGGCCGAGATCGCGGGCGGCGGCAGCATCGTGCGGCCGCACGTCGCCCAGGCGATGGTCGAGGCCGGCATCGTGGACACCGAGCGCGAGGCCTTCGACCTCTACATCGCCGACGGCAAGCCGGCGCACGTGGGCAAGCACGCGCTCGACCCGGTGGACGCGGTCAAGGTCATCCTCGATGCGGGCGGGATCTGCGTGCTCGCGCACCCGGGGATGTGGGGCGACCAGACCTCGGTGCCCGAGGAGCTCATCGAGCGCATGGCCGCCGCCGGCATGCAGGGCCTCGAGGTCGACCACACCGACCACGACGAGGACAAGCGCGCGCGCTACGGCAAGCTCGCCGATCGCCTGGACCTCATCCCGACCGGCGGCTCGGACTGCCACGGCGACCGCTACGACCCGATCCGCCTCGGCACCTCGCTGTGCCGCCCCGAGTCCTTCGCCGCCCTCCGCGCCCTCGCGACCCGCTGAGCCTCCGGGATGGCGAAGGGGCGGCCGGAGCCGCCCCTTCCCCGCACCTCGTGGCGCGAGCGCCTACGAGCCGCCCGGCTGCAGGATCGTGTTCACCCTGAGCGCGTACGGCGCGTACTGGGTCACCGTCTCCGACGAGTCGTGGTAGGTCACGATCGCCACGACCTTGCTGGCCTGCGCGCCCAGGAGGTCGTGGATCCTGTCCGCGCCAAGGAAGCCCTCGAACTCGTCGTTCAGCGTCAGCTTCGCGAGGTGGACGACCCCCTTGCCGTTGAAGGCCACGAGCTGGACCGTGAATCCCTCGACGTCGACCGGGTTGATCTGGGTCGGCGAGGACCAGCCATCGAGGGTGGAGCCGTCGGAGAGCGTGGTCGCGTCGAGCACGACATCGTCGACCCAGAACCCGGGCTCGGTCACGCCGGGGTCGGTGACGTACCGGAACGACAGGAGCACCGTCTGGCCCGCGTACGCCGACAGGTCGCACGACTCCGCGACGAAGCCGCCGGAGTCGCCCTCGAACCCGGGGCCGAGCGGCGCCGAGATCGAGTCGTCGCACGACACGCTCTGGTAGGTCTCGCCGCCGTCGGTCGAGACCTGAACGTACGCGTAGTCGTAGCCAGGCTCGGTGATCCACTGAGCGTCGAACGTCAGCACACCGTCCACGACCGCAACCTCCTGCACGATGGCGCGGTCGAGGTTGTCCCCGGCACCCGAGTACAGCGCCGGTGCCGGACTTCCCGTCGTCGCATCCACGGTCCACTCGACGGGGAGCGAGGGCAGCTCGTCGGCGCCGTTGAACCAGATGCGCTCGACGTCCTCGAGGGGCACGACGTCCCCGTCGGTCTCCATGAGTCGCACGTAGTCGGAGCCGTTCGGCGGCGCTCCCGGGCTCGAGTAGGTCTGGTCGTTCCCCCAGTAGACCGAGCCGTGGATCAGGTCGAGCGTGTACCGGGCGTCCTTCGCCCCGACGAGGTCGGCGCCGTCGTCGAGCGCGCCGTCGACGGCCACCATGGCCGCCCAGCGGTCGATCACATCGAGGGCGCTCACGCCGCCGGCGAACCGGTCGAGCAGGTTCTGGAGCCCGTCGAGCCCGTTCTTCTTGTTCGCGTGGAGCTTCGAGAGGAGGTCCTCGCCGTACCGCTGCGCGAGATAGCCCATGAACACCCCGACCGCGCCGTAGTCGCAGAGGATCTCCGACTCGTCGTCGGTCTGGTCACCCCAGAGCGTGAGCGAGTTCTCCGGTCCGCCCGGGAACGGGAAGGGGTTGGCCTCCGTCCGTCTCGAGATGTTCCCGAGGAAGCACTGAATGCTGCTCTCGAACCCGACCTTCCCCACGCCGAGCAGCCAGTCGCCGTAGCCGGTGAGCGGCTCCGCGTACATCGACAGGCCCTCGTTCACCCACGAGGGCTCGTTCCAGTCGGAGTAGTTCTCGAGCAGGTGCTGGTACTCGTGCGCGAAGACCCCCTCGTACAGGTTCGGCCGCGACGGGGCGTGCGTGCACGGGTCGGTGCTCGGCTCGTTCGGCGGAGCGTCGCCCGTCCGGTGGAGCCAGTCCCAGCCGTCGATGTTCATGACGAGCCGGTTGAAGTAGTAGTCGTACAGGCTCCAGTAGAACCCCGCGATGTACGAGAACGTGTTCGCGTTGTTGGTGTCGTAGAAGTTGTCGTCGCGGAAGTTGTCGACGAGCACGACGATCCGGTTCCCCTTGCCCCGGTAGTAGTCCTCGGGCAGCTCGAGGACCTCCGCGAGCGGCGCGCCCGAACCGTTCCTGGGCGGCGCCACGCTGTAGGCCTGGGACTCGATCGGGTACATGTTGCTGTCGAACTCGTCGAGCATGTACTGGACCTGCTCGTCCGTGACGAGCGTGCGGACGCCGTCGTTGCGGCAGTCACCGGTCGGGAACTCCAGGCCGGTCGAGACGTCGTCCGAGTCGCTCGCCACCCACAGCTCGGCGTGGTCTCCGACGCCGCGCAGCGTGTACTCCTTGACGTAGATCTCGCCGTTGAAGTCGTCGAGGCCCAGCCAGAACCGGGTGTCACCGATGGCCGCGGCCTGGACCGACCTCCCGTTCAGGCGCGCGACCTCTTCCGCGAGGCCCGGCGCCTGGTCCACCAGATTGGGATCCTTCACCCCCTCGAACCTGCGGATGTCGTCGATCGGGAGCCGGTTGGGCTCCGGGGAGGCGCTGCCGGCGGCGGGTACCAGAACCAACACCGTCATGAGCAGAGCCGTCATCGCGATCGCGATGCGTCGCATCCCGTCCTTCACCCCCTCTTCCCTACGGGCACGTGTCCGTACGGCCATGAGTCTAGGCCCGCCGGTCCAAGCGCCGCAAAGGACCCCGTCGGGGCCGGTAGCATGCGCGTGGGGTCCGCCCTCGCGGACCCGCGAAGCCATGGGCCTGGACGTCGTATTCCTCGACATCGGCGGCGTGATCTACGACGACCGCATCTACCGGCGTGCGGTGCTGCGCGGGCTGCGGGACCTGGGGGCGCGGGTCACCGACGAGGAGTACGAGACCGCGTACGAGGAGCTGCGCCGAGCGCAGAGCGCCTCGTTCCGCGACGCGCTCGCCGATCGGTTCCTGCCACCCGAGGTCGATCGCGACGAGGTGACCCGCGCGATCGCCCCGCACTGGGCCAACCCGCCCGACGCGCTGCACAAGGACGTCCGGCCGTGCCTCGAGGCCCTGGTGGGAGCCGGGTACCGCCTGGGCATCATCGCGAACCAGCCACGCGAGGTGCGGCACGCGATGGAGCGCGACCGGCTCACCGACTACTTCGAGTTCCTGGGCGTCTCGGACGACCTCGGCCTGGAGAAGCCGGACGTCCGCATCTTCGAGCACGCCCTTCAGGAGGTCGGCGCCGAGCCCTCGGCGTGCGCGATGGTCGGCGACCGTCTCGACTACGACGTCCGGCCGGCGAACGCGGCCGGCATGCGCTCGGTGTGGGTCCTGCGCGGCGAGGCGCCGACGGACCCGACGCCCGAGCAGCTCGCCGAGGCCCACGCGGCGATCGCCGGCCTCGAGGAGCTCCCAGAGGTGCTCGCGCGCTGGTGAGCGAGGGGCCTACGAGCCCTTGCGCCGCTGGCGGCTGAGCTCGTTCGCCGCCTTCAGGGCCTTGTGGCTGCGGGCGATGTCGGGCATCTCGTGGCCGCCCGAGAGCTCCTCGGAGGCCCACCGCGTGAGGTCGCGGATGGAGATGATGCCGACCACCTTGCCGTGTGTGTCGGTCACCGGGAGGTGCCGGATGCCGCGGATCATCATGTGCTCGGCCGCCTCGGCGATGTCGGTCTTCGGCGAGACCGTCTCCAGGTCCCGCCGCGTCATACCGAGCGCGACCTTCACCTCATGCGGGTCGCCGCCCGCCGCGATGAGGTTCACGATGTCGCGCTCGGTCACGATGCCGGACAGCTTCGTGCCGTCGAGCACGACCACAGACGAGATCCCGTGCAGGCGCATGAGCTTCGCCACGTCCGCGAACGTGTCCTGGGGCCTCGCCGTCCTCACGGGCGTGTGCATGATGTCGCCGACCTGCATCGCGGGGTCACCTCCGTGTCGGGGAAGCCGGGAGGCGGAAGCCTACCGCACGACCCCGCGACCTCGCCAGGGCCGGCGCGCTAGTGGTTGGAACGGCCGGTGAACTGGAAGCGCTCGACGCGCAGCGCCGGCACGCGGCTCGCCGAGAAGAAGAACTCGCTCGCGAGCTCGGTCTCGCGGCCGATCATCGTCGTGTTCGAGAGCGCCTCGAGGATCGACTGCGTGAAGCGGAAGTTCTTCAGCGGGCGCGTGACCTTGCCGCCTTCGATGAGGAAGGTGCCGTCGCGCGTCATGCCCGTGATGACCGATTCGACCGGGTGCACGATGTTCGAGTAGTGGAACCGCGAGACGAGCACGCCGTGCTCGGTCGCGGCGATCATGTCCTCGAGCGTCGCGTCGCCCGGCTCCATGAACAGGTTGAGGGGGAAGGGGCCGTCCGGGTTCGGGGGCGGCAGGGCGTGGCCCGTGGTCTGCTTGCCGACCAGCTTGGCGGTCCGCAGGTCGTAGACGGCGTCGAGGAACACGCCGTCCCGGATCAGGTCCACGCGACGGCGGGGCACGCCCTCGAAGTCGAACGGGATGCCGAGCGTGCCCGGCGCGGTGGCGTCGTCGTAGATCGTCACCGAGGGCGCGGCGACCTGCTGGCCCTCGCGGCCGGAGAAGCACGAGCGGCCCTCGGCGAGCGAGCGTCCGCCGAAGCCGACCCACGCGAGGAACCCGATGAGCGTCGAGACGGCCGCGGGCTCGAGCACGACCGTATAGCGACCGGGCTCGAGGGCCTCGGAGCGTTGCGAGGCAACGGCCTTGCCGGCGGCACGGCGGCCGATGGCCTCGGCGTCGAGCTCACGGACGGCGACGGTGAAGGTCTCCGCGAAGCCGCTGCCGCCGTCGCCGCCCGTCATCACGGTGGTGAGCGACGCCTGCGACGACGGCGCCCAGCAGAACTGGCCTTCGGTGTTGGCGACGGCGACCTCGGAGGCCATCGTCTCGAGCGCGCCGGCGGCGGTGAAGCCCTCGGGGCACTGCGCGATGAGCATCGCGACGCCCTCGGCGCGCTCCTCGGGCGTGGTCGAGGCGGTCGCCTCGTCGAAGCCGTCGCGCTCGGGGACGGGTTGCTTCGGCGCGAGGCCGGGGAACAGCAGGTCGGGTGAGACGACCGAGGCCATCTCGAGCGCGCTCTCGGCCGCGCGGCGCGCGCCCTCGCGCGAGAACTCGTTCGTCGCGGTCACGCCGATGCGCCCGCCGCTCACGACCCGGACGCGCACGCCGGTGTCCTCGCGCCACGTGCTCTGGTGGATCGCCGAGGAGGCGAACCGCGTGAGCCCACCCCACTCGTGCATGAACAGGACCTCGACGCCGTCGGCGCCCGGCAGCTCGAGGGCCGCTTCGGCGACGCGCCGGACCTCGTCCGGACCGATGATCCCGGGCATCAGCCGCGCACCCCGACCCGCACGTCGCGGAACCGCGCGGGCGCCGTCCCGTGCCCGACCCGCGCTATCTGCCCGGGCTGGCCCTTGCCACAGTTCGGGGTGCCCCAGAGCGTCCAGTCCTCGCGCCCGCCGACGGCGTCGCACGAGCCCCAGAACTCCGGTGTGATGCCGGTGTAGTTCGGGTTGCGGTACATCTCGGTCAGCTTGCCGTCCTTGATGCGCCAGGCGATCTCGCACCCGAACTGGAAGTTCACACGCTTGTCGTCGATCGACCACGACGTGTTCGTTGCCATGTAGATGCCGTCCTTCGTGTCCCCGATGATCTCGGCGAGCGTGCCCTCGCGCGGCTCGAGGTTGATGTTGGTCATGCGGATGAGCGGCAGGTGCTGCCACCCGTCGGCGCGCATCGAGCCGCTCGAGGTCTCGCCGATCACGCTCGCGGTCTCCCGCGAGGAGATGAACTCCTGGAAGACGCCGTCGACGATCAACGGGACGCGTTGCGCGGGAACGCCCTCGTCGTCCCATCCGAAGGAGCCGAGGCCTCCGGAGGTCGTCGCGTCCGCGGTGATCGAGATGAGCGGGCTGCCGTAGCGGAGCGTGCCGCGATCCTCGGGTCGCACGAACGAGGAGCCGGCGTAGGCCTCCTCCATCCCGAGCACGCGGTCGAGCTCAAGGGGGTGCCCGATCGACTCGTGCACCTGGAGCTCCACCTGGCCCGAGTCGAGCACGAGCGTCGTCACCTCGCTCGGGCACTCCTTGGCGGACAGGAGCTCCACGGCCTCGGTCGCGGTGCTCTCGGCCTCCTCGACGAGCGCGATCTTCGCGATGTGCTCCCACCCGGCCGCCGCGATGTGGCCGCGGAACGAGTTCGGGAACGAGCGTCGCTGCAGCTCGCCCTCGCCGAGCGCGCTGGCCTCGATGCCGGCGCCCGAGTGGACGATCGTCTGCTCGACGCCCGTGCCCTCGCTCGTCGCGAGGAACGTCCGGCGCCGGTACAGGTCGATGCCGCCCTCGGCGAACGCGAGGCCCTTCACCGTCTGCATCCGCCGCGTGGCCTCGACGAGCAGGGCGACCTTCTCCTGCAGCGGCACCTCGAACGGGTCCTGTTGCATGGGGGAGTGCCAGGTCCCCGTGACGGGCTCGACCGGCGACAGGCGCACCGGCTCCATCGGGAGGCGGGCGGCGGCCCTCGCGACGTGCACCGCGACGTCGGCCGTCCGCGAGATCTCGGCCTCGTCCATCCGGGCGGTGGCCGCGAACCCCCAGTAGCCGTTCACCAGGACGCGGATGCCGATGCCCTCGGAGGTGGAGCGGTCGATGCCCTCCATCTCCTGGTTGCGAACGGTGATGGACTCCGAATCCTCGTGCACGACCCGCGCGTCGGCGTAGTCGGCGCCGGCCTTCCGGGCGGCCTCGACCGCCTGCTTGGCTACCTCGAGCAACGCGCTGGGTCCTTCTCCCGCAGGAACGGCCGGGTGGATGCCCCCGAGCCGGGCACAGGGTACCCGAGGCCGGCCGAGCACGGCACCCGGTCGCTCGGGGGTCCCCCGAACGGCCGACGCGCGAGTTCACCCGTGCCTGCGCGTGATCGGTCCGGGCTTCCCGGAGGCCGCTTCCGCCGGGGTCGGAGCGGCCGTGTCGTCGCTCCGTGACGGACGCTCGCGCCCACTAGGATGAAGCGGTGGGGACCTACGTCGCGAACGTCGCGCTGTTCGACGGCCGGGCGCTCAAGGCCAAGCAGGGCGTGCTCACCTCGAACGGCGCGATCGCGTGGGTCGGCGCGCACGCACGGGCGCCGAAGGCGGCCTCGGCAGCGCGTGAGGTGGACGGGCGGGGCAAGACGCTCACGCCCGGGCTCATCGACTGCCACGTGCACCTGTGCTTCGACGGCTCGGCGGACTTCGCCGGCGAGGCCCGTGAGATGACCACCGACGCGGTCGCCACGGTGAAGGCCGTGCGGAACGCGGCGCGGACCCTCGAGCACGGCGTGACCACCGTCCGCGACCTCGGCGGGCGCGCGGACTCGGCGATCCAGGTCGGCCGCGCCATCGAGGAAGGGCTGATCCCCGGCCCTCGGGTCCTGGCCGCGGGGTGGGCGCTCACGATCACCGGCGGTCACGGCCACAACATCGGCGTCGGCCGTGAGGTCGACGGCCCCGACGGCCTGCGCCGCGCGGTGCGCGAGGAGATCCGCGCCGGCGCGACGGCGATCAAGCTCATCGCGACGGGCGGCGTGCTCACCCCCGGCATCACCGAGGACTTCACCGCGTTCACGCCGGAGGAGCTCGAGGCCGCCGTCGACGAGGCGCACTCGTGGTCGCGCGTCGTCGCGGCGCATGCCATCGGACCGGCCGGGATCTTGCAGGCCGTCCGGGCCGGCGTGGATTCCATCGAGCACGGCTCGATGCTGACGGCCGAGTGCGCGAGGGCGATGAAGGAGCGCGGCACCTTCCACGTGCCGACGATCAGCGCGATCCGCGGGATGGTCGAGCACCCGGACGAGGTCCCGGCCTACGCCGTCGAGAAGGCCACCCGCCTCGCCGACCAAGCGCGCGACGCGTTCCGTCGCTCGCTCCGCGCCGGCGTGCGGATCGCCTGCGGTACCGACGCCGGCACGCCGTTCAACCCGCACGGGAACACCCCGCTCGAGATCGTCCGCATGGTCGAGTGGGGGCTCACACCGCTGCAGGCGATGCGCGCCGCGACCTCGAGCGCCGCGGATCTGCTGCGCATGCCGCAGGTCGGCACGGTCGAGCCCGGCAAGGCGGCCGACCTCTGCCTGTACGAGGGCGACCCGATCGAGCGGATCGAGGTCGTGCTGAAGCCGGCGATGGTGATGAAGGCCGGCGAGCTCGTCGCCGGGGCGTCGCTCTAGGCCCGCGCCGTCGTCGCCGGCGGGAGGTCCTCAGGCGCGAACGCGTACTCCTGGGCCTGCGAGTCGCACGGGTTGCCGCGGCCGAACGCGACACGCATCCGCGTCACGTCCGCCACGCACCAGAACGCGGTGGCCGAGTCGCTCGAGCCGCCGAAGCGCTCGGGATGGCGGCACAGGCAGTCCGGCGCGCCCTCGTGGTCCGAGAGCATCTCGCGGAGCCGCTCGACGGTGATCGAGCCCGGCTCGGCAGCGTCCAGCAGCCGACGCGCCCGCCGGTACCGCGCGCCCGAGTGGGGGACGTAGGCCGGGTCTCCCTCGTAGGGCAGCATCCGCTCGCACACGTAGTGGTTCGTGTGCACGAGCGTGCCGCGCTCGTCGGGCCCGGTCAGCTCGGCGTCGGTCGCCGAGCCCTCGACGTTCACGGCCTCACCCTGCCGCGAGACCACGACGTTGTTGTAGGAGGATGCCCGGTCCGCGCGGAGCGCCTCCCGCAGGGCGTCGGCCATCGTGGGCTGCCGCATCATCGAGCGGAACTGGATCTCGCGCGGGATGCCGACCTTCTCGTCGAGCGGTGCGAGCTCGTTCCCCGTGAACGAGATGCCGGCGCCGTTCCATCCGGCGCTCATCCACAGGCCGTTGCCGATCGTGAGCACGACCGGGTCGCCGTCGATCCTCCACTCGATCGCGACGAGCTGTTCTTGGTAGGTCCTCGGCATGTCGTTGTTGTGCGCGACGAGGATCCGCCCGTCAGCCGTCGCCGGTGGGACCGCGACCAGGTCCGAGCACCGGCCCTGCAGTCGCGCCGCGTACGGCTCGTGCCAGATCTCCTCGATCATCGCGGCGAACAGCGTGCGAGGGTCGGCCCCCGCGCCCTCCGCGATACCCTCGAGCTCCTCGACGGACCAGGGGTACGCGGCCGCCGTGACCTCCCGGTAGCGGTCGGCGAGCGCGAGCTGCTCCTCGCGGGTGCGGCCGCCGGGGATCTTCTGGTCGGCGAAGGCGGCCTCGGCGCGGACGGTTGCAGCGCAGGCCTCGCCGACCTGCCTGCCGGCCTCGCGATGGCTGCCGCGGACGCGCACCAGCGGGATCGTGGGCGAGCTCACGATCGTCATGCTAGACGCTGGTTCTTCGTCCTGGGCGTCCGACCCCCGATCCGGCTGAACGCCCGGGCGCGGGAGGCGCTCGAGGAGATCCGTGAGTCCCGCGTGCTCTGAAGGCCTGAGCGGGTCGCGCTCGACGCGACTAGGCTTGCGACGTAGGGGCTCGGATGACCGCGCACGTGCTCGAGTGCCGCGACCTGCGCAAGGCCTTCGGTGACCTCGTCGCCGTCGCCGGCGTGGGGTTCGAGATCGCGCCGGGGGAGACCTACGGGCTCCTCGGGCCGAACGGGGCCGGCAAGACGACCACGATTTCGATGATCGCCGGCCTGCTCGAGCGCGACGGCGGCGAGGTCGTCGTCGAGGGCTCGCCGCTCACCTCCACGAGCGTGAAGGCGAAGTCGGCCATCGGCTACGTGCCACAGGACCTCGCGATCTACCCCGACCTTTCCGGTCGCGAGAACCTCCGCTTCTTCGCGCGGCTCTACGGGATGGCGGGAGAGGACCTCGCGCGCCGCGTGGACGAGGTCCTGGACATCGTGGGGCTCGCGGACCGCGCGGGCGACCTGTCAAAGGAGTACTCGGGCGGGATGAAGCGGCGGCTCAACATCGGTATCGGGCTGCTCCACCGTCCGAAGCTGCTGATCCTGGACGAGCCGACCGTCGGCGTAGACCCGCAGAGCCGCAACGCGATCCTCGAGAGCGTCGACCAGCTCTCGGCTGAGGGCATGGCCGTGCTGTACACGACGCACTACATGGACGAGGCCGAGCGCCTGTGCGACCGGGTCGGGATCATCGACCTCGGCGAGCTGAAGGCCGAGGGCACCCGCCGCGAGCTCGTGAGCCTCGTCGGGCAACGCGACCAGGTCGTGCTCGCGCTCGCGGGGAACGTCGCGGGCGCCTCCAGCGCGTGCAGGTCGTTGCCCGCCGTGCACGATGCGAGCACGAAGGACGAGCAGCTCGAGCTCGTCGTCGACGAGGCGCGCAGGGCGCTCCCGGCGATCCTCGAGACCGTCTCCGAGGCCGGGGCCTCCGTGCGCTCGGTCGAGGTGACCGAGCCGAACCTCGAGGCGGTATTCCTGCACCTCACGGGCAAGGCGCTCCGGGACTGAGCCGTGCGCGCGGCGCTGCTCATCGCCGGCAAGGACCTGAAGCAGCGGTTGCGCGACCGCTCCGCGATCCTGGTCGCGTTCGTCGTGCCACTCGGGCTGGCGTTCGTGTTCAACGCGACGCTCGGCGGCATCTCCACCGGCGGCACCGCGTTCACCTACGCCGTCGTGGACGCCGACCGGTCCGAGGTCTCATCGATCTTCGTGGACGAGGTGTTGCCCGCCGTCGAGGACAGCGGCGCGATCCGGATCCGGACGGTGCCGTCGGACTCCGAGGGCCGTCGCCTGGTGGAGGACGGGAAGATCGATGCGATGTTCGTGGTGCCCGCGGGCTTCGGGGCCGCGGTGCAGGGATCGGGCGCGGCCGAGATCCGGGTGGTCGGCGACGTCGACGAGCCCACCGGCACGCAGGTCGCCCGCTCGATCGCGAGCACGTTCGTGGCGGACCTCAACGCCGTGCGCGTGGCCATCGCCACGGTGGCCGAACCCCATACGACGGCGCCCGCCGAGCTCGGCGCGCTGGTGGAGCGCGCCACGGCGGTCGCGAACCCCGTGACCGTGGCCGACCTCGCCGCCTCGACGAGGGAGCTCGACGTCACCACCTACTTCGCCGCCGGTATGGCCGTGTTCTTCCTGTTCTTCACCGTTCAGTTCGGGGTCGCGAGCCTCCTCGAGGAGCGCAAGGAAGGCACGCTCTCGCGCCTGCTCGCCGCGCCGATCGGTCGGGCTTCGATCCTCGGGGGCAAGCTCATCACGAGCTTCGCCCTCGGCGTGCTGTCGATGACCACGCTCATCGTGGCGACCTCGCTGCTGCTCGGCGCGACGTGGGGGAACCCGGTCGGCGTCGCGCTCCTCGTCCTCGCGGGGGTGCTCGCCGCGATCGGCGTGATGGCGCTCGTCGCGACGCTGGCGAAGACGGCCGAGCAGGCGGGGAACTGGCAGTCGATCATCGCGGTGGTGCTCGGGATGCTCGGCGGGGTGTTCTTCCCCATCTCGCAGGCGCCGGGGATCCTGCCGAAGCTCAGCCTGCTCACGCCGCAGGCGTGGTTCATGCGCGGGCTCTCGGACCTCGCCGGCGGAGGTGGGTGGACGGTCGTCCTGCCGGCGGTCCTCGCGATGTGCGTGTTCGCCGCGGTGACGGGCGCGATCGCCGCGGTGCGGCTGGATCGGATGGCGCGGCTGTGAAGGCACTCGCGCTCGCCGCCGTGAACGTTCGCCGGATGCTCCGCGAGCGCTCGAACGTCTTCTTCGTCTTCGTCTTCCCGATGCTGCTGATCCTCGTCCTCGGTGTCAGCTTCGGCGGCGCGTTCGAGCCGAAGATCGGGGTGGTCGCCGTGGATCCGGGGCCGCTCGCGGCCGACCTGGTGCGCACGTTCGAGGCGATGCCCGACGTCGAGGTCGAGCGCTTCGAGGACGTGGAGGAGATGCGGACCTCGGTCGAGCGCGGACAGCTCCAGGCGGGGATCGTCCTGCCCGGGGACTACGACGACGCGATCCGGGCGGGCCAGGACGTCCAGGTGCGGTACATCGCCCGGCAGGACCAGCTCGGCTCCAGCTCTCCGAGACCGTGCGCTCGGCGGTGGCCGAGCAGGGGCAGCGGCTCCGCGCGGCGCGCTTCTTCGTCGCCGAGGGGATGGGATCGTTCGACGAGGGGCTCGCCCGGGCAGATGTCGTGACCACGACCCTCGCGCCGGTCGAGGTGGTCGCGACGACGGCGGGCGAGGCGATCTTCCCTGCGTCCCTCGGCCGGTTCGATCTCGGCGCGAGCTCGCAGCTCCTGTTGTTCATCTTCCTGACGTCGATGACGAGCGCGGTCGCGCTGATCGAAACGCGCCGGCTGGGGCTCTCGCGCCGGATGCTGGCGACGCCGACGCCCGCTCGGACGATCGTGGCCGGGGAGGCGCTCGGCCGCTTCGGCATCGCGATGGTCCAGGGGCTGTTCATCTTGCTCGGCTCGCTGATCGTCTTCGGCGTCGACTGGGGTGAGCCGATCGGGTCGGCCGCGCTGCTCGTGTCCTTCGCGCTCGTGGGCGCGGGCGCCGGGATGTTCCTCGGCTCGGTGCTGCGCACCGAGCAGCAGGCGGGCGCCCTCGGGATCCTCGCGGGCCTGGGACTCGGGGCGCTCGGCGGGTGCATGATGCCGATCGAGTTCTTCTCGCCGGCGATGCGCACCGTGGCGCACTTCACGCCGCACGCCTGGGCGCTCGACGGCTACGCGGAGCTCGTGCGGCGAGACGGCAGCATCGTCGACGTGTTGCCGTACGTGGGGATCCTGCTGGGCTACGCGGCCCTTCTGCTCGGGCTCGCGTCCTGGCGGCTCCGCCGCGCGATCACCGGCTGATGCCTCTCGCGCACCGGGCGCGATGAGGGCTACCGTTCGGGGACAGCCGCGAGGAGGTTCCCGATGAGTCAGCCCGGTGCCCCGATCAGCCTGCCGCCGCCGCCACCGCTGCGGCCGAAGGGGGTGGGCGAGATCCTCTCGACGGCCTTCGACCTGTACGGGCGCTACTGGCGAACGCTGATCCCGCTCGTGGCGGTGGTCGTCGTGCCGCTCACGATCCTGCAGTACGCGCTCGACGAGGTGCTGTGGGGCGACGTCGTGCGCACGACCGCGAGCGGTATCGAGATCGTGGGGTCCACCGAGGAGGCTTGGCAGGGGGCCGTCGGCTCGCTCCTGCTCGGGCTGATCTCCTTGTTCGTGACGCTCGTCCTCATGGGGGCGGTCGCGTGGGCCGCCGCGGGTGTGCTCGTGGGGCGTGAGCCCGACCTCGGCGAGTCCTACCGGTTCGGAGTGGCGCGGATGTGGTCGGTCCTGCTCGTCGGCCTGCTGACCGGGCTCGCGGTTGCCGGCGGCTTCATCCTGCTCATCGTCCCGGGGCTCATCTTCCTCACGAGGTTCGCGGTGTCGGTGCCCGCGTTCGTCGTCGAAGGCAAGCGAGGGCGTTCCGCGCTCTCGCGGTCGTGGAACCTCGTCACCGGGCACTCCTGGCCGGTGTTCGGGACGCTGCTCGTCGCGGGGCTCCTCGCGGGCGCCGTGAGCGCGGTCCTCACCGTGCCGTTCTCAGGTCCGTGGTTCGTCCGAGGCCTGCTCGCGGGGATCGGGTCGGCGATCACGACGCCGTTCACCGGACTCGTGTTCTCGCTCGTCTATTTCGACCTGCGGGTGCGCAAGGACGGCCTTGACGTGGCCGGTCTCGAGCGGGAGCTGCGCGCGGCCGCTCCCTAGCGGTGTCGGACCCCCCTCCTACCATCGGCATCGAACGGGAGGAACCCGGCGATCGAAGGAGGGGCAGATGGACGGTCTCGGCTACGCGCTCGTGGGGCTCGCGCTCGGGGTGGCGCTCGGCGCCGCGGTGATGGCGACGCGCCGGCGCTCGTCTCAGGACGGTGTCGGGGATGTCACCCGGCTTGAGGCGCGGCTCGAGGTCCAGTCGGCCGAGCTGCGGCGCCTGGCCGACTCGGGCTCGGTGCGCGACGGCGACGCCGAGCGCATCCGCTCGGAGCTCGCCGCCGCGCGCCAGGCGCTCCAGGAGCTCGCGCTCCGCGACGACGAGCGGCGCGAGCGCGAGCGCGAATACGGGCAGGTCGTTCGGCGGTTGTCGACCGTGCTCGCCGGCGGGTCGGCGAAGGGGCGAGCGGGTGAGAACGTCCTGCGCGAGCACCTGGCCGAGCTGCCGCCCGGGATGCTCGTCACCGACTTCCGCGTGAACGGCAAGGTCGTCGAGTTCGGCCTGCTCCTGCCCGATGGCCGTCGGCTGCCCGTGGACTCGAAGTGGACGGCGCTCGCCGAGCTCGAGGCGCTCGAGGCGGCCGAGGAGCCCGCCGAGCGCGAGGCTCGCGCCCGCGAGGTCGAGAAGGCCGTCGCCGCCCGCGCCCGTGAGGTCGCCCAGTACCTGGATCCCGCGCTCACCGCGCCGGTCGCCGTGGCGGCCGTTCCCGACGCCGCCTACGCGGTGCTGCGGCGCGCGCACGCCGACGCGTTCGGGCGCGGCGTGGTCATCGTGCCGTACTCGACCGCGCTGCCGGTGCTGCTCTTCCTGCACAGTCTCGTCTCCCGGTACGGCGACGCCGGCGACGTGCAGGCCGCGCTGCAGGAGGTCGCGACGATCCTCGACGTGATGGAGGGCGTGCTCGAGAACAAGTTCGCGCGCGCATCCACGATGCTCGCGAACGGGACGGACGAGATGCGCTCGCAGCTCGGCAAGGCCCGGGGTTCGGTCGCGCGCGGTCGCTCGAGCATCGCCGACCCCGATCCCGTCGAGGCCTCACCGGCGCTCGAGGCCGTCAGGTAGCGGGTCAGCGGCTCGGCGCGTGCTGGCGCGACGGGTCCTCGCGGGCCGATACTCATCGGGTGAGGCGCGCATGGACGCTCGCCACGGTGCTCGCGGTGCTCGTCGTCGGGGCCCCGCCCGCGTTGGCGCTGCCGGACCCCGTCCCGTGTGACGGGTGCTGGGAGCCCGCGCTCGAGACCTCCTGGCAGTGGCAGCTCCAGGGCAGGATCGACACCTCGGTCGACGTCGAGATGTTCGACGTGGACGGCTTCGACGTGCGCCGCAGGATCGTGACGAAGCTCCACGAGCAGGGTGCGGCCGTCGTCTGCTACGTCAGCGCCGGTTCGTGGGAGGACTGGCGTCCCGACGCCGACGCGTTCCCCGAGGAGGTCCTCGGCCGCAAGAACGGATGGCCGGGGGAGCGGTGGCTGGACATCCGCGAGCTCGACGCGTTGCGGCCGATCATGGCGGCGCGCATGGACATGTGCGCGGACAAGGGCTTCGACGGCGTCGAGCTCGACAACGTCGACGGTTATCAGAACCGCACGGGCTTCGACCTCACCGGGCACGATCAGGCGCGGTACAACGCGTGGCTCGCGAACGCGGCTCACGAGCGGGGCCTGTCCGTCGCGCTGAAGAACGACGTCGGCCAGGTCCGCAAGCTCCTGCCGTACTTCGACTACGCGCTGAACGAGCAGTGCTTCCAGTACGACGAGTGCGATCGCCTGCTGCCGTTCGTCGACGCCGGCAAGGCCGTCTTCGGGGTCGAGTACCGCCTGGAGACCGACGAGTTCTGCCCCGACGCGAACGCGATGAACTTCAACTTCCTCAAGAAGAAACTCTCTCTCCGCGCCTGGCGCGTCGCCTGCCGCTGAGCCTTCCGGCACGCTTCGATGTGACGGGTCCATGCATCTACTGCATACTTACCCGCATCGTGGGAAGCGATCCGCTCCGTGTGGCCGTGCTCGGCGCCTCGGGCTCGACCGGGGGCGAGCTCGTCCGCCTGCTCGACGCCCACCCCCGGGTCCGGATCGCCGTGCTCGGCGCTCGGGACTCGGGGGGAAAGACCGTCGCCGAGGTGCATCCGCACCTGGCCTTGACGACCGTCGGAGGGATGACACTCGAACCGTTCGACGGCGCCGCGCTCGCCGGCCGAGTGGACCTCGTCTTCTGCGCGCTCCCGCACGGCGCGAGTGCCACCCGGGCCCCGGCGCTGCTCGAGGCGGGCGTGCGCGTGATCGATCTCGCGGGCGACTTCCGGCTGCCGGCGGAGGCCTACCCGGACTGGTACGGCTTCGAGCACCCGGCGCCTGCCTGGCTCCCGAAGGCCGTCTACGGCCTGCCCGAGCTGTTCCGAGAGGCGATCCGCGACGCCGACCTCGTCGCGAACCCCGGCTGCTACCCGACGCCGGTCGCGCTCGGGCTCGCGCCGCTGCTCGCGGCCGTGCTGATCGAGCCCGGACCCGTGATGGTGGACGGCAAGACGGGGATGTCCGGCGCGGGCAAGGCCGCGAACGAGACGACGATCTACACGGCGACGCAGGACAGCGTGCGGCCGTACCGCTTCCCGCGGCACCAACACACGCCGGAGATGGAGCGCGCGCTCGAGCTCGCGAGCGGTCTCACACCGAGCGTGTCGTTCGTGCCGCATCTGGTGCCGGCGGTCCGTGGGGTCCTCGTCACCTGCTACGCGAGGGCCGCGGCCGGCGCGACGACCGAGACCCTCACCGACGCGCTCCTCGAGACGTACGCATCCGAGCCGTTCGTGCGGGTGCTCCCGCCCGGCGCGATGCTCGACTCCAAGCGCGTGCGCGGCTCGAACGTGGTCGAGCTCACGGCCGTGGTCGACCCGCGCACCGGCGCGGCCGTCGTGGCCGGGGCCCTCGACAACCTCGTGAAGGGGGCGGCCGGTCAGGCGATCCAGAACCTGAACGTGATGGCGGGATTCGACGAGGCGACCTCGCTCCCGACCGCCGGGGTGTACCCGTGAGCGTGACCTCCCCTCGGGGCTTCCGCGCCGCCGGCGTGACGGCCGGGATGAAGCCAAGCGGGCACCCGGACCTCGGGCTCCTCGTCGCCGACGCGCCGTGCAGCGCCGCGGCCCTGTTCACCACGAACGCGTTCGCCGCCTGGCCGGTGCGGATCGGTCGCGGCCGCCTGGTGGGTGGGACGGCGCAGGCGGTGCTCGTGAACAGCGGGCAGGCGAACGCGGGCACCGGACGGCAGGGCGAGGACGACGCCCTCGCGGCGACCGGCGCGCTCGCCACCCTCCTTGGCATCGACCCCGCGCTCGTGCTGCCGAGCTCGACCGGCGTGATCGGCGAGCGCCTGCACCTCGAGGAGCTCACGGCCGCGCTCCCGGCGCTCGTGCGCTCGCTCTCGGCAGAGGGCGGCGACGCGTTCGCGAGGGCGATCATGACCACCGACACCGTCGACAAGCAGGCGAGCGCCGAGCGCGGGGGCTACCGCGTCGGCGGGTGCGCGAAGGGCGTCGGCATGATCTCGCCGAACCTCGCGACGATGCTCGTCTTCCTCACGACCGACGCGCCGGTGCCGCCCGCCGCGCTGCACGAGCTCGCCACGGCGGTGCTCGAGGAGCCGTTCGAGTCGCTCACGGTCGACGCCTGCACGAGCACGAACGACACGGTCCTGCTCATGGCGAGCGGTGCTGCCGGCGGCGACCCCGTCGTGCCCGGCACACGCGCGTGGGCGGAGCTGAGCGGGGCGGTGGCCGAGGTGGCCGAGTCGCTCCTGTCGCAGCTCGCGCACGACGCCGAGGGCGTCACGCACGTCCTGCTGATCGACGTCGAGGGCGCGGCATCGACCGCGGATGCCCGCGTCGTCGCGAAGGCGATCGCCGACTCGCCGCTCGTGAAGGCCGCGGCCTTCGGCGGCGACCCGAACCCCGGCCGGGTGCTCCAGGCGGTGGGCTCCTCCGGCGCCGCGTTCGAGCCGAGCGCCGTCCGCGCGTGGATCGGCGGTGTACCGGTGATCGAGGACGGCCACATCGCCCGCGCGTACTTCGATCCGGCGTCCGATGTTCGCGAGGCCGCCAAGCTCGCGATGGTCGAGCCCGAGATCCACATCCGCGTCGCGCTCGGCGTCGGGCCCGGTCGGAGCCGCGCCGTCGGCTGCGACCTCTCGTACGACTACGTCCGCATCAACGGGGAGTACACGACATGACGAACGACATCCCGCCGCAGGTCCGCGAGCGCACGGTGGCGAAGGCCCGCACGCTCCTCGAGGCCCTGCCGTTCATGCAGGAGCACTGGGGCAAGGTCATCGTGGTCAAGGTCGGCGGCGCCGCGATGGACCGCGCGCCGCTCTCGAGCGCCTTCGCGCAGGACATCGCGCTCCTGCAGCACGCCGGCATCCACCCGGTCATCGTCCACGGCGGCGGCCCTCAGGTGACCGAGACCGCCGCGCGGCTCGGCCTGCAGACCGCCTTCGTCGACGGACTGCGCGTGACGGACGAGGCGATGCTCGACGTCGCGACGATGGTCCTCGCCGGGAAGGTCAACACGGACATCGTGGGGATGCTCGTCGCCGGCGAGGTACCGGCCGTCGGCCTGTCGGGGGTCGACGGCGGCATGATCGTCGCCCGCCGTCAGGCGACGCCCGATCTCGGCTTCGTCGGCGAGGTCGAGCACGTGAACGTCGAGGTCCTCCACACGCTGATCGACGAGGGCTTCGTCCCGGTCGTCGCCTCGATCGCGGCGGACGAGGCGGGTCAGTCGTACAACGTGAACGCCGACGTGGCGGCCGCCGAGCTCGCGATCGCGCTCGAGGCCGAGAAGCTCGTCTACATGAACGACGTGCCCGGGGTCATCGGCCCCGGCGGGGACCTGCTCTCCGAGCTCGGCGTGCAGGACGTGCTCGATCTGCTCGCCCACCCCGACGCCGTCGGCGGCGGGATGATCCCGAAGCTCGAGAGCGCCGTGCGGGCGCTGAAGGCCGGCGTCACGCGGGCGCACCTGCTCGACGGGCGCGTGGAGCACGCGCTCGTGCTGGAGCTGTTCACGCCCGAGGGCATCGGCACGATGATCACGCTCGACGCCGCGGAGCCCGCGGGGGTGGCACCGTGACCCGGGGCGGCGCCGCGACGAAGTCGAAGCGGCAGCAGACGATCCTGTCCCTCGTCTCGCGGGAGCGGCTCGGCAGTCAGGAGGAGATCCGGGCGCGCCTCGTCGCGCTCGGGCTGCCGGCGACGCAGTCCACGATCAGCCGCGACGTCGAGGAGCTCGGCCTCGCGCGTGTGCACGACCACGGCGGCGTGCGGTACCTCGTCCCCGGCGAGGGTGTGAGCTCGGGGCCGGCGAACCTGCTCCGGCACGCGCTGCTCGAGTTCGCGCTGTCGTTCACGCGCGGCGCCGGCCAGCTCGTCGTGATCCGCACCCCGCCGGGCGCCGCGAGCGCGCTCGGCGAGGCGATCGACCGCTCGATGCTCGCCGACGTCGCCGGCACCATCGCCGGCGACAACACCGTCCTCGTCGTCCCGCGCGAGGGCGGAACCGCCCGCTCGGTCGAGCGGACGCTCACCACGATCATGAAGGAGGCCTAGATGCAGCGCGCGGTCCTCGCGTACTCGGGCGGCCTCGACACCTCGGTCACGATCCACTGGCTCGCCGAGCTGGGGTACGAGGTCGTCGCGGTCGCCGTCGACGTCGGTCAACAGGAGGATCTCGAGCAGGTCGCGCGCCGAGGGCAGCTCGCGGGGGCCGTCGAGGTCCGCGTCGTCGACGCGGTGGACCGGTTCGCGCGCGAGTTCCTGGCGAAGGCGATCAAGACGAACGGTCTGTACGAGGGGAAGTACCCGATGGTGTCGGGGCTCGCGCGGCCGCTCATCGTCGACGAGGTCGTGAAGGTCGCGCGCGAGGTGCAGGCGCACGTCGTCGCGCACGGGTGTACCGGCAAGGGCAACGACCAGGTGCGGTTCGAGGTCGCCTTCGGGGTGCTCGCGCCCGATCTCGACGTCCTGGCGCCGATCCGCGACGACGGCATCCCGCGCGAGAAGGCGATCGCCCTCGCGCAGGAGTGGGGCATCCCCATCGCGGACGTCGCGACGGCATACTCGATCGACGAGAACCTGTGGGGCCGCACGACCGAGTGCGGGGCGCTCGAGGATCCCTGGTCGGCGCCGCCCGAGGATGCCTTCGA
The DNA here is from genome assembly GCA_964447335.1 of uncultured Actinomycetes bacterium. Taxonomy (GTDB): domain Bacteria; phylum Actinomycetota; class UBA4738; order UBA4738; family HRBIN12; genus HRBIN12. The sequence continues at coordinate 30,304 of CAYUSA010000025.1, forward strand.
GCGCACCGCCGCGCCGGCCGACCGGCCGTCCGAGCCCGCCGAGGTCACGCTGACGTTCGAGCGCGGGGTGCCCGTGGCGCTCGACGGCGCGGCGACACCGCTCCCCGAGCTGATCCGCTCGGTGGACGCGCTCGGCGGGCGGTACGGCTTCGGGCGGGTGGACATGATCGAGAACCGCCGCGTGGGCATCAAGTCGCGCGAGCTGTACGAGGTCCCCGGAGCCCTCGCGCTGATCGCGGCGCACCGGGCGCTCGAGGACCTCACCCTCGAACGCGAGGTCGCGCACTTCAAGCCCGGTGTGGAGCAGCGGTGGGCGGACCTCGTCTACGACGGCCAGTGGTTCAGCCCGCTGCGCGAGGCGCTCGACGCGTTCGTCGACGCCTCACAGACCCACGTGAGCGGCGACGTGCGCTTGGAGCTGTCGCCCGGCGCGTGCACCGTCGTCGGCCGGCGCTCCGAGCACGCGCTCTACGACCTGTCCCTTGCGACGTACGGCAGCGAGGACGCCTTCGACCAGTCGCACGCCGAAGGGTTCGTCCGCCTGTGGGGCCTGCCGCTCAAGGTGTGGTCCTCGAAGCAGGGAGGCGTGGCGGGGTGAGCGAGGACGCCGAGGGCGTCACGGGCGAGCCCGCGCCGCTGTGGGCGGGGCGGTTCTCGACGCCGCCGGCGCCCGAGGCCGAGTCGCTCGGCCGCAGCCTCGCGTTCGACGTGCGCCTCGCGCCGCACGACGTCGAGGCCTCGGTCGCGCACGTGCTCGCGCTCCGGGAGGCCGGTCTGCTCACGGGCGACGAGGCCGCCGCGCTCGAGCGCGCCCTCCGCGAGGTCGGCGCCGAGATCGCCCTCGGCACGTTCACGTTCCAACCCGCCGACGAGGACGTGCACTCGGCGATCGAGCGCGGCGTGACGGCCAAGCTCGGCGACCTCGGCGCGAGGCTGCACGCCGGGCGCTCGCGGAACGACCTCGTCATCACGGACCTGCGGCTGTGGATGCTCGCGGCCCATCGGCGCATCGAGGACGGCATCGTGCACCTGCTCCGGGCGCTCGTCGCGCAGGCGCGTGAGCACGCCGAGACCGTGATGCCCGGCACCACGCACGGGCGTCTCGCGCAGCCGGTGACGCTCGGACACGCGCTCCTCGCGCACGGGTGGGCGCTCGCGCGGGACCTGGACCGGCTCCACGGCTGGCGCGGTCGCGCGAGCGTCTCGCCGCTCGGAGCGGGGGCGCTCGCGACCTCGACGCTCGGTCTCGACCCGAATCCGGTGGCCGCGTACCTGGGCTTCGAGGACCGGTTCGCGAACTCGATCGACGCGGTGTCCGATCGCGACGTCGTGCAGGAGCTGCTCGCCGACGCGGCGATCTGCGGCACCCACCTGTCGCGGCTCGCGGCCGACGTCATCCGCTGGAGCGACGAGACGCTCGGCTGGGCGTCGGTCGACGAGGCCTACTCGACGGGCTCGAGCATGATGCCGCAGAAGCGGAACCCGGACGTCGCCGAGCTCACGCGCGCGAAGGCGGGACGGCTGCTCGGGGACTTCACCGCGCTGACGTCGGTGCTGAACGGGCTGGCCCTCGGCTACCACCGCGACCTCCAGGAGGACAAGGAGCCGGTGTTCGACGCGGTCGACACGCTCGAGGCGACGCTCGCCGCGATCGCCGGATGCGTCGAAACGCTGCGGTTCTACCCCGAGGCGATGCGGGCCGCGGCCCTCGCCGAGGGCCTGTTCGCGACCGACCTCGCCGAGGCGCTCGTCGCCGCGGGGGTCCCGTTCCGCGAGGCGCATCGCCGCGTGGGCGAGCTGCTCAAGAGGCTCGAGGCCGAGGGCCGGTCCCTGCGCTCGCTGACGCCGCACGAGTGGGCGGACGAGGGGCTGGCCGACGGCGCGTCCTTGCTCGACCCCGATCGCTCGGTCCGCGCTCGCGCCGTTCCCGGCGGGCCGTCGCCGGAGAGCGTTCGCGTGCAGGCGGACGCGCTGGAGCGCATGATGGAGGCACGATGATCGTGGACCTGCGGCGCATCGACCTCCGGACGGCACGGCAGGTCCGTCACGACCTGCTCCGCCCGCACCAGGAGCCGTGGCAGATCATGTTCGACGGCGACGACGACGCCGACACCCTGCATGTCGGCGCGTTCCGCGGCGAGGAGCTCGTCGGTGTCGCGAGCGTCATGCGCGAGCCGTTCCCCGGCGAGGACGGCCCGACCGGCTGGCGGGTCCGCGGCATGGCCACGCTGCCCGAGGTCCGAGGGCAGGGCTACGGCGGGGCGCTGCTCGAGCGGTGCCTCACGCACATCGCCGACCACGGTGGCCAGAGGGCTTGGTGCAACGCGCGCGTCGACGCAGCCGGGTTCTACCGCCGCTACGGCTTCGAGTCCGAGGGCGGGGTCGTCGAGCTTCCCGCGATCGGCCCGCACGTCGTGATGAGGCGCCGGCTCGGCTGACCGCCCCGAGATCGAACGGCTAGCCTGGTGCCCCCGAGGACCGGAGGGAACGACGATGGCGTATGACCCGAGCATCCGCGTGATCAAGGCGAGTGAGCAGGACGAGCTCGCCTGGGAGGTCATCCCTACCGAGCCCGAGGACCCGAACCCGCCGGGAGAGGAGGTCGTGAGCTTCCGAGCCGGCGACGCGATGTTCAGCTTCGGGCTGTGGAAGCGTGTCCCCGAGACCGGGCAGATGGAACCGCCGTACCACGAGATCGCCGTGATCATCGAGGGCGAGGTCGAGGTCACCGAGGAGGACGGCACCGTGCATCGCGTCGGGCCCGGCGACGCCCTCATCACGCCGAAGGGCTCGAAGGCGACGTGGAAGGCGCTCAGCCCCGTCAAGAAGTTCTGGGCCATCTACAAGGAGCCGTGAGCCCGGACCCGGCGGTAGTACCCTGTGGCCTCCCATGCGGTTCGCGAGCGCTCTCGTCATCTTCGCCCACCCCGACGACGCCGAGTACATGTGCGGCGGCACCGTCGCGCTCTGGGCGAGCGAGGGCACGGCGGTGCACTACTGCGTGGTGACCGACGGCTCCGCGGGCTCGAACGAGCCGGGGATCGGGCGCGAGGAGATGGCCGTCGTCCGCGAGCGCGAGCAGCGGGCGGCCGCCGAGGTCCTGGGCGTCGCGAGCCTGACGTTCCTCGGCTACCGTGACGGCGAGCTCGAGGTGACCCTCGACACGCGCAGGGACGTGACGAGGGTGGTCCGCCGCATCCGGCCCGACGTGATCCTCGCGCCCGACCCTTCGCGGCTGTGGTCGGCGAGCGGCTACATCAACCACTGGGACCACAAGCAGGCCGCTACCCTCGCGCTCTGCGCGGTCATGCCGGACGCCCCGAGCCGCCCGCAGTTCTCCGAGCTGCTCGACGAGGGCCTCGAGCCCTTCGAGATCCCGAACCTTTGGCTCGCCGCCGAACAGCCCGATACGTATGTCGACATCACGAAGACGATCGACGTGAAGCTCGCCGCGCTGGCCGAGCACCGCTCGCAGCACGCGGAGGCCTCGGCGCCGTGGGTCCGAGAGCGGGCTCGGGAGCTCGGTGAGCAAGGCGGCGTCGAGTACGCGGAGGCGTTCAAGAAGTTCTCGTTCGTGGATGATGAGGAGTAGATGGAAGATCCGCTGGACCGTGACGACGACGATCGCGAAGACCCCGGCGAGCCCGCCGACCCCGCCGAACCCGCGGACGAGACGTTCGAGCCGCTGGATCCGGAGGAGGAGGAGGACGTCCGGGCCGACCTCGAGGATCTCGGGGGGATGCGCCGGGTGTTCCACGCGCAGGGCGTGAAGGGCGTCGTGATCGCCTGCCCGGACTGCGGCGAGAACCACTACTACGAGTGGGAGCTGCTGAAGGACAACCTCGAGCACATGCTCCAGACGGGCGAGCCCCGGATGCACGAGCCCGCGTTCGAGGTGCGCGAGGACGAGTACGTCCTGTGGGACTACGCCAAGGGCTACATCGACGCGCTCGCCGACACGGGCCTCGAGCCCGACAAGCGAGTCGAGGTCACCCGCTGCCCGTGGTGCGAGACCCCGTGCGAGGACTTCTTCGGCTTCTGCCCGCGCTGCGGCCGCTCGCTCGCCGCCGTGCGCATCTTCAAGGACCTCACCGACCGCGGCCTCGACGAGCGCGAGGTCCGTGCCATCCTGGTCCGCGCCGGCTACGAGCCCTTCTGAGGCTCAGGGCGCGCCGACGCTCTCCGAGCCGCACGCGGCGACGAGCGCCTGGAACACCGCCGTGTTGTAGGACTCGAGGTTGATCGCGACGGCGGCGCGCGCCGAGGGGCCGTCGAGGTCGGCGGGCATCGCGCGGACGATCTCGCCGAACCGCCCGTTGGCGTACTCGATCGGCGCGAGGTCGAGGTCCTCGGGCGCGAGGGCTCGCGCGGCGCGGAACGCCACGTCCAGGGCGGCGATCGCCCTCGTGTAGCGCTTCACCGACGCCGTCTCGTCGCCGTAGGAGCGCACGACGCGGAGCTCGTCGTCGAGCGTATGGAGCCGGATGCAGAACGCGCTCGGCACGGCCGGCGAGACCGAGGTCGGGGTCGCGGTCTGGGTGTCGCCGGTCCCCTCGGGCTCGGAGCCGCAGGCCGAGAGGAGGAGCACTCCGGCGAGCAGCGCGGCGGCGGGCGCGCGGCGCATCAGGACGCCACGTCAGCCCCGGCCCCGCGCCGGCTCGAGCACGCACTCCTCGGCCGCCTTGTCCTCGCGCAGGCCCTTGAAGCTCGGGGCGCGCATCTTCTTCGTGCCCTTCGTGATCTCCAGGTACTCCACCTCGCAAACGAGGATCGGCTCGACGAAGGTCGCGCCCTTCACCGCGCCGAGCTCCGGGTCCTCGGTGGCGGGCGCCGGCCGGACGAGCGGCGCGAGCTGTTCCATCAGCCGCTCGAGCATCCGGTCGGTGAACCCTGTCCCGACCTGCCCGACCCATCGCAGCTCGCCCTCATCGTAGGCCCCGACGAGCAGCGCGCCGAAGGAGCCCGCGCGGCCGCCCTGACCCGGCGTCCACCCGAGGATCACGCAGTCCTGCGTGTTCGTGAGCTTGATCTTGCGCCAGTCCGGCGATCGCTTGCCGGGCAGGTACCTCGAGCCCCTGCGCTTGGCGACGACGCCCTCGAGCCCGAGCGCCCGGGCGCTCTCGGTGAAGGCCTTCCCGGCGCCCTCGACGTGCGTGACGAGCTGGAGGCGGTGGTCCTCCTCGAGGACCGCCGTGAGGAGCTCGCGCCGCTGCTCGAGGGGCAGGCCGGTCACGTCGTTGCCGTCAAACCAGAGCAGGTCGAACGCCACGAGCGCGACCGGCACCTTCTGCGCGGTGCGCTTGATCTCCCGCTCGTTCGTGAGGTTCATCCGCTGTTGGAGCGCCTCGAACGAGTTCCGGCCCTCGTCGTCGAACGCCACGATCTCGGCGTCGAGCACGGCGTTCACCTGGTTCACGAGCTCGTGGACCATGTGCAGCTCGGGGTACTGGCCGGTCACGTCGCGTCCCCGGCGCGTGACGAGCCGGGTCTGGTCGGTCGCGAGGTACGTGGTCGATCTGATCCCGTCGAGCTTCGGCTCGAACCACCAGGCGTCGTCGTCGAAGGCCTTCCACCCGCCCTCGGCGAGCATCGGCGCGAGCGGGGGCGGCGAGGCGACGAGCGGCGCCGTCTGCTTCGAGCCGAGGAAGGCGAGCCAGTCGGTCCGCGTCTTCACGAAGTGGAACTCGAGGCCGGGGTAGCGGCGGCCGTGGAGGCGGAACGTGACCTTCGAGTCCGTCCACTCGAGCGGCTCGTAGTGACCGTCGTCGAAGATGCGGACCTCGCCGGCCCCGTAGTGGCCCTCGGGGATCGTCCCCTCGAACCCGCCGTACTCGAGCGGGTGGTCCTCCGTGCGGACGGCCAGGCGCTTGTCGCCCGGCTGCGTCGGCAGGCCGCGCGGGACCGCCCAGCTCGGCAACGCGCCGCCGCGCTCCAGGCGCACGTCGTAGTGCAGTCGCGTCGCGCGGTGCTTGTGGATCACGAACGAGTTGCCCTCGCCCTCCGTGGGCCCCGGCGGCGGCTCGGTCGTGCCCTGCGGCCCGAACGTGCGCTTGCGCAGATACTCCGCGAGGTCGATGTCCCTCGAGGCCGCGATGACCTCGGCGCTCGAGCGGGTCGCCGGCGCCTCGCGCTTGGCCGGGAGCCCCACCGCCTCGAGCGCCGACGTGAGGTCCTGGGGCGCCGTGCGTACGGGTTCGAAGAGGTCGCCGACCCGCGCGAACCGCTTCCACACCGAGTCGATCCGGAAGTCCTGCGGCGTGACGCCCTCCTCGACCTCCTCCCACGTGAGCGGCGTCGAGAGCGTGGCGCTGCGCTCGGGCCGCATGGAGTACACCGCGGAGATGTTCGCGCCCGAGCGGTTCATGTTGTGGTCGACGAAGACCTTGCCGGTGCGCCGCTCGACCTTCCAGGCCATCGTGACGTGCTCGGGGTCGGCGGCCTCGATCATGTGACCGACGGCGCCGACGAACCCGCGCGTCTGCTCGTAGGAGTAGCCAGGCTCGATCGGCACGAAGATCTGCACGCCGGTCGCGCCGCTCGTCTTGGGGTGACTCTCGAGCCCGAGCGCATCGAGCGCGGCCTTCACGTGGAGCGCGACCCGCAGCACCTGCTCGAACGTGGCATCCATCGGGTCGAGGTCGAAGAACAGGTAGTCGGGCGATGCCACCGAGCCGCACCGCGAGTGCAACGGGTGCATCTCGATGCAGCCGAGGTTCGCGACGTACAGCAGCGAGGACAGGTCGTTCACCATCAGGTAGCCGATGACGCCGTCCTTGCTGTCCTCGCTCGGAACGCGGCAGCGCGGGATCCATCCGGGCGTGTGCGACGGGGCCGTCTTCTCGTAGAAGAAGTCACCGGCGACGCCGTCGGGCATCCGCTTCATCGTGAGCGGCCGCTCGCGCAGGTGCGGCAGGATGAGCTCGGCGACGTTGAAGTAGTAGGCGACGAGGTCGCCCTTCGTGTAGCCCTCCTCGGGCCAGAACACCTTGTCGAGGTTCGACAGCCGGAGCTCGCGGCCGTCCGCCTCGAGCCACCAGGCGTCGCCCCGCTTCTCGGCGGGCAGCGGCCTCGGCAGGTCCACGGTGAACGCGCTCCCTCCGCTCTTCCGCTTCGCCGGCATCCCTGCGATGGTAGTGGGGTGCCCATCGATGTGGGCTCCGGCTCCGATGGGAGTACGGTGTTCGTATGCCGCACTTCGAGTGGTTGGGCGTAGCGCAGCGGGGATCCGCCACCAGCGACCGCGCTTGGGTACGGGCGCTCCTCGGAGTCGCGTTGGGCGCCATGCTCGTCTTGGTGCTGCTCATCGTCCTCGACTGACCTCGCGGATCCGTTCCCAGACCCTTCGGATCTTGGGACCAGGGGGGTGCACCGCGAGGCTGCGGCGATTTCGGCGGGCCCGAGGCTAGAATCACGGTTCCCCCGTGTGTGGGGCACGGGGCTTCCCCGAGGAGAGCCAGGCATGCCACCCAGAGCGATGTGGAAAGGGGCCATCTCGTTCGGCCTCGTCACCATCCCGGTCGCCGTCTATCCCGCGACCGAGGAGAAGTCCCTGAAGTTCAACCAGCTCCACGACGAGGACATGGGCCGGATCCGCCAGAAGCGGGTGTGCTCGATCGACGGCGAAGAGGTCGACTACGACCACATCGTGAAGGGCTACGAGGTCGAGAAGGACCGCTACGTCATCGTCACGGACGAGGATCTCGATGCCGTGCCGGTGGAGTCCTCGCGCGCGATCGACATCCAGCAGTTCGTCGACCTCGAAGAGATCGACCCGATGCTGTTCAAGAAGTCCTACTACCTCGTTCCCGACGAGACCGGCGCGAAGGCGTATGCGCTGCTCCGCAAGGCGCTCGCCGAGGAGAACAAGGTCGGCATCGCGAAGGTGAGCTTCCGTGACAAGGAGCACCTCGCGGCGCTGCGGTTCAAGGACCAGGTCTTCGTGCTCGAGACGATGTACTGGCCGGACGAGATCCGCTCCGCCGAGTTCGACACGCTCGTCGCCGACGGCAAGGTCCGCGCGAACGAGGTCGAGATGGCGAAGCAGCTCATCGCGAGCCTGTCCGAGCCGTGGAATCCCGAGGGGTTCACCGACGAGTACCGCGAGGCGCTCCTGCAGATCGTGGAGAAGAAGCTCGCCGGCGAGCCGATCGAGGCGCCCGCCGAGGCACCGGCCGCGAAGGTCGTCGACCTCATGGCCGCGCTGAAGGCCTCGGTGGCGGCCGCGAAGTCGCGCACGCCCGCCGAGAAGCCCTCGGCCCGCAAGTCCGCCGCGAAGAAGGCGTCCGCAGCGAAGAAGGCGACCACGAAGAAGCCTGCCGCGGCGGCCAAGGCCCCCGCGAAGCGGACCACCGCGACGCGGAAGAAGGCCGTCGGCGAGTGAGCCTGCCCGAGGGCTACCGGGCGCGCCCGGCGTCCGAGGACGATCTCGAGCAGATGGCCGCGGTCGCGAACGCCTACGACCTAGCCGACTTCGGCCACGCCGACACCGAGGTCGAGCACCTGCGCGACTCCTGGCACGAGCGCGGCTTCGACGCCGAGCGCGACACGTGGCTCGTGCTCGGTCCCGACAGCGCCGTGGCGGCGTTCGGCCTCGTCGAGCCGACGCCCGGTCCGATCCTCGAGTCCTTCGGCCGCGTACATCCCGAGCACCGAGCGCGTGGCCTCGGCACGTTCCTCGTGGCGTCGATGGAGGCCCGAGCGGCCGAGCGCCCCGGCGTCGAGCGCCTGCACAACGGCATCACCGCGACCGACGCCGCGGCTCGAGCGATCCTAGAGGCCCGCGGCTTCGAGCTCGTCCGCTACTTCTGGCACATGGAGCGCAACCCGACCGAGGTCGGAGCCGAAGCCCTCGCCGTCCCCGCCGGGCTCGAGATCCGCCCGGCGGACGAGAGCGACGAACGGGCCGCGTGGGCGGCGATCGACGAGGCCTTCATCGACCACTGGTCCTGGGAGTCCGAGCCCTTCGAGGACTGGATCGCTTTCTTGAGGAGCGCAGGCGAGCGGATCCTCGTCGCCGTGGAGGGCTCGGAGGTCGCCGGCGCGGTGACGTTCCGGGCGATGACCGGGGTCGGCTGGGTCGGCGAGCTAGGCGTGCGGCGCCCCTGGCGTGGACGAGGGCTCGGGGAGTCCCTGCTTCGGCACGCCTTCGCGGCCCTGGCCGAGCTCGGCGTCGGCGCGGCGCGGCTCAACGTCGATGCGGACAACAAGACGGGCGCCACGCGCCTGTACGAGCGGGCGGGCATGCACGTGCGGCGCGAGTGGCTCGTGTACGAGAAGCGACTCGAGGCGGGCTAAGCTACCGCCGTCCGTGAGGTCTAGGAGACGCTCGTGAAGCTGGTCGTCGCGATCGTGAAGCCCCACAAGCTCGACGAGGTGAAGGAGGCGCTGCGCGAGCTCGGCGTCGCCGGCCTCACGACGACCGACGTCGAGGGCTTCGGCCGCCAGCGCGGCCACACCGAGGTCTACCGCGGCGCCGAGTACCAGGTCGACTTCGTGCCGAAGGTGAAGGTCGAGGTGCTCGCCGACGACGACCAGGTGCCCGAGATCGTCGAGACGATCATGAAGGCCGCCCGTACCGGCAAGATCGGCGACGGCAAGATCTGGGTCCTGGGGGCCGAGCAGGTGGTCCGCATCCGCACGGGGGAGATGGGCCCCGACGCCCTCTGAGGTGTCCGGGCTGCCGACGCCACCGCCTGCGCCGGTCGCGCGGCTGCTCGAGGAGCGCTCGGCGCTCGACCGCGCGTACTCACCGGGCCACCACGGCCGGTGGTCGGCGGCTCGTCGTGCCGAGATCGTGGATGCGTGCCTGCGCGAGCTGTTCTCGCTCGCCGAGCCGGGGCCGGGGATCGCGCTCATCGCGCTCGGCGGCTACGGGCGGGGCGAGCTCGCACCGCGCTCCGACGTGGACCTGCTGATCCTGCACGACGGCTCCCAGCCCGCGGAGGTCGCCGCGCTCGCCAAGCGTCTCCTGTATCCGCTCTGGGACGCCGGGCTCACCATCGGCCACGGCGTGCGGACGCCCGTCGAGTGCGCGACCCTTTCGGCGGAGCGTTTGGACGCCGCGACCGCGATGCTCGACGGCCGGTGGCTCGCGGGAGACCCGGATCTGTGGGCCGAGACGCGGGGCACGCTCGTCGCCGCGCTCCGCGACGAGCCTCGCGCGTTCGCCGAGAGCCTCCACGCGGATGCCGACTCTCGTTCCGAGCGCTTCGGGCACGTCTCCCACCTGCTCGAGCCCGACCTGAAGGAGGGCGCCGGCGGGCTGCGCGACGCGAACGCGCTCGGATGGCTCGGGATAGTGCTCGGCGAGGAGTCCGACGCGCCCACGCTCGACGGCCTCGGCCTCCTCCGCACCGCCGAGCGCGAGGCGGTCGCCGACGCCCATGAGTTCCTCCTGCGCGTCCGGAGCGCGCTGCACCTCGAGACCGGACGAGCGGCCGACCGCCTGCTCCTCGAGCAGCAGCCGGGGATCGCGCGATGGATGGGCTTCGCGGACGAGCCCGGCCTGCGCGCGGTCGACGGGCTGATGCGCCAGGTGTTCGAGCACGCCCGCCAGGTCGAGCACGTCCGCACGTCGGTGTTCGACCGCTACCTCCGCGGCGGTTCGCCGGCTCCGGCGCTCGAGCCGACGCCCGAGGGCGTGCTGCGCGCGCTCGGGGAGGTCGCGCGCGGGCGCGGCTTCCTCGCGCCCGAGACCCTCGACCAGGTCGAGGCCGCCGAGGTTCCCGATCCGGTCGAGTGGACCGAAGGCGTGCGCGACGCCTTCCTCGAGCTGCTGCGGCACGGCGCCCGCGGCGCCGCCATGCTCGAGGTGCTCGACCGCGTGGACCTGCTCCGGCGGTACGTGCCGGAGTGGGCGCTCGTGCGGTGCCGGCCGCAGCGCGACCCGTACCACCGATTCCCCGTCGACGTGCACCTGCTGCGGACGTTCGGGAACGTCGCGCGGCTGCTCGACGACCCCGGCGAGGATCACGTCGCGGCCGAGGCCGCCGCGCTCGCGCAGGACCGCGACGGCGTGCTGCTCGGCGCGCTGTTCCACGACATCGGTAAGACGGGGGAGGGCGGTCACGTCGCCGCCGGCCGCGAGGTCGCCTCCCGCGCGCTCGACCGCATGCGCCTGCCGAGCGCGACCCGCGAGCTCGCGCTCTTCATGGTCGCCGAGCACCTCCTCCTGCCGGACACCGCGACGCGCCGGGACCTCGAGGACGACGACCTGGTGAACGACGTGGCCTCGCGCATCGGCGATCCCGAGCGCCTGGCCGCGCTCTACCTGCTCGCGGTTGGCGACGCGGGTGCGACGGGCCCGGCCGCGTGGACGCCGTGGCGCGCGACGCTCGTGAGGGAGCTGGTCGCGAAGGTGGAGCGCGTGCTCGAGCGCGGAGAGGCCGGCGCCGAGATCGCCGTCCGCCTGGCCGAGCGCGCCGACGCCCTCCGCTCGCTCCTACCCGACGTGTCCGAGGACGAGCTCCGGCGCTTCCTGCTCCGCATGCCGCGGAGCTACTTCCTCACGCTCCCGCCCGAGCGCGTCGCCGAGCACCACGCGATCGTCGCCCCACCGCTCGGCGTGCTCGAGGTCCGCACGCTCGCCGGTCCCGGCACCCGACCGGGCACGCACGCGCTCACGGTCGTCGCGGCCGACCGCCCCGGCCTGCTCTCGCTCATCGCGGGAGTGCTGTCACTCGTGGGCCTGTCGATCCTGTCCGCGCAGGTCTTCACGACCGAGGACGGCGCGGCCGTCGACGTCTTCGAGGTCGAGGGCGCGTTCGAGACCAAGATCCCCGAGGAACGCTGGCGCGAGCTCCGCACGACGCTCCGCAAGGCGATCGAGGGCCGCCTCGCGCTCGACCACCGCGTCGAGTCCAAGCGCCGCCACTACCCGCTGCCCCGTCACGGGTTCCCGGTCGAGGTCAAGGTCCACACCGACGCCTCGGACTTCTTCACCGTCGTCGAGGTCGGCGCCTCCGACCGCATCGGCCTGCTCTTCGACATCACGAGGACGTTCGCAGAACTCCGCCTCGACGTGCACCTCGCGAAGGTCGCGACGTACGGCGCTCGGGTGGTCGACGCGTTCTACGTGCGTGACGCGCTCGGCCGCAAGCTCGACGCGGAGCAGATCGCCGAGCTCGAACGCGCCCTCCACGCCCGATTCGAGGGGTGAGCGGCGAGTCGCCGTCTACTTAGGCCGGTCCTTCTGTCGCGGACCGTGCCGACCCAACGATGGTCTGGGCGATCGCGATCAACGTGTCGATGCTCTCGCCCCCCGAAACCTCGACCTCGATGCCATTCACCACGAACCGCAGGAAGGCGGGATTCGCTCCCTCGATATCCGAGGGTGAGTGCGCCGTGACCCCAAGCGCAACGACACCATCGATGTCGTACAGAGCCTTCGCTTCGCTCGGGGCTTCGGCCATGTCTCTCGCGTAGTCAGCTTGCGGATCGCCGCCCACCCAGGGTGACTCCCAAACCTCGATGTACTCCTGACGGATCGGACTCGTAACGGGCGCCGGTGGTGGGAACTGAAGCGCGACTGCCGATCCATCCGGCCACAGGTACACCGCCGTGATGTTCTGTGCCCCCGCGCTCGGGTGGCTCGGGACGATCACGGAGAAGCTGGCCTGCACCTCCGCGTCGGACAGAGTCGTCTTCCACTCATCCGGGTACTGATCGACCTCACCGCCCGGAACGAACGCCGGCTGGGTAGTCGGTCCGTCGTCGGGACTGCTCGCGCACGCAGGCAGGGGTCCGCCCGACAGGCCCAGAGCGAGCACCAACAACCCTCTTCCGAGGCCGGAAGTGATTCCCACCTTGATCCCCCCATCCGAGGTACGGATCCTGGCGTCCTGGAGATCGACGTTGCGGGCATCTGCGGTTCTACGGCGAGGTGCTCGGGCTGCGGCCTCGCTCCGTCCTGTACTAGGCGCCGTCACGCGCCGGGTCGAGGCGTCCCTCCGAGCGCGTCGGCTCGTGGTGAGCCTGGAGTTCCTGACCGAGGAGCAGACGGACGTGCTTCGATCAGGCGACCTCAACCGTCAGCAGCGGTCGCCGGGTCCGATCTGGGGCGCGCATGCCGAGCGTGAGCGCGAAGCCGGTGGCCCGGGCGATACTGGTGAGGCTCCGCACGCTGGGCACCTGGGCGCCGGACTCCCATCGCGCGATCGTCGGCTGCGAGGTTCCGATCCGCTTGGCCAGCTCCTTCTGCGTCAGGCCAGCCACGCCGCGAGCCTCGAGGATCAGGTAACCGACCCCCATCTCGCGGCGGGTCGCCTCGTAGGCGCGAGCCGCCTTGCCGCGAAGCGGCCTCTTCTCCTTGTGCTCCTCCCACTCCGTCATCGTTCGTCTCCTTGCGACCGCCGCTGCCAGTTCCTCATCAGCCGGCGGCCGCGCTCGATCTCCCTTGGGTCGGTTCTCCGCCCGGTCTTCCGGAAGCTCGTGAGCAGGACCGATCGCCGCTTCGGATCGGCGAAGTAGGTGATCCGCCACGGCCCCGACCGGAGCTCCCGGAGCTTGCCGGAGAGCTGTGCCTTGTGTACGGCTCCTCCAGAGCACGCCGAACCGTTCCAGGAGGTCGATGCGGAACCGAACCGCTCCGTACTCATCCGGGTTCCTCCGCTCGAGCTCCTCCAGCCACTCACGCACCGGCTCGCGTCCCCGGCCGTCCACGTAGAAGACGACGGTCCAGGGACCGCTCATACCAAAAAGAGTATCGAACGCACTCGGCACCTCCGTCAACGGGGGCGAGCCTATCTGGGGGTGCTGACATCTAAGGTGGCCCTTGCTCTAGGTTGCCTCCTGGATCGGGTGCCGAAGCGG
>CAYUSA010000026.1:0-42645 GCA_964447335.1 uncultured Actinomycetes bacterium
TCAGCTCGCCGGCGGCATAGCCCTCGGCGTGGATGTAGGAGATCTCCTTCAGCTTCAGCGCGCCCTCGAGCGCCGCCGGGTACCCCGTGTGGCGCCCGATGAACAGGAAGTCGCGCGCATCCTGGTACTCGGCGGCGATCGCCGACACCTGCTCGTCGAGCGCGAGCGCCCGCTCGACCCGCACCGGAAGCTCGCGGAGCTCCCCGACGAACCCCGCGACCTCCTCGGGGAACATCGCCCCCCTCACCTGCGCGAGGTACAGCGCCGTGAGGTGCTGCGCCACCATCTGCGTCGCGAACGTCTTCGTCGCCGCGACGCCGATCTCGGGCCCAGCGTGCGTGTAGAGCACGCCATCGGCCTCGCGCGCGAGCGAGGACCCCACCGTGTTCGTCACCGCGATCACGCGCGAGCCCTGGCGCCGGGCGTGCCGCGCCGCCTCGAGCGTGTCGATCGTCTCGCCGGACTGCGACACCGCAAGCGTGAGCGTGTCAGGCCCGAGCACCGGGTCGCGGTAGCGGAACTCACTCGCGATCTCGATCTCGACCGGCAGGCGCGTCCAGTGCTCGATCGCGTACTTCGCCACGAGCCCCGAGTGGAACGCCGTACCGCACGCGACCACGAACACCTTGCCGACCTCGCGCAGCACGTCCGCGTCGACGTGCAGCTCGTCGAGCGCGAGCATCCCGCGCTCGTCCACGCGCCCGACGAGCGTGTCGCGGATCGCCGACGGCTGCTCGTGGATCTCCTTCAGCATGAAGTCGTCGTAGCCGCCCTTCTGCGCCCGCGCGACGTCCCAGTCCACCGTCATGGGCTCGCGCTCGCGCGGGGCGCCGTCGAAGTCGGTGATCCGCACGCCGCTCGCGCGAACCTCGACCACGTCGCCCTCGTCCACCGGCACGACCGTGCGCGTTCGCTGCAGGACCGCCGGGATGTCCGAGGCGAGGATCGCCTCACCCTGCCCGAGACCGACCACCAGCGGCGACGACACCTTCACGCCGACGATCACATCGGGCTCGTCGAGCGAGAGCACCACGAGCGCGTACGCGCCCTCGAGCTCACGCACCGTCGCCCGCACCGCGTCGGCCAGCGCGCCGCCCTTCTCCTCGATCATGTGCGCCACGACCTCGGTGTCCGTCTCCGACGCGAGGACGTGCCCCCGCTTCTCGAGCGCGACCCGCAGCTCCTGGAAGTTCTCGATGATGCCGTTGTGGATGACCGCGATGCGCCCGCGGCAGTCCAGGTGCGGGTGCGCGTTGCGATCGCTCGGCTCGCCGTGGGTCGCCCACCGCGTGTGGCCCATCCCGACGGTGCCGCCCGGCGCGACTCGGCCGTCGAGCTCGCGCTCGAGCTCAGCGAGCTTGCCGGCCTTCTTCACCACGGCCAGCTCGCCATCGAGCAGCGCGACGCCGGCCGAGTCGTAGCCGCGGTACTCGAGACGGCGCAGACCCTCCAGGATGATGGGGAGCGCCTCGTCGGGCCCGACGTAGCCCACGATGCCGCACATGGGCTCCGAGCCTAGCAGCCCCTACCCGAGATCCTCGGCGACGACGGCGGCGATCGCGCAGGCGTAGCGGGCGGCCTCCTCCTGCGACGCCGCCTCGACCATCACGCGCACCAGCGGCTCCGTGCCCGAGGCCCGCACGAGCACCCGCCCCCGCTCCCCGAGCTCGGCCTCGGCCTCCCGGACCACCTCCCAGACGCCCTCGGCCTCATCGAGCCGCTCCCGGTGCCCCACCGTGACGTTCTGGAGCACCTGCGGGAACCGCTGCATCACGCCGGCGAGCTCGCGCACCGATACCCCCTTGCGCCGAGCGATCGACAGGAACGTCACGGCCGTGAGGATCCCGTCCCCGGTCGTCGCGTGCTCGGCGAAGATCACGTGGCCGGACTGCTCGCCGCCGAGCACCGCCCCGCGCGAGAGCATCTCCTCGAGCACGTAGCGGTCGCCCACCTTGGCCTCGACGACCTCGATCCCGGCCGAGGCCATCGCCAGGCGGAACCCGAGGTTCGCCATCGGCGTGGTCACCACGACGCCACCGGCGAGCCGGCCCTCCTCCTTCAGCGTGACGGCGCACGCCGCGAGCACCTGGTCGCCGTCGATCACGTTGCCGTCGGCGTCGGCGAACAGCGCGCGGTCGGCGTCCCCGTCGTGCGCGATGCCCACATCCGCGCCCGCCGCCCGCACCGCGCCTGCGACGACGTCGGGGTGCAGCGCCCCGCAGCCCTCGTTGATGTTCGTCCCGTCCGGCTCGCAGAAGATCGGATACACCTCGGCGCCGAGCCGGCGGAGCACCTGCGGTGCGAAGACCGAGGCCGCTCCGTTCGCGCAGTCCACGACCACCTTCAACCCGTCCAGGCGCGCCTCGGCCGCGGCCTGCACATGGTCGAGGTAGTGGCGCACGCCGTCGGGCATCGGAACGACCTCGCCGACGCGGCCGCCCTCGGGCGCGCCCGCCGCGACCTCGGCCTCGATCTCCGCCTCGAGGTCGTCCGACAGCTTGTAGCCGAAGGGTCCGAAGAACTTGATGCCGTTGTCCTGCGGCGGGTTGTGCGAGGCGCTGATCACCACGCCGGCGCCCGCCTTCAGGTCGGTCGTGAGGAACGCCACCGCCGGCGTCGGCTGGACGCCCGCGAGGATCACGTCGGCGCCCGCCGCGCGGATCCCCTCGGCGAGGGCCTTCTCGAGCGGCTCGCCCGAGGCCCGCGTGTCCCGGCCGATCACGAGCGTCGGCTTGTGGTGCTCATACCGCGCGAGCACGGCCACCGCCGCCCGCCCGAGGGCGAACGCGAGCTCGTCGGTCAGCTCGCGGCCGTACACGCCGCGGACCCCGTCGGTGCCGAAGAGGCGCCCCATCCGGCGCCAAGGCTACCCGAAGGTCCCGTGAGCGCGGGGTCGGGCGGCCCACGGCCGAAACAGGGGTGCGGCACACACTGGCCCCATGAACCGATCAAGGATCCTTGAACGGTCGCAGAGACGCTCGCAGGCTGGGCCCGCCCGCCGGTTCGGGGCGCTCGCCGACCCGGCCCGCCTGGAGATCGTCGCCCTCCTTCGCGCCGAGCCGCGCTGCGTGTGCGAGCTGCGCGACGACCTCGGCATGGCCTCGAACCTGCTCTCCTACCACCTACGGATCCTGCGCGAGGCCGGCTTCGTGCACGGCGAGCGGCACGGCCGCCGCATCGAGTACCGGCTCGAACCCGGGGCCCTCGAGCGCATCCGCCGCGACGTCGCCGAGCTCGCCGGAGCGCAGGTCCCGTGAGCACCACCGTCGGCACGCGGGGTCAGGTGCAGCGAGACACGCGGCTGTGGCTCGAGCTCGCCGCCGCGGCCCTCGTGTGGGTGCTGCTCTACCGCGTGAACGGGCCGTTCTGGAACCGCGTGCTGTTCGACCTGGCCGGCCTGGACCCCGACACCCGGCTCGGCGAGTCGATCCGGTTCTTCGTGTTCGACACGACGAAGATCCTGCTGCTGCTCACCGGCATCATCTTCGTGGTCACGATCCTGCGCTCGTTCATGAGCGTCGAGCGCACACGAGCGCTCCTCGGCGGCCGGCGCGAGGGCGTCGCGAACGTGGCGGCGGCGGCGCTCGGCGTCGCGACGCCGTTCTGCTCGTGCAGCGCGGTGCCCGCCTTCATCGGCTTCGTCGCCGCCGGCGTCCCCATCGGCGTCACGCTCTCGTTCCTCGTCGCGAGCCCGCTCGTGAACGAGGTCGCGCTGGTCCTGCTCTACGGGATGTTCGGCTGGAAGATCGCGCTGCTCTACCTCGCGGCGGGCCTGCTGATCGCGACCGCGGCCGGGTTCGTGCTCGGCCGGATCGGGGTCGAGCGCTGGGTGGAGCCGTTCGTGTTCGAGACGATGGCCGGCGCGAGCGCCGGCGAGGGTATGCGCCCGACGATGCGAAGCCGTGTCGAGATGGGCCGCGAGGAGGTCGTCAAGATCGTCCGCAAGGTGCTGCCCTTCCTGCTGATCGGGATCGGGCTCGGCGCCGTGATCCACGGCTGGCTGCCCGAGGACTTCTTCGAGCGGTACGCCGGCCCGGACAACCCGTTCGCGGTCCCGTTCGCGGTGCTGATCGGCATCCCCCTGTATTCGAACGCGGCCGGCGTGCTCCCGCTGGTCGAGGCCCTGTACGCGAAGGGCCTGGGGATGGGGACGCTCCTCGCGTTCATGATGGCCGTCGTCGCGCTGTCGCTCCCCGAGATGATCCTGCTCCGGCGGGTGCTGAAGCCGAAGCTGATCGCCGCTTTCATCGGCGTGGTGGCCACCGGCATCCTGCTCGTCGGCTACCTGTTCAACGCCGTGCTCTGAGGAAGGAGAACGTCATGACCACCCAGATCCGGGTCCTCGGCCCTGGCTGCGCCCGGTGTCAGAAGCTGTACGAGAACACGACCGAGGCGGTCGCCGAGATGGGTCTGGACGCCCACGTCGAGAAGGTCGATGACGTCGCCGAGATCGTCCGCCGAGGCATCATGGCCACCCCCGCGCTCGTGGTGGACGACGAGCTCGTGCTCGCCGGACACGTCCCGAGCATCCCGACCATCCGCGAGGCCCTTTCCGGCAGGCGGTAGTTCCGGACAGGATCGACCTCCCGTGAACGAGACGCTCGTCATCGTCGTCGGGCTGCTGATCCTGAGCCTCGTCTCGGGGATGCTCGGCCTCGGTGTCGCGTTCGCGGCGGTCCCGTTCCTGTCCCTGTTCATGACGGACCTCGTGCACGAGGTCCAGCCCCTCAGCCTGCTCCTGAACGGCATCACGGCCGGGTTCGCGGTGGTCGGGTTCGCCAAGAGCGGTCTGATCGACTGGCGCAAGGCGCTCACGCTCGCGGGCGTGACCACGGTGTTCGCCCCGATCGGGTCGCTCCTCGCGCAGTCCACGCCCGCGAACCTGATCTGGGTCGTCTACCTGCTCGCGGTGGGGTACCTCGCATACCGGCTGTTCCGTCCGGTCAAGGAGCGCCCGGGGGACGAGAACTTCCGGCTCGCGCTCATCCTCGCCGCTCCGATCTCGATCCTGAGCGGGCTCCTCGGCGTGGGACCGGGCTTCCTGCTGATGCCGACCCTGATCCTCGTCGGCTTCGAGACCAAGCGCGCTGCCGCCATCAACGCCTTCGCCGTCTGCCCGCCGTCGTTCTCCGCGCTGATCCCCCACCTGGCGAGGGCGAGATGGGACCCGAACCTGACGATCGCCCTGCTCGTCGCCGGGGCCGTCGGCTCGTTCGCCGGGGCGCGGATCACCAGCCGGTGGGTTCCGGCCGCGCGCCTGAAGCAGGGCTTCGGCGTCCTGATCGTCGTCGCGACGGCCTACAAGCTGTCGGTCGTCCTGTTCTGAGGGGACGGCGGGGGTCCTTCCCCGAGGGAGACAAAGGTCCCTTCTGGCCCCGGGATCGGGCCAGATACGAGGCATCGGATGGCGCCCTGCTGACCTCGATCCCGGCACCGCCCCAAGCGTCATCACTGCTGAACGGCCCTCTCCGGCCGGGCCCTTTGCACGATGTGGAAGACCAGCATCCCTCGGAGACTCCCTCGGAAGTGCAGGTGCAACTCCTCGAGGAGGCGGCATATATGCGGGTCACTCGAAGGACGTTCATCAAGGGAGCGGGGGCTGCGGGCGCCGCGCTGGCCGTGAGCCAGGTTCTGAAGGGACCCGAGACGCTCCGAGCGCAGGAGGTCGCCGAGCCGTTCACCGAGGACTTCGTACCGACGGCATGCTGGATCGGCAAGCAGGACTGCGGCCTGATCGCGCGCCGCATCAACGGCCGGGTGGTGTCGCTCGAGGGAGACCCCTCCAACCCCCGGAACCTCGGGACGCTGTGTCCGAAAGGCGTGGCGCAGATCACCGCCCTCTACGACCCGCACCGGGTGAAGAGCCCGCTCATACGGACGAACGAGAAGGGCGTCGCGGGTACCTGGAAGCGCGCCTCCTGGGATGAGGCTCTGGGCATCGTCGCCGACCGCATCAAGGCGGCCCGGGCCAAGGACCCGTCCACCGTGGTCTGGCAGAAGGGGAGGAGCAAGGCGAAGGACCTCTACGACGAGACCTTCGTCGACGCCATCGGAGCGACGAAGATGGGTCACGGGGCCTACTGCTCGGACGCCGGCTACCGGGCCATGGAGTACACGTTCGGGCCGAAGGGGGTCCTGCACCCCGACTTCCGGTACACGGAGTACGTGCTCTCATGGGGGTGGAACGCCCTGAACGCCGGCGGCAACCTCCTGTGCTGGATCACGTGGCCGAGGCAGCTGCTCGAGGCGAAGGAGCGAGGAGCCAAGGTGGTCGCCATCGACCCCCGCATCCGGGCGACGGGGCACTTCGCGGACGTCTGGCTCCCGATCCGGCCCGGCACCGACCTCGCCCTCGCCCTGGCGTTGTCGAACGCCCTCATCCAGCGGGGGACGATCGACCGCGACTACCTCGTCCGATACACGAACTCGCCCTACCTCATCCGCGAGGACGGGTACTTCCTCCGCGACGGCGACGTCCCGCTGGTCTTCGACGAGACCGAGGGCAGAGCGGTCCCGGCCGGTGCGGAAGGTGCGAACCCCGCGCTGGAAGGCGAGTACGAGGTCGACGGTTTCAAGGTGAAGACCGCGTTCCAGCTCTTCGCGGAGAGCGTCGCCGACGCGACGCCGGCGTGGGCGGAGGGCATCACGGGCATCCCGGCCGCCGACATCGCCAACGTGGCTCGCGAGATCGGCGAGAACGCGAAGATCGGCAGCACCATCGTCGTCGACGGCGTCGAGCTCCCCTTCCGCCCCGTCGGCGTCATGGCCTACCACGCGCTCCAGCAGGAGCTGGGGTTCCAGGCCACGCGAGCGATCGGGACCATGCTGATGCTGATCGGCGCCGTCAGCGCCGTCGGGGGCTCGAACCTGGACATGAAGTGGGAGGTCGATGACAAGTTCTACGACTGGGACGCAGTCGACATCCACGACGCTCCCTACGACTTCAACCTCAAGGACAGCAAGTACTTCCCGATCAACAGCGCCAACCCCTCCATCACGGCGCTGGTCGTGACCGACCCCGACAGGTACGGGGTCGAGAAGCTCCCGGAGGTGGTCATCCTCCACATGGTGAACCCGGTGGCATCCTTCCCCCTGCGCGACGTGATCGAGGCCGGGTACGCGAGGATCCCCTTCGTCGTGGACATCAGCCCGTGGCTCTCCGAGACGGCCGACCACTGGGCCGACGTGGTCCTGCCGGCGGCGACGCTCGAGAAGTACGAGGGTCCGCTCAAGGCCGGCGACCAGTACCTCGACGGGGTCGCCATGCGCGTTCCCCCGATGGAGCCCCTGTTCGAGTCCCGCGGAGAGATCGATATCTACCTCGACCTCTGCGAGGCAGTGGGGGTCCTCTACGGCCCCGGAGGGTACCTCGACCTGATCAACGTGCAGCTCGAGCTGACCGGCCAACACGCCCTGCCCCTGGACCGCAAGCCCACCGCCCGGGAGATCCTCGACCGCTGGGCGAAGTCGGAGGGGATCGAGGAGGGGATCTCCTACTTCGAGGAGCACGGCACGAAGGTGAAGGACCCGATCGGAGCGACCACCCGCTACGGGTACGCCACCGACCCTCCCTTCGGGGGGGTCGTGCACCGCTTCTACGGCGAGTCGCTGCTCCGGTACCAGGAACGGATGAAGGCCCTGGGGGCCGAGGAGATCTACTGGCGGGACTACACGCCGCTGCCGGTCTGGCGGCCACCCACGATGGAGACCTCGCCGCCCGAGTACGACCTGTACCTCATCAGCTACAAGCTGATCGAGCACAAGCAGTCGCGAACGCTCTTCATGCCGCTGCTCGGGGAGCTCGCGGGAGCGCAGCGGCTCGACATGAACCCGAGGACGGCCGCGGCCAAGGGCATCGGAGACGGCGACGAGGTCTGGGTGGAGTCCCACAACGCCGTGACCGGCGAGACCCGGAAGGTGGAGGCGCGTGCCCATCTCACCGAGACGATCCGTCCCGACACGGTCGGCATGCCCCACCACTTCGGGCTCTGGGCCGACCCGCGCTCCGAGGGACGGGGCCCGTCGCCGAACGCCCTGTTCTTCACCGGGGAGGGCTACGTGGCCAACACCTCAGACCAGTCGTTCCACGTCAAGGTGCGCGTCTACCGAGCGTAGGGGGGAGGTGCGAGCTGAGATGCCCAGATACGGGATGGTCGTGGACCTCGACCGATGCACGGGCTGCCGGACGTGCATGGAAGCCTGCAAGGTCGAGAACAACACCCCCCGCGGCTCGTTCTGGATGTACGTGTTCCGCTTCGAGGACGGGACGTACCCCGACTCGACCATGTGGTTCCTGCCTCGCCCCTGCCAGCACTGCGACAACGCGCCGTGCGTCAAGGTGTGCCCGGTGGGGGCGCGCTACAAGCGCGAGGACGGGATCGTCGCCACGGATTGGGAGCGCTGCATCGGGTGCCGCTACTGCGAGACCGCCTGCCCGTACGGGGTGAACTACTTCAACTGGACGGACCCGAACGACGACCAGTACCTCGATGCGGGCGCCGAGGGCGGGGTGCTCCCCTACCGGAACCCCGATCTCGAGGGTCCCCACGGCCCCGAGCAGCGCCGCATCGCCGGGAGCGCCCACCTGCAGGGGGTCATCGACAAGTGCACCTTCTGCGTCCAGCGGGTGGAGCAGGGTCTCGACCCCGCCTGCGTCACGGTCTGCCCGCTAAGGGCGCTCGTGTTCGGCGATCTGGACGACCCCGACAGCGCCGTCTCCAGGACCCTCGTGCGCCGGCACTCGTTCCGGTTGCTCGAGGAGGCGGGCACCGAGCCCCGGGTCTTCTACATCGGGGGGGAGCCACCGGGGCCCGGCGTCAGGGAGACACAGGCCGAAGCGGTGAAGACGGAGGTGTGAGCGATGGCGGTGCAAAGGGACGTTCGAGCGCACCGAGGCGTGCCGGCGCCGCTGGTCGCGGCCCTGGGGGTGCTCGCCCTCATCGGGGTGGTCGCCTACGCACGCCAGGTGGCCGACGGCATGGCGGTCACCGGGCTGCGGAGCCTCGGCACGTCCGGCGGAGCCTCGTGGGGCCTGTACATCGTGCTCATGGTGTACTTCGTCGGCGTCGGGTTCACGAGCCTGGCGCTCGTGGCCCTGATCCACCTGCGGAAGGCGGCCACGCTCAGGCCACTCACCCGTGCGGCAGAGATCCTCGCCGTGGTGTGCTTCGTCCTGGCCGGCCTCGGCATCCTCGTGGACATCGGCCAGCCACTCCGTGGCCTCATCAACTCCCTCCGGTACGCGCGCCCGGGCTCGCCCTTCTTCGGCACCTTCGCCCTGGCCATCTCGGGCGGCCTGATCGCGAGCCTCACCTTCCTGTACCTCGACGGCAGAAGGATCGCCGCCGAGCGGGCGCGGACGGGCGGCGGCCGGCTCTATCGGGTCCTGTCGGCCGGCTACCGCGACACGTCGGCCGAGCGCGATCGGCACTCTCGGGCCGGCTTCTGGTTGGCGGTCGCCGTGCTGCCTCTCTTGTGGGTTGCGGTGTCCACCGAGGGCTTCGTGTTCGGCCTGCAGGCGGCCCGCCCCGGTTGGTACGGGGCGCTCCAGGCGCCGGCGTTCGTGGTTCTGTCCGCGGCCACGGGCGTCGGGGTGCTCATCGTGATCGCCGCCTTCGCGCGGAGCGTGATCGGCCCCGCGGAGCGCGTACCCCTGGACGTCTTCCGGGTCCTGGGCGGCGTCCTGGCGGTGCTGCTCTTCGTCTACCTCTACTTCCTCGTGGTCGAGGTCCTGACCCACGGTTACGCGGCGACCGAGCACGACATCGAGATGACGGCCGCCTTCCTCCGCGGGGAGTACGCATGGCTGTACTGGACGTCGACGGCCCTGCTGACGATACCCCTCGTCGTGCTCGCCGGTCAGCGCATCCTCGGCTGGTCCGCCGCCGTGGCCCCGGTGCTCGCGAGCGGCGCCCTGGTCGCCCTGGCCGGGGTGGGGAGGCGCTACGTCATCGTCGTCCCCTCCCAGACCCACGGGAGCATGCTGCCGTACGAGCCCGGTTCGTACGTCCCGACGTGGAACGAGCTCGGGGTCGCCGTCGGGCTGCTCGCCCTGGGGAGTCTCCTCTTCGCCGCGCTCGCGACGCTGTACCCACCCACGGCGGTCGGCCCGACCGAGCGGGGAGAGCTGGTCCGTGGGTCGGCGGGCCCATCGATGAGACGCAAGCTCACGGCCAGGGTGATGGTGGCAGCGGGCTTCACGCTCCAGGCGGTGAGCTACCTGTTCCTGGCCGCGCCGATCGGCAAGCCGACGGGCGTGGAGTTCAGCGAGCCGCGGCTGCCGTTCGCACCGGCCGTGTTCATCCTGGGGGTGCTCCTGGTGTTCCTGGCGGCCGTGGCGTACGAGGTCCTGCCCGAGCGCGGCGAAGACCGGCAGGCGGTCCCGGAAGGATGACGGGCGGCGCCATGGCCGAGAGCCCGCCGGACGCGGCGGAGCTTCGGCGGATCGCGTACCGAGCCCTGTCCGCCCTCTTCCTCTACCCGGACGACGAGCGGCTCGGTGGGCTGGCGGCCGCCGTCGCGGAGATCCGGCGGGCCATCGACCTCCTCGGCGGGTTCCCCTTCCTCTCCGGGTGGGAAACGGTGCTGGAGCGGCTCGGCGACCTTCCGGAAGATGAGGCCGAGGCCCTCCGCGCGGAGTACACGACGCTCTTCATCGCCGGCGTGAAGGGACGGTCCTGCCCTCCGTACGAGTCCGTCCACATCGGGGCCGGGCCCTACGGCGCGGGCTCGATCGGCGCCGCCGTGGAGGCCGACTACGCCGAAGCCGGCCTCGTCGTCGGCGGGGCGGCCGAGGGCGAGCTCCCCGACCACATCGCCGTCGAGCTCGACTTCCTCTCCTATCTCTGCGGGCGGGAAGCCGACGCGGCGAGCTCCGACGAGGCGCTCGCCTGGCGGCGACGCCAGCGCAAGTTCCTCGAGGAACACCTCCTCCGATGGCTCCCAGCGTTCGAGCAGGGGTTGGCGGCCACGATGCCGGAAGGCTTCTACCGGAAGGTTGCCCGGGCCGCTCGCGAGTTCGCGGAGCATGACATCCTGCTGATCGAGGCGCTGTCCGAGAGCGGAGACCGCACGGGCTCGAGCGCAGGGAAGAGCGGGTGACGGAGGGGCGAGGCGCGGTACTGGTCGCCCTGTGCGGCCGCCTCGGGGAGCAGGGGCTCGACCCGGACCCGCTGCGCCGTGGGCTCGAGGCTGCCGGCCTGCGGGCCGTCGTGGCCGAGGATCTCTGCGGGCACCTCGACCTGCTGCCTCGTCTCGTCGAGGAGACCGCCGCGGGACGCGCGGTCCTCGGGGTCTGTGCCCGGACGTCCTCCGCGGACGTGCAGGGAGCCGCCCGGGCGGCCGGCATCGACCCCTTCGGGGCGGAGGCGATCGATCTGCCGGCCGCTGCCCGCCTCGCCCCTCAGCCGGCCCACGCCGACCGGGCGCTCCTCCTGCTCGCGGCGCGCGCGGCCGGCCTCGCGGCCCTCGCGCCGACCGCCCCGGGCGAGATCCGTATGCGGCTCCCCGAGGGACCGGTGAGCCGTCGCTCGTTGCTCTCCCGAGGCGGCATGACCTACCAGCCGGTCGCGGCCATCGACGCCTCCGCGTGCCTCGGCACCCGCCGGTGCGGCATCTGCGTGGTCGCGTGCCCCGTGGACGCCGTCGAGGCGACCCGGCCGAAGCCCACGGTCGTGAAGGATGCCTGCGTCGCCTGCGGGGCGTGCCTGAGCCCGTGTCCGACGCGGGCAACGAACCTCGCGGGGGCGGGCCTGGCGCGCGTGGAGGCGGAGCTGCACGCGCTGCTGGGTGGCGTCGGGGACGGGGCCGCTCCGGGCCTGCTCGTGACCTGCGGCGGCTGGGTCCCAGCCCGCGACGGGGAGGGGCCCGACCTGCTCCCCCTCGCCGTCCCCTGCCTGTCGATGGTGAGCGCCGGGTGGCTCCTCCAGGCTCTGGCCGCCGGAGTGCCGGCGGTCGTCCTCGCCGGCTGCGGTGAGAAATGCCGGGCGGGGTCCCGGATCGGCGAGATCGTCGACCACTGTCGGCGGGTCCTCACGTCGCTCGGCGTCCCCGATGGGGAGTCACGGGCCCGCGTCCACACGCCGGAGAACGACGACCCGCCCGGTGCGCTCGTGGCTCCGCTCCCCCGCCCGCTCGTCGCCGGGCCACACGAGCGGCCGGTGCTCGGGGAGCCCGCCGCCACCGCCGCGGCGCTCGTGCGACTCAGCGGCGCCCTCTCGCCCGGAGCCCACGTCCCCGTCGGCGGCGGGCCCCTGGGACGGGTCCGCGTCGAGACGGACCGATGCACGTTGTGCGGGCTCTGCGCCTCGGTCTGTCCCACCGACGCCCTCGCCTACGAGCAGGGGCCGATCGTCGCGACCCTCGCCTACGACCCGAGCAGGTGCGTGGCCTGCGAGCATTGCATGGCGATCTGTCCCGAGCGCGTCGTGACGGTGGAGGCGTGCACGGATCTGGACGGGCTCCGCGAGGGCGCTCGCACGATGAAGGCCGACACGCTGGCGAGGTGCCGCCGATGTGGGCGGCCGATCGCGCCGGACGCGATGCTCAGGCGGATCCATGGGCTGCTCGCGGACGCTCCGGAGGGCCTGCTGGCCTCGCTCCGGGAGCTCTGCGTCGACTGCCGC
Organism: uncultured Actinomycetes bacterium; assembly: GCA_964447335.1. Lineage (GTDB taxonomy): Bacteria > Actinomycetota > UBA4738 > UBA4738 > HRBIN12 > HRBIN12. The sequence goes on from CAYUSA010000026.1 coordinate 12,624, forward strand.
GGCTCCTTGACCCCCACCTGACGCCCGCCCCCGGCGGCGGTGTCAGCGGGTGCCGCAGGCGGACGTGCCCGGCGACTCGGCGCCGGTCGCGCCGGTCAGTCGAGGATCTCGGCCAGCAGCTCGCGGACCCGGCGGTCGATCTCGTCGCGGATCGGGCGGACCTCCTCGAGGCTCTTGCCCGCCGGATCGGGAAGCTCCCAGTCCAGGTAGCGCTTCCCCGGGTAGATCGGGCACGCGTCCCCGCAGCCCATCGTGACCACGACATCCGCCGCCTGGACGTATTCGTCGGTGAGCGGCTTCGGGAACTCCTTCGACAGGTCGAGCCCGAGCTCCTCCATCGCCGCGACCACGGACGGGTTGATCTCGTCGGCCGGAGTGCTCCCCGCCGAGCGGACGTGCACCCGACCACCGGCATGGTGATCGAGGAGCGCCGCCGCCATCTGGCTCCGGCCGGCGTTGTGGACGCAGACGAACAGCACCTCCGCGACGTCCTTCACGATGCTCCCCTCGCTCTGCCCGAGCGCCCGCAGGCGCTCCCTCGCGAACCGCTCCGCCAGGACCGGCAGGTGGGCCACGACCTTCGCGCCCTCCCACCTGGCCATCGACTCGTCGACGTACCGGGCGATGGTCTCACGGGCGAAGACCCCCGTGAACTCCCCGGTGAGCCGAGCCACGACCCCGTCCAGGTGACCGGCCACTTCGGGTGGCAACCGGTTCGACACCGACCCCACCCCCTCCGATACGCGCCAGAACCTAGCCGCGGCGCAGGGACGGAGCGTGACGTCATCGTGAACGCGCGGTGAGCGGCTTCACGGCGCGCACGATCGCCCCGTACATGCGGTTGGCGACCTCGTGGGTCGGCTGGACCTCGACCTCGACGAAGCCGACCCGGCGGAGCTCGCGCTGGTACTCGGCGAACGACATCGCCCCCGCGATGCAACCCACGAAGTTGCCGCGCTCGGCGCGCTGCTCCGGCGTGAGATCGTCGGCCGCGACGACGTCGCTGATCCCCAGGCGTCCTCCGGGTTTCAGCACCCGGAACATCTCGTCGAACACGCGAGGCTTCTCGGTCGACAGGTTGATGACGCAGTTGGAGATGATGACGTCGACCGAGCCGCCCGGGAGGGGGACCTCCTCGATGAGGCCGCGCAGGAGCTCGACGTTGCCGACACCCGCCTCGGCCGCGTTCTTCCGTGCGAGGTCGAGCATCTCGTCGGTCATGTCCAGGCCGTACGCCTTGCCCGTGGGCCCCACCCGGCGCGCCGACAGGATGACGTCGATCCCGCCCCCCGAGCCGAGGTCGAGCACGGTCTCGCCCTCGCGGAGCTCGGCGACGGCGATCGGGTTGCCGCAGCCCAGGCTCGCGAGCGCGGCCGCCTCGGGCACCTCGGCGAGCATGGCCTCGTCGTACTCGGCCGCGCCGAAGCTCTGATCCCCGTCGCAGCAGGCCACAGCCCCGCAGCCGCAGTCGCCGGTGTCGAGGACCTGCAGGGCGGCCTTCGCGTACCTGTCCCGAACCTCGTCGCGCAGCTCGCTCATCTCGTGACCTCCTCCAGCCGGAAGATCGTGGCCAGACGCCCGAGCGCCTCGCGATCGATCGAGTAGTAGGCCCACACGCCGCGCTGCTCGCGCGTCAGCAGGCCGGCCTGCACGAGCTTCTTCAGGTGGAAGCTCACGGTCGGCTGCGAGAGCCCGAGCTCGGGCGTGAGGTCGCACACGCACGCCGGCCCGGGGGCGTTGGCCAGCAGGTTCACGATCCGCACGCGGTGCGGGTCCCCGAGCGCCTTGAACACCCGCGAGGTGACCTCGGCGTCCTCCTGCGACATGCCGGTGGCCGCGAGCGGCGCGCAGCACGCCGCCGGGCGCTCCACCACCTCGAGCTCGCGCACGCCGGTCATCAGGATGCCCGCAGGATGCCGGCGCTCGCGGTCCGGCGGTCGAGCTCGCGCCCACGTGTGTCGGCGCGGCAGCGTTCGTCGCAGACCCTGCCGCAGCACTCCATGAGCTCGACGCCCTGGGTCCTCCTCGACCGCTTCGTGATCTTGGCCATCTCGTCCTCCCTCCAACGGCTGTACATCGACGTTTCTCGATGCCCGGCATGATGGCAGAGATATCGAGAGATGTCGGGATTATCCACTTCATGCACGGTTCGGGGGCCCGACGTGCTAGGGTTCGGCCATGTCTGGGCTGAAGCGACCGGGTCCCGGATCGGTGGGTCTGGTGATGGGGATCGTCGGTTGGGGTCTTCAGGTTGCGTACAGGCCCGAGGAGCATCCGCTCGTGCTCGCCGGTGCGAAATGGTTTGTGGCGATCGGGATAGGACTCTTGACCTATTGGGCGTTGGAATGGGCCCGCAGGACAGTAAGAGAACGGCGAGGACGTACACCGCAGATCGTGGAATCCGGGACTCTCAACATTGCCTCGGGGCTTCATGCCCACATCGCCGACATCGTTACCCTCTCGACGAGTTCTTGGCACACCACCTGTTCGACCGCAGGCGGAGAAGTCTTGCCGTCGATGGAGGGCTTGTTGATATCGCTCCGACACTCCGAATCGATGCCCGAGGGCATCTACCTGTGCGACGTGCTGGTTGCTGGCCGACGCGCCCGAGCTCGCGTTCCGTCAAAGCCCGGAGCCGACTGGATCAGCGCAATATACCCCCGGGAGTTCACCGAGGGCGAGGCAGTGCCCCTTCCCCTGCCACCGGGGGTCCATCACGCGGCCTGGCGGGACATCAGGGGCGCTACATCGGACTTTCTCGTCGGACTCAAGATCACGGTTCCCTCCTCAGGCGATATCCAGTCGGAGGAATCGGCAGGCGATCCGATGGAGGGATAGCGGAGGCGGGATGCGGAAGAAGGATGTCATCTACCTGGGGGGCGGCCTAATCGTGGCGGGCCTTGGTGGCGTATTCCTGCTGATTGACGCATCCAAGCCCCCACCGTCCCCTGCGCTGTGGGCATGGCTCCTCGCATGGACGGCCCTTGTCGTCGGAGTGGTCCTGGTCGTGTTGGCGGCGGCATGGGTGCCCATCAGGCGGCACCGGGCGTCAAGGCGCGAGGCGAGGGAGGCCGAGGAAGCCCGACGTGCGTCCTACGTACCGCCGCAGGCGCGGGACGTTGCCTACAACGAGGGCCGCTGGTGGCTGTTCCTAGATCGTGGAAGCGAATCCGGTTCGGGGTTCCGGTGTCAGGTCTTCGATCCGCTAGGGCGTGATTCCGCTAAGGCGTTCGGCCAACCCGGCGATGGGCCCATTGTGCTGACTTACCCCAACGACTTCGGGATCCGCCGACCGCTTCCGGGTGGGGAGCACACCGTTGTGTGGACGGTAGGTTCTGGCGAAGGCTCAGGGGAGGTGGCACGCACCGCATTCACGGTCAAGGACGACGGTGCCGAGCTGACCCGGTTGAGGACGGACTTGCTGGCACGCCGTGCCCAGGGGCAACAGCTTCTCGATGACCTCGGTGCGGGCCGGGAGTTTGATGACTGGGATGCCCATGCCCGTAAGTGGGCGCAAGAACTCGAAGCCTACTTCCTGTCATCTCCCCACCTGGGAAGACCCGACGCGCAGGCCCTGCAGGTCTGGCTCGACACTTCGGAGAGCACGCCGCAAGAACAGGCGGCAGCGTCAATCCAGCATCGGCTAGATCGGATAGATGTTCTCGTCGAACACTTTGGGGGCGAGCCCCTTTGACGCCCCCTCGTGATCCGTGCTTGCAGCGCGTACCGGGTTCAGTGGCCGGAAGGCGAGTCCTAGGACTCGCCCACAAGCTCTGCGTAGGGCAGCGTCTCGCCCCGCACGAGCGCGGTCAGCGTATCCCGGAACAGGAACGGGTTCTCCCGGTTGTTGAACCGGAACTCGAACTCCTGCAAGTAGGCCGGAAGGTGCTTCTTCGAGAGCTTGTGGTAGCTCCCGATCACGGCCCGGTCGAACAGGCTCCACGCGCTCTCGATGGTGTTGGTGTGAACGTCCCCCCGGACCCATTCCTCGGCCGAGTGGTCTACGAACTCATGTCGCGTGTTCCCGTCCCCGACGCCCCGATAGGAGCGGTGGGAGTCGGTGTAGATGGCCTCGGTACCGTCGTCCACGACGCTTCGCAGGAAGCCGTGAATCGTCTTCTGGCCCGTGTCTTCAGCGACGCGGACCCGGAGCTTGCCGCCGCGCTCGATGGCACCGAGGACAACGGTCTTGTTGTCCATGCGTCGAAGCGCGGCCTCTTGCTTGGTCCGATGCCCCGTGGACTTGCCGCCGACGAACGTTTTGTCGGCTTCCACGATCCCGGACAGCGGCTCCCCCGCATCGACCATGGCCGAGCGGATGCGATGGCAGAGGTACCAAGCCGTCTTGTAGGAGACCCCGAGCGTGCGCTTGAGCTGGTTGGCCGAGATGCCCTTCCTGCTCTCAGTGATGAGGTACGTGGCGAGGAACCACTTCCAAAGCGGCAGGTGGGAGTCGTGGAACACGGTGCCGGACTTGACCGAGAACCGGCTACGGCAGCCGTTGCAGTCGTACTGGTTCCGCGTGCTGATCCGGGAGATGGAATCGGACCCGCAGTCGGGGCACCGGACGCCCTCGGGCCAGCGCAGCACTTCGAGGTAGGCCCGGCACCGATCCTCGGACCCGAACCGCTCCACGAGCCTGACGAGGTTCATGTCCTGCCGCTCGTGGTTGACCCTGGTGTTGTGAGCCTTGCTGGTAGCGGCCACTAGGAGACCCCCATGCCCAGACCGAAGAAGAAGGACCCGAAAGAGTGGACAACCGAGGATGCGATGGAGCGCCTGTTCCCAAAGAAGGTGCGGGAGCGTGCGAAGGAAGCCGCCTCTGATCCCGCGAAACCCCTGGTCAACCGCCCCAAACCGTCCATCAAGGAGTAGCGTAGCATGACCGCGACCGTGCGTCAAGTAGATAATCCCGAGAGATGTCAATGTCTTGTCGACGCCCGGCTCCCGCGTGGCAGGATGGTGCCGTGAGCGACGATCTCGTCCAGGTCTGGTCCACCGGCTCGGTCCCCGAGGGCGAGGTCACCCGCGCGCGCCTGGAGGCCGAGGGCATCCCGGTTCTGCTGAAGGGCGAGAGCGACGGGCCGTACCGGATCGGCCCGGTCTACCTGTGGGTGCCGGCGAGCCTCGAGGTCCAGGCGCGCCTGATCCTGAACACGCGCGTCGAGCCGCTCTCCCCCGAGGAGCTCGAGGAGCTGGACGAGCTCGCGGAGGGCACGCCGAACGAGGAGCTCGAGGCGGAGGAGCGCGGCGAGGAGCCCTGAGGGGCGACTACCGCTTGGAGTACTGCGGCGCCTTGCGAGCCTTCTTGAGGCCGTACTTGCGCCGCTCCTTCTCCCGCGGGTCACGCCGGAGGTAGCCCTCGGCCTTGAGCACCGGCCGGAGCTCGGGGTCGAGCTCGATGAGGGCGCGGGCGATGCCGAGACGAAGCGCCCCGGCCTGCCCGTTCACGCCGCCGCCCTCGATCCGGGCGACGACGTCGAAGTCCTTGTCCTTGCCGACGGTGCGAAGCGGCGCTCCGACGATCATGCGGTGGGCGCGCGCCGGGAAGTAGTCCTCGAGGGACCGCCCGTTCAGCTGGAACGTCCCGGTGCCCGGGACCAGGCGGACCCTGGCGACGGCCTCCTTGCGACGCCCCGTCACGATCTGCGCCACCTACGCCTCCTTCTTCGCCCGGCGGATCGCCGGCTTCTTCGCCGTTCCGGTCTTCGCCGTCGCGGCCTTCGTGGTCGTGCGCTTCGCGGTGGTCTTCTTGGCGGTGCTCTTCTTCGCCGCCGGAGCCTTGGCCGTCGACTTCGCGCTCGAGCGCTTCGAGACGGGGGCCTTCGGCTCCGGCTTGGTCTTCACCTTGGGCTCGACCACCTTGGGCTCGGGCAGCCCGGTCCACGGCGGGATCTCGCCGAGCCTCAGCGGCTGCGGCTGCTGCGCGGCGTGCGGGTGCTCGGCACCGGCGTACACCTGGAGCTTCTTGATCATCGCGCGGCCGAGGCGGTTCTTCGGCAGCATGCCCCGGATGGCCTTCTCGATCGCGTACTCAGGACGCTCGGACAGGAGCCGGGTGTACTGGGTCGCCGTGAGGCCGCCCGGGTACCCGGAGTGCCGGTAGGCGAACTTCTTCGCCTCCTTGCCCCCCGTGAGCTCGATGTTCTTCGCGTTGATCACGATCACGTGGTCGCCGGTGTCGGCGTGGGGAGCGAAGATCGGCTTGTGCTTGCCGCGCAGGATGGCGGCGACCTCCGAGGCCAGACGCCCGAGAACAGCGCCGGTCGCGTCGATCACGTACCAGCGCCGTTCGATGTCCTGAGGCTTCGGCGAGTAGGTCTTCATCCGTGAAGAAGTCGGCCAGGGGCCGACACACCATGCTACCTGCGGTTTCGCCCCACCGTCAAAGGATCCGGGGGTCTATAGACGGAGGGGCGTGGAACGCAACCCCGGACGGCGGAGCCTACATGCCCCGCCCCCAGGCCGAGGTGCCCACCTGTTCACAGCCGAGGAGTGGGCCCCTAGACTGCGGTCGTGCTCGTCAACGCAACTGATCTCGATCAATGGGCCGGTACCTACGACGCTCAGGGGCGACTCCCGATGGTCGTCCGGCGACTGGTCTTCGCTACAACCGATCCGGTTGAGGAGCTGGAGTTCCGAGCTGAAGAAGGCGTGGTCTTCTCGGGGTGGGACGGCCTCGTTTCCGCATCCGAAGGTTCCACCTACGTCCCCCTGGGAGCATCGCGCTGGGAGCTGAGCACTAGCAAAGACTGCCCAGGGAAAGCCCAGGAGAACTACGCGAAAAGGACGGCGAATCCTCTAGGGGCGGATCCCTCGAACAGCACCTTTGTGTTCGTCACACCTCGACGCTGGCCGAGCAAGGAAGGGTCGAACGGAAGCGGAAGGATGAGGCGGGACCGGCCGCACTGGCGAGGCTGCGGGCAGAAGGCCGCGACCCGACCACGACGCGGTCGGCTCGGGAGAAGCTGGGACGAGCGATCGTCGCACGCAACCGGGAGGCCGCCGCGTGGGACAAGGAGCACTATGAACGCCCCGATCCCGACGTCTTCCGCACGGAGATCCTCCCCGGTCTGCAGGGCGCATCCCTGTCGAAGATCATGCGCGCGACGGGTCTGAGCAAGCGGCACAGTTCCCGGATTAGGACCGGTTCGTACATCCCACACCCGCGGCACTGGGACGCTCTGAGGGCTCTGGCTGGCCATGCGTAGGCTTGTCGCCCCCGCATGGAGTCAGCACCTCATGCCAGATATCCTTCCTGCCGAGGTGGATGTTCGTGAGTGAGGACGTCGCCGGGCCAGTACACGAGGAGCTGCGCTTTCCGTCCGCCTTGCTTCAGGACGTGCTCGCGGCCTACTACCGTTTCCTCAGAGAGCAGGGTGCTGCGGCATTCGCGCTAGCTCGCTGGACGAAGGCCACAAAGAGAAGCCTCGAGTTCGTTTGGCTCGGGGGGGAGCAAGAGGACGAGCAACTAGCGCTCCTCGGGAGCCGGCTACGATTCGGCTCCGACAGCACGCTCTTCCAGTCGATCAAGCGGATGCATACGACCGCCGCTCTGAACCCCTACGAGCGCGAAGTGCTCTACGGATATCCGTTCGTCATTGGACGGCGAGCCGGGAAGAGCATCAGGGGGCCGGTGCTCACGCTCCCCGTTGAGATTCGGCCCGACCGAGACGGCTTCATAGTCGAGGGCTCGGATGAGTTCCTGCGCTTCAACGCACTCCCGTTCCGACCAGACGACGGATCGTCTGCTCTCGACTATGAGATTTCGACACTCCTGGAGCACCCCACCCCGTGGCCTCTTGGCCTCGACGGGCTGCGAGGTTTCACCGACGCCCTATTCAGAGCATTTGAGAACCTGGAGCGCTCCGCGAGGCTCGACGGAAGCCTCGACGCCCCCCCGGACGAGCCCTCCGGCAGTGACTTCCTGCGGATCATCGATCAGGCGGCGATCTTCGTTGCACCACGCACGAACTACTTCCTCGCCAGCGATCTCCTCGAGATGTCGCGGGGTGACCCCGTTCAGGACACAGCGCTCGTCGCCCTGCTGCAAGGCGGAGGTGAGGAGCAGGGCCCTGAGTTCTCGTCCGAGGACCTCGATGGCGGAACACTCGTCTTCCCCTTCCCATCGAACCGCGCACAGCGACGCGTGGCGCTGCTGGTCCAGGACGAGACGACGCAAGTTGTCCGAGTCGAGGGGCCGCCCGGTACCGGCAAGAGCCTCACGATCGCGAACCTTGCCTGCCACCTCGCTGCATCAGGGAAGTCTGTGCTCGTCACCTCTCAGAAGGACAAGGCGTTGCAGGTTGTCGATGCGAAGCTCAGGGAGTTGGGGATCCCGGGGTTCCCGATCACCCTGCTACGCCGCGACGCCGACGCGAAGCGCGAACTGCTGAACCGCCTCGCGGACGTCCGGAAGGAACGAGGTCAGGCAGAGGTCCGAGAGGAACTCTCACGATGGCATGCCGAGCTCGACTCGCTGAACGACAGCTACGTGGAGGCATCGGCGGACTACCCCATCGCGCTCGAGTGGGAGGCCATCGTGGAGGCGGCACATCGGGCAGCAGCCAACGCACCCGGACTGCGCGCGCTTCTCCGTCGCATGCATGCCCGGAAGACGCTCCGCCAAGCTGACCGTCATGCGCCCGACACGAGCGACGAGATCGCCGAGGACGCGGGCCTGGTTCGAAGGCGCCTGCACCAGTCCGCGAAGAGCGCTGTTCGCGCAAGCGCGGAACTCGCGGTCGCTTCTGCCACCCGAGCGGAGAAGCAACACCTGAACGAACTCGCGCATCTACTCAAGCGGAATCAGAGGAGCGCCAAGAACTACCCGCTGTTCGACCGGATGAAGCGGGATCCAGTGCGAGCCCGGGCGCTCCTGAAGCTCCTCCCTGTCTGGATCCTGGCTCCAGATGATGTTGCCCGCCTGTTTCCCTGCGAGCCGGGGCTCTTCGATGTGGTGATTGTCGATGAGGCATCGCAGGTGGACCTACCCTCCGTCTTGCCCGTTCTGCATCGGGCGAAGAAGCTCGTTGTCAGCGGTGACACTAGGCAGATGCAGCCAAAGCGGTTTGCCTTTGTGGCACAGAGCCTCGCGACCCAGGCATGGCAACCTGTTCGCCGGCACGATCATTCGCTGGCCGAATTGCTCGATCCAACAGCCATGAGTCTTCTCGAACTCGCAGAGGTGATGGCTCAGGAAGAGAACCTGCTCAACGAGCACTTCCGAAGCCTCCCGCCGATCATCGACTTCTCGAATCAGCGCTGGTATGGCGGCCGACTACGGATCATGACCGACGAGCGTCGGAAGCGGTTCGGAACCCCGGAGCAATCGGTTATGCAGCTCCACAACGTCGCTGAAGGCGCCATCTCGAACAACTACCAGGAGAATGAAGGAGAGGCGCGCGAGCTTGTCGACTTCCTGGCGGGCATCGTTACGAACCCCGACTACGCAGACTGCAGCGTTGGCGTGTTGTGTCTCTTCGAGGAACAGATAGCGCTCCTCCAGGACTTGATCGCAGAGACGATCGAAGAGAGCGAATGGGAGGAACACGACCTCGTCGTCGCGAATCCCGATGGCTTCCAGGGCGACGAACGCGATGTCATCCTCTATTCACTCTCCTACGACAACGAGAGGATGCCAAAGGCGGCCCTGTCCGCCCGCCAACAGGACAGCAAGCATGTCCAAGGGATGCTCAACGTTGCCTTCACACGTGCTCGAGACGAGGTTCACGTGTTCCATTCGGCACCCATCGAGACGTTCTTCAAGGAGGACGGCAAGGGCGCTATCGGCGATTGGCTCCAGCACATCCAAGGGGTTGGGAGCAGACCGAGGGCAGCAGCAACCGGATCCCGCCGGGGACGAATAGACTCGGAGTTCGAGTCGGAGGTCGCCGAGGCGCTTCGTGCTCGCGGCATCGATGTGACGCACCAATATCCGGCCTGTGGCTACTGGATTGACCTTGTTTGTGAGCTGGAGGGAGGCCGCGTTGCGGTCGAGTGCGACGGTGAGCCATGGCACACCGATGAGCACGGCCAGCCGAGGATCGAGGATCTTGAGCGACTTGCGGTGCTCGAGCGGGCAGGGTGGCGCGTCATCAACATCCCGTACAGGAAATGGCTCCGGGCACCCGGAGAGCAGATCCAGGCCGTCATGGACGCTCTTCAAGGGATCGAAGACGACGAGATCGACGATGGAGATGGGGGCGAGGCGGCTGGCAGCGGGTATCGAGGCCGGTCCATCGCGGTCACTCAGGAGCAGGGCGCGATAGTCCAAGCTGTGCGAACGGGCCCAAACGGTGAGGATGAGGTTCTCAAGCGCGCCAGCCAGCTGCTCGGCAACAAGCGCCTCGGCAAGCGCATCCGGATGAACCTGGAACTCTCTGCTTCGGAGCTGAATCATATCGGTCTGCTCGCAGTCGAGGAAGGAGAGTACTTCCTGACTCCCCTCGGGCGAGAGGCGCAGATAACGCCATCCCTGCCTTCGCGAATCGCCCCAGAGGCGAGGGTCGCGAGGGCGAGACCCAAACGATCACGCTCCACAAGCGTGAACAGACGGACGGCGAAGTACGGCTACTGCCTATGCGGTGGGCGCTTGGTCTTGCGGACGGGCAGGTACGGGAAGTTCTACGGCTGCAGCAACTATCCCCGGTGCCACCGAACACGTTCGTACCGCTAGCCAGCTGGTCAATGCCATTCCTCGACGAACGTTCGCGCCTTCGCGGAGCTGCCAATCGACTTGTCGAGGAGAGTCCGACCATGCGGGCGGTCGTGGTTGGGGATGCTGCAGGAGATCGACCACTAGGGTGGTCCCACTCCCCGGAAGGACCTACGGCCCTGGGCGCGTCAGCCCACTGACCGCGAGACTCAACCCTGTTCGTTCGCATCGGAGGGCGCACGCTCCCCCACGGGGAGGAGCGCACCCCCACGAGGGAGGTGGGGAAGATGCGGAGGACGATCCTGCTTCTGTCTGTGGCCGTTCTCGTGCTGGCCTCGTGCGGTGGAGGGGCGGAGGAGACCGAACGTTCACCGGCAGCGACCCATGCGGGGACACTCCTCTTCATGGCCGCGGAGTTGGGCGGACCACGCGACATCTTTGTCATCGACACCGACGGCACGGGTCGAGCGCGATTGACCTCGGGCCCGGGTTCTCCGGGAGCGCCCGACCAAGGATCGGCTCCCGCATGGTCTCCGGACGGCACCAAGATCGTCTGGACCGCCGCGGCGGCCTCGGGGGAGGGCACCGTATGGGTGATGAACGCCGACGGCTCGCAGCAGGTGGATCTGACGCAGGGCTCGATCGGAGGCCCCTGGCCGTCGTGGTCGCCCGACGGCACCCAGATCGCCCTCTCCAACGCACCCGGGCTGAGGTTCCGCATCTACGTGATGGACACGGACGGTACCGATGCGCGGCGCGTCACGAGCGGGCCGAGGAGCGCGGACGACTTCTTCGCCTCGTGGGCACCGGACGGGCGAATCTTCTTCCTCCGGGTGCTGAACCGCCAGTCCACCGGGTACTCGGGCGATGTCTTCGCGGTGAACACCGACGGGAGCGGGCTCGTCCGGTTGACGCACGGCTGGCACCTCGGAGGCTACGGGCTCTCGCCCGACGGGACGAAGCTCGCCGTCCACGACACGCAGCAGCACCGCATCCTGATCCTGCCGGTGGACGCGAGCGGCGGAGCCCCTGTGACGCTCCTCGACACAGACTTCGGCTTGGACTGCATCATGCCGGCGTGGTCGCCGGACGGGGAGAGGCTCGCGCTCGCGGTGAGCGACTGGGATACGAGCTACGGATCCGAGGTGCGGATCGTCAACGCCGACGGCTCGGGACTCACCACGGTCCCGAACACCGGGCTTGCGTTCCAGCCGACCTGGCGGCCCGCATAGTCGGTCCTAGCAGGCTGTTGACACTGGCCGATGCCGGGCTCGCCGGCGGCCAGCAGGGCGACGGACGCAGGCACCAGGCCCGCCCATCCACGAAACGGCCGCGACACAGCCACCGCCCCACCCAGCCCCTCAGATGCAGGACGGCGGGAACGCGCCGGAATAGCCCGTTGGGACTTGAACTCCCCCTGGGCGGTCCATGGCCCATCCCCCCAGGGTGCGGCACGGCATGAGGGATCGTCGAATAGACCGACGGGGCGTTGCGTTTCGGGGCGCTCCGTCTATGGACCCGTCAAAGGATCCGGGCTCGGCGCTCAGAAGGGCGCGCCGAGCGGGGGGACCCGGACCGCGTGGACGCCGAATGAGCGCCCGCCGAGCGCGAGGACCTCGCCCATCGTCCGCCCGAACGAGGCTCGGGCTGCCGCACGGAGCCAGCCCGGGAGGCTCGCGTCGTCGGCCGTGGCCTGGGCCGGGAGGATACGGTACGTGCTCGGCGCGACCCAGGTGGGGGTCACGAGCACCTCGGTCACGCGGTATCGCCCGTGGACGAGCTCGGCGACTGCCCAGACGAGGACCCCGTCCTCGACCGAGGACGTCCCGAGGTACGAGGCCCGCTGCCCCGAGAGCTGGTTCCCCATGCCGTAGACGATCGGGACGCCGTTGCTCCGCCCGATGGGCTGGACGACGTGGGCGTGGTGCCCGACGACGAGGTCCACGAGCCCCGAGTCCGTGAGCCGGTCCGCGATCCACCGCTGACCCGCCGTCGCCGCGTGCTGATACTCGGAGCCCCAATGCAGCGAGACCACTGTGAGGTCGGACCCCGCCTTCCGGGCTCGCCGCGCGTCGGCGAGGATCCGCGAGACCTCGAGCCGGTTCGCCTCCCACCCGAACACCGGCGTCCGCCTGTTGAAGCTGAACGAGTACGACAGGTGCGCGATCCTCGCCTTCCCGACGTGGTACAGGGCGATCTCGCGCGACGCCCGCCGGTTCGCCGCCGTGCCCGCGTGCCGGAGCCCGGCATCCTCGAGCGCGTCGATCGTGGCCCGGATCCCCGCGATCCCCTGGTCGAGGGAGTGGTTCGAGGCGGTCGAGCACCCGTCGTAGCCCGACCACGCGATCGCGTCCACGATCTCGTGCGGCACGTTGAACACCGGGAACGATGACAGGTTCGTGTCGTTCGGCGAGACCGGCGTCTCGAGGTGGCAGATCGCGACGTCGGCGACGGTGAGGAGCGTTCGCAGCGGCGCGAACATCGGGCGGAAGTCGAACCGCTCCCCCGCGCGGGCGTAGGCTGCCGCCTGCGACCACACCCCGGTGTGCACGAGCACGTCGCCGCCGAAGACCATCGTGAACCGCTCGGGCAGCCTCGGGCCGCGGTCCCACCCGTCCTCGGTCGCCTGCGGGTCGGCGTCCCACTCGATCCACGCGTTCGCCGAGGCCGAGAGGTTCAGACCGGCCCACAGGCTCGCCGCGAGCGCGAGGAGCACCGCCGGGCGCCACCGGCGCCCGGACGAACGCCCGGAGAACAACCAGCCGTCCACGCCGCTCCCGTCGCCGAGCCCCACGGCTCGGTCCGGCGGGACCGTTGCGAGCCAGCGCTCCCGCCATCTCAGATGCTCGGCACGTGGCTGCCGTCGGCTGAGCGCCGAAGGACCCCCGAGGGTCGGGACCGACGGCGGCGGAGCCGCCTCAGGCGCGGCGGCCGTACACGACCCGCTCGAGCGTGAGCCCGTGCGCGGGCGCGAGCTGTCCCGCCGCGCTCCGGTCCCGAGCCGAGAGCACCCGCGGCATCGCTTCCGGCTCGATCCGGCCCTCGCCCACGGCGACGAGCGTGCCGACGAGCGACCGCACCATCTGGTGCAGGAAGGCGTTCGCGCGCGTGGCGATCTCGATGCGGTCCCCGGTCCTCGCGACCGCGAGCCGCTCGAGCCGGCGAACCGTCGGCCCACCCTTGCGGTGCGGCCGCCCGAAGGACGCGAAGTCGTGCTCGCCGAGGAGGTGTCGGGCGGCCGCGCGCATCCGAGCGACCGAGAGCTCGCCGGGCCGGTGCCACACGAACCGAGCCGTGAACGGATCCGGCCACTCGCCCACGTCGATCCGATACCGGTACTCGCGCGCCGAGGCCGAGAACCGAGCGTCGAACCCCGGGGGCGCTTCCGCAGCCTCGAGCACCACCACCTCAGGCCCCAGCATCCGGTTCACCGACCGCTGCACCCGCACGAGATCCGCCGCCGAGGGCACCCCGAACGACGCGACCTGCCCTCGAGCATGCACCCCCGCATCCGTCCGCCCCGCGACCGACACCCGAGGCGCTTCCCCCAGCACCCGCCCGAGCGCGTCCTCGAGCACCCCCTGCACCGTCCGCACCCCCGCCTGCCGAGCCCACCCCCGAAACGCAGACCCGTCATACGCGAGCGTGAGCCGAACCACAGAGGTCATAGGGCAGACGTTAGCCGCACCGCGAACCTCAAGCACCCGAAGCCGCAGGTGCGCGGCGTCCGAGCGGCGCCCGGGGAGGGCTCGCACCCGAGCGTCGTCGAGGCGCCCCGAAGGGGCGTCCGAGCAGCGCGGGTGCGGGCCCCGACCTCAGGGCGCCAACCCCCCGCCGGGGATCCAGCGCTTCGGGCTACTCAACCAGCTCGATCAGCGCCATCGGCGCCCCGTCGCCCTTGCGCGGCCCGAGCTTCAGGATCCGCGTGTACCCGCCTTCGCGCTCGGCGAAGCGAGGCCCGATCTCGGCGAAGAGCTTGTGCACGATGTCGCGGTCGGGGATGTCCTTCAGGACCTCGCGCCGGGCGGCGAGGTCGCCGCGCTTGGCGTACGTGATCATCTTCTCGGCGATCGGGCGGACGGCCTTGGCCTTCGCCTCGGTCGTGTTCACCTTCTCGTGGACGAACAGCTGTGACGCCAGCGTGTTGAGCATCAGCCGCTGGTGGGCGGGGTTCGACCCGAGTCGGGGACCCTTCTTCGGGCGGGGCATCGGTTACTCCTCCCGCAGTCCGAGGCCGAGCTCCTCGAGCTTGGCCTTCACCTCGTCGATCGACTTCTGGCCGAAGTTGCGGATGTCCATCAGCTCGGCCTCGGACTTCTCCACCAGGCCGCCGACCGAGTTGATGCCCTCGCGCTTCAGGCAGTTGTAGGAGCGGACCGACAGGTTCAGCTCCTCGACGGTGATCTGGTAGTCCGACGGGACCGACTCGTCCTCGGCGGGGCCGACCTGCATCGAATCTGCCTCGGCAAGGTCGCCGAACAGCTGCACGAGTTCGAGCAGCGTCCCGCCGGCCGAGGCTACGGCCTCGCGCGGGCTGATCGAGCCGTCGGTGATCACGTCCAGGATCAGCTTGTCGCGGTCGGTCATCTGCTCGACGCGCGTGTTCTCGACCGTGTAGGTCACCTTGCGGACCGGCGAGAAGATCGAGTCCACCGGGATCACGCCGATCGGGTCGCGCGGCTTCTTGTTCTTGTCCGCCATGCGGTACCCGACGCCGCGCTCGACGACCATCTCCATCTCGAGCGAGCCGCCCTTGCCGATGGTGGCGATGTGCAGCTCGGGGCTCAAGATCTCGACGCCCGCGGGCGGCGCGATGTCCCCGGCCGTGACCTCACCGGGTCCCTTGGCCTTGAGGTACACGGTGACCGGCTCGTCCGCCTCACTGCGGATCACGAGCTCCTTCAGGTTCAAGATGATGTCGGTGACGTCCTCGGTCACCTTCGGGATCGTCGAGAACTCGTGCAGCACGCCCTCGATCCGGATGGAGCTGATGGCAGCGCCCGGGATCGACGACAGCAGGGTGCGGCGGAGCGAGTTCCCGATGGTGTAGCCGAACCCCGGCTCGAGGGGCTCGATGATGAAACGTGAGCGCGTCTGGTCGACGCCCTCCTCCTGGATCTGCGGCCTCGCGACGATGAACACTGTGCATCCTCCTCCGGCGGGGGATCATCCACTGCTCCCCACCGATCACGGCCCGTTCGACGGCGGGCCGGCTCGACGCGTGCTAGACGCGCCGGCGCTTCCTGGGCCGGCAGCCGTTGTGCGGCACCGGCGTAACGTCCTGGCTGCCCGCGACCTCCAGGCCGGTGGCGGCGAGCGAGCGGATCGCGGTCTCGCGGCCCGAGCCCGGGCCCTTCACGAACACGTCGACCTTCTGCAGGCCGTGCTCCTGGGCGCGGCGCGCTGCGGCCTCGGCCGCGAGCTGCGCGGCGAACGGGGTGGACTTGCGAGAGCCCTTGAACCCCACGTTGCCGGCGCTCGCCCAGCTGATCGTGTTGCCCTGCAGATCGGTGATCGTGACGATCGTGTTGTTGAACGTGGACTTGATGTGGGCCTGCCCGTGAACGATGTTCTTCTTTTCCTTCTTGCGGACCTTCTTGGCCTTCGGCTTCGCCATCAGGCTCCCCTACTTCTTCCCGACCTTCTTCTTGCCCGCCACGGTCTTGCGCGGGCCCTTGCGCGTGCGCGCGTTGGTGTGCGTGCGCTGCCCGCGCACGGGGAGGCTGCGGCGGTGCCGGATCCCCTGGTAGCAGCCGATCTCGATCTTGCGCTTGATGTCCTGCGCGACCTCGCGGCGGAGGTCACCCTCGACCTTGAAGTCGCGGTCGATACACTCGCGGATCCGGCTGACCTCATCCTCGGAGAGGTCGCGGACCCGCGTCGAGCCGTCGAGCCCCGTCGAGGTCACGATGGCGGACGCCCGCGTCGAGCCGATGCCGTAGATGTAGCGGAGCGCGATGTCCACCCGCTTGTCACGGGGGAGGTCGACACCTGCGATACGAGCCACCTGCGCTCCTTCCCTTCCCGGCTAGCCCTGCGCCTGCTTGTGGCGGGGGTTCGAGCAGATCACGCGGATCCGGCCACGGCGACGGATGATCTTGCACTTGTCGCAGATCTTCTTCACCGACGGCCGCACCTTCATCTGGTCCCCTGCCTCACTTGTAGCGGTACACGATCCTGCCGCGCGTCAGGTCGTACGGCGACAGCTCCACCAGAACCCTGTCCCCCGGCAGGATCCGGATGTAGTGCATCCGCATCTTCCCGGAGATATGTGCAAGCACCTTGTGACCGTTCTCGAGCTGGACCCGGAACATCGCGTTGGGGAGCGGCTCTGAGACCGTCCCTTCCACCTCGATGGCGTCCTTCTTCGGCAAGCTCCTGGTCGACCTCTCGGACGGACACACCTCAGCCCGTCAGCAGACGAGCCTGAACCGCCTCCGGCCGGAGGCGGGCAGCCAGTATAGGGGCAGGTCGTGGGGTCCGTCCATGGGAGGGTATGTGGCCTTTGAGCTGGGCGGATGGTGGCGGGGGGCGCGGTGGGGTCGCGCTGCGCAGGGGGCGCTTCGCTCATTCGGCTCGCTGCGCTCGCCTCATAGCCCCTGCTCCGCGCGACCCCACCGCTGCGGCAGCTCCCCAGGCGCGTGGCCCGGCGGCATCACCTGGATGAGGCCGCGGCCGATGGCGCGGGCGATAGACCGAGTTGCTGGGGCGTGCGAGGCTCGGAGCCTCCATGGTGCCGACGATGCCGGAGCCGCAGGACTACCTTCCCCGGTCCGAACCGGGAGACCGGCGGGATGCGCTGCAGCGGGGGGTGGAGGCGCGGTCGGAGCGGATCCTGATCGTCGAAGACGATGCGGACATCGCGCGGTTCGTCCAGGTGAACCTGGTGAACAACGGGCCGTTCGCGGACGTCGTGATCGCCGGTGACCCGATGGAGGCCCTCGAGCGCGTCGAGCACGAGCACTTCGCCCTCATCGTCACCGGCGTCGTCATGCCGAAGATGACCGGGTATGACCTCGTCCGCCGACTCCGCGAACGACCCGACACCGCCGACACGCCGATCATGTTCCTGACCGCCCGGTCGCTCGCCAGCGACATCGCCCGCGGCTACGAGGCCGGCGCCGATGACTACATGACGAAGCCGTTCGATCCGGTGGAGCTCCTCGCCCACGTCCGAGCCCTCCTGCGTCGAGGCAGAGGTTGACGGACGCGGTGGGCGAGTGCGGAGCAGGGGCTATGAGGCGAGCGCAGCGAGCCGAATGAGCGAAGCGCCCCCTGCGCAGCACTCGCCCACCGCGGCTGCGCCCTCAGTCGCGAGCCGTGAGGACCTCGGCCCCGTCGTCCGTGACGGCGATCGTGTGTTCGAAGTGGGCGCTCAGTGCGCCGTCGGCGGTGACGACGGTCCAGTCGTCGGCCAGGACCCGGGTCTCCCAGCCGCCCATGTTGACCATGGGCTCGACGGCGATGACGAGGCCTGGGCGGAGCTCGGGGCCTCGGCCGGGGGGGCCGTAGTTGGGGATCTGGGGGTCCTCGTGGAGGTTGCGACCGATGCCGTGGCCGACGTACTCGCGCACGACCTCGAACCCGGCGGACAGGACGGTCCGCTCCACGGCGTGGGAGACGTCGGACAGACGGCCGCCGGGGCGGAGCTGCGCGATGGCGGCCTGGAGGGACTCCTCGGTCACGCGGACGAGCTTCTCGGCCTCGGCCGAGGGGGGCCCGCCGACGAACACCGTGACGGCGGAGTCGGCGTGGAAGCCCTCCCAGATGGCGCCGAAGTCGAGCGACACGAGGTCGCCCTCCTTCAGCACGCGTTCCGGCGAGGGGATGCCGTGCACGACCTCGTCGTTCAGCGACGTGCAGATCGACGCCGGGAACGGCGGGCGCCCGTAGCCGAGGAACGAGGGCGTGGCACGCTGCTCGCGGATGTAGACCTCGGCGACGCGGTCGAGGTCCAGCGTGCTCGCGCCCGGTGCGACGGCGGCGAGCACCGCGTCGATCGTTCCGGCCACGATGCGGCCCGCGCGGCGCATCTTCTCGATCTCGGGTGGGGATTTGTAGACGATCAACCGTACGCGTCCGTCAGGTCGGACACCGCCTCGATCGTGCGGTCGAACACGACCTGCTCGGCCGCCACGGCGTCGATCTCGCGGAGCATGCCGCGCTCCCAGAAGTACAGGACGAGGGGCTCGGTCTCCTTGCGGTAGACCTCGAGGCGGCGGCGGATCGTGGGCTCGTCGTCGTCGGAGCGCAGCGTCAGCCTCGCGCCGCAGACGTCGCAGACGCCCTCGACGCGCGGGCGCTTGAACTCGAGGTTGTAGGGGCGCTTGCAGCTTGGGCAGACCACGCGGTTCGTGAGCCGCTTCACCACCATCTCGTCGCCGACCTTGTAGTTCAGGACCGCGTGCAGTGGGCGGCCGGCCTCGGCGAGCGCGCGCTCGAGCGCCTGCGCCTGCGGCACCGTGCGCGGGAACCCGTCGAGGATGAAGCCCTCGCGGCAGTCCGGCTGCTCGAGGCGGTCGAGCACCATCTTCACGGCGATCTCGTCGGGGACGTACTCGCCGCGGTCCATGTACTCCTTGGCCTGCAGGCCGAGCGGGGTGCCTCGTGCGACGTGATCGCGGAAGATGTCGCCCGTGCCGATGATCGCGAGGCTGTAGCGCTCGGCCAGACGCTTCGCCTGGGTGCCCTTCCCTGCCCCCGGCGGTCCGAGCAAGACGATGCGCATGACGGCCTACTTCAGGAAGCCCTCGTAGTGACGCATGAGGAGCTGGGACTCGAGCTGCTTCATCGTCTCGAGCGCGACGCCGACGGTGATGAGCAGCGACGTCCCGCCGAACGGGAACTGCTGGATCACCCAGAAGGCGAACACGATGGACGGTAGCAGCGCGATGCCCGCCAGGTACAGGGACCCCGGCAGCGTGATGCGCGTGAGGACGAAGCTCAGGTAGTCGGCGGTCGGGGGGCCGGGACGGATGCCGGGTACGAACCCGCCGTACTTGCGCAGGTTGTCCGCCGTGTCCACGGGGTTGAACGCGATCGCCGTGTAGAAGTACGCGAAGAACACGACGAACATGCCGTAGACCGCCATGTAGACGAGGCTGCGCTGGTTGGTCAGGTAGTTGTTGATGAGGTTCTGGAACCAGCTCGCGTGGTAGACGCTCGCGAGCAGCGTCGGGAAGTACAGCATCGAGCTCGCGAAGATGATCGGGATGACGCCCGCCTGGTTCACTTTCAGCGGGATGTAGGTGCTGCCGCCCGCGGTCATCCGGCGGCCGACGACCCGCTTCGCGTACTGCACCGGGATCCGGCGCTGGCCCTGCTCGAGGAAGATCACCGCCACGATGATCAGCAAGCCGATGACCATCACGACGGAGAACTTCAGGTTCCCGCCCTGCCGCAGGATCGCGCGGCCCTCCTGCGGCAGCCGCGAGATCACGCTCGTGAAGATCAGCACGGACATGCCGTTGCCGATGCCCCGCTGCGTGATGAGCTCGCCTAGCCACATGATCATCGCCGTGCCGGCGGTCATGACGAGCACGATCAGCGAGACGTTCGCGCCCGTGAACTCGCCGGTCGGGAAGATGTCGACGCCGCCGAGCTGCGCGGAGCCCGAGTGGAACAGGAACACGAGGCCCGTGGACTGGAGCAGCGCCAGCACCACCGTGACGTAGCGGGTGGTCTGGTTGATCCGCTTGATGCCCTGCTCGCCCTGCTTCTGCCATTGCTCGAGCTTGGGGATCACGACGGTGAGGAGCTGCATGATGATCGAGCTCGTGATGTACGGCATGATGCCGAGCCCGAAGACCGCCATCCGCGTGAGCGCACCGCCGGAGAACAGGTCGATGAAGTTCAGGAACCCGCCGCCGCCCTGCGCATTCAGCGAGTCCTGGAGCTTGCCGATGTCCACGACCGGAACCGGGACGTGCGAACCGAACCGGTAGACCGCGATCACGAACAGCGTGAACAGGATCTTGTTGCGGAGGTCCGGGACCTTGAACGCGTTGACGAAGGCTCTGAGCACGGCGGTTCCTATCCTACCCCGGTCAGGGGATGATCTCCGCCCGGCCCCCGGCCTGCTCGATCTTCTCGCGCGCCGTGTCCGAGAACGCCTGCGCCCGAACGACGAGCGAGGTGGTGAGCTCGCCGCGGCCGAGGACCTTCACCGGCCGGCCCTTGCGGACGAGCCCGTGTGAGAGCAGCGCTGCGGGGTCGACCTCGCCGCCCGTGAACACCTTGCCGAGCGCCTCGACGTTCACGACCGAGTACTCGACGCGGTTCGGGTTCGTGAAGCCCTTCATCTTCGGCACGCGGCGCGAGTAGGGCATCTGGCCGCCTTCGAAGCCCTGCTTCGGGTTGTGCTTGGCCAGGTAGCCCTTCGTGCCCCGGCCCGCGGTCTTGCCGCGGACGCCGGCACGGCCGCGGCCGACGCGCTTGCGGTCCTTGCGCGCGCCCTCGGCCGGCTTCAGGTGGTGGAGCTTCACGACTCCACCTCCTCGACGGTGACGAGATGCCGAACCTTCGCGATCATGCCGCGGATCTCGGGGCGGTCTTCCTTCACCACGGAGTCGTTCATGCGGTGCAGCCCGAGACGGCGCACCGTGGCCTTCTGGTCCTTCGGCCGGTGGATGACGCTGCGGACCTGGGTGACCTTGAGCTTGCTCATCGGCGACCTCCGGGACGGAAGCCGCCGCGGTCCCGGCCGGGCGGGCGCGAGGCGGCCGCGGCCTGGTCGGCGTAGACCTCCTCGAGCTTCGCCGCTCGCGTCGCGGCCAGGCGCTCCTTGGCCGCGGCGACGGCCTTGAGCATCGGCTTGGGCGCGACGTCGTGGACGTCGCGGCCGCGAAGGAGCGCCACGTGCTCCGGGCGCTTCAGTGACTTCAGGCCGGACATGGCCGCCTTCACGATGTTGAGGGCGTTCGAGGAGCCGAGGGACTTGCTGAGGACGTCCTTGATGCCCGCGCACTCCACGACCGCGCGCACCGCTCCCCCGGCGATGACGCCGGTGCCGGGCGCGGCGGGCTTGAGCAGCACCCGTCCGGCGCCGTCCTCGCCGATGACCTCGTGCGGGATCGTGGTGCCCATCATCGGCACCTCGATCATCTTGCGCTTGGCCTCCTCCACGCCCTTGGCGATGGCGGCCGGGACCTCCTTGGCCTTGCCGTAGCCGAGGCCCACACGGCCCGCCCCGTCGCCGACGACGACCAAGGCGGCGAACGAGAAGCGCCGGCCGCCCTTCACGACCTTGGCGACGCGGTTGATCGAGATGACCCGCTCCTCGTAGATGCTCTTCTCGCCCTGGTTGTCGTACCTACGCATCAGATCTGCAGCCCCTTCTCCCTCGCCCCGTCGGCCACCGCCGCGACCCGGCCGTGGTACTGGCGGCCGCCCCGGTCGAAGACCGCGGACCCGACACCCGCCTGCTTCGCGCGCTCCGCGAGCAGCTCGCCGACGGCCTTCGCGGCCTCCGTCTTCGTGCCGCCCGAGACCTCACGGTCCGAGGCCGACGCGAGCGTGTGCGCCTGCGCGTCGTCGATCAGCTGCGCGTAGATGTGCCGGTTCGACCGGTACACCGCCAGACGCGGCCGCTCGGCGTTGCCGGTGACCTTGCGGCGCACGCGAGCGTGCCGGCGGATGCGAGAGCTCCGTTTGCCCTTCGCGTCCATTCAGGCACTCCCCTTCGCGGCCTTCCCGGCCTTCTTGCGGACGTGCTCGTTCTCGTACCGGATCCCCTTGCCCTTGTACGGCTCGGGCTTGCGGATCTTGCGGATGCTCGCGGCGACCTCGCCGACCTGCTGCTTGTCGTTGCCGCGCACCACGATCGACGTGGCGGTGGGGGTCTCGAACTCGATGCCCGCCGGTGCCTGCACCATGACCGGGTGCGAGTAGCCGACCTGGATCTCGATGTCGCTGCCCTTCATCGCGACGCGGTAGCCGACGCCCACGATGGCGAGACGCTTCTCGTAGCCCTTCGTGACGCCCTCGACCATGTTCGCGAGGAGCGTGCGCGTGAGCCCGTGCAGGCTCCGGTGCATGCTCTCGTCGCTCGGCCGCTCGATGCGCAGGACGCCCTCGTCGTGAACGATGCGCATCTCTGGGTGCAGCCGCTGTGACAGCGTGCCGCGCGGCCCCTTCACGGTCACGAGCGCGTCGTCGCCGACCGTGACGTCGACGCCGCTCGGGATCTCGATGGGCTGTCTACCGATCCGACTCATCTGCTCACCACACGTAGGCCAGGACCTCGCCGCCGATGCCCTTGCGGGCGGCGTCGCGGTCGGTCATGACACCCTGCGAGGTCGAAAGGATCGCGATGCCGAGGCCGCCGAGGACCCGCGGCAGCGCGCCGCGCCGCGCGTAGATGCGGCGTCCGGGCTTGCTGATGCGCTTCAGGCCGGTGATCGTACGCTCGCGCTTCGCGCTGTACTTCAGCGTCACGCGGAAGACGCGGTCGATGCCCTCGCCGTCGGCGACGAAGCTCCCGATGAAGCCCTCGGTGTCCAAGATCCGCAGGAGCGCCTCGTTCATCTTCGAGGCGGGCAGGAGCAGGTCGTCCTTGTACGCGAGGTTCGCGTTGCGGATCCGCGTGAGCATGTCCCCGATGGGATCCGAGACGTGGGTCGCGAGTCTCACCATGATGCCTTCGTCACCCCCGGAAGCTCACCGGCGTGCGCCAGCTCGCGGAAGCAGATGCGGCACAGCAGGAACCGGCGGTACACCGCGCGCGAGCGGCCGCACCGCCGGCAGCGCGTGTACTCGCGCACCTTGAACTTGCCCTTGCGCTCCTGCTTCTCGATCAGCGCTTTCTTCGCCATGTCCCTACCTCTCAGGAGGCCACCGTCACGACCGGGATGCCCTCGAAGGGGAATCCCAGCGCGACGAGCAGCGCCCTTCCTTCCTCGTCGGTCTTCCCGGTCGTCACGACCGTGATGTCCATCCCCCGGACCTTCGCGACCTTGTCGTAGTCGATCTCGGGGAAGATCAGCTGCTCGGTCAACCCGAGCGTGTAGTTGCCCTTGCCGTCGAACGCGTTCGGGTTCAGCCCGCGGAAGTCCCGGATGCGCGGGACCGAGATCGACACGAGCCGATCGATGAACTCCCACATCCGATCGCCGCGGAGTGTGACCTTCGCGCCGATCGCCATGCCCTCGCGGAGCTTGAAGCCGGCGATCGACATGCGGGCCCTGGTCACCACGGGCTTCTGGCCGGTGATGACCTCGAGGTCGGCGACGGCGGCCTCGAGCATCCGGCCATCCTTGATCGCGTCGCCCACACCCATGTTGATGACGACCTTCTCCAGGCGCGGGACCTGCATCGGATTCGTCAGCCCGAGCTCCTGCTGCAGGCTCGGGACGACGGCCTCGCGGTAACGGGTCTTCAGCCGGGGCACGTAGCGCTCGCTCACAGCTCGGCCTCGCACTTCCGGCAGATCCGCACCTTGTTGCCCTCGGCGTCGGTCTGATGCCCGACGCGCGTGGGCTGGCCACACGACTTGCACACGAGCTGCACGTTCGAGATGTCGATGAACAGCTCGGTGTCGATGATGCCGCCCTGCTGGAGCTGGGCGCCGCTCGTCGCGCGCTTGCCGGTGGTCCGCTGGTGCTTCTTCGCACGGGCGGCGCCGTCGACCATGACCTTGCCCTCGCTCGGCACCACGCGGATCACGCGACCGGTGTGGCCGCGGTCCTTGCCGGCCATCACGCGCACGTTGTCGTCCTTCTTGATGTCCACACCCGGCATCTAGAGCACCTCCGGGGCGAGCGAGATGATCTTCATGAAGCGCTTCTCGCGCAGCTCGCGGGCGACGGGCCCGAAGATGCGCGTGCCGCGCGGGTTCCGCTGCTCGTTGATGAGCACCACGGCGTTGTCGTCGAACCGGATGTACGAGCCGTCGGGCCGGCGGCGCTCCTTCGCGGTGCGCACGACGACGGCCCTCACGACCTCGCCCTTCTTGACCGCGCCGCCGGGCAGGGCGTCCTTCACGGAGCCGACGATCACATCGCCGACCCGCGCGTACCGCCTCTTGCTGCCGCCCAGCACGCGGATGCACAGGACCTCCTTGGCCCCCGTGTTGTCCGCCACCTTGCAGCGCGTCTCCTGCTGGATCACCGGTTCCCCTTACTTCGCCCGCTCGACGATCTCGACGATGCGCCAGCGCTTCGTCTTGGACAGCGGACGGGTCTCCACGACACGCACCGTGTCACCCACGTGCGCGTCGTTGTTCTCGTCGTGCGCCGCGAGCTTCGTGCTCCGCGCCACCGTCTTCTTGTACCGCGGGTGGCGCATGGTCCGGTCGATCCGGACGAGCACGGTCTTGTCCATGGCTTCGGACACGACCACGCCTACCCGGACCTTCCGCCGGCCACGCGCCTCCTGCACCGTCTGCTCCTCGCTCACCGCTCCTCCTCGGCCACGTCCGTGGTCACCGCTCCGAGCTCGTCGAGCTCGACCTCGATCTCCCGCTCGCGCAGGACGGTGAGGATGCGGGCCACCTCGTGGCGCGCCTGCTTGATCCGCATGGGGTTGTCGAGCTGACCTGTCGCAAGCTGGAAGCGCAGGTTGAACAGCTCCTCCTTCAGCGACTCGAGCTTCTCCATCAGCTCGACCTCGCCGAGGTCCCGGATCTCACGGACCTTCGCCACTAGTCCATGCCTCCCGTTCGGGTGATGAACTTCGTCTTGATCGGAAGCTTGTGGGCCGCGCGCAGCATGGCCTCGCGCGCGAGCGACTCCGGCACGCCGGCCAGCTCGAACATCACTCGGCCCGGCTTCACGACGGCGACCCAGCCCTCCGGGTTGCCCTTGCCCGAGCCCATGCGGGTCTCAGCCGGCTTCTTCGTGTAGGGCTTGTCGGGGAAGATGTTGATCCACACCTTCCCGCCACGGCGGATGTGCCGCGTGATCGCGACACGCGCCGACTCGATCTGGCGGTTCGTGATCCACGCCGCCTCGAGCGCCACCAGGCCGAAGTCACCGAAGTGCACCTCGGTGGCGCCCTTGGCCCGACCGCGGCGACGGCCGCGGTGCACCTTGCGGTGCTTGACCTTCTTCGGCGCGAGCATCAGGCCTCGCCCTCCTGCGGGGTCTCGGGGGCGGCGACATCGGGCACGACCGGCGTCTCAGGCACGACCGGCGTCTCGGGCACGACCGGCGTCTCGGGCGGGACGACGGGCGTCTCGTCGGGCTTCGCGACCTCGGCCGCCTCGACCTCGTCGGTGATCAGCGCGCCGGTGGAGGCGCCGCCGCCGCTCGTCACGTGCGCGAGGGCGCGTGCGCGCAGGCGCTCGGTCTCCTGCTCGGCGACCGGGATCTGGTCTCCGTGGTAGACCCAGACCTTCACGCCGATCTGGCCGAACGTCGTCTTGGCCTCGGCGGTGCCGAAGTCGATCTTCGCGCGCAGGGTGTGCAGGGGCACGCGGCCCTCGCGGTACCACTCGCGGCGCGACATCTCGGTGCCGCCGAGGCGGCCACCACACTGCACGCGCACGCCGAGGGCTCCCGAGCGCATCGCGGTCTGCACGGCACGGCGCATCGCGCGGCGGAAGGACACACGGCCGGCGAGCTGCTCGGCCACGCCCTGCGCGAGCAGCGTCGCGTCGGTCTCCGGCCGCGCCTCGGACGAGGCCGAGTTCATGTCCTCGACCTTCACGTCCACGCGCTTCTTCGTGACGCGCTCGACGTCCTTGCGGATGCGGTCCACCTCCGCGCCCTTGCGACCGATCACGATGCCGGGACGGGCCGTGCGGATGTACACCCAGATCTGGTCACCCTTGCGCTCGATGTCGATCGAGGAGATGCCGGCACGCGACAGGCGTTGCTTGATGTGCCGGCGGATCCACACGTCCTCGTGGAGCTGGTCGGCGTAGTCGCGACGGGCGTACCAGTTGGACTTCCAGGAGTAGATGACCCCCAGCCGGAACCCGTACGGGTTGACCTTGTGACCCACCGACTACTCCTCCCCCAACGACTTGACGACGAGCGTGATGTGCGAGGTGCGCTTGCGGATCCGCGTCGCGCGTCCGTAGGCGCGCGGGCGCCAGCGCTTCAGCGTCGGACCCTCGTCCACGAAGGCACGGTCCACGACGAGGTTCTGCGGGATCACGCCGGGCGTCTGCTCGGCGTTCGCCACGGCCGAGCTGAGCGCCTTCTCGATCGTGCGCGCGGCGCCCAGGTTCGAGAAGCGCAGGATCCTCTGCGCTTCCTCGACCTGCCGCCCGCGGACGAGCTCGATCGCCCGCCGCGCCTTCTGCGGTGAGATCCGCACGTACTTGACCGTCGCCTTCGCTTCCATCTGCTCCCTACCTCGCCGCGCTGCTCCGCTCCGACCGAGCGTGCGATCGGAACGTGCGCGTCGGCGCGAACTCGCCGAGCTTGTGGCCCACCATCGACTCCGAGATGTACGCGGGCACGTGCTTGCGGCCGTCGTGCACGGCGATCGTGTGCCCCACCATCTCGGGGGTGATCGTCGAGCGGCGCGACCAGGTCCGGATGACCCGCTTGTCGCCCTTCTTGTTCATCTCGACCACCTTGATCATCAGGTGGTCGTCGACGAACGGACCCTTCTTGATCGACCGAGGCACTAGCCACGCCCCTTCCCACGGCGACGGACGATGAACTTGTCCGAGGCCTTGTGCTTCTTCCGCGTGCGGCCTTCCTTCTGCCCCCACGGCGACGTGGGGTGCCGGCCGCCCGAGCTCTTGCCCTCGCCGCCGCCGAGCGGGTGGTCCACCGGGTTCATGGCCACGCCGCGCACCGACGGACGCTTGTTCAGCCAGCGGTTGCGGCCCGCCTTGCCGAGCTGGACGAGCTCGTGCTCGGCGTTGCCGACCTCGCCGACCGTGGCCTTGCAGGTCGCCTCGACCATCCGCATCTCGCCGGACGGGAGGCGGAGCGTCGCGTAGCGACCCTCCTTGGCCATGACCTGGATGCTCGCCCCGGCCGAGCGCGCGATCTTCGCGCCGGCGCCGGGCTTCAGCTCGACAGCGTGCACGGTCGTGCCGACCGGGATGTTCCGCAGCGGCAGCGCGTTGCCGGGCCGGATGTCGGCCTGCTCCCCCGACATCAGCCGGTCGCCCGTCGCGAGCCCGTTCGGCGCGAGGATGTAGCGCTTCTCGCCGTCGGCGTAGTGCAGGAGCGCGATGCGCGCGGTCCGGTTCGGGTCGTACTCGACGTGCGCGACCTTGGCGGGGACGCCGTCCTTGTTGCGCCGGAAGTCGATGACCCGGAAGCGACGCTTGTTGCCGCCGCCCTGGTGCCGCATGGTGATCCGGCCCTTGTTGTTGCGACCGGCCTTCTTGCGGCCCTTGGAGACGAGCGACTTCTCCGGCGTCGAGCGCGTGATCTCGTCGAAGGACGAGACGCTGGCGCCTCGGCGGCCCGGTGTGGTCGGCTTGTACTTGCGGACGGCCATCGTCTACTTCCCTGCCTCGAAGATCTCGATGGAATCGCCGGGCGCGAGCGTGACGATCGCGCGCTTCTGGTCGGGGCGCTTGCCCTTCGTCCAGCCACGGCGCTTCGTCTTGCCCGGGCGGTTCAGCGTGTTGACGGAGGTCACACGGACGTTCCAGATCTTCTGGATCGCCTCCTTGATC
Organism: uncultured Actinomycetes bacterium; assembly: GCA_964447335.1. GTDB lineage: Bacteria > Actinomycetota > UBA4738 > UBA4738 > HRBIN12 > HRBIN12. Next base: position 40,868 of record CAYUSA010000026.1, read on the forward strand.
TCCGTCTTGTTCGACCGCGGGTCCACGAGGAACGTGTACGTGTTCTTCTCGATCCCCGCGTAGGACTTCTCGCTCACGATCGGGCGGATGATGACGTCGCGCGCGGTCTTCACTCGGCCTCACCCTTGCCCTCGACGGTGTCGAGCGCCGTCTGCGTGAACAGCACCCGGTCGGCCGCGATGACCTCGTATACGCCGAGGCTCTTCGCGTAGGCGACACGGACCTCCTGCAAGTTGTTGAACGACTTCTCGACGGCGCCGTCCTCGGTCGGCGATGGCAACACGAGCAGGATCTTGCCGCCGAGCTGGAGCGCGCGGAGGATCTCGACCGCGTCCTTCGTCTTGGGGGTCTCGAACCGCAGCTCGTCGACGATCGCGAGCTTGCCGCTCTGCAGGGCGTCGGTGAGCGCGGAGCGGAGCGCGCCCTTCTTCATCTTCTTGTTCACGCGCATGTCGTGCGAGCGCGGGTGCGGGCCGTGCGCCACACCGCCGCCCGTCCACTGCGGCGAGCGGTTCGAGCCCTGGCGCGCGCGCCCGGTGCCCTTCTGGCGCCACGGCTTGCGGCCGCCGCCCGAGACTTCCCCGCGGGTCTTCGTCGAGTGCGTCCCCCGGCGGATCGAGGCGAGACCGGCGACGACGACCTGGTGCATCAGCGGCACCGAGATCTTCGCGTCGAAGACCTCGGGCGCGAGCTCGCGCTCGGCGACCTTGTTGCCCGCCTGGTCGAGGACCTGGACCGCGACCATCAGGACTTCCTCCCCAACGGCACCTTGACGGCCGAGCGCACCATGACGAGACCGCCGTTCGGTCCCGGTACCGCCCCGCGCAGGAGCAGGAGGTTGCGCTCGGGGTCCGCCTGCACGACCTCGAGGTTGAGGATCGTGACGCGCTCGTTGCCCATGTGCCCGGCCATGCGCATGCCCTTGAACACCCGGCTGGGGGTCGCGCATGCCCCGATCGCGCCCGGCGACCGGTGCTTGCGCTGCGTGCCGTGACTGCTCGAGAGGCCGCTGAAGCCGTGACGCTTCATGACCCCGGCGAACCCCTGGCCCTTGGAGACGCCGACGACGTCGATCTTGTCGCCCGGTGCGAAGACGTCGGCGCGGATCTCCTGACCCGGCGCGAACCCCGTGGTGTCGTCGATGCGCATCTCGACGAGGAACCGCGAGGGCTGGGTGTCGTGCGCCTCGAAGTGGCCCTGCATCGGCTTGTTGACGGAGCGCTCGCGGATCTCGCCGTACGCGAGCTGGACGGCCGTGTAGCCGTCGTTGTCCTGCGTCTTCACCTGCGCGACGAAGCACGGGCCGGCCTTGATCACCGTGACCGGGATGGCCCGCGTGTCCTCGAAGATCTGGGTCATACCCAGCTTCGTGCCCAAGATCCCCTTGATGTCGGTCATGTCAGAGCTTGATCTCGATGTCGACCCCGGCCGACAGGTTCAGGCGCTGGAGCTCCTGGACCGTCTTGGAGGTGGCGTCCACGATGTCGATGAGCCGCTTGTGTGTGAGCATCTGGAAGTGCTCGCGCGAGTCCTTGTACTTGTGGGGCGAGCGGATGACCGTGTAGACCGACCGCTCGGTCGGCAGCGGCACCGGGCCGACGACCTTCGCGCCGGTTCGCGTCACGTGCTCGACGATCTCGCGAGCCGCGACGTCCAGCATCCGATGGTCGTACGCACGGAGCTTGATCCTGATCCTTGGTCCGGCCACTGCCGTTTCCTCTCGTTCCTCTACTTCAGGATCTTCGTCACGCGCCCGGCGCCCACGGTGCGCCCACCCT
>CAYUSA010000027.1:0-38782 GCA_964447335.1 uncultured Actinomycetes bacterium
CGGCCGCCGAGCCATACGCGGCCCTCGGTGGGCGCCTCGAATCCGGCGATCATGCGCAGGCTCGTGGTCTTGCCCGATCCCGAAGGACCGAGCATGGAGAAGAACTCGCCCTCGCGCACCTCGAGGTCCACGCCGTCCACGGCCGTCACGTCGCCGAACCGCTTGACCACGCCCTCGAGGCGCACGGCCGCCTCGGCTCCCGACGGAGCCCGTGCGTCATCGACCTCGGTCTCAGGCAGCGTGATAGGTCCTCCTCAGCCTGCTTCGCGGACGTGCGCCATCTTGAACGGCGATGAGGTCGTGCGCAACCCAGGGTTCGGGCGACCGCCGGCGCCGGCTACGCGCCTGCGAGGCCCCCGGGGTCGGTACCGGTGCGGCGCAGGGCATCGGAGATGCCCCTCGTGAGCTCGCCGACGAACCGCGGCCCCCTGTAGACGAGACCGGTGTAGACCTGCACCGCGGTCGCTCCGGCGCGCAGGCACTCGAGGGCGGTCTGCGCGTCGAGCACGCCGCCGCAGGCCACGATCGGCAGGGCGCCGTCGGTGGCGCGCCGGATCTCGCCCACGATGCGCACGGTGTCGGCGGTGAGGGCCGCACCCGACAGCCCGCCCTTCCCGACGGCGAGCCGGAGGTCGGCCACGGGCCGGGTGTTCGAGCACACGAGACCGTCCGCGCCCCCCTCGAGCGCGATCCGCGCGAGCGCGAGGACGACCTCGCGCTCGACCTCGGAGCGGAAGGGCGGGAGCTTCACGAGGAGCGGCGTGCTCCGCCGGGCGCCGAGCTCGCGAAGGAGGACCGAGAGGTGCGTCTCGTTGTCGCGGTCTCGGCCCCACGAGACGTTCGGGCAGCTCGCGTTCAGCTCGATGCCGTCGACGTGGGGCTCGAGCAGGGCGTGGGTCGCGATCGCGTCATCGACCGCCTCGTCGGCGATGCTCGCGAACCTCGGCGAGGTCCGAGGAGCGCGAGCCAGGGTGCGGGCGGCGGCCTCGGCGCCGGGGTTCGGCAGGCCCATCGCGTTCACCATCGAGAGGCGACCCGGGTAGCGGACGATCCTCGGCTTCGCGTTGCCGAGCCGGGGCGCCCGCGTGATCGTGCCGCCGACCACCCACCCGAACCCGAGCCGCCCGAGAGCCGGGAGTCGTTCGCAGGTCTTGTCGAACCCGGCGGCCAGGCCGATGGGGTTCGCGAGGCGCACGCCGGCGAGCGTGACCTCGAGCCCGGGGTCGCGATCGACGCCCCCGATCCGCTCCCACGGCATGGGCAGGGCGAGGAGCCGGTTCGCAACGCGGTGGGCGCCCTCCGGCGGGAGGGCGAAGAACAGGGGTCTGGCCACCGTCCGGTACAGGCCCATCGGGGCCCTATGCTACGCGCGATGACCGACGACCTCGCCGAGCGGCTGATCGCGGCCTCGGAGCTGCACGGGGACTTCGTCCTGTCCTCGGGCAAACGCTCGAGCGTCTACTTCGACAAGTTCCGGTTCCTCACCGACCCACCCCTCCTGCGCGAGGTCGCCCACGCGGTCGCCGAGCTCCTGCCAGAGGGCATCACGCACCTCGCCGCGCCGGAAGGCGCCGCGACGCTGCTCGTGGCCGCCGTAGCGCTCGAGACCCACCTGCCCGTCGCGGTCGTCCGCAAGGAAGCCAAGGCGTACGGGACGATGTCGCAGGTCGAGGGCCACGCTCCCGCCGGCGCGCAGATCGCGCTCATCGAGGACGTCTCCACGACCGGGCACCAGGTGCTCGCCGCCGCGAGGGCGCTCGAGGCCGAGGGCTGCCAGATCGGGCTCATCGTGCTCGCGATCGACCGCGGGGGGGCACAGCACCTGAAGGACGAGGGGTACTGGGTGAAGTCGGTGGTGCAGGTCCACCCAGGCGAGCAGCCGGGGTAGGGCTCAGCCGGGCGGAACGGTCGCGGTCCCGGCGTTCACGACCCGCCAGATCCGTAGGCTCCAGAGCAGGCGGCTCCCCCGCGCATGCAGGTCGAGGATGCCGTCCTTCATCATCTGCGCCACGGCCTTGGACTTCGCGACGACGTCCGGGAGCGGGAACTCGCGTTCGAGGAGCCGATCCAGGTTCGCGGCGCCGAAGAGCCGGCGGGCGGCGTCCAGGATGCGGCCCTCGGCCTGGATCGTCCCGGTCGGCAGGTAGATCCTTCCCCCGGGCACGAGGCAGTCGCTCTCGCGGATGCTCTCGAGCATGGCGGCCGGGAGCTCGGCGCCGGTCGGGCCGCCGGCGTGGCCGTCGGGGAACCAGCCCGCGAGCCGCCCGATCTCGTCGGGGATCCCCGACACGTCGCCGATCACGACGGTCGCGCGCTCGCCGCGCACGGGCTCCAGCAGGTCGCCGACGCGGAACTCGACCCGGTCCTGGAGGCCGAGGCGGACGGCGTTCTGCCTCGCGATCGCGATGGCGTGCTCGGACAGGTCGCAGCCGATCACGCGCTGCGCGCCGAGCCTCGCGGCGACGAACGACAGGACGCCGCACCCGCACCCGACGTCGATCACGACGTCGTCCGGGCCGATCTCGAGCGCGTCCGCCAGCGTGCGGCTCGTGTGCGTGGGGTGGAAGACCCCCTCGCCGAGCTCGACCGTGAAGGGACCGGTTCGCCCCTTCCACTCCAGCATCGTCATGTCCGTTCCGTCCATCTGACCCACCATCCTGCGTGCCGAAGCCATCGCAGTCAACGCCGGGACGTCGCCGCGGCCTCGGCCCGCCTTAGACCATCGGGGCCCGGACCTGTGCGTCCTGCCCTGGGCGGAGCTCGCCGGCGGTCACGCGATCGGCCTCGGCGGCGGCTTCGAGGGCCACCCTCGGGCAGTCCACCCCGCGGTGGCCGGCCGGGTAGCGCCCCAGCCGCGATGCCGCCCGGCGGAGCAGCGTCATCGCTCCGTGCGCGTTCCCTCGCAGCAGGTGAACGTAGCCGGCCCCGAGCTGCGAGAGCCCCTTGAACAGCTCGGCGTCGGGGGTGTTCCGCGCCTGCTTCCACGCGGTCTCCCACGCCTCATGGGCCGGGAAGAACCGCCCCGCGTCGAAGTGCGCTCGCCCGAGTGCGTGGTTCTCCTCGAGCGGGAGGGCGTCGAAGTCCTCGAGCTCGAGCGCGTTCGTCGTGCCCCACGGCTGCGGTCGGCCGAGGTGGTCCCGCGGCCGCTCGGGCTTGTTGCGGTGCCCGGTCGGCACGCCGGTCTTTCCCGTGGCTTCCTCACGCATATGGAGCCATCGTACCGGCGTGCTGGCGTAGGACCGTGGCCGTGGCTAGGCTCCGAGCGATGAACCCACCGTCCCCCGTCCCGGCCTCGCAGTCCTCGCCGCCCGCGCGCGACGACGACCGCATGCCGCGATGGGTGCCGCGGCTGCTGCTGCTCGCGGTGGCGACGTACTTCGGGGCGCTCCTCGCGCTCGCGGCGTTCCGCCAGATCCGCGAGATCCTCCTGTGGCTGGTCGCGGCGTTGTTCCTGTCCTTCGCGCTCGAGCCGGCGGTCAACTGGCTCGTCGGGCACGGCTGGCGGCGCGGCACCGCGACCGCGGTCGTCGTCTTCGGGCTCGCCCTGCTCGGCCTCGTGGCGCTCGCCGCGATGGTGCCGCTCGTGGTCAACCAGGTGCAGGAGCTCATCAAGCGGCTCCCGGACTGGCTCGACCAGATCAGCGTCTACACGAAGCGCTGGTTCGACATCGAGCTCACGGGCGACAAGATCATCGAGCAGATCAAGAACGCCCAGCAGGACGTCGGCAAGATCGCAGCGAACCTCGCCTCGGTCGGGCAGTTCATCCTCGGCTTGATCTTCCAGGTCCTCACCATCGGGTTGTTCACGTTCTACCTGGTCGCGGACGCGCCGCGGTTCCGTCGCGCCGTCTGCTCGGTGCTGCCGCCGCGACGCCAGCACGAGGTCCTCGCGGCTTGGGAGGTCGCGGTCGACAAGACCGGCGGCTACCTGTACTCGCGCCTGCTGCTCGCGGCCATCTCGGCGTCGGTCGCCTTCATCGTCCTGACGTCGCTCGGCGTGCCCTTCGCGGTGCCGCTCGCGCTGTTCCTCGGGCTCGTGTCGCAGTTCATCCCGGTCGTCGGGACCTACATCGCGGCCGCGGTACCGCTCCTCGTGGCGTTGCTCGAGAACCCGTGGTCGGCGCTGTTCTTCCTGATCTACGTCGTCGTGTACCAGCAGGTCGAGAACTGCCTCTTGGCGCCGCGCATCACGGCGCGCACGATGGCGCTCCACCCGGCCATCGCGTTCTTCGCCGCGCTCGCCGGTGGCGCGGTCTCGGGGCTGCTCGGCGCGTTCATGGCACTACCCGCCGCCGCGATCATCCAGGCCACGATCTCCACGTACCTCACCCGACACGAGGTGGTGGAGTCCGCGCTCACCCGCGAGGTCGCGCCCGCCGAGGAGACCACGGTCCGGGGAACCGACGACGAGGGCCCGCAGGTCGAGCCCGCGGATGAGGGCGGGCTGCGCCTGCTCGACCGGCTGAGCGGACAGCTCCGACGCCGCGGCCACGACCCCGGCTGAGCCCGGGCTAGCCGAGCCCTCGGGCGTCCTGCTTCAGGGCGAGGTCGACGCCGGCGGCGGATGCGAGCATCAACTTCCGCAGCGGCTCGGACGCCCCGGCCGACATCTCGAGGACGTAGTGGTCGGCCGTCGTGAACAGCGTGCGCGCGAGTCCCTCCCACGCCTTCGTGATCCTGCCGACCTCCGCGCCCGAGGCGTCCTGGAGCGAGAAGTTCCACGCCCTCCAGTTCTCGGCGCGGATCGCGCCGATCGCGGTGCCGCTCGCGTCCTGCAGCGCGAAGTGGATCTTCCCGACCATGTTCTCCTGCACTATCTTGCCGACCTCGGCCCCGGCGCCGTCGTTCACGAGCACCGTCGACTTGAAGACCTTGCGCGGACGCGTCAGCTCGAGGACCTTCGCACCCGACGAGTCGTAGACGGCGAGCGTGTGCGTCATGAACTGATCGAGCGAGCTCACGAACCGAGCGAGCTTCTTCAGCTGCGACTGGCCTTCCTGGCGGATCCGTCCGACCTCGTTGCCCTCCTCGTCGAGGATCGCGAAGTCGATGTTCATCTCGATGATCTTCGTCGCCTGCTTGAAGACCAAGCGCTCGCGACCGAGCAGGTCGGACATCGGCAGCCTCCCGTTCGTTGGGTTGGGGGGCAGCCTACTCCAACACATCGAGCGCGTTGACGAGGCGCTCGCCGTAGTCTCTGCGCATGGCCCCCCTCTCGCCCGAAGACCGCGCGACGAAACAACGCGTCCCGCTCCTGACGTCGGTGGTGCGGCGCCTCCGGACCCGGCGCGCCCCGGTCCTGCCCCACGAGGGACCCATCGGCGCCGAGCCGAAGCTCGGTGGGAGATCCGGCGCGCTCCGCGCGGCGATCTTCGGCGCGAACGACGGCCTCGTCTCGAACCTGTCGCTCATCATGGGCGTCGCCGGTGCCGGCGTGTCGAACAAGCTCCTGATCCTCGCCGGCGTGGCCGGGCTGCTCGCGGGCGCCTTCTCGATGGCGGCCGGCGAGTACATCTCCGTTCGGGTGCAGCGCGAGGTGTTCGAGCGGCTGATCCACCTCGAGGCCCACGAGATCGGCTCGGACGTCGAGCTGGAGCGCAAGGAGCTCACCGAGCTCTACGAGCGCAAGGGCATCTCCCCCGATCTCGCCGCGAGGCTCTCCGAGGAGCTGATGCGCGACCCGAAGCTTGCTCTGGAGACGCACGCTCGGGAGGAGCTCGGCCTGGACCCCGAGGGCGGACTCGGGTCGCCGTGGGCAGCGGCGGGGTCGTCGTTCACGACGTTCTCGGTCGGCGCGATCGTGCCGCTCGTGCCGTTCTGGTTCGCGTCGGGCTCGCCCGCGGTGACCGGTTCGGCGCTACTCTCGCTCGCCGCGTTGTTCGGCGTCGGGGGCGGGATGTCCTACCTGACGGGACGCAACCTCGTCGTCTCCGGGCTGCGGATGATGCTGATCGGCGCGGCCGCGGCGGCGATCACGTACGGGGTCGGCAGCCTGCTCCACGTCGGGACCGGCCTCTAGTCCGCCGAGACCTCGCGACCATCCCCGGTCAGCTCCTCGAGCGCGCCACGGAGCGTCTCGTACCGGCGTTCGCCGAGCTCGCGCCGGGTGCGCTGCTCGAGGGCGGCGACGGCGCGGCGGCCCTCGGCGACGTACCGGCGGCCCTTCGCCGTGAGACGTACGACCTTCGCGCGGGCATCGTCGGGGTCGGGGACGCGGCGGACGTAGCCCCGTTCCTCGAGATCGTCGACCACGAGCATCATGCCCTGCTTCGTGATCCGCGCCCGTCGCGCGAGCTCCGTGAGCCGCGTGCCCGAGCGCCGGTCGATGTGCAGGAACACCGTCGCGTGCCCGGGCCGGGCGTCCGGGTACCCGCGCTCGTCGAGGCTCGCGACGAGCTCGGCGCCGAGCGCGCGATGCGCCTCGAGCAGCAGGCGCGCGAGATCCGGATCAGCCATGGACGACATCCTGCCGTCACACCGCTCTCTCAGTCAACCGGCTTGACGACGAGCTTCGGATAGGCTCGTGAACCGATGACGCTCGAGATCCGCGAGGCGCGCACCGACGAGTACGCCGAGGCCGGCGAGGTGACGGCCCTCGCCTACCGAGAGTTCGTCCGCCCCGAGGACTCCGACTGGGAGGAGTACCTCGAGCGGATCGCGGACATCGAGGCTCGCGCGACCCGCACGACGATCCTCGTCGCCGTCGAGGAAGGGCGGATCCTCGGCACCGCGACGCTCGAGCTCGACGCCCGGGTCGAGCCCGAGGACGATCCGACGCTCGCGCCCGAGGAGGCGCACATCCGCATGCTCGGCGTCCATCCGGATGCCCGGCGTCGCGGCGTCGCGAAGCTGCTGATGGCCGCGTGCTTCGAGCGAGCGCGCGAGCGCGGCAAGACGCGCATCACGCTGCACACGACGCACCGGATGCAGTCCGCGCAGGCGATGTACGAGGGGCTCGGGTTCCGACGGCTGCCCGAGCGGGTGTTCCCCGACGGGTTCGTGCTGCTGACGTACGAGAAGCCGATCGACTGACCCGGCGGTTTCAGCCGGCGCTGGCCGTCCGCACGACCTCGCCCGAGGACAGGATGACGCCGTCCTCGCACTCGGCCTGGATGAGCCCGCCCCGGAACTGCTGGTCGTAGAGCTGCGCGTACAGGCCGCCGCGCTCGAGCAGCTCGTCGTGGGTGCCGCGCTCGACGATCCGGCCGCGGTCGACGACGAAGATGACGTCCGCCTGCAGGATCGTCGAGAGTCGGTGCGCGATCGCGATCGTCGTGCGTCCGTGCATGAGGGGCTCGAGCGCCGCCTGAACGAGCCGCTCCGAGGTCGTGTCAAGGCTCGAGGTCGCCTCGTCCAGGATGAGGATCCGTGGGTCCTTGAGGATCACGCGCGCGATGGCGAGGCGCTGCTTCTCGCCGCCCGAGAGCTTGTACCCGCGCTCGCCGACGACCGTGTCGTAGCCCTCGGGGAGCTCGGCGATCCGGTCGTAGATGTTCGCCGCGCGCGCCGCGGCCTCGAGCTCGTCCTGCGTCGCGTCGGGCTTGCCGTAGAGCAGGTTGGCACTGATGGTGGTGTGGAACAGGGAGGTCTCCTGGTTGACGACCCGGATGAGGTGGCCGATCGACTCGAGCCGGATCTGCCGCACATCGACCCCGTCGATCGTGACCGCGCCCTCCTGGACGTCGTACAGCCTCGGGACGAGGTACGTGATCGTGGTCTTGCCGGCGCCGCTGGGGCCGACGAGCGCCGCGAGCTGACCCGGTTCGATCCGCAGGTCCACGCCCTCGAGCGTCCACTCGCGAAGCTCGTCCTCGGGTGGCAGGTCGGTCGGGCTGACCGGCGTGGGACGCTCGGGCGGGCTGTCGTAGTGGAACCAGACCCCCTGGAGCGCGACCTCGCCGCGGACCTGCGACGGCGACAGGGTGACGGCGTCGGGGGCATCCTCGATCTCGTGACCCATGTCGAGGTACTCGAAGATGCGGTCGAACAGCGCCATCGAGGACTGGATCTCGGTCGAGACCTGGAGCATCGAGCCGATCGGGAAGAAGAGCCGCGACTGGAGCGTGGTGAACGAGACGAGCGTGCCCCCGGTGATGACCAGCGCGGCCGCGGGGTCGCCGTTCAGCACCCACCCGGCGACGAGGTACACGAGCGCCGGCGTGATCGAGAAGAAGGTTCCGACGACCGCGAAGAACGAGCGCCCGATCATCGTCTGGCGGAACTGCAGGCCGGTGAGGCGCTCGTTCTCGGAGCGGAACCGGTCCTTCTCGAACCGCTGTCGACCGAACGTCTTCGAGAGCAGGATGCCCGAGACCGACAGCGTCTCCTCGGTCACGGCCGTGAGATCCGCGAGGGTCTTCTGGGTGCTGGTCGCGACCTCGCGTCGAGCCCGGCCGACCTTCACGGTGAGCCACAGGAACAGCGGCAGCATGAACAACGAAAGCGCTGTGAGCTGCCACGAGAGCACGAGCATCGCGATCAGCGTGCTGATGATCACCACGACGTTCGACAGGATGTTCGACATCGTGTCGGTGACGACCGATTGCACGCCGCCGACGTCGTTCGCAAGGCGCGACTGGATCTCGCCGGTCCGGGTCGTCGTGAAGAACCGCAGCGGCATCGCCTGTAGGTGCCCGTAGAGCGAGGTCCGCAGGTCCTGCATCACCCGGAGCCCGACCAGGTTCGCGAGGTACGTCTGCCCGATCCCGATGACGGCGGTGACGATCGGGATCGCGATCATGAGGCCGGCGTACCGGTACAGGTTGGACATGTTCGGGCACGCCACGCCGCCGCAGACCCCGGCCGGGTTCCCGATCAGCGCCTTGTCGAACACCATCTTGATGAGGAGCGGGTTCACGACCCCGAGGCCCGCGGTCACGATGATCATGAACGCGACGACGTTCACCTTGCCCCGGTACGGACGGAACGTCGCGATGACGCGCCGGACGGTCTTCTTCTGGATCGGGCGCTGGTCCTCCTCGGAGAGGGGACGCAGGTACCGGCCGTGACCACGCATGGTTGCCAGGATACGGCCGGGCTCCGATACGACCGTGCCCCCTGGGCAAGATGCATGCTTTGACAACACCCCCCACGCCATCGAGACTCGGGGCAGCCCGCACCCGAAAGGACCCTGCCATGCAACGCAGACGGCTCCAGACCCTCATCGTCGCTTCGTTCCTCATCGTCGGCTCGATGGTTCCGCTCGCCGGGACCGGGAACGCTGCGAGCCGGGACGCCGAGCGGATCCGCGATCGGGTCCGCGAGCGCGTGGGCCCGCTCCGCCGCTACTCGCAGGGGATGCGCGCGTGGGTGAAGCCGCCGGCGCCGCTCGGCGAGGAGCCGGAGCTGAGCGCGGCGCTCGCGCCCGCCCTCGGAACGAACGTGAACGCGAACGACCCGGCGCACGACCTGGCCGCGGGTCAGTCCGAGACCGCCGTGGCGGCGGCCGGGCAGCGCGTGCTCGTCGCGTGGAACGACGCGACGGCGTTCCTCACCGGCTCGATGCCCACGACGCTCCTCGGCTCGGGCACGGGGGTCGCGTACTCCAGCGACGGCGGCGCGACGTTCACCGACCTCATCGGGCTCCCGAACGACGACCCGAACCAGCAGTGGCGTGGCGATCCGACGATCGTCGCGGTGGACGACACGCACTTCGTCGTGGCGAGCCTGTACTTCCCCTCGAACGTTGTCGACTGCGAGGCGGGCGGGACCGGGGCGACGGTGGCGATCTCGGTCGGCACGGTCGGTCCGACCGGTCGCACGATCTCGTTCGGCTCGCCCATCGTGCCCGTCGACTCCGGCAACCTCTGCCTGCGACGGTGGGGGCGGGCGGGCGTGCTCGACAAGGAGTTCCTGGAGTACGACCCCACGTCGCGGACCCTCGCGCTGTCCTACACGCGCTTCTTCCTGAGCGGCCGTCACTCGGGCCTGGGTCAGATCGAGGTCGTGCGCGCCGCGGTGCCCACCGATCCCGCCCTGCTGTCCGAGGCCGACTTCACACCGCGCGTCGTCGTGTGGCCGGAGGAGGACTACTGCCCCGGGTTCTCCGCGACGCCGGCCGACCGGTGCGGCGCGCTCAACCAGGGGGCGTACCCGGCGGTCTCCCCGAGCGGCGACGTCTACGTCGCGTGGGAGCGCAACATCGACACGAACCTGTACTTCGGGCTCGACCCGTACGTCTACCTCCACGTCGCGCGCGTTCCTGCCGGCGCCGCGGTCCCGGACGTCGGCGGAGCTGACGCCCCGATGGTGTTCACGCGTGGACAGGTGAACGCCACCACCGACGGCGGCGTGCACTCGATGAACACGGTCGGGATCGCAGGGTTCAACCGCGGCCTCGGCAACGACTTCCCCAGGATCGCCGTCGACGGGGTGCGGCAGCGCGTCGTCTTCGTCTGGAACGACGCGAGCGCGCATCCGCTCGGTGATATCTGGCTGCGGACGGCGTCGCTCGACCTCTCGTCGATGACCCCCATCCGCCGCCTGAACGACGACGAGAGCTACGCCCTCCACTTCCTGCCGGCGCTGTCGATCGGCTCCGACGGCAGCATCCGGACGTCGTGGTACGACCGGCGCTTCCACGGTGCGGACTCGGCGATCACGGACTACGTCGGCGAGATCCGGCCGATCGAGTCGGTCGCCGGGGCCGACTTCGTCATCTCGACCGCCCCGACGGACTGGGCGAACACCTCGACGCTCATCATCCCCAACTTCGGCGACTACACCGACAACGACACGACCGGCACGACGACCTACTACACCTGGTCGGACGGCCGGCTCGGCGTCCCGCAGCCGTTCGTGGACTCGTCGCCCTAGGGCTCAGCCGCAGAGACCGCGGGCGCGCTCGAGGACGGCGTCGAGCATGCTCGGCGTCAGCCTGCCGGTGAAGGTGTTCTGCTGGCTCGGGTGGAAGCATCCGAGCAGCGTGTAGGGGCCGATCTCGGTCTCGGCCTCGTGTGCGAAGCGGGGTTTCGGTCGTGTCGTGTGCCCGAGCGCGGCGAGAGCGCGCAGCGCACCGTCCCAGGCGAACCCACCGAGCGCGACGACCACCCGGAGGTCGCCGAGCGCGAGGAGCTCGCGCTCGAGGAACGGCAGGCAGCGGTCGCGCTCGTCGGGCGCCGGCGTGTTGCGCGGGGGCGCGCACCGGTTCACGGCCGCGACGTAGGCGCCTCGGAGCTCGAGGCCGTCGTCCCGCGAGACCGAGGTCGGTTGGTTCGCGAACCCCACGCGATGCAGCGCGGCGTAGAGGAAGTCGCCCGAGCGATCCCCGGTGAAGATGCGACCGGTCCGGTTCCCGCCGTGCGCGGCCGGCGCGAGCCCGAGCACGAGCACCCGCGCCCGCGCGTCGCCGAAGCCTGGCACGGGGCGCCCCCAGTACGTCTCGCCGGCGAAGCGCGCCACCTTCTCGCGGGCCACGCGCTCGCGCCACTCGACGAGCCGGGGACATGCTGCGCACCGCACGACGTCGTCTCGGATCGCCTCGAGCTCGGCGGGACCGGCCACGCCGCTAGGGTACCGGCCCCCGCGAGAGCGCCCTGCGCCCGCGTCTGCAGGCCGGCGCGAGGCTATCCCCGGAGCGAGCGGAAGCGCTCGGCGGCGGCCTCGAACGCCTCGAGCGGCGCCATGAGGTCGCCGATCGTGCCGATGAGCGCTTCGAACCCGACGGGCATCTCGGCCTCCAGGCGCAGGCGCTCGGCCATCGCGAGGCAGGCGCGGATCGCCTCGTCCGCGCCGCCCCACTCGCGCTCGAGCTCCGGCACGCGCCAGGCGGGCATCTCGGCATCGGCCTCGTGCAGCCCCTCCTCGAAGCGGAGCAGGGTCTCGGCCAGCGGGCGGCCCGGATGCCGGGTGCCCGGGACCGACTCGGTGAGGGCGGCCTTCCCGCGCTCCAGCGGCTCGACGGCCGCCAGGAACGCGGCGTCGGCGGCCTCGAGCGCCGCAGGCAGGCGCTTGCGCCGGAAGACCACGCTCAGCCCCGGAACGCGGCGAGCTCCGCGAGCGCCATCGCGGGGTCGTTCGAGGCGATCGCGTCCAGGCCCCACCCGAGCAGGAACCGCACGGTCGCGGCGTCGTCGACGGTCCACGTCCCGACCCGGATGCCTGCCAAGTGCGCCTGCGCGACGAACGCCGCTCCGGCAGGGATGAGCGCGCGGGCGCCGGGGAGGAGGACGTCGTGCCCGGTCTCGGCCGCGTGGGCGAGCGCCTCGCGCGGGTCGACCAGATCGGTCGTGAGGAACCCGGTGGCGACGTCCGGCGCGAGCGCCTTCGCCGTCGCGATCGAGCGCGGGTTGAACGACAGCACGAGCACCGGGCCGTCGAACGCGGTGCGCTCGAGCTCGGCGAGCGCGGCCCGCACGATCGACTCGCCCTCCGGCTCGTAGGCCGGCTCGCCGGGGATGTTCTTGATCTCGAGCGCGACACCCGCGCGCCCGGACACGAGCGCGAGCACCTGGGCGAGCGTCGGCACGCGGGCGGGCTCGGCGTAGGTGCCGGCGTTCAACGCGCCGATCTGCTCCGCGGTGAGCTCGTGCACGAACCCCCTGCCGTCGGTGGTCCGCGAGACGTCGCCGTCGTGCATCGCGATGGCCGTGCGATCCGCGGTGAGCCGTACGTCGAGCTCGACGACCGGCGCGCCGGGCGCGAGCGCGGCCTCGAACGACGGGAGCGTGTTCTCCGGGTGCGTCGAGGACGCGCCGCGGTGCGCCACGATCATGGGGTAGTCGCCCTCGGCGAACCGGTGTCCGCTCATCGCGGCGAGTCTATCCGCGAGGGCTCAGACCAGGCTCGACGGGCAGAGGTGGCTCACGGGGCACTCCTCGCACCGCAGCTTGCGGGCGACACAGACCGCCCGACCGTGATCGATGAGCACGTACGTGAAGTCGAACCACCGCTCCTTCGGCAGGATCCGCATCAGGTCCTGCTCGATCTTCTCCGGATCGGTCTCGGCGCTGAACCCGAGCCGCTCCGAGAGCCGCTTCACGTGCGTGTCGACCGCGATGCCCTCGACCGTGCCGAAGGCGTTTCCGAGCACGATGTTCGCGGTCTTGCGCGCGACGCCGCGGAGCGTGACCAGGTCCTCCATCGTGTCGGGGACCTTCCCGTCGTAGACCTCGACGATCCGGCGGCAGGCCTCGCGGACCGAGATCGCCTTCTGGTTGAAGAATCCCGTGGGCTTGATGTCGGCCTTCAGCTCGTCCTCGGAGACCTTCAGGTAGTCCCGGGGCGTGCGGTACTTGCGGAACAGCGTCGCGGTGACCTCGTTCACCTTCTCGTCGGTGCACTGCGCCGACAGGATCGTGGCGACTAGCATCTCGAGCGGCGTCGAGAACCTCAGCGCCACCTTCGCGTCGGGGTAGGCCTTCGAGAGCACCCGCACGATCTCGGGCGCACGTTCCTCGATCGGGCTCGTCCGCGACGGCTTGGCGGCCATCCCGACCTCAGCCCACCGTGCCGAGCTCGAGCGGCAGCTCGAACGACGAGCCCGACGGCAGCTCGGTCCACGTGCCGTCCCGGTACGCGTGCACGCCCGAGCGTCCGAGCACGTCCCACCGAGCGCCGTCGCCGACCATCGCGGTGTTCTCGTCGATCGCGATGAGCGTCTGCCCGGGCTCGAGCGAGGACACGATGAAGGCCTGGGCGCCGGGGAACCACGTCTCGACCATGTCCCAGTGCGGCGCGAAGAGCGCCCGCCGAACGTAGCCGAGCCCGGGCTTCCACATCTCGGCCGAGGTGAGGTCCTCGGTGGCGGTGTCGTAGGTCGTCTCGGTCAGGCACGCGACCCCGGCGCTGCACCCAACGAAGCCGAGGCCGTCGTCGAGCCGATCGTAGAGCGCTCGGCAGAAGGCCGAGCCGCGGAGCACGCTCGCGAGGTGGTAGGGGTTCCCGCCCGAGAAGTACACGACCGACGCGGCGCGGACCCACCCGGCGAGGTCCTCGCGCTCGGCGTCCTCGCGTGACTTGATCGGCACGACCTCGGCCGGCACGCCCAGGCCCGCGTAGTGCTCGAGACCCTTGCTCGCCCAGTCCGCGAACACATCGTCGCCCTCGGGCGCCGAGGCCGTCGGCACGATCAGGACCCGGCCGTCCCCCTGCGCGCGCTCGAGCACCCAGCGGTCCACGACCTCGGACCAGGGCTCGAACTCGCCGGCGCCCAGGAACGCGAACGCGCGGGTCACGACGCCGCCTCCGCGAGCGCCGCGGCGAAGCCGGGGATCGCCCGCTCGACCATGTCGTCGCTTGCGGTGAGCGAGATGCGGAGCCACCCCGGCATCTCGAACATCGCTCCGGGGAGCACGAAGACCCCCCGCGCCGCGAGCAGGTCGGCGAACCGCCGGTCGTCCTGCAGCGGTGAGCGCACGAGCACGTAGAACGTGGCCTCGGGCTCGACGACCTCGTACCCCTGCTCGCGCAGGACGCTCACGACCCGGTCCCGGCGAGCCTGGAGCGCTCCGAGATCGGGCCCGAGCCGCTCGAGCTCGGGCACGGCGTACTGGAGGGGCGCGACCGGGAACGCCCATCCCGTCGCGATCTGCGCGACCAGGAGCGGCACCCGGAGCTCCTCGCGCTCGGGCATCGACGGCCCGAGCGCGATGTACCCGAGGCGCGAGCCGGGGGAAAGGAGCGTCTTCGCGTAGGTGTAGAGCATGAACGCGTGCGGGTAGTGCGCGATCGGTGTCGGGAACTCGTGCCCGTCGAACACGATCCGGTTGTAGGCCTCGTCGGAGAGCAGGTACACCGGACGTCCGTTCCGCGCCGAGGCCTCTGCGAGCAGTCCGGCGAGCGCGTCGAGCATCTCGGGCGGGTAGATCCGCCCGGAGGGGTTGTGCGGCGAGTTCACGATGATCGCCCTCGTGCGCGAGGTCATCGCCGCCGCGATCGCGTCCAGGTCGAGATCGAACGTGACCGGGTCCGCGTAGACGCGGACCGGCGTCGCGCCGGCGGCCAGGATCAGCGTCTCGTAGAAGAACCACGGCGGCGAGACGTAGAGCACCTCGTCGCCCGGATCCACCAGCGTTCTAAGCACGATCGCGAGGCCCGCGAAGTTGCCGTTCGTCATGTGGACGTCCTCGGCCTGGAACGGCAGGCCGAAGCGAGCTCGCAGGCCGGCGGCGACGGCCTGCGTCGCGGCCGCCTCGTTCATCTTGTACGCGTAGTGGTCCGTGCCGGTCGGGCGCGTCGCCGCGAGGAGGGCGTCCACGTACGCCGGCGGCGCAACCTCGTGCGGGTTGCCGAACAGGAAGTCGCACGGCCGGTCCTCGGGGAGCGAGAGGGTCCACTCGGCGAAGGGCCCGATCGCTCCGAGCAGCGTCGACATCTGGTGGGACGCGGCCTCGGTCATGGCTTCACCTCGGCGAGCCGGAAGCTCTCCTCGTGCATCGCCCGGCGGAAGAAGTCCTCGCCGAAGGCATCGAAGAGCGCCTCGACCTGGCTCTCGTGCTCCATGATGGCGCGCATCTTGAGGTCGAGGAGCTCCGGCGGCAAGACGAACGCGATCGCGAGATCCTCGCGCGGATGGACCGGCGGCGTCCCCGGTCGGAAGACGTCGAACCCGTTCAGCGTGGGCACGAACTCGTCGGCCCACTCCTGCGTGTAGACCGCGCACAGGAGCCGGGCGCCGGGCTTGCCGGCCGCGCGGAAGGCCTCGGTCGCCCAGCGCGAGACGCTCTTGTGGGCCTCGTGCCCGGTCATCCCCTCCGGGCCGAACGTGAGGACGGTGTCGGGTTCGACCTCGCGCACCAGCTCGAGGATCGCCTCGGCGCCCTCCTCGGGCAGGCCGCTGTCCATGTCGATGTCCGGCAGCCCGAGCAGATGGTGCTCGCGCACGCCGAGGACCTCGAGCGAGCGCGCCAGCTCGCGCTCGCGCACATCGCCCATCGTCGCGGACGGCCAGCGCTCCTCGTCCATCGAGCCGCCCTCGCCGCGCGTCGCCGTCACGTCCACCACCCGCGAGCCGCTCCGCACGGCGTGCGCCATAAGCCCCGCGGTCAGGTACGTCTCGTCGTCCGGATGCGCCCAGACGCCGAGCACGGTTCCCAGATCCTCCATCGCACCCCCTGATCAGCCGGCCCCGGCGTCTCCGACGGGGCTCGATCGCCGGCGGTCAGTGCCCGATCCGCCGAACGAAGTGGTACGCCACGACGTGCCCGCCGTACGTGAACGGGATCATGTCGGTCTCGATCTGCAGCGCCGAGCCGTCCTTGTGGACGCCCTGGAACCGGAAGGTCACCGGGAAGGCCTGTGCCTGGACCCGGTTCCAGTAATTCCAGGACACGACCCCCTGGTCGTCTTCGTGCACGAGCCGCTGCAGCATGGAGGCCGTGTTCTCGAGCTCCTCGACCGTGTAGCCGAAGATCGCCGCGAACCTCTGGTTGCAGGTCCAGTGCGTCTCGTCGAGCCACACGTACACACCGTCGGGACTCGAATCGAACATCGGCCGCAGGTGCGCTGCGAGCTCGGGGATCACGTCCTCGTGCGGGACCGGCTCCATCCGTACTTCTCACTTCCCTCCGGGCGGGCGGTCCTCGGGCGAGCGATGTCGCAGGATAGCCCTCGTCGCCCCCGGACGCGAGCCCCCGAGCCGCGATCCGCTCCGGCTACGGAGCGCCGCCCTGGAGCCGCTTGCCGCGGAAGCTCGGGAACACGACGTCGGCGTGCTGCCAGCAGCGGTCGGAGCGGTTGTAGACGGAGAGCTTGATCTCGCACCCGGGATGCACGCAGACGCGCCCCTCGCGCCCCCGCTCCGACGGTCGGGGCAGGTGGCCCGGCCGGGTTCCCTTCGTCACGCCGCCTCCACGCACGCCATTCGATGCGGGGCGCGGGTGGGTTCGGGGATCGGACGGGGTGGAGCTCGCGGGCCCGCTCAGGCCGAGGGCTCGGGCAGGGTCGTGCGGATGCGCTCGAGCAGGTCCGGCGGCACGTGGTCGCACCCGCACGTGACCCTCAGGATCTCCTTCAGGTGACGCTGGAACTCCGAGTGGTCCATGCAGGGCCCGCACATCTCGAGGTGGTGGCGGATCGCGAGGCGCGCGGCGGCATCGAGCTCTCCGTCGAGGTAGAGCTCCACCTGCTCGAGGATCTTCCGACAGTCATCGTGCAACGAGACCACGCTCCCGTACCGTCTCCCACAACGCCTTCTGCAGCCCTTTCCTTCCCCGGTGCAGCCGCGACATGACGGTCCCGATCGGGACCTCGAGGATCTCGGCGATCTCCTTGTACGAGAACCCCTCGACGTCCGCGAGGAGCACGGCCATGCGGAACCCCTCGGGCAGGGCCTCGAGCGCCCGCTGCACGTCCTCGTCCGGGATCTTGTCGAGGACCTCGGACTCCGCGGAGGCCTCGACGCCGGACTGCCCGAGCCGGTCGTACAGGAACCAGTCCTCGATGTCGTCGTCCTGCACCGTGACCGGCTCGCGCTGCTTCTTGCGGTACGAGTTGATGAACGTGTTCGTGAGGATCCGGTACATCCACGCGCGAAGGTTCGTGCCCTCTCGGAAGCCGCCGAACCCCCGGAACGCCCGCAGGTAGGTCTCCTGCACGAGGTCTTCAGCATCGGTGGGGTTGCGGGTCAGCCGCAGGGCGGCGGAGTACAGGTTCGGCAGGAGCGGGAGCACGTCGCGCTCGAACCGCGCGCGGACCGCGGGGTCTTCCGGCGGTGCGGCGGCGCTGCGCTCCACGACCGGCCCACTCTCCTCTGCAGCGGTCATCGTCTCCTCGGGTGTGGCCAGCGTACCCGCTTCCCTCCGCTGAGGGCCCGAGCGTGACCCCGCGGGTCTGTCACAAGCGGATGCAGGTGCGAAGATGGGTTGGCGATGGCCAACGACAACGAGCGACGCAAGCGCTGGGGGGGCTTCGACCTCGGCTCCGGAGGAGACCCGAGCGGCCGCCGCGCGCGCACGTCGCCGTGGGTGTGGATCATCGGCTTCCTGCTCGTCCTGGTCGTCTTCAACTTCATCTTCACCCCGCGGGCGAACAACCTCGACTACTCCGAGCTCCTGGGCAAGGTCGAGGCGGGACAGATCGTCGGCACGCTGAAGATCTCGTCGACCACGGTCTCGGGCAGCTACACGGAGAACGGCCAGGAGGTCGCGTTCACCTCGACGATCCCGCCGCTCCTGCAGGGGACCACCGACCTCACCGACACGCTGAGGGACAACGAGGTCGCTTACACGGGCGTCACGCCGAATGCCTTCTCGAGCTTCCTGATCGGGTGGGTCGCCCCGCTGCTGCTCTTCGGCTTGCTGTGGTTCTTCCTGATCCGACGGATGAGCGGCGCCGGGGCCTCGGCGGCCCTCAACCTCGGGAAGAACAAGGTCAAGATCTACGACCGCAAGGAGATGAAGACGACGTTCTCCGACGTCGCCGGCGTCGACGAGGCGAAGGACGAGCTGAAGGAGATCGTCGACTTCCTGAAGAACCCGAAGAAGTACCAGCGCCTCGGCGGGCGGCTCCCGAAGGGCGTGCTGCTGCTCGGGCCGCCGGGGTGCGGCAAGACGCTGCTCGCGCGAGCCGTCGCCGGCGAGGCGAACGTGCCGTTCTTCTTCATGTCGGGCTCGGAGTTCGTGGAGATGTTCGTCGGCCTCGGCGCCGCGCGCGTGCGCGAGCTGTTCCAGCAGGCGAAGGAGAAGGCGCCGGCCCTCGTGTTCCTCGACGAGATCGACGTGATCGGCAAGGGGCGCGCCGGCGCGATGGGCGCCGGCTTCGGCGGGCACGACGAGCGCGAGCAGACGCTGAACCAGCTCCTCGTCGAGATGGACGGGTTCGACTCGAGCAAGGGCGTCATCATCATGGCCGCGACGAACCGGCCGGACGTGCTCGACCAGGCGCTCGTGCGGCCGGGACGGTTCGATCGCCAGGTCGTCGTCGACCGCGCCGACCTGAAGGGCCGTGAGGAGATCCTGCGCGTGCACGCGCGGGGCGTCGCGCTCGATCCGAGCGTCGACCTGAGGATCCTCGCGGCACGCACTCCCGGGTTCACCGGGGCGGACCTCGCGAACATCGTGAACGAGGCGGCGTTGCTCGCCGCGCGCAAGGAGAAGAACGCCGTCACCATGGTCGAGCTCGAGGAGGCGATCGACCGCGGCGTCGCCGGCCTCGAGCGCAAGAGCCGCGTGATGTCCGACAAGGAGCGCACGATCGTCGCGAAGCACGAGATGGGCCACGCGATCGTCGCGCTCACGGCGGCCACGGCCGACCCCGTGCACCGGGTCTCGATCATCCCGCGCGGCGCGGCAGCCCTCGGCATGACGATGCAGCGACCCCTCGAGGACCGGTACCTGCTGACCGAGCCCGAGCTGAAGGACCGGCTCGCCGTGCTCCTCGGTGGGCGCACGGCCGAGGAGATCTGCTTCGAGCAGATCTCGACCGGTGCGCAGAACGACCTCCAGCGCGCGACGGAGATCTCCCGCGCCATGGTGACCGAGTACGGGATGAGCGACGAGATCGGCCCGCTGTCCTTCGGACCCGATGGGATGCGGGGCGGGGGCTTCTTCTACCCGGGCGCCGCGCCGGAGTTCTCCGAGGCACTGTCCGAGCGCATCGACGGCGAGGTCGCCCGCCTGGTGAACGAGGCGCACGACCGCGCGACGACGGTGCTGACCCAGCACCGCGAGTTCCTCGACACGATGGCCGAGCTCCTCATGGTCACCGAGGTCATCGACGGCAAGGACCTGCTCGAGTACTTCGAGGGCACGAAGCAGGTGCCGGACATCGACGCCCTGCGGCGCGAGCGCGGCAACGGCGCCGTCCCCACGCCGGCGCCGCAGGAGGCCCCGGCACCCCACGAGGCCCCGGCGCCCCACGAGGCCCCGGGCGTCGTCGTCACCCCGCCGCCGCCTCCGGGCGCGCTCCCCCGCAGCGAGCTCTAGGCCGAGACCTCAGCCGGCGGGCGGCGAGCCCTCGTCGCGCGTGACGAGCAGGTCGAACCGGCCGCGGAAGCGCTCGAGGAAGCGGTAGTAGTTCCGCTTCGACCACCTCCCGCGCTCGTCGGGATCGGTCTCGAACCACATCCGGTGCTCGTGCTTGTCGACCGGCACGTCCACGACGATCGCTCGCAGATCCATGTCCCGCACGCGGAAGGAGCACTCGATGTCGGCGGTGCGATACCACCGGAACTTCTCGTCGAACAGGCCGGCGTCGCGGAGGACATCGCGGCGGAAGGCCATCAGGTAGCCCTCGATCGCGTCCACCTGCCGGTCCGCGCCCACACCCGGCGACTCCTCGAAGTTCTGGAGATCGCGCGTCACGATCCCGAACGGGCCGCAGACGCCGACCGCCGGGTTCTCGAGCGCCGCCTCGAGTGAGCCGAGCACGTCGCCCGTCGGCTCGACGGAGCCGTCCATCACGAGCACGATCCGGCCTCGGCTTCGCTTCAGGCCGGCGTTCCGCGCTGCGCCCCAGCCCGTGCCGGCCTCGAGCTGGAGGACGTCGACGTCCTCGCCGTAGACGGTGGTGTCGGTCTCGGTGATGTCGGCGACCACGTACTGGACGTGGCGGCCACCCTCGTGGGCTCGGAAGCCGGCGAGCGCCCGGACGACGTCCTCGGGCCAGCCCTCGACGACCCAGTGCACGCTGACGTCGCACGTCGGCGGCTCGTCGAGCACGCTCACGACGTCGCGCGGCCGGATACGTGCTCGCTCGGCCGGCGCGAGCGGCTCGAACGTCGGTCCCTCGGGCGAGTCCACCACCCGATAGCCGAGCTCGGCGATCGCGTCGCGCAGCGCGTCGGCGCGGGCGAAGTCCTTCGCCGCGCGAGCCTCCTGCCGCTCGGCGGCAAGCGCACGGACCTCATCGGGGACGGCGGTCATCCTCGATGCCTCCGCACGAAGTCGAGCACGATCTGGTCGGCACGCTCGGACTGCTCGGAGTGGTACACGTGCCCGGCGCCCTCGAGGATGGCGAGCTCGGCGCCCGGGATCCGCGAGGCGAGCACCCGTGCGTTCTCGACGTCGATCATCTGGTCCTCCGACCCGTGGAGCACGAGCGTCGGCACGTCGAGCTCGGGCAGCCGGTCGTAGGCGTCCCAGGCCTGCACGGCCTCCCACTGCCGCCGCTGCCCCTGCGGATGCTGCGGCTGGGCGAGGCCGACGCGCAGGTCGTCCGCGACGTGCTCGGGGTTGGCCTCCGTGAAGGCCGGCGCGTAGAGCTGGAGCCACGGCCGGTCCTTCGGCGCGTGGCCGCGGGACCAGACCGCGTGCGCGTGACCAGGGTGCGTGCACGCGAGCACGAGCGAGCGGACGCGCTCGGGGTGCGTGAGGCCGAGCTCCTGCGCGACGAATCCGCCGAAGGACTGCCCGTAGACGTGCGCCCGCTCGATCCGCAGCTCGTCCATCACGCCGAGGCAGTCATCGACGAAGGTCGCCATCGTCGCCGGCTCGTCCGGGCTCTCGGACCGGCCGTTCCCGCGATGGTCGAAGGCGACGACGAAGCACTCGGCGGCGAGGTGCGGGATGTTGCGTCGCCATCCGGGGAGGTCGCCGCCCATGCCCTCGAGCAGGACGATCGGCGCACGCCGGGGATCGCCGTGGATCTCGAGGTACAGGCGGGCGCCGTCGGGGCGGGAGACGAAGGCCACGCGGCGCCGCGGTCCGGCTAGACCGCCTCTTTCGTCACCGAGCGCAGGCGCCCGGCGACGGCCTCGAGCGTCTTCAGCGCGATCGTCGGGTGCTCCATCAGCAGGCCGCGGAACACCCAGCCCGTGATGCCGATGAGCTTCACCTGCGTGACGGCCGTAACGGTCGCCGTCCGCGGGCCGCCGTCCAGGAGCGCCACCTCGCCGAAGAAGTCACCGGGTCCGAGCTTGGCCTTCGTCTTGCCGCCGATCGAGACCCGACACTCGCCCTCGAGGATCATGAACAGCCCGATGCCGCGCTCGCCCTCGCGGGCGATGAGGGTGCCCTCCTTGTGGACGACCTCCTTCGCCGCCCGCGCGATCAGCGTGAGCTCGCGCTTCGAGCACCCGGAGAAGATCGGGACCTGACCGAGCTTCGTCGCGATGTCTGACTGCGCCACCTTCGGGACCTCCTTCGGGCGACCCGGGGCCGGCCGCCCCGCTCATCGGCTCTCGGGCAGGCGCATCCTACCGCGGGCCGCACGGCCGCGCGAAACCCGTGCCGCGTGAGAGGATGACCGCCGTGAGCGAAGGGCGCCGGTTCCTGGCCATCGTCGTGCTGTTCCTCATCGGGTTCGGCATGGTCGCGCTCGCCGACGCGCTCGACGCGTGGTGGCCGCTGTTCGTGACCCCGCTCCCCTACGCGGCGATCCCGTGGCTGATCGTGCGCCACGACCGCGAGGTCGCCGCCGCGGCATCACCGGCCCCCGCCGACGAGACCTGAGACGCGCGAGGCGCCCGAAGGCGCCTCGTCGCTCGTCGCGGGGACGGGATCCGAACCCGTGACCTCTTGGGTGATGAGCCTTCCCGACCGCCGTGACGGCTGGTGCCACAGGGTGTCGTCTGATGCCGTTGACATGCGGTCTTGGTCCTCGGCCGAGTCGTCTGGTACCAGCGCGTGACGTACTGTGCCGAGCGGTTCGTCTGCAGATGGTTTGCAGCACCTTCCCCACTCGGGGGGCGACTACCACCTGGTCGCCGTGATCGACGTCACCCCGTGCGAGACGAAGGATCCCGCGGAGGACGAGGTGGACGAGGGAGAACAGCACGGGGCGCGATGGTGCCTTTCCTGGCCGCAGCGGCGATCGGGGTTCTGTACCCCTCAGCCTCATGCCGACACGTCCTCAGGCCCGAGGCGCGACCCAGCGAGTGGTGGACGTTCTCCTCCGGTCGACCGGGCCTCCCGCTTCGGGAAGCGGGGAACCAGGGGTGCGGTTTCCGGATCCGAGCCGTAGACCAGAAGCGCGAGCATCGCCCCGTAGATCGGGAGGTGCCCGATGAGCTCGCTCGAGCCGAGGAAGAACAGCGTCGCGTTGAAGGGGATGCCGGCCGCGATGACGGCGAGCTGCGGCATGGCCCCGGAGATGATGAGGAGGCCGAACAGCAGCTCGACGGCTCCGGAGATGCGGACGAACGCGAGATCGCTGACGCCGAACCCCAGGCCGTCCAGGATGTTGAACGCGGGGTAGCGATCGAGGAAAGCCAGGGTCAGCGCCGGGCGGGCCAGCTTCTCGGTGAAGGCCAGGACGATCAGGGCCGTGCCCACCAGGAGGCGGAGGGACAACAGGGCATGGGCCAGCCGCTCCGGCCCGGCCTGCACGGCGCCACCCGGGGTCTCCTCCGGCGGGAGGATGGCAAGGAAGAGGGCGATGCCGAGGAGATCCACTCGCTCCAGGATGGGGATGACTCCGTAGCCCAGCATCCCCAGGGGCCCCGCGACCACCAGGAGGCCCGCAGCGAACCGGATGCGGAAGCCGGTGATGAGCCACACCCCGACGAGGCCCTCCAGGACCGCCAGGGCGATCCCGAAGCCGCCCCCCGGAAGGCGGAGGGCCGGCGCCAGGTACTCCCCACGGGCCGCCTGTGCCAGTAGCGACACCCCCGCGTGGATCGCGAGGAGCCGGGGGACCCAGGGCGCGAGCCGCCCGAGCGGCCGAAGCAGGCCGATCTCGGGCCTCGGCAGGCGCGACGCGACGAGCCGCCACGCCGCCGCCGCCACGACCGCAGCCGCGATCAGGGCCAGGGTCGCGGGTTGCCAAACGAAGGACCAGTCGTAGGGGGGCCGGTCCGGCGTGAACCAGGTTCCGTGGCCGAGGATCATGGCTTCACGCGCCTCGGGCGTCCGTGGTTGCCTCGTCTGCCGGTCCGGTCCCGGACGGCCCACGCCTGCGGCCGGTGGCCCGGTCTCTTGCCAGTCGGGCCTTGTCCTTCGCCATCGACAGCGCCCGCTCGGCCCACACGTACTCGGTGGCCAGCACCGCCAGGCCGGCGAGGATCAGGAGGATGCCCGGGCCGGGCGTCACCACCATGACCAGGCCGGCCAGCAGCAGCAGGAGCCCCACGGCCGTGGCGGCGATCCGCTTGCCGCTCCGCACGATGAACCGGACGACCACACCGAAAGGGAACGACGCCCACTTGACCACGTCGCGCGCCGTCATCGGGCCTCCCCGGGCTCCTGCTCGGCGGGTTCAAGCACAGCCCGAGCGGTCCGACGGAGCGAGGCGACGATCGAGACGGCGATCGTCAGCGCGATGACGACGAGCGACGCCCAGATGGGGACTTTGTAGATCTCCGAGATCACCATCTTCACGCCGACGAACACGAGCACCGCCGCCAGGCCGATCTTCAGGTAGATGAAACGATCGATCATCCCGGCAAGCATGAAGTACAGGGCCCGCAGCCCGAGGATGGCGAAGGCGTTCGAGCTGAACACGAGGAACGGGTCCCGGGTCACCGCGAAGATCGCCGGGATGGAGTCCACCGCGAAGATGATGTCGGTCGTCTCCACGAGCACGAGCACCGCGAGCAGCGGCGTCGCCATCAGCCTCCCGGCCTTGCGCACCGTGAGCTTCTGCCCGTGGTACTCGTCTGTGGTCGGCACGAGGCGCTTGAACAGCCGCAGGACGGGGTTCCGCTCGGGGTGCATCTCCTCGTTTCGGTGCAACGCCATCTTGATTCCCGTGACGATCAGGAAGCCGCCGAAGACGTAGATCATCCAGTGGAAGCTCTCGAGCAGCGCCGCCCCACCCGCGATGAAGCCGGCCCTGAACACCAGCGCGCCGAGCACGCCCCAGAACAGCACGCGGTGCTGGTACTTCGGCGGCACAGCGAAGTACGAGAAGATGAGCGCGAAGACGAAGAGGTTGTCGACGGCGAGGCTCTTCTCGATCAGGTAGCCGGCGAGGTACTCGCCGCCGGCCTTCGCACCCTGCCACCAGAAGATCACACCGGCGAAGGCCAGGCCGAGGGTGATCCAGAGGACGCTGAAGAGCGTCGCCTCGCGGAACGAGACCTCGTGCGCCTCCTTGTGGAAGACGAACAGATCCAGCGCGAGGAGAAGGAGGATCAGTCCAACGAAGGCTACCCACACCCACAGGTCCAACCTCTCCTACCTCCTTCGACTCCGCAGCCGCGTCAAGCAGCCGTCCAGCCGAAGGTCTCTCCCGCTCCGCTAAGGAGTCGGCGTCACCGGACCTGTGGTCGTGATGTCGATGAGCCGCGAGGGGGATACTCCCCTTCAGTCCCCGGAGTATACGGGACGCACCCCAGCGTGACCACGGGCCGGGCCTGTTCGGACAGGATCAGAACTGCGTTGCCCCGTTGTCGGTCGACCCAGCCGAGCGGACCAGCTGGCCGAGGCCGTTTCCCGGAGAGTGGCGCGCCCTTGACGCACAGATGTGGCTCGACTCCGATCCGGTGCCATGGTTGGGGACGACGGCGGGCCGGGAAGCCTGGCAGGCAAGGCCTTCCGGGCAACTCGCTCACCCCGGGAGGGGCGCGCGAACCCCCGATTCCGGACCGCATGTAGAATCTCCTGAGCATGCAGAGCCCTTCGAGGAGGGAACGATGATGCCGGCAGGACGCACGCACGAGACGCGGATCGACATCCCCGAGGCTACGCGAAGCGAGCTGGTCGACCTGCTCAACCGGCAGCTCGCCGACACGCTCGACCTCTACACCCAGACGAAGCACGCGCACTGGAACGTCAAGGGGAGCGACTTCCTCCAGCTGCACGAGCTCTTCGACGAGCTTGCCGGCCACCTGCTGGAGTCTGTGGATACCATCGCGGAGCGCGCGACGGCGCTGGGCGGGACGGCCCTCGGCACCGCCCGGATGGCGGTCGCGGCCTCGACCATCGAGGAGTTCCCGGAAGGGGCTGTCGATGGGATGGATGCCGTGAGCGCGCTGGCCGACCGATTCGCGATCTACGCGGCGAGCACGCGGCGGGCGATGGAGGAGTCGGATAAACTGGGTGACACGGACACGAACGACCTGCTGACCGAGGTTTCCCGGCAGACCGACAAGGACCTCTGGCTCCTCGAGGCCCACCTGCAGTCGGGCTCGGCCCCGCACCAGGCGTAGTTCGTCCCGGCTTCTGAGCGACGGGACGTCAGTCCGTTGTGACGTCGTCGGTGGCCCGCGGCTGCGAGGCGAACCCGTCCTCGAGGTGGGACTCGTCGCAGAAGGACATCGTCGCCTTGGGCGACGCCTGCGATCCGTCGTCGCTCATGTTCACGACGGAGGACCGCACGCCGGCCATGCACAGCAAATGCCTCTGGCCGCTGTTCGTGACCCCGCTCCCGTACGCCGCCATCCCCTGGCTGATCGTGCGCCACGAGCGCGAGGTCGCCGCTATGGCCGGCGTTGCCGAAACACCCGCTCCGGACGCCTGAGCGCCCGCGAGCCCGCTACCCGATGCCCTTGGCGTGCGCGCGTGAGACCTCGTCCACGGCCTGCTCGACCAGGTCGCACCCGAGCGCGAACAGCTCGGGGGGCATGTTGAGCGCCGGCGTGGGGCGGATGTAGCTGAAGGCGGGCTCGCAGATGGACACGACGCCGAGCTCGACCATCCGGTCGCCGATCTCCTGCGCGAGCACGCGGGCCGGCTCCTTCGAGTCCCGGTCCTCGACGAACTCCACGCACATGTAGGCGCCGATGACGCGGACGTCGCCGACGATCTCGTACCGCTCCTTCAACGCTCCGAAGCGCTCCTTCGCGATGCGCTCGAGCTCGAGGACGTTGTCCAAGACCCTGTCGCGCGCCATCACCTCGATGAGCTTCACGCCGACGGCGCACCCCACCGGCGAGCCGGCGAACGTGCCGCCCGTGTAGATCCTCGAGGCGGGCTCCGACATGCGGTCGGCGCCGAGCGTGTAGCAGATCGGGATCAGTCCGCCCGAGGTGCCCTTGCCGAGCGACAGCAGCTCGGTCTCCACATCGGGCCAGTGCTCGATCGCGAAGAACGTCCCGGTGCGTCCCATGCCCTCCTGGACCTCGTCGTTGTACAGGATCCACCCGTACTTCTTGCAGAGGTCGAACAGGCGCTTCGGCCACTCCGGCGGCGGGATCTGCACGCCGTTCTCGCCCTGGACGAACTCGACCGCGACGCCGGCGATGGTGTCGGGCTCGGCCTTGTACTTCAGGATCATGTCCTCGATGTAGGACAGGCACGCGATGTCGCAGCCGGGGTACTCGAGCCGGAACGGACATCGGTAGCACGTCGGGAACGGGACGTTGATCCACCCGCTCATGAACGGCTCGATCCCGTGGGCGTAGTGCGGCTGGTGGGGCCCCATCGCGCCGGTGCCGTAGTTGCCGCCGTGGAAGCTCCCGAGGAACGTGATGACGAACGGCCGGCCGGGGCCTGCCGCCTCGCGCATCACACGCACGGCGTTCTCGACCACCTCGGAGCCGGTCGTGTCGTAGAGCACGCGCTTCAGCGGCTCGGGCGCGATCTCGACGAGCTTCTCGGCGAGCTCCATCTGGTGCCACGTCTTGATCGCCGACAGGCACTCGGTCCCGTACTCGCGCATCGCCTGGTGGGCCGCCTCGACGAGCTCGGGATGGTTGCCGCCGAGAGGCGCCGACGCCCAACCGCTCACCCAGTCGATGAATCGGTTGCCGTCGACGTCCTCGAGGAACCACCCGTCCCGGAACCGCGAGACGAACGGGACGAGGCTCTCGCCGTCGGACAGGCCGATCCCCATCAGGATGTCCCGACCGCGCTTGAGCAGGCGGTCGCTCTCGGGGCCCGGGATGGGTGTCTTCACGCTGGGCCGGAGCTCCGCGGTCATGTTGGTGCCTCCTTCCGCTCGTGCGCCGCCCGAGACTGGCGCCACGCATGAGCGTGGCGCGGCGCACTGCTGGGACCATCGTTCCGGGGCGTGGCGGAGTCCGGATAGGGGAAGGTGGCCCCGGGCGGAGGGGACGCGGGCGGTACGCGAGGGCACGGCGCGCTGGGAGCAGTTCTGTCGTCGCGAGCGGGATCCGAACCCATCCCCCTCTGTGCTATGAGCTTGTGGAGCCACGTGGCGGCCAGTGGTGGCCGAGCCCGCGGTCGGCAGCCGGGGGGCGGGATCAGCTCGAACTCGAAGGCGTGAAGACCGCGCAGCGCTCCGGACAATGAAGGCGAGGAGGATGGACACCGCGACACTGACCGACGCCCAGCTCGTGATCGCCTCCGTGGGCGACCCAGGCGCCTTCGGGAAGGTGTTCGACAGGCACGCGCCCGTGATCTACCGGTTCGCTTGGCGGCGGGTCGGAACGGAGCTCGCCAAGGACGTGACAGCCGAGACGTTCTCGATCGCGTTCGAGCGCAGGACCTCGTTCGACCCCACCCGGGGGGACGTGCTGCCGTGGCTGTTCGGGATCGCGGCGAACGTGCTCCGCAGCCACCTGCGCTCCGAGCGGCGGCAGTTGCGGGCGGCGTGGGCAGATCGGTCCCCGGTCGAGGCGATCGACGAGATCGATGAGCGACTCGACGCGGCGGCCGCCGGCCCAGCTCTCGCCCGCGCGCTGTCGGCGCTCAGACCCGGCGACCGGGACGCGCTGCTGCTCTTCGCCTGGACCGACCTCGGATACGAAGGGATCGCACACGCCCTCGCGATCCCAGTGGGCACGGTCGGCTCACGGCTGAATCGGGCTCGGCG
This sequence comes from uncultured Actinomycetes bacterium, assembly GCA_964447335.1. Lineage (GTDB taxonomy): Bacteria > Actinomycetota > UBA4738 > UBA4738 > HRBIN12 > HRBIN12. Next base: position 28,534 of record CAYUSA010000027.1, read on the forward strand.
GACCGTACGGGAAGAGCTGCGCAGAGCAGGGTGGTCGCCGGGTCCGGAGGAGGGAGTGAACCGATGAACGAGCTGGAACTGCTTGAACGGTTCCGCGCCGACGCGCCGGAACCCGATGAGATCTGGCTGCGCGAGCTCCGTCGTGAGGTCGTGACGCGGGAACACCGAGGCGGGCCGCCACACAGTGCCTCGGGGCGTCGGGCCGCACGAAGTCGGGGGACGCTGGTCGCGGCGGCCGCGATGCTGGTCGTTCTCATCCTGGTCGGCTCGGCCGTGCTCCCGGCGGACGGCCCGGCCGGTCCCGACCCGGCGGTCGCCGATGTGCTTCGGCGGTTCTCGCGGATCGCCGTCCGGGCACCTGCGGAGAAGCCACCGCAGCCGGGGCAGTACGTCTACTGGAAGATGGCCTTCTCCGCGACGTACCTGTTCTTCCCTGGTCCAGGGCTCGAGCGATTCGCCTATCGCGTGCCGACACTCGAGGAGCGCTGGATCGGCGTCGATGGCTCCGGACGCGCCGTGGTGTCGGTGGGACAGCCCGAGTTCCTCACGGAGGACGATCGGAGCGCCTACGAGGCATTCCTGGGAACCGAGGCCGCCGCGTCATGGGGCGAGTTCGACTGGGGGAAGCGCTACGAAGACCGCTACGGACCCGGTGAGCTCCTGCCGCCCTTGTCGGACCTTCCGACCGATCCGGACGAGCTTCGCGCGGAGCTGGAGCGGCAGGAGGCGCTCGGCGGCTCGAACGGTGATTGGGGCGTCTTCACGTGGGCCGTCGACCTCCTTTCCGCCGGCTATATGTCGCCCGAGCTCCGCTCCGCGTTCTTCGAAGTCATGAGCACCATCCCGGGCACCGAACTGATCGGACCCGTCGAGGATGAGCTCGGCCGGCGCGGGATCGCGATCGGGCACACGAGGGATGGGGTCCGAGACGAGGTCGTGTTCGACCAGAGGACGGGCTACGTCCTCGCCACCCGCGCCATCAATGTCGGGGGCGATCCGGGCGCCGCCTACGAGGTGGGGTCGGACAACTGCTGTGGGGAGTTCGCGTGGGCGGGCACCGAGGTTGGCACGGTGATGTACTCGACGGTCTACCTGTCCGACGGCGAGGTCGTCGACTCGATACGCGATCGCCCCGAGACCGAGTAACACCCGGACCGGGCGTCGACTTCGATGCCCTCAACAACGAACGAGGCGCCCGAAGGCGCCTCGTCGTTCGTCGCGGGGACAGGATTTGAACCTGTGACCTCTGGGTTATGAGCCCAGCGAGCTACCGGACTGCTCCACCCCGCAGACCGATGCTAGCAGAGACCCGCGGGGTGGCGGCTCGACGGGCTCAAGAGGGCTCGGTCGCGCGGTCGATCTCGCGCTGGCGGAGCTCGACACGGCGGATCTTGCCGCTCACGGTCTTGGGGAGCTCGTCGACGAACTCGATCTCGCGCGGGTACTTGTAGGGGGCCGTGATGCGCTTCACGAAGGCCTGGATGTCGCGCACGAGCTCGTCGCTCGGCTCGTACGCGGGCTTCAGCGCGACGAAGGCCTTCACGATCTCGCCGCGGAGGCGATCGGGCTTGCCGACCACGGCGGCCTCGGCGACGGCCCGGTGCTCGACGAGCGCGGACTCGACCTCGAACGGGCCGATGCGGTACGCGCTCGAGGTGATGACATCGTCGGCGCGGCCGACGAACCAGAGGTACCCCTCGTCGTCGGTGTACGCGGTGTCGCCGGTCTCGTAGAAGTCGCCGCGGATGCTGTTCGCGGTGGCGTCCTCGTCACGCCAGTACTCCTTGAACAGGCCGACGGGGCGCTCGGGCGACACGCGGACCCCGATGTGCCCGGTCTCCCCGGGGTCGAGCGGGACGCCGTCGTCGTCCACGATCCGCACGTCGAAGCCGGGCGCGGGCTTGCCCATCGAGCCCTCGCGCACGGGCAGGCAGCGGTAGTTCGCGACCAGGTTCACGGTCTCGGTCTGGCCGTAGCCGTCGTGGACGGTGAGGCCGGTCGCCTCGCGCCAGACGCGGATGACCTCCGGGTTCAGCGGCTCGCCCGCGGCGACGACGTGGCGCAACCGCCCCCAGTCGTATCGCGCGAGGTCCATGAGCACCACCGCGCGGAACACCGTCGGCGGCGCGCAGAACGTCGTGATGTCGTGCTCGCCGATCAGCCGGAGCGCGCGATCCAGGTCCATCCGCCCGCGCACGTCCCACAGGAACACCGCGGCGCCCATGCGCCACTGGCCGAACAGCTTGCCCCATGCCGCCTTCGCCCACCCCATGTCGGTGATCGTCCAGTGCAGGTCGCCGGGGTGCAGGTCCTGCCAGAACCGCCCTGTGATCTCGTGGCCGATGCCGTACGAGGCCTGGGTGTGGAGCACCATCTTCGGGTACCCCGTCGTGCCCGAGGTGAAGTACAGGACGAGCGGGTCCTCGGCGAGCGTCGGCACCGCGTCCGGCGCGCGCTCGCTCGCGAGCTCGAGGCCCTCGTACCAGTCGAGCCAGCCGGCGCCGGCGCCCGGACCGACGCAGATCGAGGTGCGGAGCGTCCCGCACCACTCGCGAGCCTCGTCGACCTTCGGGACACCCTCCTCGTCGACGATCGCGGCGACGGCCTCGGCGCGTTCGACACGGTACGCGATGTCCCGGCCCGTGAGGAGCGAGGTCCCCGGCATCGGCACGGCGCCGAGCTTCATGCAGGCAAGGAGCGCGACATGCCACTCGGGGATCCGCGGCAGCATCACGAACACGCGGTCGCCGCGACCGATCCCCTGTGCCGCCAGGAAGTTCGCGGCCCGGTTCGACAACCGCTCGAGGTCGCCGAACGTGAAACGCCGCGGGTTCCCACCGGCCTCATCCACCGCGAGGATGGCGAGGCGGTCGGGCTCGCGCGCGGCCCAGGCGTCCACGACGTCGCGCGCGAAGTTGAAGCGCTCGGGGACGTCCAGGCGGAAGGTCCGCCGGGTCTCCTCGTAGTTGGTCATGTTCGGCGCGAGGTCTCGCGTCACGGCCGTCCTCCTGCCGTCGTCGACGCTCGGCATCGTGGCCGAGGCGCGGACCCCTCGCTCAGGCCGAAGGACTCGGTGTGGGCGTGCCGGTGGCCGGCGAGGGCGAGACCCCCCCGAGCTGCGCGGCGTAGAGCTCGTTCGCCTGGTTCACTGCCTCCTGCGCGGCGTCGACCTCGGTCTGGTAGGTGGCGAGATCGCCGTTGCGGAGCGCGGTCTGAGCCGCCTCGAAGTGGGCCGCGGCCTCGGCGAGCAGGTCCTGGATCTGCTGCTCGACGGTCCCCGTGGGCGGCTCGCCGCCGTCCGGCGGCACCACCTGGCCCGAGAGCGAGTCCGCAAGCGCCTCGCGGAGGGTGCTGCCGATGCCGACCCGGACGCCGTTCACCACGACGACACGTTTCAGCTCGGGGATCGCGTTCGTCTGCGTGGAGCGCACGTAGACCGGCTGCACGTACAGGAGGCCATCGTCGATCGGGATGACGAGGAAGTCGCCGAACAGCACGTCGGACCCGCCCTGGCTGAGCAGCGTCCGCTCGGTGGAGAACCGGGGGTCCTGGTTGATCCGTGAGAACACCTGCGTCGGCCCGTCGACGTTCACGCCCGACGGGAACTGGTAGCTGAGGACGGTGCCGTACTCCGCGCCGGGGTCCGAGCGCGCCGCCATCCACGCCACCATGTTCTGGCGGCCCTGCGGGGTGAACGGCTGGATGAGCACGAAGCGCTCCTCGGTCTCGCCGGGCAGGCGCATGAGCAGGTAGTAGGGGCGCATCGGCACCGCGCCGGCGGTCGAGGGCACCGTCGGGTCGTCCGGGATCTGCCAGAAGTCCTGCTTGCCGTAGAACACGATCGGGTCGGTCACGTGGTAGTTCGCGTACTGCGCCGCCTGCACCTGGAACAGGTTCTCCGGGTACCGGAAGTGCTCGAGCAGCGACGCGGGCGCCTCGTCGAGCGGGGTGAACAGCTCGGGGAACGCTTTCTGCCAGACCTGGATGATCGGGTCCGTCTGGTCCGTGACGTAGTAGGTCATCGAGCCGTCGTACGCGTCGACGACCACCTTCACCGAGTTGCGGAGGTAGTTCACGTCCCCGGTGAGCGCCGGCACGCCCTCCTGCGTGGAGGCGACGTCGCCGAGGTCGATCGGCTGGGCGTAGGGGTACTGATCCGTCGTCGTGTAGGCGTCCCAGATCCAGACCAGCCGGCCGTCCACGACGGCGCTGTACGGATCCCCGTCGAACTTCAGGAACGGGGCGGCCTTCGGCACGCGATCGTAGATGCTGCGGTAGATCATGATCCGGCTGTCGCCCTCGACGAGACCGGAGATGAGCAGGTTCACGTCCTTGAAGCGCCAGGCGAACAGCGCGCGCTGGAAGAACCCGCCCATCGGGATCCCGCCGTCACCGTCGTACCGGAACGTCACCTGCTCGGAGTCGTCGGAGGCGGTCCCCTGGTAGTCGAGCTCGTCGGCGCCGGTCTTCACGAGCACGAAGTCCACGTCGCTCCGCTCGCCGTAGTAGATCCGCTGGCCGTTGCCCTCGAGCGCCGGCTCCCCGACGGGCGGGATGTCCTGGAGCGTGAACTGCGGGGCACCCTCGGTGGTGGCGGTGTTCACGACCGAGGCCACCGCTCCGAAGCCGTGCGTGTAGACGAGGTGCCGGTTCTGCCACGTGCCGCCGCCGGTCGGGATCGCCTCCTGGCTCACCTCGCGTGCGGCGACCATCACGAGCCGCCGAGCCCCGCCGATCGGGTACCGATCCACGTCGACGTCGCTGAAGTCGTAGAACAGCCGGATCCGCTGGAGCCCTTCGAAGTTCTCGCGCAGGATCTCGGGCCGCCACAGCCGGATGTTCGAGACCGTCGCGGCGTTGTCCTGGAGCCCCTGCGACGTGACCGAGCTCGCCACGGTGCGTTGCTGCGTCACGATCTGGTCCAGGCCGAAGCCCGTGCGCGTCGCCTCGATGTTGCGCTCGATGTACGGGCGCTCGCGCTGGAGCTCCTGCGGCCCCACCTGGAACCGCTGCACGAACGCCGGATACGCGGCCCCCGCGACGACCGAGACGAGCGCCAGCAACCCGACCGCGATCACCGGCAGCGCCCACCCGCGGAGCCGGATGTTCACGAAGAAGAGCACGGCACAGGCAACCGCGATGAAGATCAAGATGCGCAGCGCCGGCAGCTGTGCCTTGATGTCCGTGTACGAGGCTCCGGCCACCACGCCGCGCGGCGAGGTCAGCAGGTCGAACGTACCGAGGTAGTAGCCCCACGCCTTCACGACCAGGAGGAGCCCGAGCAGCACCGACAGGTGCGCCTTCACCTGCGGTGTCGCCTTCTCGCCGAGGACGGGCGCCTGCGGGCGGATACCCCCCCACAGGTAGTGCGCGAGCGACGTGATGAGCGTGACGCCGACGAGCGCCGAGAAGAGCCACCCCTGGACGAACTTCAGCCACGGCAGGCTGAAGATGTAGAAGGCGGCATCACGTCCGAACTCGGGATCGGTGAAGCCGAAGGACACGCCGGAGCCGTTGCGCCACAGTAGGAACGAGCGCCACTGCGAGGTCACGCCCATGCCGACGAAGAAGGCGATGACGAGCGCGAACGCCGGGATCAACCACCGCAGGTAGGGCTCGGCCGCCATCCGGTACCGCTCCAGGATCTCCTGCTCGAGCGTGAGCGGCCGGAACCGCGGCGTGATGCGGCGGACGATGAGCAGGTTCGCGTACAGCGCCGCGAAGAACACGAGCCCGAACACCAGTCCGAGCGCGGCCTCCGTGCGAAGGACGCTCCAGAACACGTCGCTGAAGCCGACCTCGCGGTACCACAGCAGGTCGACGAAGAAACCCGAGAGCGCGGTGAGCGCCAGCAGGACCGCGGCGATGACGCCGACGACGATGATGGGCCAACGCCGTCGTCCGATGCCGGCTGTTGGGATCTGCGCGACCACTTCCGTCTCCTCTCAGGGGAACGGCGGCCAGCCTATCACCGGCCTCGGCAAGACCGGGCGCGGCCCCGGGCGCCATAGGGGTCGGGCCTCGCGGCGTCAGGCGTCGCCCTGCAGGTACGCGAGGGCGTCCTCGAACGTGCGCACCAGCACGAGGTGCATGCCGCGATCGCCCGAGCGCCGGGCGGCCTCGAGGTTCCCCTTCGGCACGAGGAACACCGTCGCGCCGGCGTGGGCCGCCGCGGCCAGCTTCTCCCCGATCCCGGCGATCGGGAACACGCGACCGTCAACGCCGATCGCGCCGGTGCCGGCGATCGTGCGGCCGTCGGCGAGGTCGCCGGGCGTGAGGAGGTCGTACAGCCCGAGGGCCCACATGAGCCCCGCCGAGGACCCCCCGATCCCCCCGCTCGACATCTGCACGCCGATCGGGAAGCTGTTGATGAGCGAGACGCCGACGAGCGGGTCCTCCGAGCCGCCGCACGGCTCGCGCGTGAGCCGCACGGTCTCGGGCTCGCCGTCCACCGTCACGTCGAACGTGAGTCGAGAGCCCGACGACGCTGCGCCGATCGCCTTCGAGGCCTCGCGCACGGTGTTCACGCTCGTGCCGTCGATGCGCAGGATCAGGTCGCCGGGGAACAGCTCGCCGTCGGCCGCGCACTCGGAGACGACGCCCTCGACGAGGACGCCCTCGCCGTGCTCCTTGGGGTAGTCGGTGACCTCGCTCAGCGCGACGTAGGTCGCGTCGAGCTTGCTCTGGTCCATCTGCGAGATCGCGCGCTCGCGCTCGACCTCGACCGTCTGGCCCGAGGGGTACACGCGCTCGCGCGCGACGACGGAGCGGTCCGGGTCGAGCCATGCCCCGAGCAGTCCGAACCCGTTCAACTGCCTGAACACGACCGAGGTGAGCACGAACCGCCCGTCGGAGGGGTACCGGGTCGCTCCGTCCACGCTGATGAGTGGCTCCACGTCGCGCGCCGGACCCGGGCCGAGCGAGTAGTAGGGCAGGAAGACCGACCCGCCGAGGCCGAGCAGGAGCACGACCGGCACGAGGTACAGGAGCCGACGGAGCCAACGCATGGGCTCCATGGTACGGACACGCTCGAACGATGACGGCGCCGGAGGTAGGCTGCCGTGACCAGATGCGGTACGTGATGGTCGTCCTGCTCTCGCTCGCCGTCGGCGGCATCGTCTACGTGCTCTCGATGCGCGCCGGCGAGGCCGAGCCGGTCACGGTCGGGTTCGGGCCCGAGGGTCCCCCACCGGATGGCGACCTGAAGGGTCCGGACGCACCGCACGGCTACACGTACCTCCAGGTCGCGGTCACGCAGGGACCCTCGATCCACGAGCGGCTGCAGGGGCTCGTCGGCTCGCTCGTGCTCATCGCGTTCGCGGCGGTCGCGGTGGCCGGCGCGTTCTACCTGCTCGGGGCGCTCATAAGCCGCGTGATCGAGAAGTTCGTTGGCGAGTAGCCGACCCTCATCCCATCCGCACGACCCGCGACCAGCGACCCTCGTCGGGCGGACGCCGACGCACGAGCTGGAACGAGCTCTTGTACTCGTCGAGGTGCTCGAGCATCGCGCCGGCGCCGAGCACGACGGTCTCGAGCGGATGCTCGGTCAGGTGGACCGGGACCTCGCACTCCTGGGACAGCAGGAGGTCCAGGCCCCGGAGCAGCCCGCCGCCGCCGGTGAGGAACATGCCGGTCTCCAGGACGTCGTGCGTGAGCTCCGGAGGGGCCTCGGCCAGGGTCGCTCGCGCCGCCTCGACGATCCGTCGCACGGGGTCGGACATCGCCGCGCGGACCTCGTCGTCGGTGACGCGGACCTCGCGCGGTGCGCCGGAGTCGAGCTCGCGCCCGGTGACGATGGCCGCGCGCGGCTTGCCACCGGGGAACGCCGAGCCGATCGCGATCTTCAGCTCCTCGGCGGCCTTCTCGCCGATCATCACGCCGTAGCGCGAGCGGAAGTGCTCCTGGATCGCCGCGTCGAGGTCGAAGCCGCCGAGCCGGACGGACCTGCCGGAGACCACGCCGCCCATCGAGACGACGGCCATCTCGGTCGTTCCGCCGCCGATGTCGACGATGAGGTTTCCCTGCGGCTCGTGGATCGGCAGCCCGGCGCCGATCGCCGCGGCGAGCGGCTCCTCGACCAGGACGACGCCCTTGCCACCGGCGAACCGCACGGCCTCGACGACCGCGCGCCGCTCGATCTCGGAGGCCTCCGAGGGGATGCACGCGAGCACCCGGGGCTTCGGACGGCGCGAGACGCCGACGCGCCGCAGGACGACCTCGATCATCCGCTGCGTGATGTCGAACTCGGTCATCACGCCGTGGCGGAGCGGCCGGACGGCAACGATGTTGCCCGAGCGGCCACCGATCATCTGCCACGCCTCGTCCCCCATCGCCTGGACGGCGCCGGTCGAGGCGTTCATCGCGACGACGGTCGGCTCGTTGAACACGATGCCCTCGCCCTGCTTGTAGACCAGGGTGTTGGCCGTGCCGAGGTCGATCGCGATGTCCCGGCCCACTACGCCCCCATCACCCAGTGCGCCTCGCCCTGCGCGAGGTGCTCCTTCTTCCAGACCGGGACGTCGTCCTTGAGGCGCTCGATGCCGTGGCGGCACGCCTCGAACGCCTCGGCGCGATGCGAGGCCGAGCACGCCACGATCACCGAGACCTCGCCGATCCCGAGCTCGCCCGTGCGATGCCAGAGCGCGACCTTCCGCAGCGGCCACCGCTCGAACAGCTCGCCCCCGAGCTCCTCGAGCCGCGCGAGCGCGAGCTCCTCCCAGGCCTCGTACGTGAGGCCGGTCACCTCGCCCGCCTCCGAGTGGTCCCGCACGGTCCCGAGGAACACGCTGGTGCCGCCCGCTGCGGGGTCGGCGACGGACGCGACCGCCTCGGCGGGGTCGAGGGGGTCGGCCGTGATGCGGATCTGCAGGCCGTCGCGCACGCCAATCATCCTAGCGAGGTCGAGGAACCGCTCGGCCGCCCGCCCTCTCGTACGCCCGGACCCACCGGTGGGGCGGAGCGTCACGAGCGCTCCGTACTAGGCTGGTTGTATGAGCGATCCGCAGGAGCCGAACCCGTTCGGGGCGCCGCTCGGTGACATCTGGAACGACGTGCCGCTGTTCCGGGAGATCCAGCGCGTGCTGCTGTCCTCGAGCGGGCCGGTGAACTGGGAGCTCGCGCGACAGGTCGGGATCGCGGCGGCATCGTGGGGCAAGGACGATCCGACCCCCTCCGATGGGGACCGCCACGCCTTCGAGGAGGCCGTCCGCGTGGCCGAGATGCAGGTGACCGCGTTCACCGGCCTCGAGCCGCCGAACGACGTCCCGGTCGTGAAGGCCGTCCGCCGCGCCGAGTGGATCTCCGAGAACCTCGAGGGCCTACGTTCGCTGCTCGAGCCCTCGGCGGCCAAGCTCGGCGAGGCCGTCGCGAAGGCCCAGGGCGTGCAGATGCCCGAGGGCGCGCCGGAGGGCGCGATCCAGATGCTCCGCCAGCTCTCGCCGCTGCTGCTCGGCGCGCAGGTGGGCTCGGTGCTCGGGGCGCTCGCGCAGCAGGTGCTCGGGCAGTACGACGTCGCGGTGCCACGCCCGGCCGGCGCCGGCGCGCTCCTGTTCGTCGTACCGAACATCGCGGCGTTCGAGAAGGACTGGTCGCTCGACCCGACCGAGTTCCGCACCTGGATCGCCGTGCACGAGGTCACGCACCGGTTCGAGTTCTCTCGCCCGTGGGCGCTCCCGCGCTTCCGGGAGCTGCTCGAGGACTTCCTGTCGACGCTCGAGCTCGATGTCGAGGGACTGCAGCGCCGCTTCGAGACGCTCGACCCCTCGAACCCCGAGGCGATGCAGGAGCTGTTCGCCGGCGAGGAGGGGTTGTTCGGCACGGTGCTCGACGCCGAGCAGCGGCTGAAGCTCGGCCGCATCCAGGCGTTCATGGCCGCGGCCGAGGGCTACGGCGACCACGTGATGCATGGCATCGGGCGCACGCTCTTCCCGACGTACGGACGGATCGAGGAGGCCATGCGCCGCTACCGCGAGACCGAGCAGGCCGACCCGGTGTTCGAGCGGCTCCTCGGCATCGAGATGAAGCGCGAGCAGTACCGCCAGGGAAGGGCGTTCTGCGACACCGCGGCCGAGCTCACCGACGAGACCACGCTCGCGCGGATGTGGGACTCGGCCGAGGCGATGCCCTCGCTGCCCGAGATCGACGAGCCTCGCCTGTGGCTCGCGCGCACCGCCTGAGACCACGCGAGAACACCGCAGTAGCGTTCCGCAATAGGCAGTAAGTCTGCTCCCTCATCTGTGGGCTCCCCGGT
>CAYUSA010000028.1:0-36548 GCA_964447335.1 uncultured Actinomycetes bacterium
GCGCCGCGATCGCCGGCAGGGCCGCGGCGCGCGGATCCCGCAGCTCGCCGGTCGGCAGCTCACGCTTGATCTCGAAGCCGACGACGAGGAAGAACAGCGTCATGAGCCCGTCGTTCACCCAGTGCCGCAGGTCCTCGACGACGCGGAGGTCGCCCATCCGCAGCCCGAGCTCGACATGCCAGAGCCGCTCGTACGTATCGCCCCACGGCGAGTTCACCCACAGGAGCGCGACCACGGCGGCGGCGAGGAGCAGCAGCCCGCTCGAGGCCTCCTCGGTCAGGAACGATTGCAGCGGCTGCAAGACGCGTCGAGGCAGGGGGCGCTCGGAGCCGGACCAGGGGGCCCGCAGCCCGTCGCGCTCGGATGTGTCGTCGTACCCGGCCACGGCTGTTCCTCTCGCCGACCAGGCTTCCCGGCACACCCGTTGTGGAGAAGTCATACTACCCTGCCGGCGGCGGCCGTTCTCGGTTGCTGCGGACCGCGCCCGGCCGCTAACCTCTCCGACGCTTTGACCGACGACCGATCCCCCCAACCCTCCGCCACGGCGAACCGCGCGCAGCGGAACGCCCGGCGCAAGAAGAAGACCACCCCGGCGCTCCTGGTCGTGCCGGTCGTGCTCGTGTTGGGCGCGGTGGCGCTCTTCTTCTTCCTGCGCGACGGCAAGGTGCGGATCCCGATCATCGGCGGCGACGACCACCAGACCGAGGTCCCGTCGTTCGAGTTCAAGATCCGCAAGGCGCGTGCGGTCGCGACCGACGAGAAGGCCGATCCCAAAGCGCTCGCGGAGCAGGCCGCGAGCATCGGACGGGAGCTCACGCCGATGCTCGACGACCTGTTCACCGCGGCGTTCCTCGACCCGGCGAACTGGGACGGCGGCGACTACGAGGACGTCTGGGCGCACTTCGACGAGGGCTCGCGCGCGGTCGCCGAGCAGAACGTCGAGACGCTGACCCTCGGGGCCTCGGCCGGGGACGTCTACGACGAGGTCGCGCCGACGAAGGGCAGCCTCGAGTTCGACGTCCTGTTCGACCCGGAGGGGGCACCGGACTCGGTGGTCGTGAAGTTCCGTTTCTACGCGTTCGGGGCCCGCTCCGACGGGACCTACACCGCGATCGTGAGCCACGGCCAGCTGTTCCTCGAGGACAACGGCGGCTGGTCGGTCACGGCGTTCGACGTCATCCGCAACGACCGAGGCACCGAGTCGCCGGCGCCGCCCGCCCCGGCGCCCTCGGCCTCGGGATCCGCCTCCTCCTCCTCCTCCTCCTCCTCCTAGCGCCTCGCGCACTCCCGTTCGGGCTCGCGCCGGCGGGCCGGCTGCGGCATCATCCGGGCGGGGGGAACGAGCCGATGCGGTCCAGGCGCGCGAGGATGGCCTGCGGCGTGGTCGCCGTGGTCGCCGTCGCCTGCCAGCCCGCCGCCGTCGCCCCCGAGCGGTCCGGAGCGTCCGGGGCGTCCGGTCCCACGGCCTCGACCACCGCGACGCCCGCGGCGGTCGTCCCCTCGCCCGAGACGGATCCGGCGATCGTGGCGCTCGCGCGGCAGAAGATCCGGCACATCGTGTTCCTCGTGAAGGAGAACCGGACCTTCGACACCCTCTTCGGGCGGTTCCCCGGCGCCGACGGCGCGACCGAAGGCGAGACGTGTGACGGCACGGTCGTCCCACTCGCACCGGCCGCCGACGACGCTCCCGGCGCCGCCCACTCGTTCTCGAGCGGCATCGTCGCGATCAACGGCGGCCGGATGAACTGCTTCGACGACCTCGACTCCGGCCACAAGCTCGAGGGCTACGTGCAGTACCGGCCCGAGCAGATCCCGAACTACTGGGCGTACGCCGAGACCTTCACGCTCGCCGATCGCTTCTTCTCGAGCTCCTACGGCCCGACCGCCGTCGAGCACTACTGGATCGTCGCCTCGCAGTCCGACCGGTTCGTCGACAACGAGCGACCGCTCCAGGGCCAGGGCGGCGAGGGCAAGATCGGCGACTACTGCGACGATCCGCTCGAGCTCGCCTGGTCGTTCCGCCGCCTGACCGAGGACGACGAGGCCGAGGTCTTCCGCCTCGAGGAGGTCGCCGACGTGAAGGGAGTGCGCTCGTACTGGACCGAGCGCTGGCCGTGCCACGACATCGAGATCCTGCCGGACCGCCTCGAGGAGCGCGGCATCTCGTGGAAGTACTACACGGGGCCCTCGCCGTACTTCATGGTGATCCGTGGTATCCCGCACGTGCGCTACGGGCCGATGTGGGACAAGGTCGTGAGCGAGGCCGAGTTCGTGCCCGACGTACAGGCCGGCGCGCTGCCCTCGGTGTCGTGGCTCGTTCCGCCGGCCGACCTGTCGGACCACCCCGGGTACGGAGCGCTCTGCGACGGCGAGAACTGGACCGTGCGGCAGCTGAACGCGATCATGCAGAGCCCGCAGTGGAAGCACACGGTCGTCGTGCTCACGTGGGACGACTTCGGCGGGTTCTACGACCACGTACCGCCGCCGCACCTGGACATCTACGGGTACGGGCCGCGGGTGCCCGCCATCGTCATCTCGCCGTGGTCCAGGCCGGGGGCCGTGTGGTCGCAGACGGCCGACTTCTCCTCGGTGCTCAAGCTCATCGAGACCGTGTTCGACCTGCCTGCGCTCACCGAGCGCGACGCGAACGCGAACGACATGCTCTCGGCCTTCGACTTCGAACAGGAGCCGAACCCGCCACTCGTGCTCCCGGAGCGCACCTGCCCACCGACCTCCTGACCAGTGGTTCGTGGCGTTCTAGTCGCGACGGTTGGCGCGACCTGCCCCCGCCTGTAGCCTGACCGACGCATTGACCGAACCCCGCACCACGCCCGCCCCCCGGCGCCGTGCCGCCCTCGTCGCGACCCTGCTCGTCGCGTGGGTCGCCGGCACGTCGCTCGGAACCTCGCCGGTCACGTCGACCGCCGGGGCCACGCCGTTCCTCCAACTCCAGCAGGCGCATGCGGGCTATGTACCGACGCTCGACGGCTCGAAGCCGATCTTCGTGCTCGTGCTCGGCAGCGACGCCCGCCCGGGCGAGGAGATCACCGGCCAGCGCGCCGACTCGATCCACCTGATGGCGATCAACCCGGTGAAGAAGAAGGCCACCGTCCTCGGGTTCCCCCGCGACTCGTGGGTCTCGATCCCCGGCTACGGCACGAACAAGATCAACGCCGCGATGACCGCCGGCGGCCCCCAGCTCGTGGTCCAGACCGTCGAGAGCCTCACGGGCATCACGATCGACTACTGGGCGCTCACGTGGTTCGACGGGTTCGAGGCGATGATCAACGACATCGGCGGCCTCGCGGTGGACGTGCCGTTCCCGGTGTCGGACCGGTACGCGCACGCCCAGCTCGAGGCCGGCACACAGACGCTCTCGGGCCGCGAGGCGCTCGCGCTCGCCCGCGCCCGGCACGCGCTACCCGAGGGCGACTTCGGCCGCTCGGAGAACCAGGGGCTGCTCATCGTCTCGGCGCTCGCGCAGTTCGAGAAGGAGTTCGCCTCGGACCCGAGCCGCGTGCTCGACTGGATCGGCGCCGGTCTTCGGAGCATGCGGACCGACGTGCCGTTCGACCAGATCATGAGCCTCGCCTTCACGGCCTCGTTGCTGAACCCGAAGCACGTCCAGAACATCGTGCTCCCGGGGAGCGGCGGGATGGCGGGGACCACCTCCGTCGTGAACCTCGACCAGGCCGCGCTCCAGGCGATCTCGACCGACCTGCTCCCCGACGGGATCGTGTCCAAGAAGAACGTCCCGCCGAGCCCGAACGCCTCGCTCCTTCCCGCTGAGGGCTAGCGCCCGGCGGCCGCGAAGGGCTCTGCTAGGGTCGCGCCCGTGACGACGCTGAGGGAGGAGCTCCGCGACATCCACCCGGGCCGTCAGGGCCTCGGCGTGGGCATCGCGCTCGGCGTCACGATCCCGGGCATCCTGCTGCGGTTCGTGCACCCCGACCTCCCGTCCGCCGCGCAGGCACTCCTGTTCGGCATCGCGATCGTCGGCGCGGCGTTCCTGCTCTCGTGGGCGGCCGAGGTCGCCCAGCTCGACATCTCGGCCGGCCTCGCGATCGCGGTGCTCGCGTTCATCGCGGTGCTGCCCGAGTACGCCATCGACATGGTGTTCGCGTGGAAGGGCGGCAACGCGGTCGAGCTCTTCGGCGCCTCGTGCCACCCGCCGAACATCGGTGGCGAGGACTCGTGCTCGCTCGCGCTCGCGAACATGACCGGCGCGAACCGATTGCTGATCGGCATCGGCTGGTCGCTCGTGGCGTTCATCGCCTTCTACCGCTCGCGCAACCGGTCCGAGGGCGCGATGACCGACGTGCGTCTCGAGCGCTCGCACGCGGTGGAGGTCTCGTTCCTCGCGATCGCCACGCTGTACTCGCTCACGCTGCCGCTCAAGGGCAGCATCACGCTCGTCGACGCGGTGATCCTCGTGAGCATCTTCGTCGCGTACACGTGGCGGATCTCGCGCGCGCCGGCCGAGGAGCCCCACCTGGTCGGACCGGCGCGGCTGATCGGCACGTTCTCGGTCCGGCGGCGGCGCGGGACCGTCGTCTCGATGTTCGTGTTCGCCGCGGCGGTGATCCTCGCGTGCGCCGAGCCGTTCGCCGAGTCGCTCGTCGCGACCGGACGCGAGTTCGGCATCAGCGAGTTCCTGCTCGTCCAGTGGCTCGCGCCGCTCGCATCCGAGGCCCCCGAGCTGCTCGTCGCCGGCCTCTACGCGTGGCGGCTGAACACGAACGCCGGCCTCGGAACGCTGGTGTCCTCGAAGGTGAACCAGTGGACGCTGCTCGTCGGCACGCTGCCGGTCGTGTTCGCGCTGGCCTCCGGCGGCTTCTCGGGCCTGCCGATCGACGCCCACCAGCGCGAGGAGCTGTTCCTCACCGCCGCCCAGTCGTTCTTCGCGCTCGCGGTCCTGGTCACGCTGTCGATCTCGACGCGCGAGGCGATGCTCCTGTTCAGCCTGTTCTGGGCGCAGTTCATCGTCGGTGCCCTCGTGCCCGAGTCCGCCGCCGGGGTCGAGCGGGTCGCCGTCGGTGCCACCTACATGCTGCTCGGGCTCATCTTCTTCGTGCGCCAGGCCGGGCTCATCCGGCCGCTGCTCCGCGACGGGTTCCGAACGCCGTACGCGCACCTGGCGGCCGCCGAGCTCTCCGAGATCGCCGGCGAGTAGCGGGCCGCCGCGCCGGCGCGCCTGCCACCGGCGTCCGCGACGCCGGCCGCGGCTACCATCGGCCGGTGGACCCCCGCACGTTCCTCGCCTCCGTCGCTCCCGAGGGCTCCCTCGTGCACGTGCGCGAGCTCCCCGCCCGGCCCGCCGAGCCCGAGCCCTTCCCGGCCGACCTGCCGCCCGTGCTGGTGGAGCGCCTCGCGCTCCTCGGCGTGACCGGGCTGTACCCGCACCAGCGCCGGGCGCTCGACCTTGCCCGCGCGGGGAGCAACGTCGTCGTCGCGACCGGCACCGCGAGCGGCAAGACCCTCGTGTACAACCTCGCCTTCGCCGCCGAGGCGCTCACGCGCCCGAAGGCGACGGCGCTGTACCTGTTCCCGACGAAGGCGCTCGCCCGTGACCAGCTCCGAGCCGTCCGAGAGCTGAAGCTGCCGCAGCTCAAGGCCGCCGTGTACGACGGCGACACGCCGCGGGCCGACCGGCCGCTCGTCCGCCGCAACGCGAACCTCGTGCTCAGCAACCCGGACATGCTCCACGCCTCGATCCTGCCGGACCACGTGCGGTGGGCCGACTTCTTCCTGCGCCTGTCCCTCGTCGTCGTGGACGAGGCGCACGTCTGCCGCGGCGTGTTCGGTTCGCACGTCGCGCACATCCTGCGGCGGCTCCGGCGGCTCGTCGCCCACTACGGCGGGGACCCGCGGTTCGTGCTCGCGAGCGCGACCGTCGGCAACCCGGCCGAGCTCGCCGAGCGCCTCGTCGGCCTGCCCTTCGAGGCGGTGACCGAGGACGCCTCGCCCTGCGGCGAGAAGGTCTTCGCGCTGTGGAACCCGCCGGTGATCGACGAGGAGTCGGGCGCGCGACGGAGCGCGCTCACCGACGCCTCGGCCGTGATGGCCCGCCTGGCGGAACAGGGCGTGCGCTCGATCGGCTTCACGCGCTCGCGGCGGGCGGCCGAGCTGCTCGCCGAGTTCACCCGCCGCGAGCTCCCCGGCGGGCTCCGGGACCAGGTGAAGTCCTATCGCGCCGGCTACCTCGCCGAGGACCGGCGCGAGCTCGAGCGCAAGCTCGCGAACGACGAGCTCCTCGCGGTCGCGGCCACGAGCGCGCTCGAGCTCGGTATCGACATCGGCTCGCTCGACGCGGCCGTCCTCGTCGGCTACCCGGGGACGCGCGCGTCGATGTGGCAGCAGGCCGGGCGCGCGGGCCGGCGCGAGGGCGGCTCGCTCGCGGTGCTGGTCGCGCAGGACGACCCGCTCGACCAGTACCTCGTCACGCACCCGGGGGACCTGTTCGACAAGCCCGCCGAGGCCGCGGTGATCGACCCCTCGAACCCGTTCGTGCTCGAGCCGCACCTGGCGTGCGCGGCTCGCGAGCACCCGCTCTCCGACGAGGAGATCACGACGTTCTGGCCCGGCGCCGAGACGGCCGTCGAGCGCCTGCTCGAGCGCGGCGAGCTCGTGCGCCGACGGAACCTGGTGCACCACAAGGTCCGCGAGTCGCCCCACCGCCGCGTCGACATCCGCAGCGCCAGCGGCCATCTCTTCTCGATCGTGATCCAGGAGACCGGCGAGCTGCTCGGCACGGTCGACGAGAGCCGCGCGTACTCGCAGGTCCATCCCGGCGCGGTCTACCTGCACCAGGGCGAGCAGTTCGAGGTGACCGAGCTCGACCTCGACGCGCGCGTCGCGCTCGTCGCGCGGGGCGACCCGGACTTCTACACGCAGTCCCGCGACACCACCGACATCGAGGTCGTCGAGGCGCTCACGCAGGACCGCACGGCCGGCGGCGTCCCGATGACCTACGGCATCGTGCGCGTGACGAACCAGGTCGTCGCCTACGCGCGCAAGCTCGTGGCGACCGGCGAGATCCTCGATGTCACCCCGCTCGCGCTCCCGCCGCAGCGGCTCGAGACGCGGGGCGTGTGGTGGACGATCCCGCAGGCGGTCATCGACCGCGCGGCGATCAAGGCCCATGACCTCCCCGGTGCCGCCCACGCCGCCGAGCACGCCGCGATCGGCCTCCTGCCGCTCGTGGCGACGTGCGATCGCTGGGACGTCGGCGGGGTCTCGACCGCGTTCCACCCCGACACGGGCTCGGCCACGATCTTCGTGTACGACGGCTACGCCGGCGGGGCAGGCATCGCCGAGCGCGGGTTCGCCGACGCCGACCGATGGCTCCGCGCCACCCTCGAGACCGTCCGCGAGTGCCCCTGCTCCCACGGCTGCCCGTCGTGCGTCCAGTCGCCGAAGTGCGGCAACGGCAACGAACCCCTCGACAAGCCCGGGGCGGTCGCGCTCCTTTCTGCGATGCTCGGGGAGTCGTGGGGATGAACAAGGACGTCTACATCGCGGTCGTCGGCCCCTCGGCGGCCACGCCGGCCGAGCACAACCTGGGGGAAGAGGTCGGCCGACTGATCGCCGAGGCGGGCGCGGTGCTCGTCTGTGGCGGCCTCGGCGGGCTGATGGAAGCCGCCGCGAGCGGCTGCGCCAAGGCGGGCGGCCGATCGGTCGGCGTCCTGCCCGCCGAGACCCGCGCGGGCGGCAACCCGTACCTCACCACGGTCGTCGCGACCGGCATGGGCGAGGCGCGCAACGCGATCGTCGTCCGTACGGCCGACGCGGTGATCGCGGTCGCGGGCGAGTTCGGCACGCTCTCGGAGATCGCCCTCGCGCTCAAGATGGGCAAGCCCGTGATCGGCCTCGGCACGTGGGAGCTCGCGAAGGACGGCGCACCCGTCGAGGCCATCGTCCGAGCCTCGACCCCGACCGAGGCCGTTCAGAGCGCCCTCGCCCTCAGCGCCAGCTAGTCGCGGGCGCCCCGGCGTCTACGTCGAGCGGCGCTCCGGCACCACGAGGTAGCGCACTCCGAGCGTGACGAGCAGGCCGACGAAGCACGCGAGGCCGAGGAGGATGCCGGCCTCGACCCAGGTCGGCAGGTAGATCGGGTCCGGCGCGAACGCCTGCCCAGAGCGCCCGCCCGGGATCCCCGGCGCGAGCCCGACGAGCGGCATGAACATCGAGGTCATCACGATGTTGATGCGCTTGGCGAACACCCCGAGCAGCGCGAGCGCACCCGCCGCGACGACCCATCCCCGACGCTTGCGCAGTCGCGAGGCGCAGATCGCGAACGGGATGACGACCCCGATCGCCACCTCGGCCCAGAACACCGGCGCCAGGCGACCCGTCAGCAGCACGTTCAGCTGCTTCAGGTGGTCGGGGATCCGCGAGGCGTACGTCGTGAGGATCTCGGCGAACAGCAGGAACCCGTCCACCGCGATGAACCACACCATGAGCTTGCCGAGAGCGTCGAACACGTCGCGGTCCGGTTCCCACTCGGTCGTCCGGTCGACGATGTACGCCGTGACGATCAACAGCCCGAGCCCCGACACCAGCGCCGACGAGATGAACATCGGCGCGAGGAGCGCGGTGTTCCAGAACGGGCGCGCGACGAGCAGGCCGAAGATCCACGCCGTGATCGAGTGCACGAGCACGGCCGCCGGCAGGGCGACGAACGCCATCTTCCGCATGGCCCCGTGCGTCGGGTTCGGCCGCGTGAGGATGTACAGGTCCACCGCCGCGATCGTCAGGTAGACGGTGATGATGATCACGTCCCAGATCAGCGGCGAGGTCCAGTGCGGCTGACGGATCATCCGCCACACCATCTGCGGGCGACCGAGGTCCGGCATGATCGAGATCGCCGCCGCGAGGATCGCGGCCCCGGACAGCAGGACGGCGAGCCGGGTGAGGGACGAGAAGCGCTCGCTGCCCACGAGCTCGGCGCCGGCCGCGACGATGAGGCCGCCGGCCGAGATGCCGACCAGGAACATGAAGCTGATGATGTACATCCCCCAGCTGATCGTGTTCGACAGGCCGGTCACGGCCAGGCCGTTGATCCACTGGTAGACGAAGCACCCCAGGCCGACGACCATCCCGCCGACCAGCAGGCCGTACCAGGCCGAGCCTCGCGAGCTGCGCTCGGCGGTGCGCGGCACGCTCACGGTCGCGCTCACAGGGATCGCCTCCTCCGCGGCTCGAGGTAGTAGACCTTCGGCTTCGTCCCCTTCTCCTCGAGCAGCTGTGTGCCGTTCCGGTCCTCGACCGTGCGGACCAGGCGGCCCTCCGGGTCGTTGAGGTCGCCGAAGATGCGGGCCTGCGCCGGGCACGACCACACGCACGAAGGCACCTGACTCTCCTCGAGCCGGTGGATGCACATCGTGCACTTCTCGACCGAGCCGACCGGCCGGGGCTCGACCATCCCGAGGTCGAAGCCCTTCACCGGGTACTCGGGCTCGCCCCAGTTGAAGACGCGGACGCCGTAGGGGCACGCCGCCATGCAGTAGCGGCAGCCGATGCAGTCGTCCTGGTTGACCGAGACCAGGTAGCCGTGCTCGGAGTCGACGAACGTCGCCGAGGTCGGACACACCTTCATGCACGGCGGGTCGTCGCAGTGCTGGCACGCGAGTGGGACCCACGACATCTGCACGCGGCCGAACTCGCCGGTCTCCGGCGTGTCGAGCTCCTCGCCCTTCGTGAGGATGCGGTTCCACCACATGCCGAGCGGCACGTCGTTCTCGGACTTGCAGATGACCGCGCACGACCAGCAGCCGATGCACCGCTCGGTGTCGACCGCCATCCCCCAGCGCGGCTCCTCGGAGACCTCCCCGACGGCCCCGTACTCGCGGGACGCCTCGGGGAGCGCTTCGATCGGTGAGACCTTCGTGGACTCAGGCACGGCGCACCTCGCAGCGACAGTCCTTCCACCCCGTGGACGGGGCCCACATGTTCGGCACGTACCAGACCTCGTGGATCGGGTTGATCGCGGAGCTCGTGAGCTCGTTCACGCCCTTGCCCTCCAGGTAGTAGCGGGACCACCACCCCTCGGGTAGCGTCGCCGTGCCCGGCGCCGCCGAGTCGTGCACGTGCGCCCACGCCTTGAGCGATCCGCGCGAGTTGAAGACCTCGATCTCGTCGCCGTCGTCGATCCCGCGCTCCCCGGCGTCGTCAGGATGGATCAGCACCTGCGGCCTGCCGCCGTGGATCTCCTCCAGCCACGGGTTGTTCGAGTACGTGGAGTGGATCCGCCACTTCGAGTGCGGCGACAGCAGCGTGAGCGGGAACCCGGCTGGGTCGTTCACGCCGTCGTCGTACGGGTCCTTGTGCGTGACCACCTGCTCGTCGAGCTCGAGGAACCGGTCCTCCTCCTTGTACAGCTCGATCCGCCGCGTGGGCAGGAACACCTGCGTGGCCTCGATCGGTGCCGGCAGGCTGACCGGCGGGAACGGCACCAGGTCCTCGATCTGCGCCTTGAACGGGACGTCGGGGTCGGGCACGTTCAGACGGACGGGCCCCTGCCGCAGCCGCTCGAGCGTCATGCCCTCGGTCGGGCCGCCGGAGAAGTCGCCGGCGGCGAGCATCATCTCGATTGCGGTCTCCTCGGTCTGTCCCTCGAAGTACCGCGCGTGCTTGTCGGGGTCGATGCGGCGCACGAGCTCGGACCAGATGTCTAGCTCCGAGCGCGACTCCGCCACGGGCTCGATGGCCGCCTGCTGGAGCTGCACGAACGGATGCAGGGGCGTGGCCGTGAGGTCGGTCTTCTCGTACCAGGTCGTCGCCGGCAGGACGACGTCGGCATGCCCGGCGGTCTCGGTCATCTGGTTGTCCACCACGACGACCAGCTCCATCTCGGCCAGGCGCTCGTAGACCCTGTTCAGGTTCGGCGACTGGAGCAGGAAGTTGCTGAACGTCAGGAACAGCGCCTTGAACCCGTGCTCGGGATAGGGCGCGAGCGGACTCATCGTCTCCGTCTTGCCCTCGACCCAGTAGATCGTCGAGAGGGTCGGCGGCTTGATCTCGTCGGGGAACCACCACGGATGGACGACGAGGCGGACCTTGTACTGGCCCACGTAGACGCTGAAGCCGCCCCCGCTACGCCCGACGTTGCCCGTCAGGACGGCGAGGAGCGCGTACGCCCGGCCGATGAGGTCGCCGTGATACCAGTGGTTCGACCCACCGCCCATGAGGATCGCGCCGGGCTTCTCGGTCGCGTAGGCGCGAGCGAGCTTCTCGATGATCTCGGCGGGAGCGCCGCAAACCTCCTCGGCGCGCTCGGGGGTCCAGGTCTCGATCTCGGCTCGGACGTGGTCGAAGCCGGGGCGGGCGACGATGCCGGCCCCGTTCGCGAGCGTGATCTCGTAGGAGCCGGTCAGCGCGGGCTCGACCCCCGGCGGCATCCCCAGGCGGTCGATGCCGACGAACGCCGGGGCCTCGGTGCGCAGGTCCCACACGACGAAGCGCTCGGTCGAGCCGCCGGGGCGCAGGTCGGCCTCGCGCAGGCGCTTGCCGGTGCTCTCGTTCACCAGGAGCGGTGCGTCGGTGTAGGTCCGCAGGAACGCCTCGTCGTGCAGGCCCTCGTGCCAGATAACGTTCGCGATGCCGAGCGCGAACGCGGCGTCGCTGCCCGGCTTCAGCCGGATCCACGTGTCGGCCTTCGAGGCCGTCGCGCTGAAGACCGGGTCGACGACGACCAGGCGGGCGCCCTTCGCGGCCGCGTCGAACAGGAAGTGGGCGTCGGGGATCCTGGTCTCGAGCGGGTTCGCGCCGACGATGAGCAGGAACTTCGAGCTCGCCCAGTCCTTGGCCTCGTGCTCGGCGTTCTGGACGCCGAACGTGATCGGCATGCCCATCGGCAGGTCGCCGTTGAAGTCGAACGACGTGCCGTGGGTCATGCCGAGGACCGCGGCGGCACGGTAGTTCGCGCCCTTGTGGACGTAGCCCGAGCCCGGCACCTGGCCGAAGACGTGGATCGAGTTGAAGCCGTCCGTCTCGCCGATGCGCTTCAGCTCGGATGCGACGTGGTCGAGCGCCTCCTCCCACGTCGCCTCGCGGAACTCGCCGGAGCCCCGCTCGCCGGTGCGGATCAGCGGCGTCTGGATGCGGTGGGGACCGTGGATGTTCAGGTGGTAGGAGAGACCCTTCATGCACCCGCGCGGCGAGTACACCGTGTCGGGGTAGTCGGCCGCCTGCTGGATCTTCACGATGCGGCCGTCGCGCACGAACGCGAGCTGACCGCACGAGCCGGTGCAGTTCGGCGAGCAGGTCGTGCGGACGACCTTGTCGACGAGGATCGAGGGCACCGGCTCGGCGCCGATGTCGTCGGCGAGCACGGTCGCGCTCGCGACGACGGCTGCGCCGGCGGTCGCCCCGGCGCCGGCGAGGAACTCGCGCCTGGTGACGGGCATGGCTCAGACCACCTCCGGCGCGCCGGGGCAGCGGCGGTCGAGCATCCGATGATCGGCGCCGCCGCACACGGCGCAACGGGTCGTGCTGCGCCCCTCGGCCGACGGGCGCGAGAACCGGACCGCCTGCGCCGCGGCCGCCACGGTCTTGGCCCCGATGAACGCCACCGGCACGGCGAGCACCCCGGCGAGGAATCCTCTCCTCGAGGCCTGATCGGCCAACATCCCCACCTCCTACCTTGAGCTTGGGGCTAAAGGTAGTGGAGAGAGACCGGGGCCGGGCCGGGACGAAGGTCCCGCGAGTGCCGGGACCCCGGCGTCACGGCCGCTCGAGCTCCAGCTCGAGCTCGATCTCGTCGTGGATCTCGACGACCCGCAAGCCGTGGTGCTCGTAGAAGGCGAGGGCCGTCCCGTTGTCGTTCGTCGTGACGGCGCGGACGCCGGCGTGGCCGAGCTCGGCCACCGCGTTCAGCAGCGCGGTCCCGATCCCCCGCTCCACGTCGAGCGAGTCGAGCGTGACGATCTCGCACGCGCCACCCTCGACGCGGTAGGTGAGCAGGCCGACGCGCTCACCGTCCTCCTCGGCGACGAACCCCTCGAGCTCGGCAGGCTCGAAGACGGCATCGTGGACGACGATCGTCTCCCCGCTCCACCGCTCGAGCATGAGCTCGCGGATCCAGCCGCGGTCGTCCTCGCGCACCGGGCGGATGCGGAGCGCCTCACCGCCGACGGGGCGCCCGAGGAACCGGCGGATGACGTGCTCCTCGGCGCGCGTGAGCCCGAACAGCAGCAGCACCGGCACGTAGACGACGGTACCGGCCGCGGCCACCCCGGCCACGTGCACGATCCACCCGGCGTCCGAGAGCACCGCGTTCGCGCCGAGCATCGCCGCGAAGCAGGCCGCCGCCGGGAGCAGGAGCCTCGCGTACGCGCGACCGAACGGCTGGATCCCGACGAAGCGCCAGACGAGGAACACGCGGAGCGCGTTCGACACCGCGATCGTGACGGTCTGCGCGATCGCCGCGCCCTCGGTCCCGAACCGCGGCACGAGCACGATCGCGAGCACCAGGTCGAGCAG
This sequence comes from uncultured Actinomycetes bacterium, assembly GCA_964447335.1. Lineage (GTDB taxonomy): Bacteria > Actinomycetota > UBA4738 > UBA4738 > HRBIN12 > HRBIN12. The sequence goes on from CAYUSA010000028.1 coordinate 13,483, forward strand.
GAACGACGCCACGTACACGCCCAGGTCGACGCCCGTTCGCCCGACCATGATGAGGATGAACCCGACCGCACCGACCGCGACGTTCACGGTCTGGCCGACGAGCAGGATCCGCAGCTGCGCCTCGCCGCCCGCGAACGTCGCGCCGCCGAAGACCCGCAGCAGCGGCCCCGGCACGACGAGCAGGAGCGCGAGGAGCGGGATCGTCCCCGCCACCGTCCAGCGCGTCAGGAGCTTGAACAGCTTGTCGAGGCGCTCGCGCTCGCCGCGCGCGTGCAGGTCGGCGACGAACGGGCTGAACATGTAGCTCACGGCGGTGAGGAACAGCACCATGACCTGCCCGACGCTCACCGCGGCCGAGTACACGCCGAGCTCGGCCGCGGTGAGCGAGCGCTTCGCGACGAACGCCGATGCCACGAAGTAGTCGGTCCAGAACAGCGCCTGCGAGAGCAGCGCCGCCGGGGCTCTCGGCGCGCCGAACCGCACGAGCTGGCGCGTCTCGCCGGGCTCGGCCTGCACAGACCCGAAGGGCAGCGTCTCCTTGCGCCACAGCGCCCATGCGGCGACGGCCGCGACCCCCCACGACGCCGCGTACGCGAGCACGCTCGCGCCGACGGTCTTCGAGAGCGGCCACGCGAGGAGCATCAGCCCGATCCACAGCAGCGGCTGGCCCACCCACTGCACGTAGAGCGTGTGGCGCATGATCTTCAGCCCCCGGCTGCCGCCGAGGGCGACGAACGTGAGGGCGACGAACGGGAGCGCGAGCGCGGCGGCCTGGATGGCCGCCTTCGCGCCCGCCTCGTCGGTGAACTCGCGCGCGAGCGGCCCCGCGAACGCGAACACGACGACCGCGGCGAGCGCGCTGGCGACGCCGGCAACGCCGAGCGCCCGCAGGCCGATGCCCCGGACCCGGCCGTGACGCTCGGCGCCGACCTCGATCGCGATGCGGCGGACGGCGGCCATGTCCATCCCGAAGCGCGTCGCGGCCGCGCCGATGAATGCGAACTGCGTGGCGAGCGTCACGACGCCGAGCGCCTCGGCACCCGCCGCCCCCCCGCCGAACGAGCGCGAGATGAGCACGTTCGCGGCGAACGTCGCGAGCACGAACACGCCGAGCCCGACGATGTTCTGCGCCGTGCCGGCGAGGATCGCGGCCTGGTCGCCCCCTCGGCCGGTCCCGCGCGCTCGGCCGATCCGCGCCCTGAGGCTCACGCCGCGGAGGGCCGGCGGAGCACCTTGCCCGCCATCCGGAAGGCCGCCCGCCGCTCGCTCGGCTTCAGCCCGACCGCGAGGAGCGCGACCACGTACGCGACCCCGCCGAGCGCGAACGACCCGACCAGGTCGACGAGCCACTTGCGGTCCGGCAGCAGCGCGTCGCCGAGGAGCATCCCGCCCGCTCCGAGGAGCGTCGGCACGATGAGCCGCAGGTACGCGGCGTCGAACGGCCAGATGCCGAGGAACCGGCGGACGAGGAAGAGCCTCGCGACCGCGCTGAACGAGAGCGTGAGCGCCTGCGCGATCGCCGCGCCGCGGATCCCGAGTACCTCGGGACGCGCGAGGGTGAGCGCCACCCCGACGTCGATCGCGAACCCGCCCGCGTACACGAGCAGGTCCCAGCCGGTCCGCCCGGCCATGATGAGGATGAACCCGACCGTGCCGACCATCACCGGCACGATCATCCCGACGATGAGGATCCGCAGGGCGGCCTCGCCCTGCACGAAGTCGTGGCCGAAGATCCGCAGCACCGCGCCCGGCGCGATCGCGAGCAACAGCAGGACGGGGATGGTCGCCGCGAGCGTCCACCGCGTGACCTGCTTGTAGAGGGCGTCGAGGCGCTCGTGCTCGCCACGGTGGTGCAGGTCGGCGACGAACGGGCTGAACGTGAGTGAGACCGACGTGAGGAACAGGAACAGCGACTGTCCGGCGCGGAGCACGGCGCCGTACACCCCGACGTCGGCGGCGCCCTCGTCCCCGCGCGAGGACATCAGCAGGGACAGCACGAAGAAGTCGGTCCAGAAGATGAGCTGGCTGAACAGCGTGGCCGGGGCCCGGAGCGCGCCGAAGCGCAGGAGCGAGGCCGAGGCCTCCTCGGGGATGCCGGCGCCGGTGAGCTCGCGCGGGAAGCGGCGCGACTCCTTCTGCCACCCGAACCACGCAATCGCCAGCGCGAGCACCCACGACGCGCCGAACGCGAGCGAGGTCATCCCCGCCGTGCGCGAGACCGACCACAGCGCGAGCGCGAGCACGATCCACCCGACGGGCTGCGCGATCCACTGCGAGTAGAGGGTGAAGCGCATGATCTTCAGCCCTCGCGTCGCGCCCATGTAGGTGAACGCGAGGGCGGCGACGGGGATCGTGAGCGCGGCCGCACGGAAGGCGGGCTCGGCGAGGTCGGGCAGTGCACTGAAACGGTCGGCGAGGACGCCGGCGAGGACGAAGGACAGGGCCGCGAACGGCAGGCTCACGGCCGTGGCGATGAGCGCCGAGCGCCGGACAAGCCCGCGCGAGCGTGCCGGCTCGTTCCGACCGACGAGGATCGCGACGAGCCGAACGTTCGCGACGTCCATGCCGAAGCGGGTCGCCGCCGCCGCGATGAACGCGAACTGGGTGGTGAGCGTGACGACGCCGTAGGCCTCGTCGCCGAGCTCGCGCGTGAACAGGACCTGGGCGGCGAAGGTGGCGAGGGCGCCGATCGCCAGGCCGAGGACGTTCTGCCCGGTGTTGCCGAGGATGATGCGCTGGTCACGGCCCTTGTCGGGGCCCTTCACGACCTCGGCCTGCTGGTCGACCGCCTCGCTGCCCATCGGGGCGCAGTATCTCCGAAACGCGGAGCGGCCGACCCCGAGCAGCCAGCGGCCGCTACGCGGTCACCTCGGGCACGGGGTCCATGCCCGCGGCCTTCGCGAGGGTCTCGACCATCCCGCGGAGCTCGGCCTCGAGCGCCGGGTCGAGCGCGGGGCGCTCGTAGGCCTCGAGCAGCGAGGATGTGCGCTCCTTCGCGCGCGCCCACGTGTCGAGCCCTCCCGCCTGCAGCCAGGCGCGCACGGAGTCGCGGTCGATCACCTTCGAGGGCACGTGCTGCTCGAGCGGGAACAGCTCCTTCGTCGCCCGCTGCTTCAGGAACTCACCCTTGAACGCGATGCCCTCGAACATCTCGAGCGCGAGCGTCTCGGTCCGCACCGAGATCCCCGCGAGGAGCCGCTTGACCATCGCGATGGCCTCGGCGTCCACGACGAGCTTCTCCGGGCTCTGGCACGCGAGGAAGTCCAGCATCCCCGCGCCCGAGATCATGTTGATCCCCGCGAGCGCGCCGACGAGCGCGGACATCCCGCTCTCGAGGCCGGCCTGTGCGTCCACGATCTTCGCGTCGCTCGCGCCGAGGTAGGTGTGCGTCGGCAGGCCGAGCGACTTCCCGACCTGCGCGTACGACGCGTCGATCATCGCGGTCTCGATCGCCCCCATCGGCGTCGTGCCCTTGCGCATGTCGAAGATCGCCGGAGCCCCGCCCCATACGATCGGCGAGCCGGGCTTCGCGAGCTGGTGGATCGCGATGCCCGACAGGCACTCGGCCGCGTGCTGCACCACAGAGCCGATGAGCGTGACCGGCGCCGCGGCGCCGGCGAGCGGCATCGAGACCATCTCGGCCGGCACGCCGGCACGCGCGAGCTCGATCAGGTTCCGCGACCCGAACGCGCTCCAGATGAGCGGCGGCGAGGGGCACACGTCGAACACGGCCTGCGGCTTCGCGCCGAGGGCCTCGCGCCCGCCGGCGAAGATCGCGAGCATGTCGATCATGTGATGCAGCGTCTCGACGGAGAACGCGCCCGTGACGATCGGCCGCGTCGAGTGCATCAGCACGACGAACAGCCGCCACAGGTCGCCGATCTCCTTCGGGATCTCGTTGCACACGATCGCGGTCGACTGCGCGTCGAGCTCGGGCAGCATCTCGGCGACCTTCACGAGGCGCGTGAGATCGGCCGTCGTCGAGGGCTTGTGCTCCAACGTTTCCGGGTCGAGCGCGTGCACGCCCGAGGAGCCCGGGTCGAAGTGCACGGCGTCGCCGCCGTAGGTGACGCGCGGCTCGCCGGCGCGGTCGTGGAGGTGGAACTCGCGCGGCACGGTCTGCAGCGCGGCGCGCACGAGCGCCTCGGGCAGGAACACGACGTCCTCGTCGGTCCTCGCGCCCGCCCCGACGAGCAGCTCCACGGCCTCGGGCGCCTGGACCTTCACGCCATGATCGCGCAGGAGCAGGAAGGCCTCGTCGAGCACTCGGCGCACGAGGTCGGCGTCCAGGAGCTCAAGCTTCGGCTGCATCTCGCCCTCCCCCCTCACGCGCCCACGAGCTCGCGAGCGAGGGAGACCGCTCTCGCGGCGTCCTCCCCGAACCCGTCGGCGCCGATCTCCGAGGCCCACTCCGGCGTGACCGGCGCGCCCCCGACCATGACCTTCACCTGCCCGCGCAGGCCGGCCGCGCGGAGGGCCTCGATCACGTCGCGTTGGCCGAGCATCGTGGTCGTGAGGAGCGCGCTCACGCCGACGATGTCGGCGCCGACCTCGCGCGCCTTCTCGACGACCGCGTCGATCGGCACGTCGACGCCCATGTCGATCACGCGGAACCCCGAGGCGGCGAGCATCGTGCCGACGAGGCTCTTGCCGATGTCGTGGATGTCACCCGGGGCGGCCGCGAGCACCACGGTCCCGTGGATCTCGCGCTCGGCGCCGGTGCGCTGCATCTCGGGCTCGAGCACGGCGACGGCGGCCTTCATCGCCTCGCCGGCGAGCACGAGCTCGGGCAGGAACATGTTCTCGAGGCTGAACTCGTGGCCGACGTGGTCGATGCCGGGCACGAAGCCGGCGTCGATCGCCTCGAGCGGGTCGATGCCCGCCTCGACGGCCTGCCGGGCGAGATCGGCGGCGACCTCCGCCTCGCCCTCGATGACGCTCCGGGACATCGCCTCGAACAGGTCCGCACGGTCCATGGATCGCTCCTTGATCTGCGGGGTCTCGCGGGTGCAAGCGTGACGCTCGAGGCCCTCCTGCGCGGGTGCCGGACGGCCGGCCGCGGGGGGCCGGTGGTCCCGAGGCGCTGACCTGCGGTCAACGCCCGCGTCGGCCTCCGCGGTGGGTCAACCCGTTGACGGTCGGCGCCCGCGTCGACCCAGCGACGTGTCAACAACTCACCGGTCAACCCGTTGACCGTCACCCCGTTGACGCGTCTCGGTGCGGGACCACCCCCGCGGCCGTCAGCGGGTTGACGGGTCGGCGCGCATGAACCAGATGTACGGACCGCCGTCGGGGGCGTCGCCCTCGTGCTCGACCGCGAACCCCCGACCCTCGTAGAACCCGACATTGTCCGCGCGCGATGTGCACAGGAACGCCGGCACGCCGTCCGCCCGTGCGAGCGCCAACCCGTGCTCGACCAGCGCGACGCCGAGACCGGAACCGCGCGTCCCCGCGCCCACCGCCAGGTGGTCGAGGTACCAGTGCGGCTCGGCCGGGCGCGCGCCCTCGGCCCACGCCCAGAACGACTCGTACTCGGGGCTCGCTTCGTCGATCGAGAACGTCAGCTCGTCGAACGCGTCCCCGGTGCCGGGGGGAACCCACAGCGCCACCCCCGCGCCCCCGTCGACGGTCCACAGCCAGCCGCTCGCGGCCGTGAGCGTGTCGAACTCTTCGAAGAACGCGCGAACACGCTCGTGCCGCGCGTCCCCCGGCGTCGTCCAGACCATGATCTCGTCGTCGACGAACGCAGCAGCCAGCAACGCCGCGAGCGCGGGCACCTCGTCGACCGTCGCGAGCCGGACCTCGGTCACCCGGCCATGCTACGAGCCCCTCGAGCGTCCGGCTCTACGGCTTGATGTTCTGGTTGAGGTGGAACACGTTGTCGGGATCGTAGGCCCGCTTGACCTGCACGAGCCGGTCGTAGTTGCCCTTGTAGTTGGCCTTGATCCGCTCTTGGTCGTCGCCGGCCATGAAGTTGACGTACCCGCCGGCCTCCGAGTGCGGCGCCACCGCGTCGTAGTAGCCGCGGACCCACGCGGTGTTGGCCGCGTCGTCGGCCGGATCGGACCACGCCCCCACGATCACCGGCGAGAAGGTCGCTTCGCGATAGGCGAACGCCGTCGCGTCCGCCGCGACCCGGTGGCAGGCCCCGTTGATCGGATACAGGTGCATCGTGGAGCTCACCGTCGGGACCCGTGGGCCGTGCTCGAGGTGCGCCGTGATCGTCTCGTCGGTGAGCTCGGTCAGGAACGCCGCCTTCCAGTAGTGGCGCAATCCCGCCGGGAGGAGCGCGTCGAAGGCGCCGTTCAGCGCCGGGTACGGCATCGGACCGACGTGCTCGGCGACCACGGGCGCGACGTCGTGGAACGGGCGGAACGCGGCCTCTCCCTCCTCGACCGGTCCGGCCCAGCAGGCGACGATGGCCATGAACGTGTCGCCGTGCCGATCCTCGGGGATGAACGGCAGCGGCGGCGCGATCTGGAACGCCGGGAAGCAGCCCATCTGCTCGGGCGCGTCGGCGATGTAGTCGCGGTAGAACCGCAGGATCGTCTCGGCCTGGTCGAGCTCGTAGAACATCGGCCCCGCGTAGATCGTCTCCACCGGGTGGAGCCGGAACTCGAGCGTCGTCGCGATGCCGAAGTTCCCGCCCCCGCCGCGGAGCGCCCAGAACAGGTCGGCGTGCTCCTCCTCGCTCGCCGTGACCTTGCGGCCGTCCGCGGTGACGACCTCGGCCGAGAGCAGGTTGTCGCACGAGAGCCCGAACCCGCGCGTGAGGTACCCGATCCCGCCGCCGAGCGTGAGCCCCGCGACGCCCGTCGTGGAGATGATGCCGCCGGTGGTCGCGAGACCGAACGCGTGCGTCGCCTCGTTGAAGACGCCCCACGTCGTGCCGCCCTGCGAGCGCGCCGTCCGGTGTTCGGCGTCCACCTCGACCGCGCGGAGGGCCGAGAGGTCGACGACCACTCCGCCGTCGCACGTGCCGAACCCCGGCACGCTGTGACCACCCCCACGAACGGCGAGGTCGAGCCCGTTCTCCCGGGCGAAGTTCACGCCGGCCACGACGTCGTCGTCGCTCGCGCACCGGACGATGGCGCTCGGACGGCGATTGATCATGCCGTTGTAGACCGCGCGACCCTCGTCGTACTCGGCGTCCGACGGCGTGACCACCGTCCCACCGACCTGCGCGCGGAGCTGCTCGAGCGTGGGTCCGCTCATGGTGTCCTCCCCTCCGCGGGCACGCGGTTCCCGTCCTGCGATGGGCGGAAAGTCGAACCCTATCCCTTCGCGCCGAGGAACGCGACCCCACGGAAGAACCGCCGCGCACACGAGGTTGCACCCCGAGACCGCTCACCGAGAGGAGCACGACATGCGGATCGGCGTCCTGGGCACCGGAACGGTCGGACGGACGGTGGGCGGGAAGCTCGCCGAGCTCGGTCACGAGGTAGTGCTCGGTACGCGCGATCCTGCGGCGCTCGCCTCGCGCACCGAGAAGAGCCCGATGGAGCCCGAGTCCTTCGCGGACTGGCATGTGGCGCATCCCGACATCCCCGCGGCGACCTTCTCCGAGGCGGCCGCGCACGGCGAGCTGCTCGTCCTCGCGCTCAACGGCGCCGGGACGCTCGAGGCGCTCCGGTCGGCCGACGCCCAGAACCTCCAGGGCAAGACGATCCTCGACATCACGAACCCGCTCGACTTCTCGCGCGGCATGCCGCCGAGCCTGTTCGTCAGCAACACCGACTCGCTCGCCGAGCAGGTCCAGCGCGCGTTCCCGAGCGCGAACGTCGTGAAGAGCCTGAACACCGTGACGTCGCGTGTGATGGTCGAGCCGGGCATGCTCGCGGACGGCGAGCACACGATGTTCGTCGCCGGCGACGATGAGGGCGCCAAGGCCGAGGTCGTCAGCCTGCTGCGCGACGGCTTCGGGTGGAAGCACGTGCTCGACCTCGGCGACCTGACCGGCGCGCGCGCGATGGAGATGTACCTGCCGCTGTGGCTGCGCCTGTTCTCGAGCCTCGGCACACCGTTCGTCAACGTGCGAGTCGTGAGCTGAGCGCCGGCCTCAGCAGGTGGCGAAGCCCTCACGCTGCTCCCCCGCGAACAGGTCGACCACCAGGGCGCCGTCCTCGGCGGGCGATGCGCTCAAGCTGACGAGATACGAGCCCGGCCCGGCCCAGAAGTACCACGGGGGTCCGGTGCACCCCTCGTCCACGGTGAGGTCGACCGAGGGCAGGGCCGCCTCCATCGGGTCGCCGAACGCGACGAGGACCCGGAGCATCGTGCGCCCCGCCATCTGCGCCTCCCCGCCTGACGGTAGGGCGTGCGAGGACCACGACCAGGGCCGAAGGTCGCTCCGCCGCCGTGCCCGCGCCAGAACGGAGGGTCAGGCGCCGGGGGGCGTGTATCCGGTCTGTATGCCGCGCGCCTCGTCGATCTCGCCCGGTGTGAGGAGCTTCACGGTCTCGATCGCGGCCGCTCCCGACGCCGCCACCGCCAGCGAGATCGCGGCCGCGGTCGTGTCGCCCGGCAGGTCGGCGATCACGTAGGCGTCGGTGTCGCCGAACGCGAAGTAGAAGCCCTCGAGCGTGCCGCCGTTCGCCGCCGTGATCTGCCCGATCTGCGCCGCCCGGTCCGCGGCTCCCTGCTTCATGAGCCCGCGGATCCCGTCCTCCGAGTAGGACACCTTCCACATGTACTTGGGCATCGCGCCCCTCCCCTCTGCGAGCAGGCGAGAAGCGTACGCGCCCGCGTCCCGGCGCGCGAGTCGAGCCCGACCGCGCGGGCCGCTCTTCCGCGTCAGCTGAGGACGTAGAAGTCCACGAACGGCGTGGTGAGGTGCCAGGTGGTCTCGGCGCCGGCGGGGATGCAGGCCATGTCGCCGACCCCGACCTCGAGCGTGGGCGCGCCGGCGATCTCGACCCGCGCCGAGCCCTCGAGCACGTAGAAGGTCTCGGTGGCCGGAAGCGTCCAGCGGATGGGCTCGGCGAGCGGCTCGGTGAAGCGCGAGAGCCCCGCCTCGATCCCCTCGCCGCGGTACAGGACCTTCATCTCCCCGCCCACGTCCGGATCGGGCTCCCAGGTCCGGTCCGTCGCCCTCGAGACCAACGCGTCCGCCATCGCCTTCACTCCTCGTCCATCGCCGGGTGCGTCGAAGCCTAGGACGGCGCGCCGACGGCCACCAGGCGAAACCCTCACCTCGAACACGCCGGTCGTGTCGAAAGCGGACCCTCCCGTTCGTCGTACCGGTGTCGGACGGATACGGCCCACGGGCCGGGAGGGAGGGACCATGGCTGACTTCGTGCTCCTCTACACGGGCGGGAGCATGCCCGAGACCGAGGCGGAACAGGCTCGCGTCATGCAGGCCTGGACCGACTGGTACGGGCAGATCGGCGGCGCGCTCAAGGACGGCGGGAACCCGTTCACGCCGGCGGCCAAGACGATCGCGAGCGACGGCACGCTCAAGGACGGCTCTCCGGGGCCGCAGCACACCGGCTACACGATCGTGACGGCCGACTCGCTCGAGTCCGCCACGGCGATCGCCAAGGGCTCGCCGGTCCTGCAGGGCGGGGGCAGCGTCACGGTGTACGAGACGCTCGAGGTGATGTAGGCGGACCGTTCAGACGGGACCGGTCACGGGGTGGCCTCGCACACGGCCATCCCGTGACCCGCGCCCGAGCGCGGTCGTCGGGCCTACCCGGCGGTCCGGCGCGCGAGCACGTGGTGGTACGCGTAGCCGTCCTCGTGCCACGGCCCCTCGGCGTCGTCCTCGATGACGAAGCCGGCGGCCGACACCCACGTGCGGACCTGCTCGATCGCCGGGTAGTAGTGGTAGTAGTCGTCGGGCTCGTGCCAGATGACCTCGCCGTCGACGACGGGGAGACCGGCGGCTCGAGCCTCCGCGTTGGCCGCACGGATCTCGTCCAGCCGGACGAGCTCGACGGTGAAGTAGAGCCGGCCCTCGGGGCGCAGGGCCCGGTGGAAGCGCTCGAGGACGACCGGCCACTCCTCCGGCGGGACGAACTCCATCGCGTCCACGCACATCACGCCGTCGAACTCCTCACGGTACGGGAGCTCCTGGAGGTCGTGCTTCTCGGTCGGGACGTCGGGGTACTTCGCGCGCGCCCGGTCCAGGTACACGCCGGTGTGATCGACGCCGAGGAGCGAGCGTCCGCTCTCGAGCACCATGCCGAAGTACTTGCCGGTCCCGCACGCCGCGTCGAGCACCTTGCCGTCGGGCGGGAGCAGCGAGCAGAGCCGCTCCACGAAGGCCCAGTGCGTGTCCCCGATCTCGCCCCAGTAGTCGTCGTAGATGGAGGCGAGCGCGAACTCCTGCTCCTCGTTCACCTGTCGCATCTCGCGGAGCCATGCCGCCCGATCGAGCGCTGCGTCGGTCATGACCGCACCGTACTATCGTGCGCTTCCAAGTGGACGGGGGAGAAGGGTTGGGCGGGTTCCAGTACAGCGGTCCGCTCGAGACCGAGCGGCTGCTCCTGCGCGCCTTCGAGGCCCGCTACTTCGCAGCCGTGTTCGACATGCGCTCACGCCCCGAGGTCGCCCTCTACACCTACTGGGAGCCGCAGACCGAGGCCGAGGCTCGCGAGGCGCTCGAGAAGCGGATCGGCTTCCGAGCGCTCCACGACGAGGGCGACGTCCTCGCCCTGGCCGCCGAACTGAAGACCACGGGCGAGGTCGTCGGAGACGTCATCCTGCAGTGGCTCAGCCGCGAGCACGCCCTCGGCGAGATCGGGTTCATCGTGCATCCCGACCACCAGGGTCGCGGGTACGCGCCCGAGATGACCCGGCCGCTCCTGCGCATCGCGTTCGAGGACGTGGGTCTGCACCGCGTCATCGGCCACGCCGAGGCCCGCAACGCCGCCTCGGCCCGCGTGATGGAGAAGCTCGGCATGCGACGCGAGGCGCACCTCGTCGAGAACGAGTGGGTCAAGGGCGAGTGGCAGAGCGGGCTCGTCTACGCGATCCTCGACCACGAGTGGCGCGGGCTCGGCGAGCCTTGACGCGCCCCACGCCGATCAGAGCGTGTGCCAGATGCGCGTCTCCCACTCGAGGCCCTCGGTCCCGGCCGAAACCCGGCGTCCGTCTTGCGCGAACGGGCCCGCTCCCGTAGCCTTCCGCGACCGCGCGAGCCTCGCGCCGAGGAAGGAGCTTCGGATGGAAGCGATGGCGGCACCGATCAAGCCGGGCAAGGTCGATGCCTGGGAGGCCTGGATGGCGGAGCTGAACGGACCGCGCAAGGCCGAGTTCGACGACATGAACCAGCGCCACGGCCTGACGACGCACGCGGTTTGGCTGCAGGCGAACCCGGACGGCAGCCATCTCGTGGTCGTGGTGTTCGACGGCCCGGGAGCGTCGAGCTTCGTCCACGACATGGCCGGCTCCGATCACGAGTTCGACGGGTGGTTCCGCTCGAACATCGAAGACGTCCACCCCATGGACCTCTCAGCCCCACCCCCGCCGGCGCCCCAGCGCCGCTTGTAGCCAGGAACCCTCTGGGCCGTGCGGCACCGCCCGGCCGCCAGCGCGCGGCCGATACCGAACGGGGTATCGGCCGCCGCCGGCAGGTCGCGGGGTTCTCCGCTGGACCCGAGCCCGCAGGAGGCGTGCTCCTGCCCACCGCGCCCGCATGCGGTTGTTGCGGCGTTGTGTTCCAACTCGGCGAGGCCGAGGGCCTCGAGCAGCGGTGGGACGTACATCCCGAACCGGCCTCGCAGGCCCTTCTTCAGGCCGTACCAACCCCCGACCGGGTCGTCGGGCCCTCTCCCGTTCGGGGCATCCCAGGGGTCGAGACCCTATGCTGAGCGCGCGAACGGTGAGGAGGCCGTCATGACCCCACCGACGGGAGGCCGAGGCTCGTCGAGCGAGCTCGGCGACCCGGTCGTCGTCGACTTCCCGCTCCGCGGTGAATGGGCGGCGGCCAACACCCCGGCGCACAAGATCCCGAGTCACGGGACGGACCAGCTCGGTCAGCGGTACGCCTACGACCTGGTCAGGATCGACCCGCGGAAGGGGTTCCACCTCCATCCGGCCGGAACGGTGCGCTCGTACCTGATCGGCGGACGCACGCGCGAGTGCTACGGCTGGGGCCAGCCCGTCCACGCCGCCTTCGACGGCGAGGTCGTCGAGGCGACCGACGGGGCCGACGAGCGAGCGTGGCTCCACGTCATCCGAGAGCTCGCGCTCGCGGTGAGGACCGCCGTCACCTTCAACCCCGAGAAGCAGGGGCTCGACCGGGTACTCGGCAACCACGTGATCATGCAGATGGACAGGGTCTACGCGCTCTTCGCGCACCTGGCCCCGGGATCCGTCGCGGTGGAGAAGGGCCAGGCGGTCCGGACCGGCGACGTGATCGGCCGGGTCGGGCACACCGGAAACTCCATGGCGCCGCATCTCCACTTCCAGCTGATGGACTCGACCAACCTGCTGAAGGCCGGGGGCATCCCCTGCGCGTTCCGCGAGTACGAGGTGGACCGCGCCGGCCGCTGGGAACGGGTCGAGCGTGGCATCCCGCGCAAGACCGATCGCATCCGCTCGGTGCCGTAGGCGATCGCTGTCGGACGGTCGGCCGACAGCGATCGCAGGACGCGCTACGACGATGGTCGAGAACCTGCTGGGCAGGTGCGTTCCCTAACCCCTCCTTAACCCAAGCGGGTGCTGCCGATAACCGGCGACGTGGTCCTCTGGTCGCACCCGGAAGAAGGAGGGATGCGATGAAGCGCAAGATCATCGGGCTGCTCGCGATCGTGAGCATGCTCGCGGCGTTCGCACCGGCCTCGACGGCCCTCGCGAGCGACGACGAGACCGACGACCAGGACGAGCTCTCCGGCGTGATCGAGAGCCTGCCCGCGTCGCCGGATCTCGTCGGCGATTGGGTCGTGAGCGGGACGACGGTCCACGTAACGGTCGACACGGAGATCGACGACAGCCTCGCGACGATCGCGGTCGGCGCGAGCGTCGAGATCGAGGGCACGGCCGAGGCCGACGGCACGTTCACCGCCACCGAGATCGACGGTACCGAGGACGCCGACGACGACGACTTCGGCGAGATGGACTTCGAGGGCTTCGTCGAGGTGCTTCCCACGTCCGCCGACTTCGTCGGCGACTGGGTCGTGAGCGGCACGACGGTCCATGTCACGACCGACACCGAGATCGACCAGGAGGACGGCGTGGTCGCCGTCGGTGCCGCGGTCGAGGTCGAGGGTCTGGCCGAGGCCGACGGCTCGATCACGGCGACGCAGATCGAGGTCAAGGACGCCGAGGACATCGATGAGGACTCGACGACCCTGACCGGTACCGCGCGCGCGTTCCCTCGCGGTGACCACCTCGGCACGTGGAACGTCAGCCACAACGATGTGCGCGTGCTCGCCTCGACGACGATCGTGCGCGAGCGGCTCCTGTCCCGAGGCGCCAGCGTTCGCGTGTTCGGCACGATGCGGGCGGACGGGACGATCCGCGCGGCCAAGGTGGTCGTCCGGGCGTCCTGAGCTCAGCAACACGGCATGCGCGAAGGGCGGCGGGGACGCCGCCCTTCGTCGTGTTCGCCTCGCGAGCCCCTGACGGCGCTACTCGAGGTAGCCGAGACCGCGGAAGTGCTCATCCGTTCCCTCGGCCTCGGCGTGTAGCGAGATCGGTGCTGCCAGCGACACCAGGTCAGCTCGCATGACGGTCCAGGTGCGCATCCATGCGGGCCCCGAGCCCATCGAGCCGGGCGTGGACCGCATCGAACTGTGCATCGACTCGCGCGAATCCCGTGTCCATCCGGCCGGCCAATGAGTCGATACGGTCATCGACCCGGGCGAACCCAGCGTCCATCCTGGCCCCGAACGCATCGAACCGCGAGCCGAGCGCATCGATCCGCGAGCCGAGGTAGAAGAGCGACCCAAGTGACGTGGCAGCCAGCAAGCCGATCGCGGTCCAGATCGCAGGGTCCATCTCGCTCGCGAGACTAGCACCGGGGTCTGACATGCATGCTCCGCCGAGAGCGACAGGCCGATACCGGAGCGGAGGGCAGACGCAAGGCCGCAGCGGAGCCATCCGAGGTAGCCGCGGGATCTCGACGGCCGGCCCGCGCGTTCTCAGCCCTCGCACGTCTTGCACTCGGCCGTGTACGTGATCCTCGCGCCGTAGCCCCCGGCGATCTCCTCGAACGACACCGTCGCTCTGCCGGTGTGCTGGATGGTAGCCGGCGCGCCGAGTGCGGCCAGGACGGTCGGGGCCATGTCGATGAGGAACGGCTGCTCCTCGAACGGCTTCACGTTCGGCCGGCTGCGACGATGACGCCCTCGGGGGATCGCCTGGATGACCTCGAACCTAAGGGACATGCAGCCTCAGACCGTCGCAGATCCCCGGACGTGGGCCTCCCTCGAGGACCGCCTCTGCCCGGTGACAGGCAACGATCCCCCCTTGTGCTTCGCGGGGCGCGGGCGCCTCCGTCGCAAAGCGCTAGCCCTGATCGGACCTACTTACCCGCGGGCCGGCACCGGCCCAGCTGCTAACGTTCGCGGCATGCGGATCTTCCTTGCCGGCGCGAGTGGAGCGATCGGGGTGCGTCTTGTACCGCTCCTCATCGCCGCCGGGCACGAGGTCGCGGGCATGACCCGCACGCCGGGGAAGGCAGCAGGACTGCGGGCACTGGGCGCCGAGCCCATCGTGTGCGACGTGTTCGATCTCGACGCTCTGTCCGAGGTCGTGGCAACCTTCGGGCCCGACGCGGTGCTCCACGAGCTCACCGACCTGCCGGACGACCCGGCGGAGATCCCCGAACGCGGCGCTGCGAACAACCGCATGCGGCGGCAGGGAACGCGCAACCTGTTGGCGGCCGCGAAGGCGGCCGGAGCCCCTCGGTTCGTCGCGCAGAGCGTCGCCTGGCAGATACCCGGTGACGGCGGGGCCGCCGTCGAGGAACACGAGCAGACCGTCCTCGACGCGGGCGGTGTCGTCATCCGCTACGGCCGGTTCTACGGGCCGGGCACCTACCACGAGTCGGAGTTGCCGCCTGCACCTCGCGTGCACGTGGACGAAGCCGCGCGTCGCACCCTACCCGCGCTCACCGCGCCGGGCGGGATCCTCGTGGTCGCCGAGGACCTGCCTTCCTGAGCACCCGGCCGAGCCGCTCTCGGCGGGTTCACGCCCGCTCGCGCCATCGCGCCACGGTCGCCAGGAGGCCGGCGGGCTCCTGCGGCGATGGATCAGGGGGCCGAAGCTGACCCGAGCGACTCCTATCTCTGCCGATCGGGCGATGGTGGCGCCTGCGGCGTGGCCAGGATGTTGACGCAACGCTGCTGGAGCACGCCCCTACTCCAGGTAGCCGAGACCGCGGAGGTGCTCCTCCATCTCGTCGGCCTCGGTGTCGCTGACCGTGGTCTCCTCGATCGGTCCGGTGATGCCGGGGATCGTGACCGCGGGCGCCTCGCGCTCCGTGTGCTTGACCTCGGCCGAGCCGACGATCTCGTGCAGGACCCGGCCGGTGTGCTTCACCGTCGCGGGCGCGTCGAGCGCGGCCAGGATCGTCGGCGCGAGGTCGATGAGGAACGGCTGCTCCTCGAACGGCCGCACGGAGGGCCCCGCGGCGACGATGACACCCTCGGGGCGGTGATCGCCGCTGATCCAGTCGGCGTCCTCGAGCGCGGTCTTCGCGTGCGTGAGCGAGTAGAGCTCGGCCGGCTCCATGAGGATGTCGGGCGCGGTGTCGGCGTGCTTGCCCTTGAAGACCTCCTCGCGCTTGTAGATCGCCTTCACGGGCTTCTTCCCGGTCTTCGGGTCGACGAAGCTCGCGAGCCGGTTCATCACCTCGTCGCGAACCTTCTCGAAGTCGGCGGGGTCGACGATGCCATCGGGCTCGCGGCCGGCGAGGTTGATCGAGACGCCCTCGCCCGTCGAGCGGATCGTCGTGAAGGCCTTCGTCTTGTGCCAGTTGACCGACTGCGGGAGCGAGACCTTCCCGTGCAGGCCGAGCATGTCGTAGGCCTTGCGCGCGATCTTGCGCACCGGCCCCCACTGCATCGGCCCGAAGACCACGTTCGAGGCGCTGAACTCGAGGAAGCCGAACTGCTTCAGCAGGTGGTCCATGTGGATCGTGCGCGAGACCGACTGGAACCCGTGGTCGCTGATGAACAGCACGAGGTCGTCGGACCGCGTGCGCGAGACGAACGAGCCGATCGCGTCGTCGAGCTGCTTGTAGACGTCGCGCACCTTCGCGCCGAGCGCGGTCTTCGAGTTCCTCGCGTAGTCCGGGTGGTCCGGCCCGACGTAGTTCGACAGCGCGTGCTGCGTTCGGTCGACCGAGACCCACACCGACGCCATGAGGTCCCAGTCGGTGTTGTCCATCAGCCACTCGCTCGCGCGGATCCGCTTGCCGGTGATCTCGAGCGCCTCGGCCAGGTACGGCTCGGGCCGGTTGCGGTACGTGGTCCACGACATGCCGTTGATGACCCACGGCACGCCCGCCTTCTCGAGCGTCTCGGCCAGGTCGGCCGGCTGCGTGTAGGTGCGCCCCTTCGGCAGGACGCCTCCGGCCGCGATCTTCCCGTTGATGTCCGGCGGCGGGAACAGCAGGGGCACGTCGGCGTACACCCCGACCTTGCCGGCCGCCGAGAGGTCCTCGACGAACGTCGGCTCCTTGATCGACTTGTAGGTGACCGGGTACTGCTTGTGGGTCCCCGGCACGGTCTCGAGGATGTCGTAGACCCCGTGGTCCGCCGGGTCCACCCCCGTCAGGAACGACGGCCACGCCGCCCACGAGTGGGTCGGCACGGTCGAGCGCAGGACCGCCTTCTGCCCTCGGTCGATCAAGGCCTGGAGGTTCGGCAGGTCACCCCGCTCGAGCAGGGGGTCGAGGATGCGCCAGTCGGCGCCATCCCATCCGATCAGCAGTACTCGCGGCATGTGGAATCACGTCCTCACCTGGGGTTTCGGGTCCGGGGAAGTGTACCGAAGCGCTTCCGGATGGACGGGCCAGGGGGCTACCCGCCCGGAGGGAGCGGCACCGCGCGGCCGCGCTCGATACGAGCTTCGCGGTGGAGGCTCTGCTCGAGCGGCCTTCCTTCGCAGCCCGACGCCGGGTTCATCAACGCGAACCCGCACGTATCGAGAGGAGGGTCAAGGTCGGGAAGAGCAGTGTCAGCTTCAGATCGATCGACGACGTCGACCTCGACCAGCTATCGGATCTGATCACAGAAGCCAAGCGTCTCATGACCTGACCCGGAGAGGGAACCTCGGGCGTCCATCGCGCGAGAGGGTGCGGCGGGCCAACTCACGAGGAGCCAGCTTCCTTCGGCCAGGTCCAAGCGTAGTAGGCGACGGCCGCGAGCAACACAACCTCGATGGCGCTGCCGAGGATGTAGTAGTCCCACTCGCCGATCGCACCGGCGATGATGGTGAGCGCATAGACGATGCTCAGTGCGATGTTCACGATCCGGTTGATCCGTGGTCGCAGGATGAGTGCGCAGAACACCATCAGACTGGGGATGACGACATAGGCGGTGGTTCCAAGGAGGAACGACTGGTTGACGGTGAACCCACTGATCTCGCCTGCCTCGACGTCGGCCCGGAAGTCGGGCCGGTAGAGGGTGAAGAGGTCGACGTAGGCGAAGACGAACAGCATCGACGTCCACAGCGCCGAGATCTTGATCCTCACGTTCACGATCGACGGTTCGAACATCGTTTCGGCGGTCATGTGTCCCCGCTCGGTCGGTTGATCGGTTCTTGTGGACATGCTCCCTCCTTGGTTTACTAAGTAACCCTAGGGGTTACTTAGTAAACTGTCAACGAGGAGATGACCCCAGAGTCCGAGAGCACGCGACGCCGCCAGCCTCTCACCCGGGAGCGGGTGCTTCGCGCCGCGGTAGCCCTCGCCGACCGGGACGGTGTCGACTCCCTCACCATGCGGCGCCTCGGCGGCAAGCTTGGTGTGGAGGCGATGGCCCTCTACAAGCACGTGGCCAACAAGGACGAGATCCTGGATGGGATCGTGGAGCTGGTGGTTGGTGAGATCGAGATCCCTGCCCCCGGGTCCGAGTGGAGGACGGCGATGAGACGGCGTGCCGTCTCGGCGCGACGGGTGCTGAAGCGACACCCCTGGGCGATCGGGCTGATGGAATCGCGGGGCAGGGCAGGGCCGGCCACCCTGCGGTATCTGGACGCGGTCATCGCCACCCTGCGCGATGGCGGCTTCTCGGTGAAGATGGCTGCCCACGCCTTCTGGCTGCTCGACAGCTACGTCTATGGGCACGTCATCCAGGAGATCAGCCTGCCCATCGACACATCTGAGCAGATGGCGCCATCGGCCGGGGAGATCCTCGACCAGGCCGACATGGGCGACTACCCCCACCTCGCCGAAGTCGCCGCCGAGGCGACGACCTCGGGCTACGACATCGAGAGCGAGTTCGAGTTCGGTCTCGACCTGGTCCTCGACGCGTTGGACAGGATCAGAGCACAAGCACCATGATGCTTCGGGCGCTTGTCTTCACGTCGCTGTCCGCGGTGTTGGGACTTCGCTGATCGCCTGTGAGGTGTCCCGTCGCGTCCTCCAGCGGCGAGACGGAGAGCGTCCTCGTCGAGGTAGCCGCCCGACGCTGCGATCAACTGCTCGAGCCAGAGCCAGTGGTCGTCGAGCGTGCGGACGTGCCCGGGTGGCACGGCAGGATCAACGGGTCTCGGGGTCGTCGGCGACGAGATCCCACGCGTCGTACGCCATGACCCACTCGAGCGCGACCTCCTCGAGGATCTCGGGGGCCTCGCCCCCTCGATATGCCTGAACGAACGCCGCCGAGGACATGCCGAACTCACCCTCGTAGTACCTGAGCTCGGCCTCGAGCTCGCTCACGCTCATCGGCTCGACCTTGACGTTCACCGGCAACCTCCCAGGGGAGCATCGACGGAATCCATCTGCAAGTAGACCCGACCAGGCACGATACGGGCGCAGATCAGCGGCATCCCCGTTCACGAGGAGAACGACGCTATCTCATGCCGCTGGCATACCCACCGGGATGCGCCGTGTAAGCGCGGACGGGGTTCTGGGCGTAGATAGGGGTGATGGAGACGGGGATCACCGAGCCCGCGGTCCGGCCGGTCTCGTTCGACGCCTTCTACCGCGAGTGGTTCCCCTCGGTCGCCCGGTCGATCGCGCTTGTGGTTCGGGACGTGGACATGGGACAGGAGCTCGCGCAGGAGGCCTTCGTCCGGCTGTGGCCACGATGGGACCGCATGGCCTCATCGGATCACGCCCGCAACTTCGTCTTCCGCGTCGCGCTCAACGAGGCACGCTCGCACCTGCGACGGCGCCGTCCGCTCCGAGTGCTCGGCCTCGACCGGCTGCGGGTGGGCGCGGCGTCCGACCCGGCCGAGGCCATAGTGACGCGTACCACCACGTTCCAGGCGCTCGGCTCGCTGAGCGTGCGTCAGCGCGAGTGCGTCGTCCTCGTCGACTACCTGGGCTACGACGCAGCGGCAGCCGGCGCGCTCCTCGGGATGCGTCCGTCCACGGTCCGGGTTCAGCTCACGCGCGGGCGCGCGAAGCTCCGCGAGATCCTCGGGGAGGGAACATGAGCGAGCGAGATCTCACCGTCCGTCATCACCTGTCGAGCGCGATCGACGACCTTCCCATCGACGTGGACGAGCGACTCTCGGAGCTGCTCGCGGGCGGTGGGCGGCCCCCGCAGCGCCAGCGCGCGGCGGCCATCGTGATCGCCGTGGCCGTGGCCGTGGCCGGTCTCGGGTTCGCGGGGCGCGCGTTCCTCGGCCCCTCGGGGCGAGCGGGGGCGGGCGCTCCCGCCCAGCCGATCCTGTTCGAGCGGTGGGAGGAGAACCTCGAGGATCCGGTCGTCTACCGCGCCCGGATCTGGTCGATGAGCGATGACGGCGCACTCGCTCGGCCGCTCCCCCAACCGGATGGCAAGAACACCTCGGCCGTCTGGTCACCCGACGGCACGCGGATCGCGTTCGTGGGCCAGGACCCGCCGAACGCTTCCACCTCCACGCTCTGGGTGATGAACGCCGACGGGAGCGCCCTCACCGCGCTGACCTACGGGTTCGGCGTGGACCACCCGGCCTGGTCCCCCGGTGGGAACGAGATCGTCTTCATGGGGACGCGGGATCCCGACCCGACCGGCGAGTCCGGCCCGACGGGGATCTGGTCGGTGCCGGCCGATGGAGGCGAGCCCCGTCTGGTCCTCGAGGGCTCGTGGGAGGAGCCGTCTTGGTCGCCCGACGGCACGCGGCTGGTCCTCGTCGGCTGGGACGGCGACGTCCGCGGCCTCTACACGGTGAACGGCGACGGGACGGGACTCACCCGCCTCACCGACGACGGCGCCAACTACGCGAACCCCGACTGGTCACCCAACGGCACGCAGATCGCGTTCTCGCGCTGGACAACGGGATGGAACGTCGACGTGTACGTGATGAGCGCAGACGGCGGCGACATGCGGCAGCTGACCGACTGGAAGGGATGGGACTCGGCGCCGACCTGGTCTCCCGACGGGACCCGGATCGCGTTCACGAGCGACCGCGACGCGACCCCCCAAGAGCTCGACATCAACGAACACGACCAGGTCGGCGAGCACGGACTCGCCATCTACGTGATGGATGCGGATGGCGGTGACGTCCGGCTGCTCTTCGACGACGAGGCCATGCAGAGCTCACCGACGAGCTGGGGGCCGTAGCCCCCGCTGCTGCGGGTACCGCGGTCGGAACAGACCCCGACCTTGCCGGCCGCCGAGAGGTCCTCGACGAACGTCCGCTCGCCGATCGACTTGTACGTGACCGGGTACTGCTTGTGGGTCCCCGGCACGGTCTCGAGGATGTCGTAGACCCCGTGGTCCGCCGGGTCCACCCCCGTCAGGAACGACGGCCACGCCGCCCACGAGTGGGTCGGCACGGTCGAGCGCAGGACCGCCTTCTGCCCCCGGTCGATCAGGGCCTGGAGGTTCGGCGGGTCACCCCGCTCGAGCAGGGGGTCCAGGATTCGCCAGTCGGCGCCATCCCATCCGATTAGCAGTACTCGCGGCATGGATATCAGTCCTCACCAGGGGTTTCGGGTCCGAGGAAGTGTACCCACGCGGACTCACCTGAGCACTGGACGAAGCTCGCGTCGAAGCTGCCGCTCGAATGCTTCGAATGGAGGGACATCGCGTACGTACTCCCCCAGTTCTCTCTCCCACCGCGGCTTGCACCACTCGAGGAGCGCGTCGAGCTTCTCCAGCAATCGCGCCGCATCGAGGCCCTTGTGCTTGGCCTTCCTCTCGAACAGAAGATGAACTTCGGCCGCGTGGATCCTGCCATTGGTCAGCAGGTAGTGGAGGTCGTACGGATCTCTGCACTGTTTCCGCTGCAGAACGCAACGAAGCTTCTCCGCTCCAATCTCGTCCTCCGTGTAGCCCACGATTACGGCTCCCGCGGGTATGTCCTGGTATCTCTGCAGGACGGGCAACAGGGCGGTGTTCTCAACCAGCTCATCGTCTTCGAGATCGACCTTGATCCGGTTCTCGCGTCCCCACGGACCCACGTATCGGATCAACGGCACCAGCCCGTCTCTGTCGAGGACGGCCCGGCTCAGCCCCGCGCCAGGTCCTGCGCGCTCCAGGGCGCGATGAACCACGAGGAGCGCCTCCTCGATCGTCATGCCCTCTACCAGGCTGAAGTCCAGGTCCGCTGAGTATCGGTAGTCGAGGTGGTAGCAGGCTCGAAGAGCAGTACCACCCTTGAAGACCATCCGCGTTGCGGCGGGGTCCTGACTCAGACCTACCAAGATCGCAGCCAGCACGTAGTCTCGCTCCACCGTTTGCCCGCTGACGCGATCGTCACCAGCGCGACGGACGAGCTCAGGCCTCGTGATCACTGGGTAGCCGTACTTAGGACGCTTCCGGCGTCCACGTTCCATAAGACGCGCCATCTGTCATCCATGAACTGCACCTCAGACCCAGTCCTGGGTTCCAGTTCGATCGGATGCCGGAAACCAGGTCGGTACAGCGACTGGGCCAGGTCACCGTGCCCGAGGTGATCAAGGAGCGACCCAAGTCTCCGGAGTCCGCGGTTCAACTTCAACTCGCTCGCCAGCGACCGAAGGCGTGCAGGCTTGATCGTTGGGCCGAGAGAAAGCGCCTCGACCACCGTTTCGATACCACCGACGAGGTTCGGACGACTCGCAGCATCGAGGAAGGAACGTTCCAGACCCGAGACGTGCGAACCGGGCTTGAGTGGCACAGCCCCGACCAGGACGGTCTTCGCCGACTCCAAGATGACCTGGAGCGGACGATCAGATATCTCGGCCTGCCTGATCCTGGCCGACGAAGCGACCTGAACCGTCCGGACGGGACGTGTGAGAAGACCGTAGTAGTCGAGGGCTGAACGAAACGCCAGCCTGTGGGGTACGCCCTCGAAGAGTGCAGCCACGGCGATGCCGACGTCATCCGCAGCGACTGGGACACCGAGCACGCCCAGCGGCCGGATAGCGTACTTGCCATGTGACACGCGTTCGAGCAGGCCGGAGCGAACGAGCCGAGCGAGCAGGTCGTTGGCGGCCTGCTTGCTGATCTCGGCTCTTTGGATGACCCACAGCGGATCGATGAACTGCCGCCCTTCAGCGACGGCCTGGTCGATCAGCGCCAGTCCCTTCGAGGCCCCCATCCTCCCGCCGGTCCTCATCTTCATCTTCTTCACCTTCGTGGTCCTCATCCTGCGCGACGTCCGCTGACCTTCGCCGCTGGGAGGATAACTCGGGACCCGCTGAACGTCAATAATAAAGCGATAACCTTTACTTGCGACATATCTTGGGCAGCGGGGAGTAGGTCCATTCTCCCTGCAAGACCGGCCAGAAACGCTTGGGCCGATGCCAAGGGGCTCCCAAGCGCGCGGCTGCACGGGGTATCGTCTCAAGCAAGACGAATCAGGAGACAAGTGGCCGACTCCAAAGCCAACGAACCTGGCGATCCCACCTACCTCGCGGCTGAGGCCAAGGCGCGGGTCGAGATCGACCGGCAGCTCGCGGTCTGCGGTTGGCTCTAGTCCGTGCGGCCCAGGTTACGGGCAGACACTCTGCGGGATGAACTCATCGGTATCCC
>CAYUSA010000029.1:0-34563 GCA_964447335.1 uncultured Actinomycetes bacterium
ACCGGGGAGCCCACAGATGAGGGAGCAGACTTACTGCCTATTGCGGAACGCTACTACGATGAGGGGCGGCCCCGGCGCGCCGAAGATCGGGCGCCGCTCGTCATGAAGCGAAGTCAGCAGACCGTCTACCCGGCTCCCGGGCTCGATCCTCCGGCTCAGCCAGCGGTCAGGTCGGCCACGACATCGTCCACGTTCGCGGTGAACGTCTTCGCTGCGTCGTCGAGGATCTGGATCCGTCCGATCTGGCTCGCGCCGAGGTCCGACGTCCAGGCGCCGAGCTGGCTGCCGTTCAGGAGCAGCGTGAGCGTCCCCGAGGAGCCGATCGTCGCACACAGCTCGATCGTGCTCCATCCGGTGGGGAGCGCGACGCCCGATGGGAAGATCTGACCCGACACGTCCGCC
The DNA here is from genome assembly GCA_964447335.1 of uncultured Actinomycetes bacterium. Taxonomy (GTDB): domain Bacteria; phylum Actinomycetota; class UBA4738; order UBA4738; family HRBIN12; genus HRBIN12. The sequence goes on from CAYUSA010000029.1 coordinate 403, forward strand.
CGAACCTTCAGCGCACGGTTGCTCTCGACGAACACGCGTCCAACGGACTGGTCGGCGGCGGTCCGCAGCTTCAGGAGCGCAACGGAACTCGCGCCCAGCGAGGAGATGTTGATCGCCTCGCGCACGCACAGGGTCGAATACGTCGCGGACAGGTCATGCGTAGCGTACGCGCGAGCGCCGGACACCGCTGCCCTGGCGCTCGGAGCCGCCGCGCCACCTTGGCTGCCGTCGAGCGTGAGGTTCGTCACGTTCGACCAGTTCGCGAACCCGCTGCTGAAGTCGTCTGAGAACACGACGGGGTCACCAGCCATGACGGTGATCGGCGGGGAGGGAACGCTCCTTTCACTCGCGTTGCCGGCCTCGTCGACCGCGTCGACCTCGTAGGTGTGGCTGCTCCCTCCCGCCAGCCCCGTGTCCGTCCACGAAGCGGTCGTCGTCGAGGTGCTGGTGACCTGACCGACCGGTGTCGGATCGCCGTCGCGGTAGACGCGGTAGGTGATCGAGCTCGAGAGGTCGTCTGCCGCCGCGGACCATGTGACGTCGATCGAGCCCGGCGCCGTGCTCTGGCCGGCCACGTTCGTTGGAACCGAGGGCGGTGTCGTGTCGGGGGTGCCGCCACCACCGCAGTCGACGCTGCCTTCTCCTACCTCGCCCAGGCCGTTCATGACCGGAGACCCGTTGATGTCGCGGAAGACCCAGTCGAGACGAGTGGCTTCACCCGTGTCGCCGCCGAAAGCGGTGATGTAAGCGACACCGGCCACCTTCGTGGCCTGCCAGTCCGTCCGCGGGTCGGTATCCGCCTTCGATACGAGCCCATGGCCGCCGGCCCCTGCGACGATCTCGACCATGTGCGAGTCGGGCTGTCCGGCCTGTAGATCGCCGTCCAGCGGTACGTAGTACTCCATCGTGTGGATGTGCCCGGACAGCACGAGGTCACCGCCGTTGTCCGCAAGCAGCTGCCATATCGGCCGCATCGTGGTGTTGTCGGGGTCGACAGCGCCGAGCACCGCGCGGTGCCAGTACGCCACGACGCAGGAGTGCGTGTTGCTCGCGAGCGTGTTCTGGACGAAGTTGTACTGCGGGCTGCCGACGCCGCAGCCTCCCACGGCCGTGCACTCGCTGTTGAGGTTGAAGAACCGCACACCGCCGTGGACGAAGCTCTCGTAGTCGGGACGACCGTGCCAGTAGTCGCGCCACGTCGCACGGTTGGCGTTCTCGTGGTTCCCGAGCGTCGGCCGGGTGAAGGCGGCGAGGCGTCCCCAGCCCCAGCCGCCGCCCGGATCGTCGAAGGCCGCCCGGCCGAAGTTGTGGTCGAACTCGGCGGGCGTCCCCCGCTCGTACAGGTCGCCGAGGTATAGGAGGATCTCGGCGTTGGAGTTCGATACCTGCTGGGCGACGGCGTCGCTTCGCGCAGTCCCATCGCCGCCGTCACCGGCCGCTGCGATGACAGGGTCGCCGGAGAACGAGCGCGGCTGCCAGAGGCTCCGCCAGTCGTTCGGATTGCTCGGCACGGCTGCATCGTTGCCGTTCTCGAGCGTCAGCTGAAGCCAGACCGGTGCCCCTACGGACCCGTCGAACCGCTCGACGCGGACGTTCAGGTACCGCGTCCCATCGAGGTAGCGATCCGTCCGCCACGTGAAGTTCCAAGGCGCCTCGAAGTCGCTCAGAAGTCGCGCGCTGCTGCTCGTCGACGTCCCCCACGAGAACCTCATCTCGGCGATCCCCGAGGCGGATCCGCTCACGGTGACCGAGATCGCTACGTCACCCGAGAGCACGCCGTCGGGAGCGTTCAGGCAGATGTTGAAGCCGTTCGAGGTTCCGCAGTTCTGCGCGGCGAGGCTCGACTCCGGGACCGAGAGCACCGTCAGCGCGAGCGCGAACGCAAGAGCGGACGCGAATGAGAACACGCGGCGGTTCGTCGTACGCACGCTCACCAGCGTCCCCCTCCCCGGACGTCGCGCGCGCTGCAGTTCAGCCCGCGCTCACATCCACGATCACATCGTCCATGTTGACCGTGATCGTCTTAGCCTCGCTGTCGCCGACCAGGACGCGCCCGATCTCGGTCGTCCCGTTGTCGAGCCCCCAGGGCCCAACGATCCTCGTACCGTCGAGGAACAGCTCCCACGTCCCGGAAGCACCTATGATGCCACAGAGCTCGATCGTGTGCCAGGCGCCCTGTGTGAGTGCCACGCCTGACGAGATGGACTGTCCGGTGACGTCCGCGCGAACCTGAAGCACGCGTCCGGACGTCACGAAGACCCGGCCGATCCCGCCGTTCGCCGCGGTCCTGAGCCTGATGAGCGACGCGCTGTTCCCGCCGATCGACTCCAGGCGCACTCGTTCGCTCACGCACAGACTCGCGTACGTAGTCCCCAGCTGCTGGTAAGCGTAGCCGGGTGCCCCTGTCACGCTGGCCCTGGCACTGGGGGGGGCGATGCCACCGCGGGCATCGTCGATCGACAACCCAGAATGGACGGTCCACGCTGCGAACGATCCGGACCCGAAGTCGTCGTGGAAGATCGCGCTCTGGACCGTGATCGGAACCGAGTCGGGGCTCGGCGGGCTCGGGTTGCCGGCCTCGTCGACGGCGATGATCCGATACGTGTGCGCGCTTCCTGGAGTGAGTCCCACATCCGTGAAGGATGTGTTCGTCGTCGTTCCGACGAGCGAGCCGTCACGGAGCACACGGTACGTGATCGTCGTTGTCACGTCGTCGACCGACCCCGCCCAGCTAAGGTCGACCGTGCTCGTCGAGTTACTCATCCCGCTCGGCGCACCTGGCGTCGTGGGAGGCGCCGTGTCGGGCGCGGGGACGAAGATCGGATCCGAGGCCAGGCTAGGAGCGCTCTCGTTCGATCCCTCATCGACAGCGGTGACCGTGTACGTGTGCGTGCTCTCGCCTGCGAGACCCGTGTCCGTGAAACCGACGCTGGCGGTCGACGCGCTCGCCACCAAGCCGACCGGGGTGGGATCGCCGTCGCGGAACACGTTGTAGATGAGCGTCGAGCTGACCGCGTCCGTCGACGCCGCCCACGTGAGCTCGACCGAGCCGGATCTGTCTCCCGTTCCTGAGGGCTTGCCGGGCGGGGTTGGGGGCGTGGCATCGGGCATCGCGAACAGGCCCACTCGCGCGTGTGGATCGCCCGACATCTGCCAGCCATCGCTGCCAACGGCGAGGCCACCGGGGCCGATCGTGAGCTTCAGCACGCCCCGGAAGCCGCCGGCGCCGGGGTTCCAGGGCAGAGGCTCTCCAGTGCCGGGATCGAGGGCTCCGATCGCGTCCGTGGACACCGAGGTCGGCGTGGGCATCGAGCCCGTCGTTTCGTTGTTCAGGTACCGGAAGTGACCTCCGATATACACCGCGTCCCCCGCGGCGACCACGGTTTCGGTCGTGTCGCCGATGCGCTGGATCCAGATCGGGTCGGTATCCGTGTCGGTCGGAGTCGTGGGGTACGCGGCCACCGAGTCGGCGCCGGGGAAGATGTCACCCCCGGCCGTCGCCATGTATACGACCGAGCCGTCGGGGGACAGGCTGAGGTCGCGTCCCAGCCCGGCAACGTCGTAGATGTGCGTGAACCACGGATCGACCTGACCGTGGGTCGCGTCGATCCTGGCGATGTCGTTATGCGCTTGTCCCCCGACGCGATCGAAGTCTCCAGCGATGAAGACGCCACTCCCGTCAGGCGTCACGTCGATCCCGCGGACCGCCCCGCCCTCAACCGGGACGTCGAACGTGGTGTCCAGTTGTCCGGTCGCGGCGACGAACCGCGCCAGGCGACGCCGCGGCGAACCTCCCGCGTTGCTGAAGCGCCCGCCGACGTACAGGTCGTCGCCGTGGACGACGACCTCCATGACCTCGGAGTCCACGTTCGGGTTGCCGAACGACGTGATCACCGCCCCCGTCGCTGGGTCGATCTGCGCGAGCCGCGTCCGGAGCGCCGCGCCGAGGCGCGTGAATCGTCCGCCGATGAAGAGCCGGCCGTCGGCCGTTGGCCAGATCGCCTGAACCCAGTTGTTGGGCTGCGGGTTGAAGGCGGTGTCGAGAGCGCCGGTCGTCGCATCGATCGCGACGAGGTAAGGGCGCTCGACGCCGCCGTACTGCGCGAACGTGCCGGCCACGAGCACGCGGCCGCCGTCGACGACGATCTCGTTGATCCGCAGGTCGTTCGCCCCCGAGTAGACAGGCGGCTGCCACGCGAAGTTCGTCGCGCCCGTCGAAACGGCGATCTGGGCCATCTTGTAGATCGGCGTCTGGTTGTTCTGGTTCTGGTAGCCGAAGTCGCCACCGATGTAGATGTTCTGGCCGTCGGGCGTGACATCGACCGTTCGGACGATGCCTCCGCGAGTGCTGGTCCCCGGATCCTGGTCTCCGGCGGGACCTCGGATCTGCGGCACGCTGAACGTCCCGCGAGCGCCGGTCGTCGGGTTGAGCTGCGCGATGCTTCGCCTGCCGGTACCGCCCATCGTCGTGTACTGCCCGGCGGCCCAGACCCAAGACAGATCCGGGTGGGCCTCGAGGTCGAAGACGGTGTCGTTGGCGTTCGGGTTCCACGAGAGGACTCCGCCAGTCGTCGTGTTCACGGCGCCGAGGCGGTTGCGCGTCCGGCCGCCGAACTGGGTGAACGCACCAGCGACGTATAGCGTGCCGTTCGGCCAGAGCAACAGGTCGTGGACGACGCCGTTCGCGTCGAGCGAGAGCGCGTTCGCTGTGCCCGTCGTCGCGCTGACGGAGGCGAACCGTGCGTGGGCCGCGCCGCCGATCGAGGCGAAGTCCCCGCCGACGAAGAGGGTCGACCCGTCAGCCGACAACGCGAGCGAGCGCACGGCGCCATCCGCCGACCCCGACCAGGCCTGCGGGTCGCCCGTCGTGGCCGATACGCGAGCGAGGTTGGAGAAGACCTGCCCCCGGACGCGGTTGAAGCTGCCGCCGATGAAGAGCGTCTCGTCGGGGCCGGGAAGGATGACATTCACCGTGCTGATCCCCGGGCCGGTCGCGGAAGCGTCGAAGGCTGTGACCGCGCCGCTGGCATCCACGTGGGCCACGTTCTGCCGCGCCACTCCACCGACCTGTGTGAAGGTCCCTCCTACGTACCAGCCGCCGCTCTCGTCTGGCAGGGCGACGTTCACCAGCCCGTTGACGGCCGGGAACGTCCCGACGAAGCCCCCGTTCGCCGTGTCGGCGAAGCCCACCGCGCCCTCGAACTGGGGCCCGACCCACCGGAAGTTCCCCCCGACGTAGATCCGGTTGCCGAGCTGGGCGACGGCGCGGACCTCGCGGTCGCCGATCTGCGTCGCGAGCGCCAGCGGCTGCTCGGACGGGATGGCCAAAGCCGGCGTCGGTGCGGCGACGATCGCGAGCGATGCAGCAGCGATGGCCACCACCGAGAGCGTCGCTTCGAGCTTGCGACGTCTACGCCCGGGCATAAGGCTCTGCGCTCGCACTTGTGGTAGCTCCTCCGACCGACGGACCGTCCGATGCCCGGCCTTCCAAACGTAGCACCCTGCATCTACGCCGCCCACGCCCAAAAGGACGACATCGTGCACCGGCGGACGCTCGACCGATGTAGGACTCGAGACCTAGGTCGAAAGACCCGGACCGGAGCCTGTGGCGTACCCGTAGCGGCGGAGCATCGGGGCGGTGAGAGCCGTCACGATCCGTCGTTGCGCCACCGGGAGCCGTCGCCGCCACTCCTCGTCCGCCCGGATCCGCAGTGGTCCGCTCGCAAACCGGATCGGGTTCCCATCCACCGTGTGGTTCGTGCCGAGCGCCGCGGTGTCGGCATCAAGGAAATCAAGCCAGGATGGATCCGCGCCGATCCCGGCGTGCCCGACGACCTCAAGGAGATATCGGCGCGGGTCCGCGACAAGATCCTCGTACCGGAGCAGCCGGTACGGAACACCCAGCCACCGGAGCATGTGCGTCTGCTGGTTGTAGAGGACGTAGCGGATCGACGCAGAGACCGCTCCGTACCGCAGCATGTAGTCGGTCCGCCCCGGCGCATCGGGCCGCTCGACACGTTTCTGCCACGAGTACACGACGCCTCTCGCGTCGCGCACGAGGTGGACGACCCGGAGATCGACCGTCGGCGTCGCCCGGAGCAGCAAGGCGTAGGAGGGGATCTTCGAGGAGTCGACGATCACGCGCGCGCCCGAGACCTGGCCGATCGCGGTGTAGAGATCCGCTAGGGCCGACACGTACCTCCTGAGCCCCCGCGGACGTGGACCACTCGAAGCGAACGCGAGCAGGGGCAGCATCCATGGTCGGTCGTAGATGCGCCGCAGCTCCTGGAGCCGCTCGGGGTCGGCGCGATCCCACCCCCCGAATGCGCGCTCCCCGACCTGCCGCCAGAACCGGCACGACCTGAACGACTCCCCGCAGCCGCAGAGACGATCCTCGATGCACCCGCGCAGCCAGCCGTCACGCATCTCGCCGATCGACACGAAGCCCGGCATCTGCCCCAGCATCCGGTCGAGCAGCGTGCTGCCGCTCCGCCCCCAGCCGCCGATGTACAGGACCCGGACGCGCGCGGCGAGGGGCGAGGTCCTCGGTTGAACCGACCCCGTCGAGAGAAGGTGATCGGCTACGGCGGTGAACCGCTGCACTCCCTCGGGGACCCCACGCGGCGCCGTATCGCTCGCGCGGCGCGGCCGCGCGAGCGCCGACTCCAACGCCTCGCGGAACCGCTCCTCGGTCTCGGCAAGTTCGACCTGGCCGGCGGCCGCAAGCCTCCTCGCGAAGCGGACCTGGTGGTCGTCCACGTGCTCCCCGAGGTCAGAGCGGCGTGGGACGACGATGGGTGTCGTCGCCCGACGCCGGGATTCCATGATCGTTCCAGGGCCGCCGTGCGACACGACCACGGCGGCCTCGTCGAACAGCGATTGAAGGTCCCCGTGGGAGACGAGCGGCGCGTGTTCGGCGAGTCGGGGTGGCGTCGAGGTGCCAGCCTGGACGAAACATCGGACGCTTCCCTGCGGGCGCGAGGCGAGCCACCGATCGACCCACCGCATCAGGCGGTCGAAGGGATGATGGTCGGTGCCGACGCTCACGAGTACGAGCGGCGCCCGGGGAGCGGAGCGCTTCTCGGCGACGGCGGCTGGATCGAGCTCGCTCACAGCAGCGGACCGATCACACGACCCTTTGGATAGAACGCCCGCTGCTCCTCCCACTGGAGGAGGAACAGGTTGCTGAAGGGGTAGCATAGCCGGCCCGTGAGCGTCGCCGAGTCGATCCTGTCGTAGACCTCGACGTAAACCGTCTTGATCCCATACAAGCGCGCGACGAGGAAGAAGGGGAACGCGACCCCCGCGCCCGTGGACACGACGATGGCGGGGCGTACCTGGCGCAGCACCCTCCATGCGAGCCGGCAGTTCCGCATGAGGTTCGGGACGTTCCGGGTGGTCGGGCAGTGGGCCGGGACCAGGCGCTCACCTTCGAGGATCGAACGGCTCTCCTCGGTGTCGAAGGTCACCCAGACCCGCTCGTACCGTTCCCACCATGGGCGAAGAGCGTGGACCTGCGCGAGGTGCCCCCCCGATGAGCACACCAGCAGGACGGTTGGATCCTCGTGGCGAGCAGGGCTCATCGCTCGTTCGAACGTTCGCCCGGGCCAGCTCTCTCTCCTCAGCGGCGTGATCCACCTCATCCACTGCGTGACCCGGAGCGGCGCGGCGGGCCCAATCGACGCCGCCTAGTGGCGCGCGCATCGGGCGCCCGCCACCCGCCCTGGCCGTCGACTGCGTCGGGGTATGGGGAGGCGCCGTAGCCGCCGTAGCCTCCGTAGCCGTACTGGTAGGCCCCGGTCTTCGAGTGAGGAACGTTGTTCAGGACGCCGCCGATGATCGAACTCCCGACGTGCTGCAGGTGCTCCCGCGCCTGCAGCACTGCGCCCCAGCGGGTCGACTCGAACGAGGCGACGAACAGCACTCCGTCCACGACCGAGGTGACCGCCAACGCGTCAGCGAGCCCGATCACAGGGGCGCAGTCGATGATCACGAACTCGAACTCCTCGCCCGCCCGTGCGATCAGCTCGCGCATCCGGGCTGACTGGAGCAGTTCCGTCGGGTTCGGAGTGGTGTCCCCGCTCGAGATGTGAAACAGACTCGGGATCCGGGACTCCTGCAGCACGTCCGCGAGGTCCGCCTCTCCACGCAAGATGTCGGCGAGACCGCGAGCGTTCGGGCCGCCGAAGAACTGGTGCAGCCTCGGTCGCCGGAGGTCCGCAGAGATGGCGAGGACGCGTTTGTCAGCCTGTGCAAGCACGGTCGCGAGGTTGGCGGTCGTGGCGCTCTTGCCCTCCTGGGCGAGCGGGCTCACGACGGCGATCGTCGTCAGGCCGCTCCGGTCCGCGAGCGACAGCACGTTCGTCCGCAGCATCCGGTAGGCCTCAGCGCCCGGGCTACGAGGTTGCTGCTCGGAGACGAGCACCTCGGCCCCCCCCCGTCCCCACCCGTGGACACGCGGTATCACCGCGAGGACCGGGGCGGACAGTCCAAGCTCGAGGTCGCCGCGGGTGCGGATGCGGTCGTCGGTCCGTTCGCGGACGAACGCCGCGATGACGCCGAGGAAGATCCCCAGCAAGAGGCCGATCGCAAGGTTCAGGACGTGTTTGGGGCTGCTGGGCGACTCGGGAGGCGTCGCCGGCAGGATCACCTGGCCCGGATTGACGGTGGCCGGCATGTAGGCGAGCTGCGCGATCAGCACGCCGGTCTCGCCGTTCAACACGTCGAGGAGCGCCTGCGCCTGCTCGTACTCCTGCGTGCCGGGAGTCGCGGTCCGCAGGATCTCGGTCTGCTCCCGGATGCGGTCGCGGACGTCGGCGATCTGGTCTTCGATGACGCTCCGCGTATCCAGCAGGGTCGCCAGCGCCTGCTCGCGCTTGAAGCGCAGGTAGCCCGCCGCGAACGCGTTCGCGCCGGCCGCAGCCCGGGTGCGTTCGGTATCGGTATACAGGATGTCGAGCACGAGGGTCTCGGCCGTCGCATCGACGTCGACGTGCTCGAGCAGGTCAGTGGCAGACGAGTTCACGTCGAGCTCGTCACGGGCGAGGTTGGCGACCGAAGCGGACTTGGCGATCCGCACCTCGGTCTCGAGGCTGATCAACTGGTCCGGACGCAGGCTCTGCGCCCCGGTCACGGTGGGCTGGACCAGCACGGACGTGCGGGCCGTGAACTTCGGGGTGCGAGTGACCGAGAAGGTCAGGGCAAGCGCGACGCACACCACGGTCACGCCGACGACCAGCCACCACCGGTTCCTCAGGATGTGGAGGTAATCGCGAAGATCGACGACGTCAGCTGCCGATGTCGTCGGTGTCGGGTTCGTGCGAACCTGCAAGAAGGCTCCTCGCGCGCGGTCAAACGACGGCATCGTAGCACCGGCTTCCGCCGGCAGAGCCTGGCTGAGCCGTTCCTCCACAACGTCGCAACGAATGCCCTAGGACGAGCCGAGGCTGGATAGGCCGAAAGAAGGCCACCGCGTGGTCCGAAGGCCGATCCTCGATCCGGCCGGTCCCAGCTACACTGCCAAAGCGCGGCGGCAGCCGGCTCCCGGCGCGCATCGCCCGGTCACCGGGCCGCCTGACAGCCGATCCGACAGGCCAGCGAGAACCTCGAGGGAGCGATGCACCGGTCCGATCGCACAACCGTCCTATACATCGGGGGCTGCGGGAGGAGCGGCAGCACGCTGCTCGATCGGATGATGGGTGAGGTCCCTGGGTTCTTCTCCGTTGGGGAGGTCGTACACATCTGGCGCCGAGGCGTCCAGGGCAACGAGCTATGCGCATGCGGCGAGCCGTTCCACGAGTGCCCGTTCTGGTTGGAGGTCGGCCTCGAGGCGTTCGGCGGATGGGGGCGCCTGGACGTGCCCCGCGCGCTTGCTCTCCAGCGCTCGGTCGACCGTAGCCGGTATATCCCGTGGATGCTCGCCCCCGGACTGCATGCTCGATACCGTCTGCGCATGCGGGCCTACCTGGAACTGCTCGGCCGCCTCTACGCTGCGATCCGAAGCGTGAGCGGGGCGCAGGTGCTCGTGGACTCCTCGAAACATGCTTCGTATGCGTTCCTGATGCGGCGGCTCCCGAACGTCGACCTACGGGTGATCCACCTCGTTCGGGACAGCTACGGCGTCGCCTTCTCGATGAGGAAACACGTCGAGCGGCCCGAGGTGCCCGGCAAGGGCGTGGTTATGCCGACGCTCCACCCCGTGCGCTCAGGCATCGAATGGCTCGCCTTCAACTCGCTCTTCCACCTGCTCGGATCGTCCGGGGTGCGAACGCTTCCCGTTCGCTACGAGTCGGTGGTCTCCGACCCACGCGACGAGCTTGCGCGCATCGTCGCGTGGATGGAGCGCCGGGCAGACGACGTCGCGCTCGGGTTCGTGCGCGACCATACGGTGACACTGAGTCCCACCCACACCGTCGCCGGCAACCCGATGCGGTTCCGGCAAGGAGACATCGAACTCCGGCTCGACGACGAGTGGCGGAGGAGGATGCCCGGACGTGACCGCGCGGTGACCGCCGCGATCACGTGGCCGCTCCGCTTGGCCTACGGGTACGGCGGGCGCGGGGGGACGGCGTGACCACGGGAGCCACGGGCGGGACGACATGGCCGTCGGTCGGCGTCGTCGTGGCGACGCGGAACCGGCCCGAGCTGTTGGAGCGCGCCGTCGCCTCCATCGTCGCAAGCCAGTACGACGGTGATATCGAGGTCGTACTCGTCTTCGACCAGGCGGAACCGCACGAGGTCCGCGTCGAGCTCCCCTCTCACCGTTCGATCCGCTCGCTCGTGAACCGGCGATCCCCCGGACTCGCCGGCGCGCGCAACACCGGCATCCTGGCTACGGACGCTGACCTCGTCGCCTTCTGCGACGACGATGATGAATGGATGCCCGCCAAGCTCCGACTGCAGGTCGAGGCCCTGAGGCGGGACCGGAACGCCGTCGTCGCGACGACGGGGATCTCCGTCGTCTTCCGGGGCCATGAGCACGAGCGCGTCGCCCAGAGCGACCACATCACGCTGGCGCGGTTGCTCCGCTCACGCGCCGTCGAGCTCCACCCGTCGAGCATCCTCGCCTGGCGGGCTGCCGTCCTGGAGCGGATCGGGCTCGTCGACGAGGAGATCCCGGGCAGTTACGGGGAGGACTACGAGTGGTTGCTACGGGCGGCCCGCGTAGCCCCGATCCTCGCGGTGAGGCGCTCTCTGGTCACCGTGAACTGGCACGAGTCCTCGTGGTTCTCTGAGCGTTGGGGCACCATCATCGAGGCCATCGGGTACCTGTTGGAGCGACATCCGGAGCTCCGTGATGAGCCGCGCGGCCTCGCGCGGCTCTACGGCCGACTCGCCTTCGCGCACGCCGCAGCAGGCCACGGGAAGCACGCTCGTCGCTGGGCCTCGCGCTCGATCCGGCTCAACTGGCGTGAGAGGCGGGCTTACCTGGCCCTGGCGGTGAGCCTGCGGCTCGTGTCGGCCAGGACCCTCCTTCGCCTTGCCCACCGGACGGGCCGGGGGATCTGAATGGCCACGACGCCGGCCCCCGTCGCGTTCCCGAGTCCCCGCTACCTGCCCGCCGGGTGGCCGCTCTACCTGCTGTTCCTCGGCTTCCCGCTGTGGTGGGTACTTGGGGCCGGCGGGCTGATATGGCCCGTGTTCGCCGTTCCGATGCTCGCCTGGCTCCTCCGGCAGGAGCGCGTATTGGCCCCGAGGGGGTTCGGGGTGTGGCTCGCGTTCGTCTTCTGGGTCTTCGCATCGGCCACACAGCTCGACGAGCCGGATCGGTGGATCGGGTTCGGATACCGGGGGCTCCTGTACCTCTCGGCCACGATCACCCTCCTCTACGTCTTCAACATGCCTCGAGTGGTCCTGCCAGCGCGGACGGTCGCGTTCCTTCTGAGCTCGTTCTGGATCATCGTCGTCGTCGGCGGCGTCCTGGGCGTGATGTTCCCCACCGCCTCGTTCCGCAGCCCAGTCGAGATGCTGATGCCGCAGCGGCTGCTCTCGAACGACTTCGTATACGAACTGGTGCACCCGGCGTTCGCCCAGGTACAAACGTTCCTCGGCTACGCGGTCGCTCGCCCGTCGGCGCCCTTCGTATACACGAACGACTGGGGCGCGAACTTCGGCCTCCTGCTCCCGTTCGTTGCGCTGTCGTGGCAGACGACGCTGCGGCCCGGATGGCGCACCCTGACGGTCGTCGTGGGCATCGCCGCAGTCATCCCGGTCGTCTATTCCCTCGACCGCGCGCTGTGGCTCAGCATCGGTCTCGCGTTGCTGTACGCGGCGATCCGTCTCGCGCTTGGTGGCCGGGCGCGCACCCTGAAGGCGTTGCTGGTCGCCCTCCCGATCGCCTCCGCGCTGGTGCTCCTGACTCCGCTCCGCGGCCTCGTCGAGGATCGCTTGGAGACGCCGCACAGCAACGAACGAAGGATCTCGCTCGCCGGGGAGGCGACCGAGGGGGTGCTCGCCTCGCCGCTGTTCGGCTTCGGAGCGCCGCGGCCTTCAGAGCGGAATCCCGAGGCACCCTCGGTTGGGACGCAGGGGCATCTGTGGCTCGTGTTCTTCTCGCACGGTCTCGTCGGGGGGATGCTCTTCCTCTCGTGGTTCCTCTACTCGTGGTGGCGCACACGACGGCTCCTGCCTGCGACGGCCTTCTGGTGCCACGTAGCGCTTCTCGTGATGCTGCTCCAACTCCCGTTCTATGGGATGCTCCCGGCGCAGCTTCACATCGTGATGGTCGGCCTCGCCGCGGCCTGGCGCGAGTTCACACAGCCCCTCACCGAGGAGCGGGCGCCGCACCCGGCGACGGTGCCCGTGGCTGTGAGCCACGCATGACCGCTCGTCCTGGGGCGAAACTACCGCCGCCACGACGCGACAGCGACGAGGATCTCCCCCCCGCCGTCGCGTGGGCCGCCCGGATCCTCTGGCCGGAGGCTCAGGTGTGGAGGACGAGCGGGCGGCGAGCCGGACCGCATGGATTCCTCGTGCTCCCGAACGCCCAGAACCCCCGTATCCTTGTCCCGACGCGACCGACGCGCGCGGCCGCCGCCGCGCTTCGGCAGTACAACGACTCGATGACGCAGTGGGGCCGCCTCCGCAAGGCCGCCGCCGCGTCGGCTGTGGGAGCGGGGATTGGCTCTTCCCTCGCACGCGACGCGATCGTCATCCGCGAGCGGGATGGAGACGCGCAGCCCGGGCTCGGGCCGGCCCTCGCCGAGGCATTCGGACGCCGGGACCTCTCCCTTGCGATCATGCTCGGTACCCCGCGCCCCAACCGGAAGCCGGTGATCCAGGTCACAGATCCAGACGGTGATGTCCTCGGCTACGTGAAGGTCGGGTGGAACGAGCTCACGCGCCGGCTGGTCTCGAACGAGGCCCGGGCGCTCCGCGCATGGGCGGCGAGGCAGCCCTCCCGGCTCGCCGTCCCGCGGCTGCTCCACGAGTTCCGGTGGAACGACCTCCTGCTCACCGCCGTCTCGCCCGTCCGGGACCGAGCGTGGCGGCGCGGACCGCGCAACGCCCCGCCGCCGCCAGATGTCATGCGTGAGGTGACCGATCTCGGCGGCTTGAGCGAGGGACCGCTCCGTGGCAGTCCGTACCTCGAGGGGCTCCGGGCGCGGATCGAGGCGGTCGTGCGACCCCCGTTCTCGGCCCCGGCCCGCGCGGCGCTCGCCAGAGCTGGGGACACGGCCAGTGCCGAGCACATGCGCTTCGGCACGTGGCACGGCGACTGGGCTCCGTGGAACATGAGCCGCTCATCCGGGTCGTTGTTCGTGTGGGACTGGGAGCGGTCGGCGGACGCCTCCCCGGTCGGGTTGGACCCACTGCACTTCCACTACCAGGTCACGTTCCAGTTCGGTGGCAAGGACGTGGCCCGCGCTGCGCGCTCAGCGACGTCGAGAGCGGCCGCGGAGCTGGGGTCGCTCGACCTAGACCCGTCCACCTCTCCGGTGCTCCTCACGGTCTACCTGCTCGAGCTGCTCGTGCGCTTCGAGGAGGGACGCGTCGGTGGCGCACCGGATGGAACGGACGTCCAGATGGGACTGACGCGGATGCTGTTGGAACTCGGGGAAGCCGTGTGACTGGGGGATCATCGATGCGCACCCGTGCGCGACAGGCGGCCAAGTGGGTGACCAATGCCTACACGCTGCCGACCAGCCGGCTCCGGTCATTGCCGGACTTCATCATCATCGGCGCACAGCGCGCCGGCACGACCTCGCTGTACCGCTACCTCGAGCAGCACCCAGGCATCGCCCCCGCCATCCTGAACAAGGGCGTCCACTACTTCGACACGAGCTACGACAAGGACGTCGGCTGGTACCGCGCGCACTTCCCCACCCTCGCCCATAAGGCGCGCCGCAGCCGCCGGATCGGGATGCCCGTGCTCACGGGCGAGGCGAGTCCCTACTACCTGTTCCACCCGCAGGTGCCGGGCCGTGTGGCCGAGCTCCTCCCCGACGTCAGGCTCATCGTGATGCTGCGGGACCCGGTGTCGCGCGCCCACTCGCACTACCAACACGAGGTTGCGAGGGGGTTCGAGCACCTGTCCTTCGAGGAGGCGCTCGAGGAGGAGGAGAAGCGGCTCGCGGGCGAACAGGAGCGGCTGGTCGCAGACGAGACCTACTTCAGCTTCGCTCATCAGCACTACTCGTACGTGGCGCGGGGGCTGTACCTAGAACAGCTCCAGCGCTGGTACGCGCACTTCCGGCGCGACCGCGTCCACGTCATCGTGAGCGAGGAGTTCTTCGTCGACCCCGCCCTGGCGTTCCGCGGTGTGCTGGCCTTCCTCGAGCTCCCGGCGATCTCGCTTCCCGCGTACGCCAAGCTCAACGCTCATGCCTACGACCCGATGTCCGAGCGCAGCCTCGCGTTCCTCACGGCGCGGTTCGCCGAGCCGAACGAGGCGCTCGCCCGCTCCCTCGGCATCTCACCGCGCTGGAGGAGCTAGGTGAAGGGCGCAGAACCCGCACACCATCGCTCGACGGCGCGCCGCGCCGATCTCTCATCCCTCGCGCGCGGCGGGCTCGTGAGCTTCCTTGGCGTCGTCGGCCACGCCGCGTTCGGGTTCTTGATCGTCGTCGTTGTCACGCGAGGCTTACCCAAGTCTGACGTCGGCGTCTTCTTCGAGGCCGTTGCGGTGTTCAGCATCCTCGCAGGGGTCGCGCTGTGGGGGGCTGACATCGGCCTTGTCCGCACGATCCCGAGGCTGCGCATCCTCGGACGCCGGCAGGACCTGCCGACGGTCCTGGAGGTCAGCATCAGCCCGATCGTCTCGGTCGCCGTCGTGCTCGCCCTCGCGGTCTTCGCGCTCGCGCCCTGGCTCGCGCGGACCCTGGCGACCGGCGGGGAGGAACGACTCGTCGAGCTGCTCCGGATCCTCTGTCTGTTGGCCCCGCTCGCGGCGGCGACGAACGCTACCCTGGCCGCGACCCGCGGATTCGGGTCGATGGCGCCGACCACCCTGATCGACAAGATCGGTCGGTCGGCCGCGCAGCTTGTGCTCGTGTGGGGGGTGGTCGCGGCCGGTCTGGGGGTCGTCGCGGTCGCCGTCGCGTGGGCGGTCCCCTACCTCGTCACGCTCGCCGCGTCTGCGGCCTGGCTGCTCTTGCTCCTGCGCCGCTCCGCCGACGGCGGGGAGGGGGCAGGTGGCTTCGGACGCGTCACTCGGCGCGAGATGTTCGTCGAGTTCTGGCGTTTCACGGGGCCGCGTGGGCTCGCCGCTGTCTTCTCAGTCATCGTGCTGTGGCTCGACACGCTGCTACTCGGAGCGCTGCGGTCGACCGAGGAGGCCGGGATCTACGCCGCGGCGACGCGGTACCTGATGTTCGGCTCCTTCGCCAGCCTGGCGATCCTCCAGGTCGCCGGACCGAAGCTCAGCGAGCTGCTCAGCGCCGGACAGCACGAGCGCGCCCGGTCCGTGTACGCCACGTCGACGTGGTGGGGCATGGCCCTGGCATGGCCAGCGTACCTGTCGATCATCGTCTTCTCGCCTTTGCTGCTGTCCCTGCTCGGAACGGGTTTCCAGGCCGGGAGGCCTGCTCTCCTCATCCTCGGACTCACGATGCTCGTCGCGACGGCCTGCGGTCCGGTCGACATCGTCCTGCTGATGGCCGGCAAGAGCGCGTGGAACCTGGCGAACACAGCGCTCGCTGTCGGCCTGAACATCGGGCTCAACTTGCTCCTGGTGCCGCCCTTGGGCATCGCGGGCGCCGCGATCGCATGGTCCGCGGCGATCCTCGCGAACAACCTCTTACCGCTCGCCGAGGTCCGGTACCTTCTGCGGCTCCATCCCTTCGGCTCGGGCTTCCTTGTCGTCGCGGCGGCGGCACTGGTCAGCTACGGGGGCTTGGCCCTGCTCGCGCGAAGCCTGCTCGGGCCGACGCTCCTGGCCATCATCGTGTCGCTGGCGGTGGGCACCGCCTTGTACGTCGTCGTGCTCTGGCGCTACCGTCGTGCCGTCCACCTCCCCGCGCTCATGGATGCCGTCCGGTCACCCCGCCTGCGGCCATCCGTGCCCGAGCAGGAGGCAACGACATGAGAGGCTCATATGGGTGAGGACGTGGGAGGCCGTTCGTCCTACGGTGTATCATTCATAGCCTGTCTGGGGGAATCATGTCACCTGCCGCTCCCGCGGCTCGATATGTTGCACCGCTCGTCCTCGCTCTGTTGTTGGCGCTCGCCCTACTTCCGCCGCCGGCGGCGGGCGCCGCGACGATCGATCGCTTCCCGGACGCCACTTGGCAGACGAACGGGTTCCTCGACTCCCGCGGGAAGAACCTGACGGGCCGAGTGAACGCGATCGTCTACGGCAAGGGCGTGAGCGCCGGCCGCGTCTTCCTGGCCGGGAACTTCACATCGGTGAAGCCGCCGTCAGGGGGGGCGGCTCGACCGTTACCCGTAACCGTCTCGCGGCGTTCGACGTCGCGACCGGCGATCTGATCACGAGCTTCGATCCCAACGTCACGAACCCGAGCGGCGGCAGCGCGGAGGTCTTCGCGCTCGCGCTCTCGCCGGATGGCGGAACGCTGTACGTCGGCGGCAAGTTCACCGCGGTGGGCGGCGTGACCCACAGACGGCTGGCGGCAGTGAGCACGCTGACCGGCGCAGTCACGGCGTGGTCCCCGAACGTCTGGGCCGAGGTACGCTCCATCGAGGTCTCGTCCGACGGCACGCGGCTGTACATCGGCGGCCATTTCAAGACGGTGAATGGCCAGCCACGGAACAAGGTCGCGGCGTTCAACCTGACGACTGGCAGCCTGATCTCGGGGTGGGATCCCGTCGTCACGCAGGAGTCGGGCCAGCCCTGTCCTCCGCGGTGCTTCCCCACGGTACTCGGCCTCGCGCTGTCGCCCGATGGGCAGACGTTGTACTTCGGAGGAGCATTCGCGTTCGTCGATGGCGTGCCGCGCAACTCCGCGGCCGCGGTCCGCACGAGTGACGGGGCGCTCCTGCCTTGGGATCCGAACGTGTTCCAGGGCGGCCTGGGAGCTTCCCTCAACACCATCTACGAGGTCGAGTACTACGACCCCCCGGGCTCGGCCCCGGCGAGCGATCAGGAGGCCGACCTCGTGCACCTGTGCGGCGACTTCTGGGCGCTCGGCGCCGGCGCCGACCGTCGGACGTCGCCGAACATCGCCGCCGTGGACCCGGCGTCCGGCATCGTGGACGACCGGTTCGTGGCGACGACGGACGGGGCCGTGAACGACTGCTACGTTTCCCCGGAGCAGCGTCGCCTGTTCTTCGGCGGCCACTTCGAGTACGCAGGCGGTCCGAACGCCGCGGAGAAGCCACCACCGCCGACGGCGTCGGAGCGCTTCCACATCGCAGTGGTGGACGCGGAGACCGGTGTTCTCGATCCCTGGGACCCGCGGGCCAACAGCGTGCCCGGCCTGTACGCGCTTGCGGCGACGGCCACGCGCGTGGCGGGCGGCGGCGACTTCACCCTCATCAACTTGCAGGACCAGCAAGGGTTCGCGCAGTGGACCCTCGATCCGGACCTCACGGCGCCCTCGGCGCCCGGGAAACCGAGTGGTACCAGCACGAGCCCGGGCACGATCAACCTCACGTGGGCGAGCTCCGTCGATCCCGACGACGAGAGCGTCACGTACCGAATCTACCGTGACGGTGGGGCGAGTCCCGTGGGCTCGGTCACGAGCAGCTCGAGCACGACCGTCGCGTTCCTCGACGAGGGTTTGTCGCCCGGGAGCAGCCACGTCTACGCGATCGAGGCGACGGACGCGGCCGGGAACGTAAGCCCGCTCAGCCCTCCGTCCCAGCCGATCGTCGTGATCGCGCCAGATGTCGATCCACCCTCACAACCGGGCAAGCCTTCTGGCTCGAGCTCGACCCCGTCCACGATCCAGCTGACGTGGGGTGCGAGCCTGGACGCCGTCGACGCGACACTGACCTACCGTGTCTACCGGGACGGTGGTCCGTCGCCGGTCGGTCAGGTGACCAGCAGCTCGACGACGACGGTCTCGTTCTCCGATACCGGCCTCGACCCGGGGAGCTCGCACACCTACGTCGTCGAAGGCGAGGACGATTCCGGCAACGTGAGCGACCCGAGCGCCGCGTCGGACCCGATAACGGTGGTATCCGCCGTCACGGTCTTCTCCGACCACTTCGACGCCGGCCTCGGCAGCTGGACGCAGATCTCGGGGATCGCGATCGATGCGGGCGACGGTGACGCTGCGCCACCGAGCGCCCGCGCCGACGCGGCGGGGACGAAAGCCGTTATGTACCACGATCTCGGCTCGAACCACCAGACGCTCTGCCTAAGCGAGAACGTCAAGCTCTCCTCGATCGGTGCGAACAGCGTCGTGCTCATGCGGCTCCGGACAGCGGCGAACGGTGCGATCGGACGTGTCTACGTGTCGTCGTCACGGGTGATCTGGCTGCGGTCGGACGTGTCTGGTGCGCAGCAGTCGTCCGGCGTGACCTTGCCGCTCGGCACCTGGAGCAACCTCGAGGTCTGCGGCACGATCGGCACCGCCGGGTCGTGGCAGCTGTATCTTGACGGAACCTCGATCCTGGGGCCCTGGACGAGCGACAGCGGAACGACGCAGATCGGGCGCGTGCAGATCGGCGACGACGCTGTCAAGACCTTCTCCCTGAACGTGGACGACATCGTCGCAGACAACGTGGCAGGGTAGGCTGACTGAACCTCAACACCACCGGGCCACCTGAACCTCAGTCGTCGCTCGCCAGACAGGTTCGTCTCGAGGAAGCAGCCGATCTCGTGAGCGGAATGGCTTCACGCGCATCGGCCGAGACGCCTCGATGACCGGACCGGTGTTCGGTGCAACGGGTGGCTCGACCGACAGCCCTGTGCATACCGGGGGTGGGCTCGCGGGGACACCGGACCTCTTGCGTCCTGGCCATCTCGTCGGCACACGCCGCTGCCGTGACGCGTGCGCAGTCCTGCTTCAACCCGCGGACCCCATTCACTCGAGCGCTCGCCAACAGCTCGCGTTCCGCGCCCGGATCCCCCGAAGCGGCCGCGCTGACCGCCTCGGCCTGCGCCCCCGAGAGCGCACCCGCGCGCAACGCAGCCTCCGTCGCCGGCAGCCGATCCAACCGTTGCGCGGTCTCGAGCGTCGCCGTCGCCTGCCCCCCGAGGCACCCGAGACCGCCGCGATTCAGGACTCGGTGTTTCAGTGCGACCCACGATGCACCCACGTCCCCGACCGCAGGGCCCGGCCCGCCGCCAAGGTCCTCCCGCCGCGGCCGGGCGTCCAACCCGGCGAAGTCCTCCACCAGCTCACACGCGGCCGCGCCGTCGAACGTCGCGGGATCGAACCCGGCCAGCGCCTCGCCCAGCCGCTCGATCACCTCCCGCAACACCGCGCTCACCCACACGTCTCCCCACGACAACGCCAGCGCCGACCGGCCTCGGAGGCGCACGATCGGCAGTCGCCGGACAACGACTCGGACTCGGGGGAAGAGCTAGCGAGAAGCTCACTGTCATCCTACCGAACACGCGTTTGCCAAGTCATGCAGCAATCGCAGCTTGTGCCGCGTCCCTGCGGGTCACGAGGATCGCCCGACCGAACGGTCGCCGCGGCGCGCCACTAGCGCTCGAGCGCTGCCACGAGGCGTTTCGGGGCCACAACGCGGTAGGCGTCCTCGACGACCCCGGCGATCTCGTCCCAGTCAGGGTCGACGTCGAGGCGCACGCCGATCCAGCCCGGTGCCCCACACAGGGAGGGCGGAACAACCGTGTCGGCTCCTCGGCGACCAGCGCGGCCCGGGCTCCCTTGGGCGCGGCGCACCAGATCGCGAGCCGACCGTCGCCGTGGTGGTCGTCGTGGAACATGACCATCGACCGCTTGCCCGCCACGAAGAAGGTGGGGGCACCGTGGCTAGGCCGCTCGCTCACCTCGGGGAGCGCCGCGCAGATCGCGCGGACCCGTTCCAGGGCGGCGGCGGTCTCGCGAGCACTCACTAGGTAGCGCCGATGATGTCACGGCCGAGCACGAAGGGGGCCCCGGCCGCATGCGACCTGGGCCCCTTCGAGTGAGCAGTGCGTCGGCCGTCAGCCGGCGACGACGGTGACGATCGCCTGGTAGGGCACCAGCATGATCTGGGTCACGCTGTCGGTCGGCCACACCTTCACGATGTACGTGCCCGGAGCGAGCGTCGGCGTCGAGTAGTTGAAGTTCGAACCGACACCACCCGGGTTGGTCAGGAACGCCGACAGCGGGTTCGTCTCGGCCGCCCCCATCGTCCCGTCGGACCGCAGGAACTGCAGGGTCGTCTGGTTCTGCACGGTGATGTTGACCCGGCTGATGCCCACGTCGTCGGTGGCTCGCCCGCCGATCGGGATGAAGTTGGTCAGCGTGGCACCGTTCACGGGCGTTTGGAGATCGAGCATCAAGGTCGGGTCGGCGTCACCAGGGAAGATCTGGTAGCGAGCGGTCGCCCCGGTGGTGCTCGCGTCGTATTGGCCCATCGAGTCGACCGCGATCGCGGTGATCCGGTAGTCGCCCGGCCCGGGCAGGGTGAAGGTCGACGTGAACGTCGTGCTCGTGGCGCCCGGCGACGCGACCGGCGTGTCGATGAGCGTGTACACGAGCGAGTCGCCGCCCGCGGTGCTGGTCATGTACCGCCGCGTGGCGTTGTTGAACACGACGAGCTTCACGCCGCTCACCCCGAGGTTGTCGGTGGCGCTGCCGGTGATCGGGAGCGTGAAGCTGTCGTAGTCCTGGGTGGTCGATGCGAAGTCGAGCAGGGTGTTGGGCAGAGCGTCCCCGGCGAAGCCGACGGTCAGGGTGACGTTCGGCTGCACGACGGTCGACGGGGGCACTGCGGTCGTCGGGGTCCTCGTGCCCAGGTCGTCCTCGGCGCGCACCCGGATCGTGTAGGTCCCGATCGGGAGCGGTGGCGTGGTGTACGAGAACGGCACGCTCAGCGCATCGGTGTTGGGCGGCGTGATCAGGTAGTAGGCGGGGACGGGACCCCAGGTGCCGTCGATCTGCACACCCTGCTGGGTGTTGTTGTTGCGGACGCTCACCTCCACCCTGCGCACTGACGTGTCGTCGGTCGCGGTACCCTCGATGAGCACCTGCGTGTTCGGCGCGACGATGGTGCTCGTCACCGGCGTGGTGAGCGTGATCGATGGCGCGACGTTGGTCGCCGACACGGCCCACGTGCGCGCGGCGGGGCGCAGATCGCTCTGGCCCGAGTCATCCTGGGCCGTCGCGTACACCTGGAAGCTGCCGTCCGGCAGCGTGATCTCGTACTCCCAGGACACCGCCGGCTCGCCCGGGTTGAGCGGGACGGTCGAGAAGGTGTTCCACTCCGGCCGCAGCGTGCCGTCGTCCTGGAGGTACAGGTTCGTCTCTACCTCGCGGGCGTTGAGCGTGATGCCCAGAACTCCGGAGTCGTCGTTGGCGGTCCCCTGGATCAGGAACGTGTTGGTGGTGACGGGTCCCGCCAGCGGCTGGATGATGCGGGTTTCCGGGGTCGGGTCGCCGAGGAGCACGGTCTCGAACTTCGCCGACGCCTTGGTGGAGTCGCGGCTGCCGTTCGTCGCGAAGGTTCGGGCGTACACCCGGTACTGGCCGTCGGGGATGCCGGGGGACTCAAACGACCAGGTGGTCTCGGGTGCTCCGGGTGCGTCCAGGGTGGCGTTGATCGCGTTCCAGGCAGAAGCGAACGTGACGCCGTCGTCCTGGAGGTACTGGCCGTTGCCGCGGTCGACGATCTCGAGCTGCACGCGGTTCACGCCCGAGGGCGCGCTCGCGCGGCCTTCGAAGGCCAGCGGAACCTCGGCGCCCACGGTGCCGCCCTCGAACGGGTTGTCGATCCACGTCTCGGCGGGGGACGGGGGCGGTGTGCGCTCGAAGTCGAAGAAGCCATGGCGGCCGATGGCCTGGCCGGCGATGACGGAGCCGTCGTGACCCATGAGCAGGCCGCGAGGCACCGCCTCGAGGTGCTTGACGCCTTCGAAGGCCTCGGCTCCCGGGTTCCACGGGAGCGCGGTGCCGGTGACCGGGTCGAGCGCGCCGATCATGTCGCGGCGCACGACCTCGTCGCCCAGGACCGCCGCACCGAGCCCGGTGCCCCACCCGTAGGAGACCGTATCGAGGCCGGGCCAGGGCTGGGTCGCGGTCGGCGACTCCTGCCAGCGGAAGTGACCGCCGACGTAGACCGCGGTCTCGGTGATCGCCACGGCGTACACGCTGTCGAAGTGCCGGGAGACCCAGAGCGGTTGGACGCCGGCGCCGCCTGCGAGCGGGAAGGCGACCGCGGTGTCGTTGATCGGCGGCCGGTCACCGCCCGAGCCGCTCACCACGACGAAGTACGAGTTGTCGGGAGAGATGTCGCCGTTGAACACTCGGGTCACGCCGCCGACGAGGGGCAGGTAGTCCGCGTACAGGGTCGTCTGCCAGGGCCGTAGCGACTTGGCGGCGGTGTCGATGAGCGCCACCCCGGTGCGGGCCTGGGCTGCGACGTTGCGGCCGGTGTGCACCACCAGCAGGGTCGCGTCGTCGGAGGTGAGCTGGAGCTGCATGACCTTCAGCACGCCGCCGGGCCCGATGCCCTCGGTCACGGGCAGGTTGAAACCCGGGTCGACCGCGCCGGTGGTGGGGTTGAGCGCGACGAGGCGGCCGCGGCTCGTGCCGTTGACCGCGCTGAAGAAGCCGCCCACGTAGACCCAGCTGTCGCTGACTGCGATCGCGGTTGCGCGCGAGTTGGCCTGCGCCGTGAAGCCGGTCACCGTGGCGCCCGTGGCGGGGTTGATCCGGGCGATCTTGCGCTTGGTGACGCCGTTGACGGTGTTGAACGTGCCCGCGATGTAGAGCGCGGAGCCGTCGGGAGAGGCCTCGACGGCCTGGACGGTGCCGGCGATCGCGGGCCGGAAGCCCATGTCGAGCAGGCCGGTGTCGATGTTGTACGCCGCGAGGTACGGCTGGACGACGGCGGTGCCGGTGGCGTTGCGAATCGAGGTGAAGCTGCCGGCGAGGTACACGCGGTTGCCGACGACCTCGATGTCGACGACCGCGCCGGTCTCGATGCGCGGCGTGTCGGTGCGCACCGCGTCCGGCACGAGCCCGGTGTGCCCGGGCACCGGCTGCGTGGCGTATGCCGCCGGTGCGACCATCGCCAGCATCGTCCCCGCGATCAGGGCGATCAGCCCCAGGATCGAGACCGCGTGTCGTGCGCTGTGCTGCCGCCGTGCCCTCATCTTGATCTCCATCCTCGCTGTGGTGTCCCGGAGGTCCGGATCGACGTGAACGACCCCCCTAGGATGACACGGTTCCCGAAGGCGATCCGCTTCGGGATGGTCATCTCGAGTTCCCCCTTACACGGCCGGTGAACCCGGCGGGCCTGGGCTGCTGTGGGTGATCCAACCGACGAGGTCCTCCTACGTCGAGGGCACGAGGCTACCGGGGCCGGAGCCACGCAACGATAGTACGACCGCCTCGAGCGGGCGGGTCCGATGCACTAGGCCGTCAGTAGGCGCCACGACCGGACACCACCGCCGGGATCGTGAGGAGCAGGAGCTTCAGGTCCTGGCGCAAGCTCCAGTCCGCGATGTACTCCAGGTCCATGTCCACCCACGTGTCGAAGTCCACGTCCGAGCGACCGCTCACCTGCCAGATGCACGTGATACCCGGCGTCACGGCCAGACGCTGGTGCTCGCGGGGACCGTAGGTTTCGTACTCCTCCGGCAGCGGCGGACGTGGACCCACGAGGCTCATGTCTCTCCGAAGGACGTTGAGGAGCTGCGGGAGCTCGTCGATGGACAGCTTGCGGATCACGCGTCCGATCCCGGTGATCCGGGGGTCGTCGTGGATCTTGAAGACCGGGCCCCCGGCCTCGTTCAGGTGCCAGACCTCGTCACGGCCCTCATGCGCCTGAACCCGCATGGACCGGAACTTGAACATCCGGAACGGCTCCCCGTCACGCCCGATCCGCTCGTGCACGTAGAGCGCCGGCCCCCGGGACGTCAGTCGGATCGCAGCGGCCGTGATCAGCAAGAGCGGGAGCAGGAGGAGGAGGAGCAGGAAGCTCACGAAGACGTCGATCTCGCGCTTGACGATGAGCTGCCACCGGGCAGCGTCCAGCAGTCCCCGGCGCTCGACGGGCCGCTCTGGGGCCTCAATCAAGCGGAGATCGACAACGGGATCCGACCTGAGGTCGATCACCGCCTCCCCGGCGCCCCCTCCCGAGATCGGCAACGCGCCCAGCGAAGCTGGCTTCCCCGGGGATCCCAGCGCCAATGGCTCCGGGAACGGGGTAGCGTTAACCCCAAGAGGACCACTACTCAAGACCGCCGCCCCTCCTCCTGCGCCCCTTGTGGCGAAGACCGGGCTCGTTGCCGAACCCCCCTTGAGGGGGACCCCCGCCGACCCCCATTATCAGTCGCATGGGCTACAGCGTCTTCATGCAGATGGGTGACAGCGGGAGGGACCTTCGCACTAGTCCGTTCGGACCCTCCGCGCGGGGGGCCCAAGCCGGCCAGGACCCTGGGGGCGACTCGGACCCATGAGGAACGTCAGGCCGTGGCGCGTCGCGAAAGCGACGGCCTCCAGCCGAGAGTGCACCTGGAGCTTCGAGAGCAGCGCCTGGACGTGGCTGCGCACCGTGTTAGGTGCGATGTGCAGACGGCCGGCGATGTCCTTCGTCGTCGAACCCTGCACCAGGAGCTGCAGGATCTCCCGCTCTCGGGGCGTGAGGCGGGCGGCGAGCTGGAGCGCTTGCCGCTGTCCGGGATCGTCCGCCGCGACGCGTCGACCGGCCTCCCGGGGGATGACGGTGTGTCCCTCGATCACGGCGCCCAGCGACCGGACGAGATACGAGATGCCGGCTTCCTTCGTCACGTAGCCGTGGAAACCCGCCCGAAGCGCCTCTCTCACCGGCTCGGGATCGTTCAACGCCGATACGGCCAGGAGCTCCGTCGACGGGTTCTCCGCGAGGATCGCCATGCCGACCTCCACGCCGCTCCGGTCGGGGAGCCCGAGGTCCATCAGGACGAGGGCGGGATGGACACGCCGCGCCGCCTCGAGCGCCTCGTGGCCTGTGGCGACGACGTCGACGACCTCGCATCCCTCATACTCCAGGATGGCGCTGATCGCCTCGGCGAACAGCGCGTGGTCGCCGACGATCAGGGCTCGGGTCATGTCCAAGCTCTCCGGTGTCCCTCGTCACTCGCACTCCGGCCGATGGGCACCTCGATGGTGAAGGTGGCACCGGTCCCGGTGGACTCGACCAGGACCCTGCCCCCGTGCGCCTCGATCACCCGGCGGGCGATGAACAGACCGAGGCCTTTGCCCTCCCGCGCCGACAGACGCCCCGCCTCGCCTCGCACGAAGGGGTCGAAGATCGTGTCCCATTCCGTTAGGGTGACGCCCGGCCCCTCATCGTCCACGCGGATCTCGACGAAACCGTCCCGTGCCACTCCGGACCGGGAGTCCCCCGGCCAGCCCGCTTCCGATGTGATCCCCATCCCCCGCCGTCCTTGTCCGGATCCCCCGAAGGCTTACTACTTTAGAACGCGTTCCGCGTTCAGGCAACGGCCGGCAGATGCCCTGCTCAGAAGGCCCTTTTCCAGTGCCGCCTACCCGGAACAGGTCGCGTGAGTAATGCGTATGCACTACCTCGGTAGCTGGCCCGCCCGTGCCCGGGCGCGTAAGATACATCGCGCCGTATGCGGAGGGACGGGGCGCGACGGCTGGTGCGATGGAGCAGCTCACCGTGGAACTCGGACGCGCGCTCAGGCGCGCGCGACTTGGGCGCGGATTGACGCTCAGGCAGGTCGAGAAGGCATCCGGGGGCCGCTACAAGCCCAGTTCCATCGCCGGCTACGAACGCGGTGAGCGCAAGATCACGGTCGAGCGGTTCTGTCGACTCGCGTCGTTCTACGGTGAGGAGCCAGGTCCTCTCCTCACGGAGGCGCTCACCGCGGCCTCGCGTCGGGAGATGGGCGGAGTCGTCATCGACCTGACGCGCCTGATGATCGTTCTGCCCGACCTGGAGGAGGACGTGCGGCGCGTGCTCGAGGACCGCATGAGCGGGGTGCGCAACCGCGCCGGGAGGCCGACGGACGTCGTCAGGCTGGGTCCTGAAGAGCTGGAGCGGCTCGCCCTCGAGACCGGGAAGGATCCCGAGGAGCTGCTCGCCCACCTCCGCCCGGCTCTAGGTGACGGAGCTTCGGAGCCTCACTCGTAGGCGGCCCGATCATCTCCCCGACCCTCAGATCCCACGCAGGTACGCCACGGTCTCGCCCAAGCCGTCCTCGAGGTGGGTCCAGGGCTTCCAGCCGAGGATCTGGGCTGCCAGCGAGTTGTCCAGGGCGATGCGGCGCAGTTCGCCCGGCGGGACCGGCCCCGAGGCCGGCTGCCCGGAGAACCCAGTGATCTCGGCCATCATCTTGAACAGCGCGTTGACCGAGGTCTCGATCCCGGTCCCGATGTTCACCAGGAGGCCGCTCCCCCGCTCGGCCGCGAGCGCGAACGCGTGGACCGCGTCGTCCACGAACACGTAGTCACGGGTCTGGTTGCCGTCGCCGAAGATCGTCGGCTGCTCGCCGGCCAGCATCTTCGCCGAGAAGATCGCGACGACCCCAGCCTCGCCGGTCGGGTCCTGCCGAGGGCCGAACACGTTCGCGAGCGCGACGGCGGTGAAGTCCAGGCCCCGGTACCGCTCGTAGTACGCGAGGTAGTCCACGCCGACCTTCTTGCTGACGCCATAGGGCGACTGCGGGCGAGCCTGGCCGGCCGCGCTCTCCTTCACGGGGATCCTCTTCGGCTCGCCGTACATCGTCCCGCCCGAGGCCGCGTACACGATCTTCCGGACGCCGCTCTTCGCCGAGCACTCGAGCACGTTCAGCAGGCCCATCACGTTGATGCTCGCGTCGTTCACGGGGTCGCCCAGCGAGGGCCGCACGCCGGACTGCGCGGCGAGGTGCATGACTACCTCGGGGCGGTGGCGCTCGAACAGCGGCAGGATGCCCTCGGCGCGCACGTCCATGTTGAAGAAGGTGAACTCCTTGCCGTAGCCGCGTGCCTCGACGAGGTTCGCGATCCGGCCGGTGGACAGGTCGTCGACGGCGACGACGCGGTGGCCCTCGGCGAGGAGGCGGTCGCACACGTGGGAGCCGATGAACCCCGCGCCGCCGGTCACGAGGAAGGTCGTCACGAGGCGAGCTCCAGCCCCGGGTCGGCGGCGACCTCGAACGTCGTGCGCTCGCCGCGCTCGAGCCGGGACGCGCCGGCGCACGCGATCATCGCGGCGTTGTCGGTGCACAGGGGCATCGAGGGGAACAGGACCCGCACGCCGGCGTCGTCGCCCGCTCGCTCCATGCGCTCGCGCAGGCGCGTGTTCGCGACGACCCCGCCGCCGAGCAGCACCGTGCCGACGGCCTTCTCGCGCGCGGCGCGCATCGTCTTGGTCACCTGCACGTCCACGATGGCCTCCTGGAACGACGCCGCGAGATCCGCCGGGCCCACCGCCCGGCCGGCCTCGTGCTCGGCCTTCACGTGCCGCAGCACCGATGTCTTCAGGCCCGAGAGCGAGAACCCGTAGTCGCCGGAGTCGAGCATCGCACGCGGGAACCGCACCGCGTCGGGGTTCCCCTCGCGAGCCAGCGCGTCGAGCGCGGGGCCCCCGGGGAACCCGAGCCCCATGAACCGCGCGATCTTGTCGAAGGCCTCCCCCGCCGCGTCGTCCACGGTCTGCCCGAGGACCTCGTAGTGGTGCTCGGCCGGCATGTGCACGAGCATCGTGTGCCCGCCCGAGACGACGAGACACACGTACGGCGGCTCGGGCGCACCGTGCTCGAGGAAGTTCGCGTAGATGTGGCCCTCGAGGTGGTTCACGCCGATGAACGCGGCGCCGGTCGCAAGCGCGACCGCCTTCGCCCCCGCCATGCCGACGAGGAGCGCGCCGACCAGCCCAGGGCCGACCGTGACCGCCACCGCGTCGAGGTCGGCGAACCGGCACCCCGCGCGCTCGAGCGCCTCCTGGAGCAGCGGGTTCAGCGCCTCGACGTGCGCTCGGCTCGCGAGCTCGGGGACGACGCCGCCGAACCGCGCGTGCAGGTCGGCCTGGCTCGAGATGACGTTCGACAGCACCGCGCGGTCCTCCACCACCGCGACGGCGGTCTCGTCGCACGACGTCTCGATGCCGAGGACCCTCACGGGCGTGTCACGGGCGGATGCCCTCGGGGAGCTCGGCCATGAGGTCCCGCAGCTTCCGGCGGTACTCGAGGTCGTTGATGTTGTCGAGCCACATGATGAGCGCGTCCTCGTTGATCTCTTGGTAGTAGTTCTTGCGCACGCCGACGGGCCGGAAGCCGAACCGCCCGTACAGGCGTTGGGCCCCCCAGTTCGTCACCCGCACCTCGAGGGACACCGCGTCGGCGCCCATCTCGACCGAGCCCGCGATGAGGTCGCGCAGCAGCCGCGAGCCGATGCCGTGCCGGTGCTGCAGCGGGTCCACGGCGATGTTCGTGATGTGGGACTCCTCGCCGTAGCAGATGGCCCCGCCGTAGCCGACGACCTCGCGGTCCATGCGCGCCACGAGGTAGCACCGGTTCGGGCTGTCGGCCATCTCGGCGAGGAACAGGTTCGGGCTCCACGGCCGCGGGTAGACCTGACGCTCGATCGCCATGATGCCGCGCAGGTGGCGACGCTTCATCCGCGTCACCTCAAGACGAGGCGCCGCGACGTCGCTGGTCCCAAGCGATCTCCGCATCCGACTTCCTCAGGTAGAGCGGCACCACGTCGAACAACCGGTCGTGCTCCTCGCGCACGAAACGCGGGACGGCCAGCTCGACGAGCGCCTGCGCCTGCGGGTGGGCCCACGCGGCCGAGGCGAACTCGGCGCCGGTGCCCACCTCCTCGAGCTGCCGCCGGTACAGGATGGCACCGTTCCCGACGAGCAGCACGTCCTCGCGGCGGGCCTGGAGCTCGGCCACGAGGTGGTCGGGGGGTTGGACCACGTGGTCGCCCTCGCGCATCACGCCGCCGGGCACGGCGCGGTAGGTGGCGGAGAAGACCTCGCCGCGCCGGGCGTCGATGACGGCGCAGATGAGCCGGCTCGTGTGGCGGACCCCGAACGCGAGCGCGTCGAGCGAGGGGATGCCGACGATCGGCACGCCGAGCACCTGCGCGAGGCTCTTGCCGGCCTCGACCCCGACACGCAGCCCGGTGAACAGGCCCGGGCCGATCCCCACCGCGATGCCGCCCACCGCCGAGAGCTCCAGCCCGCTCCACTTCAGCAGGTGCTGGATGGCCGGCACGACCGAGTCCTGCCGGGCCTTGCCGGTGAGCTGGGCCGCCGCGAGGATCTCGGTCGCCGTGCCGAGCGCGACCGAGGTCTGGGGCGTCGAGGTCTCGATTCCGAGGACGATCACCCGACCGCCCCCCAGGGCTCGAGCGCCTCCTGCAGCCGCCCCCACCGGGCGGCCCACGTGACGCCGGCGCCGGTCACAACGAGCGCGCGCTCCTCCTCCTCGCCGGGCACCGTGAGCTCGATCGACAGGTGGTCGGGGGGAAGGAGCCCCTCGACGGCGTCGCCCCACTCGACGAACAGCACGCCCTCGTCGTCGGCCATCTCCTCGAAGCCGAGGTCGAGCACGTCCTGCACGCGGTCCAGGCGGTAGACGTCGACGTGATGGACCGTGAGGCGGGCTCGGTACTCGCGCACGAGGGTGAACGTCGGCGAGACGACCTGGCCGGCGAACCCGAGCCCTCGCGCCACGCCCTGCACGAAGGTGGTCTTGCCCGCGCCGAGCTCGCCGGTGAGGGCGACGGCGTCGCCGGCCTCGAGCAGGTAGGCCAGGGCCTGCCCGATCGCGCGGGTGTCCTCGGCGGTCTCGGCGCGGAGCTCGATCAGCATCAGAAGAGCCCGAGCTGCTCCTCGGGGGCGACCGCTTCCGCCTCCGGCGCCTCGGCGAGGGCGAGCTTGATCTCCTGGAAGTCGGTCCGAAGGGCGGTCATCTGGTTCGAGCTCTCCCCGCCACCGTGCAGGATCGCGGCCGGATGGAACGTCGGGATCACCGTCCGCCCGTTCCACGGGAAACGCTGCCCTCGCACCCGGCTGATCGAGACCGGCTTGTCGAGGATGAACCGCGTCGCCCAGTTCCCGAGCGTGACGATCACCCGCGGGTCGATGAGCTCGATGCGCTCGGTGAGCCAGGGCGTGCAGGCCTCGATCTCGTCCGGGAGCGGGTCCCGGTTGCCCGGAGGCCGGCACGATACGACATTGCAGATGTAGACCTCCGAACGCGGGATCTCGGCCTCGGCGAGCATGCGGTCGAGGAGCTGCCCTGCCGCTCCGACGAACGGCTCCCCCTGCTTGTCCTCGTGGAAGCCCGGCGCCTCGCCGATGAACATCAGGTCCGCGTTCGGGTCGCCGACGCCGTACACGACCTGGGTCCTGCCCTGCGAGAGGCGGCATCGCACGCACGTCGAGGCCTCGAGCGCGGCCTCCTCCAACGTCCTGCTCATGGCGTGTCTCCGATGCCGGGGATCCCGCCGGCGCCTGCCGCGAGCCGCACGCCGCGGCGGATGGCCTCGGCGACGACCTGCTCGGCGAGCTCCTCCACCAGGGCCTGCGACGCGTCGACCTCACCGGTCGCGAGCGTGAACACCGTGTCGCCGTCCCAGATGGTATGGGACGGCCGGATCGCGCGCGCGAGCCCGTCGTGGCACGCGAGCGCGAGCAGGTGCGCGCGCTCCTTCGACAGGCGCGCGTTCGTCGCGACGACGCCGATGGTGGTGTTGCCGACCGGCGGCGTCTGGTCGGGCGGCTCGGCGGCCTCGGGCGCTTCGCTTCCGTCGCCGCCGCGGGCGCCGACGAGGACCGCGCCGTCGTCGTCCACGATCTCGCCGAGGGCGTTCACGGCGAACAGCGCGCCGACGACGAGGCCGTCGCGCTCGAGGCAGGCCGTGCCGACGCCGCCCTTCATCGCGTGCGAGAGCCCTCGGACCTTGGCGACGGTCGCCCCCGTGCCGGCGCCGACGCTACCCTCGGGGACCTCGTGCGAGGCCGAGGCGCACGCGGCGTAGCCCTCGTCCGGGCCGGGGCGGGCGCCCGGGTCGCCGATCCCGAGGTCGAACAGCACGGCCGCGGGCACGATGGGCACCCTCGCGACCTCGGCGTCGAACCCGACGCCCTGCTCCTCCAGGTAGCGCATCACGCCGTCGGCCGCCGCGAGGCCGAACGCGCTCCCGCCGGTGAGCAGGATCGCGTGCACCTCCTCGACGAGCATGCCGGGGCGGAGCAGGTCGGTCTCGCGCGTGCCGGGTGCACCGCCGCGGACCTCGCCCGAGCCGATGGTCCCCGCCGGGCAGAGCACCACCGTGCACCCGGTGAGGCCCTCGGCGTCCGTGACGTGGCCGACCCGGATGCCCGGGATGCGCGTGATCATGCGTCCTCCTTCGAGCTCCGCTTGCGCCGGCGGCGTGTTCCGAGCACCTCGCCCGCGAACGCGCTCAGCGCCTGGTTGAACTCCTCGTGCCGCTCCATCATCGCGAGGTGCCCGGCCCCGGGGATCATCTCGAAGCGGCCGTCGGGCAGCTCCCCCGCGAGGTCGACGGCCGCGGCGGGAGGCGTCACGCGGTCGTGCTCGCCGACGAGCACGACCGCAGGCACGTGCACGTGCCGCATGGCGTGGCGCACGTCCATGTCCATCAGCGCGACGAGGCCGTCCGTCCACACCGCTGAGGGCGCGCCGGCCGCGAGCCCGACCACGTGGTCGATGATGTGGTGCGAGGCGTCGGGCCCGAACTGCGTGATCCTCGCGGCGAGGCCGCCGATGTCGCCCGGGCGCGCGACGACGTACCGGCGGACGCGGTTCACCCTCGCGGCCGCCTCGCGGATCGAGCCGAGGCGCGGCCGCAGGAGCGAGGTGACCGAGCCCATCGCGCCGCGGAACAGGTCCGAGGCCGCGACCCCGGTGAGCGCGAGCCCCGCCAGGCGCGAGGCCAGCACGTCCGGCCGGGACTCGGCCATCGCGAGAGCGGCCATCGCGCCCATGCTGTGGCCGACGACGAGCGCTCGGCGGTCGGGCGCGACGGTCTCGAGCACCGCCGCGAGGTCGTGCGCGAGCGCCGCGACCGACAGGTCCCCGCGCACCGCCGCGCCGCTGCGGCCGTGCGAGCGGAAGTCGAAAAGGACGCAGCGGAACCGCTCCGAGAGCGCGGTCCACTGGTAGTGCCACGTCGTGAGGTCGAGGCTGAAGCCGTGCGCGAACACGAGCATCGGGGCGGACGGGTCGCCCGCGGCGCGGACCGCGAGCTCGGTGCCGTCGAAGGAGCGCACCATGCCGAGGTCCTCGGGCGGCAGGAGCCCGAGCAGCTCGCCGGCCTCCGGGTCCGGGTGCCGGTGGCGCTGGAGGACCGTGCGGCCGATCACGCCGCCGGCGACGGCCCCCGCGGCGAGCCCCGCCGTCACGATCGCGGTCCGGCGCTTGGTCATCCCCGGTGCTCCCGCGGCACGCGCTCGGAGATGGCGGTCGCGATCTCGTAGCCGATCGTGCCGACGATGTCCGCGAGCTCCTCGGCCGTGATGCGCTCGTCGCCCTGCGAGCCGAGGAGCACGACCTCGTCGCCCTCGTGCGGCTCGTGGGTGCCGCAGTCCACGAGGAGCTGGTCCATCGTCACGGTGCCGGCGACGCGGTGACGGCGCCCCCCGATGAGCACCTCGGCGCGAGAGGACAGCCGCCGCGGGTAGCCGTCCCCGTAGCCGACGGGCACGGTGGCCACCCACGCGTCGCGCTCGAGCGTGAGGCGGTGGCCGTACGACACGCGCTCGCCCGCGGGCAGGCGCTTGGCGAGCATGACCGCCGAGCGGAGGGTCATCGCGGGGCGCAGACCCTCGGCGAGGCCCGGACCGGCCGCGAGCCCGTACAGGGCGGCGCCGGGCCGGACGAGGTCGAGATGGCTCTCCGGGTACAGGATCGTCGCGGCGCTGTTGGCCGCGTGGACGAGGCCCGGCGCGATGCCCTCGGCCTTCAGTGCCTCGACGGCCGCGAGGAGCCGGGCGAGCTGCGCGCGCGTCGTCGGCTCGTCGGCCTCGGCGGTCGCGAAGTGCGTCCAGACGCCCTCGAGGCCGAGGCCCGCGTCGAGGACGGCCCGGCAGAAGGCGGGGGCGTCCTCGGGCGGCCACAGGCCGACGCGGTGCATGCCGGTGTCGAGCTTCACGTGCACGCCGACGGGGGCTTGGGGCGCGAGGGCCTTGGCGGCGTCGGCGAGGGCGTCGAGGCCGGCCCGCGTGTAGACGGTGGGCGTGAGGTCGGACGCGAGGGCGTCGCGCTCGGCGCCGCGAGGGACCTCGGAGAGCACGAGGATCGGGGCCTGGATGCCGCCCTCGCGCAGGCCGATGCCCTCCTCGACGAGGGCGACGCCGAGCCGGGTCGCGCCGGCCTCGAGCGCGGCGCGGGCGACCTCGAGATCGCCGTGGCCGTAGGCGTCGGCCTTCACGACCGCCATGAGCTCGGCGCCCCGCGGCTTCAGCCGGCGGACGTTGTGGCGGACGGCCTCGAGGTCGACCTCGACCACGGTGGGGCGGTACCGGGTCACGCCCCGTGGACCTCCGCGAGGGCGTCCGCGAGCCGCGCCAGCACGTCGCCCGCGGTGGTGCCCTCGCCCGCGCGAGCGGCCGCGAGCGCTCCCGCCCGCCCGTGCAGATAGGCGGCGGCCGAGGCCGCGTCCACCGGCG